>NZ_JBVIPT010000005.1:0-326628 GCF_055577685.1 Streptomyces sp. NPDC033178
TTCATCACCACCATCATCTGCATGCGCGCGCCGGGCATGACCATGTTCCGCATGCCGATCTTCGTGTGGAACGTGCTGCTCACCGCGGTCCTCGTGCTGCTCGCCTTCCCCGTTCTCGCGGCCGCGCTGTTCGCGCTGGAGGCGGATCGGAAATTCGGCGCACACATCTTCGATGCCGCCAATGGCGGGGCCCTGTTGTGGCAGCACCTGTTCTGGTTCTTCGGGCATCCAGAGGTGTACATCATCGCGCTGCCGTTCTTCGGCATCATCAGCGAGGTCATCCCGGTCTTCTCCCGCAAGCCGATGTTCGGCTACATGGGCCTGATCGGCGCGACCATCGCGATCGCCGGCCTGTCGGTGACGGTGTGGGCGCACCACATGTACGTCACCGGCGGTGTGCTGCTGCCGTTCTTCTCCTTCATGACGTTCCTGATCGCCGTGCCGACGGGTGTGAAGTTCTTCAACTGGATCGGCACCATGTGGAAGGGGTCGTTGTCGTTCGAGACCCCGATGCTGTGGGCCACCGGGTTCCTGATCACCTTCACCTTCGGTGGTCTGACCGGTGTCATCCTGGCCTCGCCGCCGATGGACTTCCACGTCTCGGACTCCTACTTCGTGGTGGCGCACTTCCACTACGTGGTGTTCGGCACGGTGGTGTTCGCGATGTTCTCCGGCTTCCACTTCTGGTGGCCGAAGTTCACCGGCAAGATGCTCGACGAACGCCTCGGCAAGATCACCTTCTGGACGCTGTTCATCGGCTTCCACGGCACCTTCCTCGTCCAGCACTGGCTGGGTGCCGAGGGCATGCCCCGTCGTTACGCGGACTATCTCGCGGCCGACGGCTTCACCGCCCTGAACACGATCTCGACGATCAGCTCGTTCGTGCTCGGTCTGTCGATCCTGCCGTTCTTCTACAACGTGTGGAAGACCGCCAAGTACGGCAAGAAGGTCGAGGTCGACGACCCGTGGGGTTACGGCCGTTCGCTGGAGTGGGCCACGTCCTGCCCGCCGCCGCGGCACAACTTCCTCACCCTGCCGCGGATCCGTTCCGAATCCCCCGCCTTCGACCTGCACCACCCGGAGATCGCCGCTCTCGACCAGCTCGAGAACGCCGGTCACGGTGAGAAGGCCCTCGCTGGTGGCAAGGAGGCCGGCAAGTGAAGGTCCAAGGCAAGATGTTCATCTGGCTGGCAGTCTTCGTGCTGGCCATGGCCATCGTCTACGGCGTGTGGTCCAAGGAGCCCGCCGGCACCACGGCGCTCTTCCTGGGCTTCGGCCTGTGCATCATGATCGGTTACTACCTGGCCTTCACGGCCCGGCGTGTCGACGTGGGCGCCCAGGACAACAAGGAGGCCGACGTCGCCGACGACGCCGGTGAGGTCGGTTTCTTCAGCCCGCACAGCTGGCAGCCGCTCTCCCTCGGCATCGGTGGCGCGCTCGCCTTCATGGGCGTGATCTTCGGCTGGTGGCTGCTCTACTTCTCGGCCCCGATCATCATGATCGGCCTGTGGGGCTGGGTCTTCGAGTACTACCGCGGCGAAAGCCAGAACCAGTAACACGCGCAGAGCACGGGAAGCCCGGACACTCCGTCAGGAGGTCCGGGCTTCCCTCTTTTGCCACACCGCTCATCCCTCGCACGGCCCACCCGACGCGCCGGGTCCGGCCCCGCTTCCTAGCGTGAGGTCATGAGCCACACACCGCGAAACCGCACAGCCGTCAGTACGGCACTCATAGTCGCCCTCGGCGCCGGGGTCACGGCCTGCGGCTCCGACGGCCACCCGCTGTCGGCCAAGCCGTACGACGCCGCGGAGGACATCTCCTTCAACACCCCCGTGGACGACGGCAAGAAGGCCGACCCGGACAAGCCCCTGGAGATCACCGCCGAGGACTCCGACGGCCGGATCACCGACGTGACCGCCACGGACGCCTCAGGACGGTATGTGGCGGGCGAACTCTCGGCCGACGGGAGCCGCTGGCACAGCACCTCCCCGCTGGCCGCCGGCGTCCACTACAGGGTCCGCGTGAGCACCGAGGACGAGGACGGCGCTCCCGGCCGCAAGGTTGTCGACTTCGACACCGGAACCCCCACCACGAAGCGGCTGGACGTGAAGTTCGGGCCCGACAAGGGCACGTACGGCGTCGGTCAGCCCGTCACCGCCGAGCTCAGCCTCCCGGTCAAGGACAAGGCCGCCCGCGCCGTCGTGGAGCGCTCACTGAAGGTCGACTCCCGGCCCCGCGTGGAGGGCGCCTGGCACTGGGTGGACGACAAGAAGCTGCACTACCGCCCCAAGGAGTACTGGCCCGCCCAGGCCACCATCAGCGCCCGCAGCAACCTGGCCGGGATAAAGGTCGCCGAGCGCCTCTGGGGCGGCAAGGCCAAGCCTCTGACCCTGACCACGGGCGACCGCGTGGAGGCCGTCACGGACGCCTCGGCGCACTCCATGACGGTCTACCGGAACGGCGAGGCGATCAAGACGATCCCCGTCACCACCGGCAAACCGGGCTACGACACCCGCAACGGCGTCAAGGTCGTACTGGGCAAGGAAGGTACCGTTCGCATGACCAGCGCCAGCATCGGCGCTTCGGACTTCTACGACCTGATCGTCCACAACTCGGTCAGGCTCACCAACAGCGGCGAGTACGTCCACGCCGCCCCCTGGTCCACGGGCTCCCAGGGCTACGCGAACGTCAGCCACGGCTGCACCGGCATGAGTACCGCCAACGCCCAGTGGTTCTACGAGAACATCCGCGCCGGCGACATCGTCCAGGTCGTCAACTCGTCCGGCGACACGATGGCCCCGTTCGGCAACGGCTTCGGCGACTGGAACCTCACCTGGAAGAAATGGCGCACAGGCAGCGCCCTCGTGGCCGACACCCCGGAGGGTCCCGGCCCGGAGGCCCGCCTGAGGCTACGCCCGGAGTCTGTCTAGGCCCACATCACCCGCGGGGCGCTCAGGCGCTCAGAGCACGCTTGCTGCGGAGCAGCCCCGCCAGGGCCGCGGCGAACTCCACAGGCTCCACCGGCAAGGTCACCGCGGCGTCGGCCCGGCTCCACGTGGCCAGCCACGCGTCCTGAGGCCGCCCGATCAGCAACAGCACCGGCGGACAGTTGAAGATCTCGTCCTTGATCTGGCGGCAGATCCCCATTCCGCCCGCGGGAACGGCCTCGCCGTCGAGCACGCACACATCGATGCCACCGCGGTCCAGCTCCTTGATGACGGCGGCAGGCGTCGCGCACTCGATGAACTCCACCTGAGGAACGTCCGCGGCCGGCCGCCGGCCGGTGGCGAGCCGCACCTGCTCACGGGTGTTGGAGTCGTCGCTGTAGACCAGCACCGTTGCGGTCGGCTGCATTCTTCCTCCGGGACGTCAGCGTCGTAGAGACAGATACGGACAGGGTCCGATGCGCGGATGCTACTCCCTTGAACACATGGTCAACAGCGGTTCGGACAGGGCTTCGATGGGCCATATGGGCTGGACACGACCCACAGACACTCCGAACGGCACCCCCGGGAGTGAGGGCGAGATAAGCGACCGACATAATGTCGGTCGTGGCGACAGCAACGACAGTAGAAACCGGGCACGCGCACCCGTCGGTCAATCGGCCGAACCTCACCAGCGTCGGAACGATCATCTGGCTGAGTTCCGAGCTGATGTTCTTCGCGGCCCTCTTCGCGATGTACTTCACCCTGCGATCGGTGACCGGGCCGACTCACTGGAAGGAGATGGCGGAACATCTCAACTTCCCGTTCTCGGCGACGAACACCACGATCCTGGTGCTCTCCTCCCTCACCTGCCAGCTCGGCGTCTTCGCCGCCGAGCGCGGGGACGTGAAGAAGCTCCGGATGTGGTTCATCGTCACCTTCATCATGGGTGCGATCTTCATCGGCGGTCAGGTCCTCGAGTACACCGAACTGGTCAAGGACGCGGGCCTCTCGCTCTCCTCCGACCCGTACGGCTCGGTGTTCTACCTGACCACCGGCTTCCACGGCCTGCACGTGACGGGTGGTCTCATCGCCTTCCTGCTGGTCCTCGGGCGCACCTACGCCGCCCGCAGGTTCACGCATGAGCAGGCGACCGCCGCCATCGTCGTGTCCTACTACTGGCACTTCGTCGATGTCGTCTGGATCGGCCTCTTCGCCACGATCTACATGATCAAGTAGCCGGGCCCGTTCCCGAGCACATTCCAGAAGCATCGACGCAGAAGATCCTGACACCGGGGTAATCCGTGAAAAAGCTCTCCGCACGACGACGCCATCCGCTGGCGGCGCTCGTCGTCCTACTCCTCGCGCTGGCATGCACCGGGGGGCTGTATACCGCGTTCGCGCCCGCGGACGAGGCGCAGGCCGGTACAACCGCCCAGTCCCTAGCAATCGACGAGGGCAAGAAGCTCTATGCCGTCGGCTGCGCCAGCTGCCACGGCACCGGCGGTCAGGGCACCACTGACGGTCCGAGTCTCGTCGGTGTGGGCGCCGCGGCCGTCGACTTCCAGGTCGGCACCGGCCGCATGCCGGCCCAGCAGCCTGGCGCGCAGGTTCCGAAGAAGAAGGTCATCTACTCGCAGGCCGAGATCGACCAGCTCGCGGCGTTCGTCGCCTCGCTGGGTGCCGGTCCGACGGTGCCTACCGAGGCCCAGTACAACCCCGAGGGCGCGGACATCGCCAAGGGCGGTGAGCTCTTCCGTACGAACTGCGCCCAGTGCCACAACTTCACCGGCAAGGGCGGCGCGCTGACGAACGGCAAGTACGCCCCGACGCTGGAGGATGTCGACCCGAAGCACATCTACGAGGCCATGCAGACAGGCCCGCAGAACATGCCGTCCTTCCCCGACACCACGCTGACGGAGAAGAACAAGCAGGACATCATCGCGTACCTCGACGCGGTCAACAGCAACGACTCGGAGAGCCCCGGTGGTCTGGAGCTGGGCGGCCTGGGGCCGGTCAGTGAAGGCCTCTTCGGCTGGATCTTCGGTCTCGGCGGTCTGATCGCCGTCGCCGTGTGGGTCGCCGCCCGGACCGCAAAGGCCAAGAAGTCATGAGTAGCCAAGAGACCCCAGAAGAGAACCTGCCCGCCGAGCGGGCCGACGACGAGCACGCGCACGGCGCCGTGAGTGTCGCGGACGAGAAGCATCCGTTCGCGGACCCCGGTCTGCCGCCGCACGAGCACCGGATCCAGGACATCGACGAGCGGGCCGCCAAGCGCTCCGAGCGCACGGTCGCCCTGCTGTTCACGCTGTCGATGCTGGCCACGGTCGGCTTCATCGCGTCGTTCGTGACGATTCCCGCCGACAAGATCGTCTACATCTTCCCGCTCGGTCACATCAGCGGACTGAACTTCGCCCTGGGCATGACGCTCGGTCTGGCGCTGTTCTGCATCGGCGCGGGCGCGGTCCACTGGGCCCGCACCCTGATGTCCGACGAGGAGATGACCGACGAGCGTCACGCCATCGCGGCGGAGCCCGAGGTCAAGGCCAAGGTGCTGGCCGACTTCAAGCAGGGCGCCAAGGAGTCCGCGCTCGGCCGCCGCAAGCTGATCCGCAACACGATGTTCGGCGCGCTGACCCTGTTCCCGCTGTCCGGCATCGTCCTGCTGCGCGACCTCGGTCCGCTGCCGGAGGACAAGCTGCGGCACACGTTGTGGCGCAAGGGACTGCAGCTCGTCAACATGAACACGAACGAGCCGCTGCGTCCCTCCGACGTCGCCGTGGGCTCGCTCACCTTCGCCAAGCCTGAGGGCCTGGAGGAGCACGACCACGACTTCCAGACCGAGATCGCCAAGGCGGCCCTGATGATCGTCCGGCTGCAGCCGGAGAACATCAAGGACAAGCGTGAGCTCGAGTGGTCCCACGAGGGCATCGTGGCGTACTCGAAGATCTGCACCCATGTCGGTTGCCCGATCTCCCTGTACGAGCAGCAGACGCACCACGTTCTGTGCCCGTGCCACCAGTCCACCTTCGACCTCGCCGACGGTGCCCGAGTTATCTTCGGCCCGGCCGGTCACGCCCTGCCGCAGCTGCGCATCGGCGTGAACGACGAGGGTTACCTCGAGGCGCTCGGCGACTTCGATGAGCCCGTCGGTCCTGCATTCTGGGAGCGCGGATGAGCACTACGACCACCTCCACGAATCCCTCAGGCCCTGGCGGGCCGGGGCGCTCGCGCGAGAAGGCGCCGGCCGGCGAGAAGATCGCCGACTGGGCCGACGGCCGGCTGGGGATCTACTCCCTGGCCAAGGCCAACATGCGCAAGATCTTCCCGGACCACTGGTCCTTCATGCTGGGTGAGATCTGCCTCTACAGCTTCATCATCATCATCCTCACGGGTGTGTATCTGACGCTGTTCTTCCACCCCTCGATGAACGAGATCGAGTACCACGGAAGCTATGTCCCGCTGCAGGGGCAGCTGATGTCGGAGGCCTTCGCCTCCACGCTGGACATCAGCTTCGACGTCCGCGGCGGTCTGCTCATCCGGCAGATCCACCACTGGGCGGCCATCGTCTTCCTGGCCGGCATGTTCGTGCACATGATGCGCGTGTTCTTCACGGGTGCGTTCCGCAAGCCGCGTGAGATCAACTGGATGTTCGGCTTCCTGCTGTTCGTCCTCGGCATGTTCACCGGGTTCACCGGCTACTCGCTCCCGGACGACCTGCTCTCCGGTACCGGCGTCCGCTTCACCCAGGGCGCGATCCTGGCCACGCCGATCGTCGGAACGTACATCTCGATGTTCCTGTTCGGCGGGGAGTTCCCGGGCGGCGACTTCGTCTCGCGGTTCTACTCGATCCACATCCTGCTGCTGCCCGGCATCATGCTGGGGCTCGTGGTCGGCCACCTGATCCTGGTCTTCTACCACAAGCACACGCAGTTCGCGGGTCCCGGAAAGACGAACAAGAACGTCGTCGGCATGCCGCTGCTGCCGGTCTACATGGCCAAGGCCGGAGGCTTCTTCTTCCTGGTCTTCGGTTTCATCGCGATGGTGTCCGCGGTCGCGTCGATCAACCCGATCTGGGTGCTGGGACCGTACCGGCCGGACCAGGTGTCCACGGGCGCCCAGCCGGACTGGTACATGGGCTTCGCCGAGGGTCTGATCCGTGCGATGCCCGGCTGGGAGATCAACCTCTGGGGTCACACACTCGTCCTGGGTGTGTTCATCCCGCTGGTGCTCTTCGGTCTCTTCCTCGGCATCCTCGCGCTCTATCCGTTCATCGAGTCCTGGATCACCGGAGACAAGAGCGAGCACCACATCCTGGACCGGCCGCGCAACGCGCCGACCCGTACGGCCTTCGGTGTCGCCTGGGTGACCGCGTACATGATCATGCTGATCGGCGGTGGCAACGACATCGTCGCGACCCACTTCCATCTGTCGATCAACTCGGTGACCTGGTTCGTCCGGGTCGGGTTCTTCGTCGGACCGGTCCTCGCGTTCGTCGTCACCAAGCGGATCTGTCTCGGCCTCCAGCGCCGCGACAAGGACAAGGTGCTGCACGGCCGCGAGTCGGGCATCATCAAGCGTCTGCCGCACGGTGAGTTCATCGAG
This sequence comes from Streptomyces sp. NPDC033178, assembly GCF_055577685.1. NCBI lineage: Bacteria > Bacillati > Actinomycetota > Actinomycetes > Kitasatosporales > Streptomycetaceae > Streptomyces > Streptomyces sp. NPDC033178. Next base: position 7,530 of record NZ_JBVIPT010000005.1, read on the forward strand.
GTCCACGAGCCCCTCAGCCAGGAGGCTCTGCACACCCTCACGGCGCACGAGCAGTACGAGCCGGCCGTGATCGGCCCGGCGGTCGACGAGAACGGTGTCGAGCGCAAGGTGAAGGGCCCGCAGAAGCTGCGCGCCAAGCTCAGCAACGCGTACTTCGGCGAGGACAACCAGATCCCGAAGCCCACCGCCGAGGAGTACAAGGAGATCACGAGCGGCCACGGCCACCACTGATCTTCTACCTGTTCGCCACGGCAGGAGCCCCGTCCATTGCCCGGACGGGGCTCTTTGCCGTCCCCGGGGCTGGATAGGGTGGACCTGGTCCCGTACGAGCGATGAGCTACGGGCAAGCCCCACACTCCACATCCCACAGGCGTCCCCATCGCGGGACGGACGACCCAGGAGCGGCATATGAGCGCTGTGACCCCCGCAGGAGGCGACACCGCGGCGGTCCGTTCCTGGCCCGCCCTGCTGAACGGCCTGCTGGACGGACGCGACCTGAGCGCCGCCGACACCGCCTGGGCGATGGACCTGATCATGCGGGGCGAGGCGACCGACGCGCAGATCGCCGGGTTCGTGGTGGCGCTGCGGGCCAAGGGCGAGACCGTCGAGGAGATCGTCGGGTTCGTCCGGGCGATGTACGAGCACGCGAACGTGATCGAGGTGCCGGGGGAGACCGTCGACATCGTCGGTACGGGCGGCGACGGGGCGAAGACCGTCAACATCTCCACCATGTCGGCGATCGTCATCGCCGGTACGGGTGCCAAGGTCGTCAAGCACGGCAACCGGGCGGCCTCCTCGGCCTCCGGGGCGTCCGACGTGCTGGAGAAGCTCGGGGTCAATCTGGAGCTGCCGACACATCGGGTGGCCCAGGTCGCCGAGACGGCCGGGATCACCTTCTGCTTCGCGGCGAAGTTCCACCCCGCGATGCGCTACGCGGGCGCCGCGCGCGGGCAGCTGGGGATCCGTACGGTCTTCAACGCGCTGGGTCCGCTGACCAATCCGGCGAAGGTGAGGGCGCAGGCCGTCGGGTGCGCCGATCCCCGGATGGCGCCGATCATGGCCGGTGTCTTCGCCGAGCGCGGCAACTCCTCGCTCGTCTTCCGCGGTGACGACGGGCTGGACGAGCTGACGACGACCGCTACGTCGCGGGTGTGGATCGTACGGGACGGGAAGGTGCGCGAGGAGTCGTTCGATCCGCGTGACGTGGGGATCGAGCTGGTGCCCGTGGAGGCGCTGCGCGGGGCCGACGCCTCGTACAACGCGGATGTGGCCCGGCGGCTGCTCAACGGGGAGACCGGGCCCGTTCGTGACGCCGTGCTGCTGAACTCCGCGGCGGCGCTGGTGGCTCTGTCGCCGGGGGACGGGCCGCTCGCGGACCAGCTCCGGGCGGGGATGGTGAAGGCGGCGGCCGCGATCGACTCCGGGGCGGCGAAGGCGACGCTGGAGCGGTGGGTGGCGGCGACCAACGCGTAGCCGCTGGGCCGGCCTTTTTCTTCGCCCCCGCCGCCCCTTCCCGTCCCGTCCCCTGGGGGCTCCGCCCCCAGACCCCCGTATCGCGCTGAACGCGCTCGTCCTCAAACGCCGGACGGGCTGATGGTGTCGGCCCGGGCTGCGAAGTATTCAGCCCCTCCGGCGTTTGAGGAGCGGGGGTTCGGGGGCTGGCCCCCGAAAAGGGACGGGAATGGGTAGGGGCGGCGGGGGCGAAAAGGCCCCGTCGCTCCCCGGCCGTTCCGGCATCCGGACGGCGGGGTTGCGTCGGGAAGATCGTGTGGCAAGATGCAGGCAGGTCATGAGCGACAGCCATCAGGCCCCGGCCGGCTGTCCGGCAACCCTCCGTCCGTGGCGGGGTGCCCCGGGTGAAGACCAGGCCGTAGGCAGTGAGGTCTACGGCAAGCGCGGACCCCTCGCATCACCAGGGGTCCTGGTCGTCCGAGGGAGCCTTCTGTGAGCAAGCGAATGCGATAGGGCGTAGAGCCCCGCCTCCGCACCCCCCTTTTCACCTCACCCGCGCTTGAGCCCTACCCGCTCGCGTGGTGTTCCCGCCTGCCTCACAGGAGTTCGCCATGTCTGTTTCCACCGCTGTCTCCACTGCCGCTGTCGCTGCCGCCGACGAGCCCGTGTGCCGTGACACCTCCGCGTCGCTGCCCGTGCTGGGGCGAGACGTCACCGTCCCGCTGGTCACCGGCGGCGAGGTCACCTACGCCGCGCTCGACTACGCCGCCAGCGCCCCGGCCCTCCAGCGGGTGTGGGACGACGTGGCCGCGTACGCCCCGTACTACGGGAGCGTGCACCGCGGGGCCGGGTACCTCTCCCAGCTGTCCACCGACCTGTTCGAGAACGCCCGCAGGACCGTCGAGGAGTTCCTCGACTGCCGCGACGGCGACCAGGTCGTCTTCACCCGGTCCACCACCGACTCGCTCAACCTCCTCGCCGCCGCCCTGCCCGCCGACTGCCAGGTCTTCGTCTTCGAGACCGAGCACCACGCGTCCCTGCTCCCGTGGCGGAACGCCCGCGTCACCTACCTCAACGCCCCGCGCACCCCGGGCGAGGCCGTCGCCACGCTGGAGCGGGCGCTCGCCGAGCGGGACCCCCACGGTCCGGCGCTCGTGTGCGTCACGGGCGCCTCGAACGTCACCGGCGAGCTGTGGCCCGTACGGGAACTGGCCGCCGCCGCCCACACGAACGGCGCCCGGATCGTGCTCGACGCCGCCCAGCTCGCGCCCCACCACCCCGTGTCCGTACGGGAGTTGGACGTCGACTGGGTCGCCTTCTCCGGTCACAAGCTGTACGCGCCCTTCGGGTCGGGTGTCCTCGCCGGACGCGCCGACTGGCTGACCGAGGCCGAGCCGTACCTCGCGGGCGGGGGTGCCTCGCGGAAGGTCTCACGGCGGGTGGACGGCGGCGTCGACGTCGAGTGGCACGAGAGCGCCGCACGGCACGAGGCCGGGTCGCCCAACGTCATCGGTGCCTACTCCATCGCCTCCGCCTGCAAGGCCCTCACCGAGGCCGGCTTCGACACGCTGGTCGCCCGGGAGCAGCACCTGATCGACACCGTCAGGACCGGTCTCGCCGAGGTGCCCGAGGTGCGTGTCCTCTCGCTCTTCGGCGACGACGCGCCCCGCGTCGGTGTCATCTCCTTCGTCGTCGAGGGCTGGAACAGCTCGCACTTCGCCGCCGCGCTCTCCGCCGAGTACGGCATCGGAGTGCGGGACGGTCTGTTCTGCGCGCACCCGCTCGTACGCACCCTCCTCGGCAGCGACCCGCAGACCCAGGGCGAGTGCGGTGCCCCCGAGGCGGCGCCCGGCGAGAAGTCGCTCAACGCGATCCGCGTGAGCTTCGGGGCGGGCACGCCCGACGAGCACGTCAAGCGGTTCGTCCGTGCCGTCAAGGAACTCGTGAGCGACGGCGCGAAGTGGAACTACCGCACGGTGGAAGGGCGTTGCGTCCCGGCGGTGTGACCCCGGTCTGACCCCGGTCTGACCGGCTGGTGGCTCCCCGAGTGTCCGCCGCCCCCCGCCGGGGCTGCGCTCACACGCCCGCCCCTCGTGGCAGCCCCGCCCCCAGCAGGATCATCCGCAGCGCTCGCTCGGTCGCGTCGGTGAGGAGTTCGGAGGCTCGTACGAGGGCCTCGGCCAGGGCCATCGGGGCGGGCAGGATGCCGGTGAAGGCGTCCACGCCCGGGACCGTGTGGGCGCCCTCGCCGAGGGTGCCCGCCAGGGCGAGGACCGGGCGTCCGTTCAGTTTGGCGCGGCGGGCCACCTCGGCCGGGACCTTGCCACGCGGTGTCTGGTGGTCCAGGGCACCCTCCGCGGTGAGGACCAGGTCGGCGCGGGCGAGGCGGGCGTCCAGGTCGAGGTGGTCGAGGAGCACCTCGAAGCGGGGGAGGAGACGGGCGCCGAGAGCGGCGAGGCCCGCGCCCAGGCCGCCGGAGGCACCCGTACCGGGGCCGCCGTACAGGTCACAGGTGACCGGGAGGTCCCGGGTGAGGACGTACGCCCAGTTCTCCAGGCCCGCGGACAGCTCCTCGACCTGCGCGGGGGTCGCGCCCTTCTGCGGACCGAAGACCCGGGCGACGCCGCGCTCACCGCAGAGCACGTTGTACGGGTTGCAGGCGACCAGCAGTTCCGTGTGGGCCAGACGGGGGTCGAGACCCTTCGGGTCGATGTGGTGCAGGCGGGTCAACTCACGGCCCCCGTGGGGGAGTTCGAAGCCGTCCTCGTCGAGCAGGCGGGCGCCGAGCGCCTGCAGGGCTCCGGCGCCCCCGTCCGACGTACCCGAGTCGCCGCAGCCGACGAGGATGCGGCGTACGCCCGTGTCGAGGGCGGCGCGGATCAGCTCGCCGACGCCGTACGTGGTGGTGGCGCCCGGGTCGCGCAGGCTGTGCGGGACGAGGGAGAGGCCGGCCACCGCCGCCATCTCCACGACGGCCGTGTCGGCGGAGCCGAGGTCGGAGCCGGAGCCGGATCCGACACCGGATCCAGCGCCGAGCAGCGCGAAGTGGGTGCCCACGGGCTCGCCGAGCGGGCCGGTGGCGGGCAGGGCGACCAGTCGGCCCCCGGTCGCCGAGGCGAGGGCCCGGGCAGTCCCCTCGCCGCCGTCCACCAGCGGGATCAGGTCGACCTCGGCGTCCGGTACGACACGGCGTACGCCCGCCGCGATGGCGTCGGCGGCGGCCTGTGCGGACAGGGACTCCTTGAAGCCACTGGGGGCGACGGCGAAACGGGTCAGCATGAGAGGGCTCCTTGAGGACTTCACGGCTTGCGGGCTTGCGGGCTTGCGGGCTTCAGGGCTTGAGGACCGGTATGCCGAGCAGCGGCCACACGGTGTGGGCGAAGAGCAGGACGAGCGCGGCCGTCAGCGGGGCCAGGACCGCGGACAGGCGCAGCAGATCGCGCGGGGTGTACGTCGGTGTGCCGGGTATCTCGGCGAAGAGCGTGACCGGCTTGGCCGACGCCGGGAGCGTGTGGCAGAAGCCCGCCGCGGCGGTGGACGCCAGCGCGGCCGCGACCGGGTTGACTCCCGCGCCCACGGCGGCCGCGACCACCAGCGGTACGAGGACGGAGGACCGGGCCGAACGGGACTGCAGGACCAGATGCGCGGCCGTGCTCACCGCGACGACGAGCGCGAGGAACAGCCACGGGGCCACGTCCCCCGGCAGCCCGGACACCAGCCATCCCGCCGCCCCCGAATCCGCGAGCGCGACACCCATCGCCATCGTCGCGGCCATGAAGAGGAGCAGCGACCAGGGGACCGTCTTCAGAGCGTCCTTCAGGCCCACGGTTCCGAGAGCGGGCGAGGCCGCGACGACCGCGCCGATCAGGGCGACGACCGCGGGGGACACCTGGTGGAGGGGCTCGCTGCACCACAGCGCGACCACCGTGGCGAGCAGCAGCGCGCAGCGCGACTCGGCGGGCGACCAGGGGCCGGTGACGGGCTGCTCGCTGTGCTGCTGGATGTCATCGGCCGTGATCCGTACGGGAGTTCGGCGGTCCGCGCGCCGCGTCGTCGTCAACAGCACGGTTTCCGCGGCCAGATGGGAGGACGCCACGGCCAACGGCAGCCCGAGCAGCAGCCACTGTGTGAAGTCGATACGGTCCCCGGTCGTCTCCCACAGCACCGACACCGTGATCAGATGCGCACCGGCACCGATCAGGGTCGCCACCGCCGACAGGAGGATCACGGTCGGAAAGAGCAGCGCCAGCATCACGACCAGTCGCTTCCGGTCGGCCAGCACCTTGGCGAGCGCGAGGAACACCGGCAGCGCGAGCGCGGCCCGGCCGGAGGTGGCGGGCACCGCGAAGGCCGTCACCACCAGTGCGGCCGTCGTCAGATGCACCAACTGCCTGACGCTGCCCGCCCCGCCCACCAGGAAGGCCGCCGCCCGCCCCGCGAGCCCCGTCCGGGCCACGGCTGCCGCCAGCACGAAGGCGCAGATCAGCAGCCAGACCGTCGCGTCCCCGAGCGTGCCGAAGAGCGTCTCGCTGCTGATCACCCCGGTCACCGTGAGCGCGAGTCCCGCACCCAGGGCGATGTACGTGTCGTCGATGGGCGTACCGATCCACGCACAGGTCGCCAGCGCGAACACGGCGAGCGTCAGCCGCGCATCACCACCAAGCCCGGGAAGGTTGCCGGGCACGATCAGCAGGGCGCAGAGGCTCAGGGCCACACAGAGGGCGGAGGCTTGCCGAAGATTCAGACTCACGACATTCAGAGTTCAGCGGGGCGGTGAGTCTCCAATGAGCAGCACATGAAGGAAGCTTCACGGACCAGGCGGGGGCGCCCCTTTCAGGGGCGCGGGGAACTGCGCGATCAGCCACAGCGAACCCGCAGCCGAAATCCGACCCACCCAACGGAACACTCACACGGGGAGCCGATATCCCATCCCCCGCACAGTCTCCACCCGCTCCGCACCCAACTTCTTCCGCAACGAACGCACATACACATCAACGATGTTGGACCCGGGATCGAAGTCGTACCCCCACACATGCGACAGGATCTGCTCACGCGACAACACCTGCCCGGGGTGCCGCAGGAACAGCTCCAGCAGCACGAACTCACGGGCCGTCAGGTCGACGACCCGCTCGCCCGCGCGAGCCCGCCGCGTACGCAGATCCAACGTGAGGTCACCACCGCGCAGCATGGTGACCTCGGGCACCCCCGCCGCCGTACGCAACCGCAGCCGCACCCGCGCGAGGAGTTCCTCGAAACGGAACGGCTTGGTCATCCAGTCGTCGGCGCCGCCCTCCAGGCCCGCGACCGTGTCGCGTACGGAGTCCCGGGCGGTCAGCACGATCACCGGGACCGTCACCCGGGCCTCGCGCAGTTCGCGCAGCACGGTGAACCCGTCCCGGCCGGGCAGCCCGATGTCCAGGATCACCAGGTCGAAGCCGCCGGTCAGCGCGTATTCGTAGGCCGAGTCCCCGTCCGTGACGACGGTCGTGGTGAAGCCGCCTGCGCGCAGGCCCTTCTCGACGAAGGAGGCGATGCGCTCCTCGTCCTCGACGATCAGGATGCGCTTCATGTCCAACAGGCCTTTCCGGAAAGGGTGGTACCGGTGGTACGAGCAGTACACGTGTTCATGCGCGGTCCGCCTCAAGGAGCGGGTCCGGCACCGAGTCGAGCACGACGACGAAGGTGGCCCCGCCGCCCGGTGTCTGCCGCAGCCGGACCTTCCCGCCCCGGTGCCCCTCCGCGATGGCCCGCACGATCGACAGGCCGAGGCCCGCGCCGCTGCCCCGGGTGCCGCGCCTGGAGGTGCCGCGCCGGAACCGCTCGAAGATCACCTCGGCGTCCTGCGGCTGCACACCGGGGCCCGCGTCGGCGACGTACAACTCGATGGGGCCGCCGGTGACACGCGAGCCGATGACGCGCGAGCCGATCCGGATCGACTGGCCGGGGACGGTGTGCTGCACGGCGTTCTGGGCCAGCTGGACCATCGCCTGGGTGATGCGCTGCGGGTCCAACTGGGCCTCGCCGTCGGCGACTTCGGCCAGTTCCCAGTGGCGGTCGCCGAGGGTGCGGGCCTTGACGAAGACATCGGCGGTGAGTTCGGCGAGCTGTACCGCCTCGGGCGTGACGAAGTCCGGGCGCTCGGCCTTGGCGAGCAGCAGCAGGTCCTCGACGATGCGGCTCATCCGGTCCAGTTCGTCGGTGACCAGCCGGACGGTCTCCTCGCGCTCGGCCGGATCGTCGCCCATCAGCTCCAGATGGCCGCGCACGATGGTGATCGGGGTGCGCAGCTCGTGGCCCGCGTCGTCGACGAACTCGCGCTGGGCCGCGAAGGCACGCTCCAGGCGGTCGAGCATCGCGTTGAAGGTCTCGGCGAGCGCGGCGATGTCGTCGTGGCCGCGGACCGGGATGCGCCGGGTGAGGTCCTGCTCGGTGAGCTGGGCGGCGGCGGTACGCACCAGACGTACCGGCTTGAGGATCCGCCCGGCCACCACCCAGCCGATCCCCGTCGTCATCAGCAGCGCGACCCCGGAGATGGCGAGCAGGATGCGGAACACCTCGTCCACGCGGTCGTGCTCGTGCCCCGGATGGAAGGCGACCACGAAGGCGGCCTCCGGTTCACCGCCGGAGCGGGCGATGTCGACCTTGGCCCACCGGACGTCGCCGGCCGCGCGGTGCAGTGTGCCGGTGGACTCGGCGGACTCGAAGATCTGCCGGCGGCCGGCCTCGTCCCGGTGCAGGGGCAGTCCCGCGGGGATCTCACGGTCCTGGACGAGCTTCGCCGGCGCCGCGCCCGGAGCTCCCGCGAGCAGCCCCATCAGCTCCTCGTCCGGATCGGCGTACTGCCGCTCCAGGAAGACCTTGAGCAGCCGCCCCGGCTCGGTGAACCGCTCCCCGGTGGCGGGGTCCACCCCCCGCTCCTCGAAGTTCGCGAACTCGCCCGCCTCCTGGGCGAGCAGACCGCTGACGCGGGAGTCGACGTCCCGCAGGAGGATCGAACGGGTGGTCGTGGCCACGGCGGCGAGCGCGACGGCCATCACGAGCAGCAGCCAGAGCAGGATGCGGACCCGGGCCGAGATCCGCCGACGCGCGGGAACGGGATCGAGACCGGAATCGGACATGGGTGCGGGTACGGGCTCAGCCGTCGTCCCCGGGTCCGTCGTCATCGTCATCGTCGTCACTCACCGGAGGCCGCGACACGACCTCGTCGCTCGGCGTCGGAGTCGGCGTGGGAGAGGCGGTCGACGTGGGCGTCGCGGACGGCGACCCACTCTCCAGCTCCACCTTGGGCGGCACCTTCGGAGACTCCGGACTGTCGGTCAGGGCGTAACTCGTGGCGGCGATCCCCAGGGGAATCACCACAACAGCGGCGAGAGCCGCCATCCGATGAGAGAAAACCATGGCCCCGATGCTGCGGCCCTCACCGATGCCCCCGGATGAGCGCCGGATGAAGAACTCTTCATCCGGGCCGGCCCCGTCAGGGGCGAACTAGTTGTCGAGCCCAATGGCGAACGCAGCCTCAAGATCATGCTGAGAGTACGTACGGAACGCCACATGCGTATCCGTCCCCTCCACCCCCGGGATCTTGCTGATCATCCCGGGAATCACATCCGCCAGATCGTCATGCGCCTTCACCCGGACCATGGCGATCAAGTCGTAGGTGCCGGTCACGGAGAACACCTCACTGACGGAGTCCAGGGCGGCGATCGACTCCGCGATCTCGGGGATCCGGTCCACGCTGGTCTTGATGAGCACGATCGCGGTGATCACGGCTGGTTTTCTCCCTCGGTGGCCGTCGCTGGGGATTTCACTCTAGCTGTACGTCCATAGCGCACCCACGCGTAGAGGAACCCCGCCGAGAACCCCAGCAGATGCGCCAGATACGCCACCGCCGGCCCCTGGGTCGCGCGGCTCGCCGCCATCCACTGGAGGGACACCCAGAAGGGCAGGACCACCCAGGCCGGAAACCGCAGCGGCAGGAAGAAGAGGAACGGAAAGAGACTGGTCACCCGGGCTTTGGGGAACAGGTAGAGGAACGCACCGAGGACCGCGGAGATCGCCCCGGACGCGCCGACCAGCGTCTGCGCGGAGTCGGAGTGGGCGGCCGCGTAGCCGAACAGGGCGAGGTAGCCACAGCCCAGATAGAAGAGGGCGAACGCGAAGTGACCCATCCTCTCCTCGGCCATCGCCCCGAAGACATAGAGGAAGAGCATGTTCCCCAGCAGATGCAGCCAACTGCCGTGCACGAAGAGGGCGGTGGCCGGAGTGAGGGCGGCCCTCGGTGTCCCCTCGAACAGTTCGACGGGCACCACGCCCCAGCGCTCGAAATAGGCCCGCTGCGCGGAAAGGAGCTCGTCACCGGTGCCGTACGCGGGACTGAGGCCCGAGAGCGGACCGATCACGAAGACCAGGCAGCACAGGGCGATCAGTCCGTAGGTCACCGGAGCGGACTGACCCCGGACCGCCCTGGCTGCCTTCTCGACGGGCCTGCCCCAGTTGCCGATCATGAGCAGAGCATGACGTAACGGGACCGAACCGCACAGAGCGCCTCGCCGCTCCCGGTGGACGGGCGTCGAGTACCCGCCAGGCCTTAGGGTTACGAGCCATACGCTCCAGGGAACCTGGTGCGGCATGAGGACTCAGGAAAGTGAGCGACTGCAACGATGACGGTACCCCTGCCGACCGCCGAGACCCGGTGGCGCTGCACGCTCTGCGGCAACCTCACGCGCTTCGACGTGACACGGTCGTCGAAGGTCGTCGAGTACGTGCATCTGGACCTGGCCGGGGAACCGAAGATCGAGGAGCGCGAGGTGGTCAGTGAGACCATCGAGTCGGTGCGCTGTCGCTGGTGCAACGCGGTGGATCAGGTGGAACTGGTGGACAGGCCGGGCGCCGGCTCCTGACAGGAGCGGGCCCCGCACGGACAATGGGGTGAAGGATGGTGGAGACCACCACGGGCGGGGAGCCGGACGACGGCGCCGCCGAGGTGCTCGACCGTCCGCTGCCCGACGGCGTGCGTCGCAGGGTCGTACAGATCGTCTCTGACGGTTTCGGCGGGCTGACCGTGGCCGAACTGCCCGTACAACTGCGGCAGTACGCCCGGTTCGCCCCCAATCGTCGTGCCAAGTTCGCGGGCAACGCGATGGCGGCGGCCCTGGAGACGGACCCACTTTTCAGACAGCGCATCGCCGAGAAGCTCAGAGAGGCCCAGTCGGAGCTGACCGGTGCCCTCGACTCCGGCTCGCCGCCCCCGGCCGCGGACCCGCTGGACGTGGCGGCCGCGGCCTATGTGCTGCGTCCCCCGGGCTGGGTGAAACTGGTGACCGCCGCGGGCGAGGAGGCCCTTCGGGCGGACGCCGAGCGTGCCGACGAGGAGACCCGCGCCGAGCTCGACCGGCTGCGCGAGGAACTCGCCGAGGCGCGCGGCCAGACCCGTACCGAGACGGAGCGGCTGCGGACGGAGCTGGAGTCGGCGAAGAAGGAAGCCGAATCGCTTCACCGCAAGCTGCGTGGGGCCCTGAGTGACGTCAAACGCGGCGAGGCGGCCCTGCGCAAGCTGCGGGGCGAGATGGAGGTCGTCCGCGGCGAGGGACAGGCCCATGTGTCCGCCGCCGAGAGCGAGACCCGGCGGCTCAAGGCGCGGCTGAGCGAGGTCGAGGCCACCCTGGAGGCCACCCGCCGCGCGGCCCGCGAGGGACGCAGCGTCGAGGACATGCGCGTACGGCTGCTCCTTGACACCGTGCTCGACGCGGCGCAGGGGCTGCGGCGTGAACTCGCCCTGCCGCCCGTGTCGGTACGGCCCGCGGAGACCGTGGACGCGGTCGAACCGGGACGGATGACACCAAAAGACATCGCGGCCCGGGCGCTGTCCGAAAACGATCCCGCGATCCTCGACCAGTTGCTCGCGCTGCCGCAGGCCCATCTGGTCGTCGACGGCTACAACGTCACCAAGACCGGCTATCCGCAGATGCCGCTGGAGAAGCAGCGGCTGCGGCTCCTCGGGCAGCTCTCGCAGCTCGCCGCGCAGACCGGCGCCGAGGTCACCTGTGTCTTCGACGGGGCCGAGCTGGCCGCCCCGGTGCTGCTCGCTCCGCCGCGCGGGGTGCGGGTGCTCTTCTCCAAACCGGGCGTCACCGCCGACGAGGTGATCCGTCAGCTGGTGCGCGCCGAGCCGCCCGGGCGGCCCGTCATCGTCGTCTCGACCGACCGCGAGGTGGCCGACGGCGTGGCGAAGGCGGGGGCGCGCCCGGTGGCCTCCGCGGTGCTCCTGAAGCGCTTCTCGCGCGGCTGAGCGAGCCGGTCCCGAGGGTCTGGGCAGTCGGTTCCACGCGTCCGGCCGAGCGGGTTTCAAGCTGCCCCGCAAGGGAATTTCGCGCGGCCGACCTTCTGATGGTGTACGTCACCTACGTAACAGGCACCCCAAGTGCAACACATGTGCATCTTGCCCGAATTGGAGAAACCTTCACGCAACGTAGCGTCAAACGAGCATTACTGCATGTGAGTTGAGTGCAAAGAATACGGTCGGCGACCGAGATTTTTCCGAGGAGGATTTGAACTGATCACAGGAACATCACTAGGGTCAGCCGTCGAACCTCTACTCGGGTGATCACTCATTGGGAGTGACGGTGGAGGGGCACCGCCAACCGGTGTTCTCGGTGGGCGGCTGAGGTAATGAAGGAGCTCGCCTCCGTGGCGTCCCACCGTCGACCGAAGCAGCCGAGCCGCACCCGTGTGACCGTGCTCACCACCGCCGCCGCTGCAGCCGTGGCCCTCAGTTCGCAGGCGGCCAACGCCGCGCCCAGCGAGAAGCCGGGCAAGGACGAGGTCAAGGCCAAGGTCGACAAGCTCTACGAAGAGGTGGAGCGCGCCACCGACAAGGCCAACGGGGCCGAGGAGAAGCAGGAAAAGCTCGAAAAAGAGATCGACACCATCCAGGACCAGGTCGCGCGAGGCCAGGACGAGCTCAACACCATGCGCGACAGCCTCGGTCTGATGGCCAGCTCCCAGTACCGCACGGGCGCGATCGACCCCTCCGTCCAGCTCTTCCTCTCCTCCGACCCGGACGACTACCTCGACAAGGCGTCCACGATCGACCAGTTGAGCGCTCAGCAGGTCGAGGCGCTGAAGAAGGTCCAGGAGAAGCAGCGGACCCTCGCCCAGCAGCGTCAGGAAGCCGCCGGCAAGCTCAAGGACCTCTCCGAGACCCGTAAGACCCTGGGTCAGAAGAAGAAGGAAGTCCAGACCAAGCTCGCCGACGCGCGCAAGCTCCTCAACACCCTGACCGCCAAGGAGCAGGCGGCCCTGAACGCCGCGGACACGCGCGCCAGCCGGGACGCCGGGGACCGCATCGAGCTCGGCAACGAGGTGCCCGCCTCCGAGCGCGGCGCCGCCGCCCTCGCCGCCGCCAAGACCCAGATGGGCAAGCCGTACGTCTCCGGCGGCAGCGGCCCCAACTCGTACGACTGCTCCGGTCTGACGCAGTGGGCGTACGGCCAGGCCGGTGTGTCGATATCCCGGACCACCTACACGCAGCAGAACGACGGCGTGAAGATCGGCCGCGATCAGCTCAAGCCCGGCGACCTGGTCTTCTTCAACAGCCTCGGCCACGTCGGTCTGTACGCGGGCAACGGCGTCATCGTGCACGCACCGAAGCCGGGCGCCGTCGTCCGCCTCGAGTCGATGAGCACGATCGGTACCTTCCAGTTCGGCGTCCGGGTCTGATCCCGGGCTCCCTCGCCCGGTCGTCCGTGATCCGATCCGTCCTTGGGTCCGGAGTCTCTCCGGGCCCGCCGGGAGGTTGATCGCCACGCCGCCCGAACGGGCGAATTCCCGTACCTCGCGCTGACCCCACGCCCCGCTGATGACCTGCGTCTGAGGCGGGGCGTCACGTTGTGTACCCGTATGGGTCTTTGGCCACCGCGTAGTCGCACGGCTACTGTCTGCCGCGTTTCCCCCAACTCCGGGGGCACGTCAGCGGAAGGGAGTGCGGCTTCCTGTGGGGTCCCATCGCCGCCTTGTACCGTCCGGCTTCGACCGGGGCGCCCGAGGCGCCACCCTGTGCGTACTGACCGCCGCGGCCGCGGCCCTCGGCGTCCTGCCGGCCGGCGCCGCGCCGCAGGACGACACCCGTGCAGAGGTGGACCGGCTGTACGAGGAGGCCGAGCACGCCACCGAGTCGTACAACAAGGCCGACGAGCGCACGGACACACTGCGCGACCAGGTGGAGAAGGCGCAGGACCGGATCGCCAGACAGCAGGACCGCATCAACACCATGCGGGACGCGCTCGGTTCGCTCGCCGGGGCCCAGTACCGCTCCGGCGGCCTCGATCCCTCACTGGCGCTGATGTTCTCCGAAGACCCCGACGAGTACCTCGACAAGGCGGCCGTGCTCGACCGGATCAGCTCCCGCCAGGCCGGGGAACTCAAGGAACTGCAGGGCGCCATGCGCGATCTCTCCCAGGAGCGCGAGGAGGCGACCCGCAAGCTCACCGAACTGGACAAGAGCCGCAAGGCCGTCGCCCGGCACAAACGCACCGTCGAGCAGAAGCTGTCCAAGGCACGGCAGTTGCTCAACGCCATGCCGGACGCCGACCGCGCCGCCTACGACCGGGCCTCCCGCTCGGGCGGCCGTGTCCCCGACCTCACCGGCGCGGTCCCGTCCTCCGGCCGCGCGGCCGCCGCCGTCGCCGCGGCCCGCTCGGCCGTCGGCCGCCCGTACGTCTGGGGCGCCAACGGACCCACCGGGTTCGACTGCTCGGGCCTCACCCAGTGGTCGTACGCGCAGGCCGGTGTCGGTCTGCCGCGCACCTCGCAGGCCCAGGCGCACACCGGACGGCCGGTGCCGCTCTCCCAGGCGCAGCCCGGTGACATCGTCACCTACCGGGGCGACGCCAGCCATGTCGGCATGTACGTGGGCAACGGCCAGGTGATCCACGCGCCGTACCCGGGCGCCCCGGTGCGCTACGACCCGGTGGGCATGATGCCCGTCAACACCGTGACGCGCCCCTGACCACACGGGCCGGGCGCCGTACGATCAGGGCCGTGGCTGGTCGTGGGCGTGCGCCGAGGTGGGTCGTGGGGCTGCTGCTGGCCGCTCTGACCGCGTCGGCCGGCTGCGGCGGCGGCTCCGGGACCGACAGCGCGTCCGGCGACGTCCAGGGCGTGCTCGACACACGGGCGGCGGCGGTACGTGACGGCAGCGAGCGGGAGTTCGTGGCGACGCAGGCACCGGCCGCCCTCGCCGCCGGAGAACGGGCCGCCGCACGCACCGAGTTCAGGAACCTGCGGGCGGTCCCGCTGGCCGACTGGGCCTACCGCGTGACCGGCCTCCACCGCTCCGGCGACCGCGCCACGGCCGACGCGGAACTCCGCTACCGCATAGCGGGCTACGACAAGGCCCCCATCGTCACCGCCCGCACCCTGAGCCTCGCACGGGCCGACGGGCGCTGGTACGTGACCGACGACCGGCCCGCCAAGGACTCCAGCGAGCAGCTGTGGGAGCAGGGGGCCGTCCAGGCCGTACGCGGCGAGCACAGCCTCGTCCTGGGCGTCGGGCGCCCGCGCGACGCGCTGCGCCACTACGCGGAACTGGCCGACCGGGCGGTGCCCGCGGTGCGGGAGGCGTGGGGCGAGGACTGGTCGCGGCGGGTCGTCGTCCTCGTACCGAAGTCGCTGGACGGGATGGCGGGGCTGCTCGGGGCGCCCGCGTCCGGGTACCGGGGGATCGCCGCGGTCACCACGGGCGAGGCGGGCGGGTCCGCGAAGGCGCCCGCCGACCGGATCATCGTCAACCCCGACGCGTACGGGGTGCTCGGCGCCTTCGGGCGGCAGGTCGTCCTCACGCACGAGACGACCCATGTCGCGACCCGCGCGGCGACCTCGGCGGCCACCCCGCTGTGGCTCTCCGAGGGGTACGCGGACTGGGTCGGCTACCGCGGCACCGGGCGCACGGCGCCACAGGCCGCGCCGGAGCTGGCGCGGGCGGTGGTCGAGGGGCGGGTGCCCGCCGCGCTGCCGGGCGACGGGGACTTCGGCTTCGGCGGCGACGCGGGTTCGCTGGCGCGCGCCTACGAGGGTGGGTGGCTGGCCTGCCGGCTGATCGCCGAGCGGTGGGGCGAGGTGCGGCTGGGGGAGTTCTACCGGGCCGTGGGGGAGCACGAGAAGAGGGCGGGGGCGGTGGAGGCGGGGATGAAGGAGGTTCTGGGTACGTCGCTGGAGGAGTTCACGGGGTTGTGGCGGGCGTATGTGCGGGATCGGCTCGGCTGAGGGCCCTCGTCGCGCCCCGCCTGCCGATCATTTCTCCAGTTGGGTGATCGCCTCTGTGAGCCATGCCCGTTCCGCCTCGCCCGTTGCCCGGGCCACCCGGAGCATGCCCTGGCGGAAGAGGTCGGCCGTCTCCTCCGCCCGTACCGGCCGGTCGTCCCGGTAGAAGAAGCTCGTCGGAGTGTCGAGGAAGTCCAGGCGCCTTCGGAGTACCGCCGCCTGCTCGTGGCGGTCGGGGAGGTGCCGTAGGAACGCGAGCAGCGTGTTGAAGCGGACCTGGTCGGTGATCTCGACGTCCTTGGGGTGGCGCAGGCGTTCCAGGAGGGTCTCGCGGCCCTGCTCGGTGAGGGACAGGATGCGGCGCGGGGCCGCGCTCGACCCCGGCTCGGTGTGCTGGTCCAGCAGGCCCGCCGTGACCAGGCGGGTGATCGCGGGGTAGAGCGCGCCGTCGCTGACCGGCCGGACATGGCCGCTGAGCGCCTTGATGCGCTCCTTCAACTCGTATCCGTGCAGTGGCTCTTCGGAGAGAAAGCCCAGGATCGACAGCTCCAGCACCGGCGGCTGCTCCTTCGCTCGTGTGTGCTTGCGCGCCTCGTACCGGCATGCTACCTCTTATCGAGCTACCTCTAAACGAGGTAGCTCGGATCGAGGGGATCCAGATCGACAGGGTTCTGATCGGGGGGTTCGGTGAACGACCATCGCAGGCAGCTGATATCGCTCGCGCATCCCGTGTACTTCTCGCTGCTGGCGAGCGTCACCGCCGGAATCATCAACACCGTCTGGGTCTCCCGGCTCGGCCCCGATGCGGTCGCGGCCGTCGCCGTCGCCACCAACGCCGAGAACGTGCTGCTCGGCGTCGCCCTGGTCTTCGCCTCCGGTACGACGGTCCTGGTCGCGCACGCCAGGGGTGCCCGGGACCCGGGCGCGCTACGAGCCGCCGTGCGAGGCGGCTGGGCCCTGTTCGCCCTGGTCACACCCGTGGTTGCCGTCGCCGGCTGGCTCCTGCGGGAACCGCTCGCGCGGCTCGTGCTCGGTGGCGGTGGCGACGACGGGGCCGCGCTCGCCCTCGCCGTCGGCTACTTCGCGATCTCCCTGCCGGGCATCGCCGTCTTCTTCGCGCAGAACCTCGTCGACGGCATCCTCAAGGGCACGGGCGACACCAGGACCCCGATGCGGCTCGCCCTGCTCGCCAACGGGCTGATCCTGGTCCTCGACCCGCTGCTCATCCACTCGTACGGCGTCCGCGGCGCCGCCGCCTCCACGGTCCTGTGCCGCGGTGCGGCCCTCGCGGTGGGTCTGCGCGCGCTGCGCCGGAACGGCGTGCTCCGGGCGGCCGCGTCCGCCCGCCCCGCCGAGGCCACCGGGCCCGCGCTGCGCCGGACGCTCAGGACCGGCCTGCCCATGTCCGCCGACTTCACCGTGCGCCAGACCGGCGCACTCGTCCTCGTCGCGGTGGTGGCCCGGCTCGGCGTGAGCGCCGTGGCCGCGTACGCGATCGCGTACAAGGTCATGTACGTCGCCACGATGGCCTTCTACGCCGTGCGGCAGGCCGCCGCCATCCACACCGCGCACACGCGGGGGGAGGGTCGGGAAGAGCGGTGGGCCATCGGGCGGCAGGCCGTGCTGGTGTCCGGGGCGCTGGGTCTGGCGGCCGCGCTTCTGCTGCTCGCCCTCGCGCCCTGGATCATGGAGGCCTTCGGTGCCGGGCCCGAGGTGGCGCGCCAAGGGGCGTTGTTCCTGCGCTGCGTTGGGCCGTACCTGCTGCTGATGGCCTGCTGCATCGCGCTGGGCGGGGTGTTCGAGGGCAGCGGGGGCGCGCCCGTGCTGCTGAGGGTGACGATGCTCGGCACGGCTGTCCAACTGGCGCTCGCGTACGCCCTGTCGGGGTTCGGGCTGCCCGGGATCTGTCTCGCGATGGCGCTCGCCATGGCCGTGCAGTGCGCGGTGCTCCTGCCGTGCCTGCGCCGTCAGGAGTTCAGCGGCTCCTGGGTGCGGGCCGTCTGAGCGGGCAGCTCGGTCCGGGTCGCGTACGACACCGTGTCGCGCCAGAGGAGGGTGCCGGCGGTGACGGACGCGGCGACCAGCAGGCCGTTGCGGATCACCAGCAGCGTGATGCCGAGGCCGTCACTGCCGACGACGTTCGCGAAATAGACGGGGAACTCCAGGACCGTGAAGAAGCACGCCGTCAGGACCATCCCGGCCGGCAGCCCCATCCGGCTGCCGCGGAAGACCATGCACACGGCGGCCAGACCGACCAGCCACACCATGTACTGCGGGCTGATCACCCGGCTGGTCGTCGTGAACAGGAGCACCGCCACGAAGGCGGCGTCCGCGACCGTGTGCGCCAGGAAGCGTGTCGCCAGCAGCCGCCACATCAGCAGCCAGCCGAACGCGAGTGCCGTCAGCAGCAGGGCCGCCGTGCTCACCAGGGCCACATGAGGGCCGAGGAACTCCACCGAGCCGTAGTTGAGCAGGACCTGGCCCTCCCAGCCGTGGTGCCGGGCGATGTGGAAGACCAGGGAGCCGAGGGACTCGACCTCGGTCCCGCGGTCGCGCTGGAAGGTCATGAACGCGAACGCGCCGGGCATCGACACCGCGAAGAGCAGTGCCAGCCCCGCGGCCGTCGCCGCCGCCGAGCCCCATGCCTTCCGCTTCGCCGTGCCCACGAGCAGCAGCGCCGGCCACACCTTCAGCATCGCGCCGAACGCGACGAGCACACCCATCACGCGCGGATGCCGGGCGCCCGCGAGGATCGCGGCCACGACGACGGCCGTCACCATCACGTCGTACCGCGAGTACACCGTCGGTCCGAGCAGCGGCACGCCCACCACCCACACCCAGGCGCCGCGCAGCGACTTGCCCGGGCGCCGGCCCGCGTACAGGAGCAGGGCGAAGGCGACCAGGTCGGCGAGGAAGGCGAGGACGAAGAACGCCGAGGTGTACTCCAGGAAGGGCAGCAGCGCGGGAGAGAGGATCGCGAGGGCCGCGGCCGGCGGGTACTGCCAGGTCACGTCGTCCAGCGGGAAGGTGCCGGTGCGCAGGACCTCGTACCAGCCCTGGTAGATCACCGAGACGTCGCTGGTGACATCGGGGCCGGGGAAGATCCACACCTTGAAGACGAAGAGCAGCAGCATCAGCCTGGTCAGGCCCCAGGCCCCCACCAGCGGATACGGGAACCTCGCCCCCCTTGCTCCCGTCATGCCCACCTGTCCTCTTCCGTACGGATCCTGTGTGCGGCCATGATTTCCCGCGCGCCTGTGCGAGAGCCATGAAGCGCGGCCGTGCGGAGCTGCTGGGTGCGGGTTCGGTACGTCCGTGCTTTCGGTACTGTCGACGGCGATGCACAAGACCCTGATCGTGACCAACGACTTCCCGCCGAGGCCGGGCGGCATCCAGGCCTTCCTGCACAACATGGCGTTGCGCCTGGACCCCGAGCGGCTCGTCGTCTACGCCTCCACGTGGAAGCGGGGCCGGGAGGGAGCCGAGGCGACGGCCGCCTTCGACGCCGAACAGCCCTTCGTCATCGTACGCGACCGAACAACCATGCTGCTGCCCACTCCGAGGGTCTCCCAGCGGGCCGTGGGGCTGCTCCGCCGGCACGGCTGTACGTCGGTGTGGTTCGGTGCCGCGGCGCCGCTCGGGCTGCTGGCGCCCGCGCTGAGAAAGGCCGGCGCCGAGCGCCTCGTGGCCACGACGCACGGTCATGAGGCGGGGTGGGCGCAACTGCCCGGCTCGCGCGGGCTGCTGCGCAGGATCGGCGAGTCGACGGACACGATCACGTATCTCGGCGAGTACACGCGCTCGCGGATCGCCGCCGCGCTCACCCCCGAGGCGGCCGCACGGATGGCCCAACTGCCGCCGGGCGTCGACGAGAAGACCTTCCACCCCGGTTCGGGCGGTGACGTCGTCCGGGCCAGGCTCGGCCTGACCGACCGCCCGGTCGTGGTCTGCGTCTCCCGGCTGGTCCCGCGCAAGGGTCAGGACACGCTCATCCTCGCGATGCCGCGCATCCTGGCGAGAGAGCCCGAGGCGGTGCTGCTGATCGTGGGCGGCGGGCCGTACGAGAAGGACTTGCGCAGGCTCGCGCACGAGACCGGTGTCGCCGACTCCGTCCGCTTCACCGGGGCCGTCCCCTGGTCCGAACTCCCCGCCCACTACGGCGCCGGCGACGTCTTCGCCATGCCGTGCCGCACCCGCCGCGGGGGCCTCGACGTCGAGGGCCTCGGCATCGTCTACCTGGAGGCCTCCGCGACCGGGCTCCCCGTGGTCGCCGGCGACTCCGGCGGCGCGCCTGATGCCGTCCTCGACGGCGAGACCGGCTGGGTCGTCCGAGGTGGCTCCCCGGAGGACGCGGCCGATCGCATCGTCGCCTTGCTGGGCGATCCGGAGCTGCGGTGCCGGATGGGAGAGCGGGGGCGGGAGTGGGTCGAGGAGAAGTGGCGCTGGGATCTGCTGGCGGAGAGGCTGAAGGAGTTGTTGTAGGGGTTCGGTACGGCTGCTTCTTGGAGCTCGGCGGGGATGGTTGTCGGGTGGGTGCGGGTGCGTTGTGGCTCGTCGCGCAGTTCCCCGCGCCCCCAAAGGGGCTTGGGCTGCACCTGCCGTCTTTTTAGGGGCGCGGGGAACTGCGCGATCAGCCCCGCCGGGCCGCAGCCATCACGATCACCGGGCCCGCGCCACAAGAATGTTCCAGCGAGGCTCAGCCTCGATAGATGGCCTCGATCTCGTCCGCGTAGTCCTTCGCCACCACATTGCGCTTGAGCTTCAGGGACGGCGTGAGGTGGCCGGAGTCCTCGGTGAACTGGGAGGCGAGAATGCGGAACTTCCGCACCGACTCAGCCTTCGACACCGCGGCGTTGCCGTCGTCGACCGCGCTCTGGATCGCCGCGAGCAGATCCGGATCCTGTCCGAGCGACGCCGCGGTGGAACCCGCCGGCTTGCCGTGCTCCTCGGCCCAGCGGCCCAGGAACTCGTCGTCGATGGTGATCAGCGCGCCCACGAACGGCCGCCCGTCGCCGACGACCATGCATTCGGCGACCAGCGCGTGCGCGCGGATGCGGTCCTCGATCACGGCCGGGGCGACGTTCTTGCCGCCCGCGGTGACGATGATCTCCTTCTTGCGGCCGGTGATCCGCAGATAGCCGTCCTCGTCGAGCGTGCCGATGTCACCGGTGTGGAACCAGCCGTCGGCGAGCGCCTCGGCGGTCGCGGCCTCGTTGTTCCAGTACCCCTTGAACAGGTGCTCGCCGTGCAGCAGCACCTCGCCGTCGTCCGCGATGCGGATCACGGAACCCGGCAGCGGCTGACCGACCGTGCCGATCTTCTGCCGGTCCCACGGGTTGAAGGCGGTGGCCGCACAGGACTCGGTGAGGCCGTAGCCCTCCAGGACCGTGAAGCCGATACCGCGGAAGAAGTGGCCCAGACGCTCACCCAGCGGGGCGCCGCCCGAGATCGCGTACTCGCCCTTGCCGCCGAGCACCGCGCGCAGCTTGCTGTAGACGAGTGCGTCGAACGTCTTGTGTTTGATCCGCAGGCCGATCGACGGGCCCGACGGGGTGTCCAGCGCGCGGCTGTACGCGATCGCCGTGTCCGCCGCCTTGTCGAAGATCTTGCCCTTGCCGTCCGCCTGGGCCTTGGCCCGCGCCGAGTTGTAGACCTTTTCGAAGACGCGCGGCACACCGAGGATCAACGTCGGCCGGAACGAGGCCAGTTCGTCGGTGAGGTTCTTGATGTCCGGGACGGTGCCCAGCTTGATCGGCGCCATCATCGGCGCGACCTGCACGAGCCGCCCGAAGACGTGCGCGAGCGGCAGGAAGAGCAGCACCGAACACTCACCCGTACGGAACAGGGGGCGCAGCCGCTCCACGATGTTGCCGCACTCGGCGAAGAAGCTGCGGTGGGTCAGCACACAGCCCTTGGGGCGCCCGGTCGTGCCGCTCGTGTAGACGATGGTCGCCGGGTCGTCGGCCTTGGCGAGCGAGCTGCGCTCCTCCACCGCGGCGTCCGTGACGTCCTTGCCGGCCCGGCCGAGTTCCTCGACGCCGCCGCCCTCGATCTGCCAGACGTGCTTGAGATGGGGCAGCCCGTCGCGGACCGACTCCACGGCGGCCGCGTGCGCGTCCAGCTCCACGACGACGGCGGTTGCGCCCGAGTCGCCGAGGATCCACTGCACCTGCTCCGCCGAACTGGTCTCGTACACCGGCACGGTGACCGCGCCCGCGCTCCAGATCGCGAAGTCGAGGAGCGTCCACTCGTAGCGCGTACGGGACATCAGGCCGACCCGGTCGCCCGGCGCCACGCCCGAGGCGATCAGGCCCTTGGCGGCGGCCTGTACCTCGGCGAGGAAGGTCGTGGCCGAGACATCCGTCCAAGTGCCGCCGACCTTACGGGCGATGACCGCCACGTCCGGATGCTGCGCGGCGTTTCTGCGGACGATGTCGGTCAGATTGCCGTCCGCAGGGACCTCGTACAAAGCCGGAAGGCTGAACTCGCGCAAGACTGCTGCTCCTCATAGGGCGCCGACGCCACGACTTCGTGTGATGCGACGGAGCGGTCCAAGACTCGGGCGTGTGCTCTGGGACCCAAGGTGGTTGAAACCCTGAGCACGACTGGACTGCCCGGACGTTACCCGCCGGTACTGCCTCTAGGACAGGGGGGTCGGGTGAGATGTTCCCCGCGTCACACGCGTTGGTGTTCCTCTTGAGTGTTTCTTCGCGCAGGGTAGTCCACCACGTTACTGACCGGGAGGTAACCGCAGGTCCGCCCGCATCTACACACGTTTGCTCCACAGGCTTACCCTTGATCGCCATGGCAGGCACACAAGGCGGCGACGCCGACGACATCGGCGGCCCGGGCGGCGAGGCCCGAAAGACACGCGTCCACGTGGTGAGCGACGTGCACGGCAACGTCCGTGACCTGGCCAGGGCCGGTGACGGCGCGGACGCCCTGATCTGTCTCGGCGACCTCGTGCTCTTCATCGATTACGCCGACCACTCCCGCGGCATCTTCCCGGACCTGTTCGGCACCGAGAACACGGACCGCATCGTCGAGCTCCGCACCGCCCGCCACTACGAGGAGGCCCGGGCCTTCGGCGCGCGGCTGTGGGCGGGCGTCGACCGCGGACCCGCCATCGAGAAGGCCGTACGCAAGCAGTACGCCGAACTGTTCGCGGCCTTCCCCACCCCGACGTACGCCACCTACGGCAACGTCGACGTGCCGCCCCTGTGGTCGGAGTACGCCGGGCCCGGCACCACCGTGCTCGACGGCGAGCGGGTCGAGATCGGCGGCCGCGTCTTCGGCTTCGTCGGCGGGGGCCTGCGTACGCCCATGCGGACGCCGTACGAGATCAGCGACGAGGAGTACGCGGCGAAGATCGAGGCCGTCGGGGAGGTCGACGTGCTGTGTACGCACATTCCGCCGGAGGTGCCCGAGCTCGTCTACGACACGGTGGCGCGGCGCTTCGAGCGGGGGAGCCGGGCACTGCTCGACGCGATCCGGCGCACCAGGCCGCGCTATTCGCTCTTCGGCCACGTCCACCAGCCACTCGCCCGGCGGATGCGCGTCGGTGCCACGGAGTGCGTCAACGTGGGTCACTTCGCCGGAACGGGGAAGCCGTGGGTGCTGGAGTGGTGAGGGCCACCGGCGGTCGCAGGGCCGGGGGCGGCCGGCCGCCCGCCGCGCGGTAGCCTTCACGCTGCATACACAGGCAGGAAGCGTTCGTACCCCGAAGAACACCCCTTTGTCCGGACCGCATCTGGAGGAGCCACAGCGATGGCGGAACACACCAGCTCGAGCATCACGATCGAGGCGGCACCGGCCGATGTCATGGCGGTGATCGCCGACTTCGCCCGCTATCCGGACTGGACCGGCGAGGTGAAGGAGGCGGAGGTGCTCGCCACCGACGAGAAGGGCCGCGCCGAGCAGGTACGCCTCGTCATGGACGCCGGCGCGATCAAGGACGACCAGACCCTCGGCTACACCTGGACCGGCGACCACGAGGTCTCCTGGACCCTGGTCAAGTCCCAGATGCTCCGCTCCCTCGACGGCTCCTACATCCTCAAGCCCGCGGGCACCGGCGCCACCCAGGTCACCTACCAGCTCACCGTCGACGTCAAGATCCCCATGCTCGGCATGATCAAGCGCAAGGCGGAAAAGGTCATCATCGACCGCGCGCTGGCGGGCCTGAAGAAGCGGGTGGAATCGGGAGAGAAGTAGGCGGTGCGGGTGGGCAGGGGCTGATTTTCAGCCCGTCCGGCGTTTGAGGACGAGGCCGTTCAGGCCGATCTCCCACACTCAGCCCGTCCGGCGTTTGAGGACGAGCGCGTCAGCGCGATGCGGGGGTCTGGGGGCGGCAGCCCCCAGGGACGGGAACGGGTAGGGGCGGCGGGGGCGAAACCCTCTCTGCTCAGCCCGCCGGCCAGGCACAGGTACCGTTGACCTACATGCGCACCATCCTGATCACCGGCCCCGGCGGCTCCGGCCGCACCACCGTCGCCGCGGCCACCGCCCTGGAGGCCGCCCGCCAGGGCACCCGCACCCTGGTGCTCACAGCCGACCGCACCGACACCCTCGGCGCCATCCTCGGCACCCCCACCGGCGCCACCCCCACCGAGGTCGCCCCCCACCTCACCACCTGGCGACCGGACGCCACCGAGGCCTTCCGCACGGACCTCCTCGCGTTCCAGGACCGCGCCGCCACCGCCCTCGACCTGCTGGGCGCAGCCCGTCTGGACGGCGAGGAACTCACCCCCCTCCCCGGCGCCGAGGAACTCGCCCTGCTCCGCGCCCTGCGCGACGCGGCCACGGCGGACACGTACGACCTCCTCGTCGTCGACCTGCCGCCCACCCCCCAGGCACTCGCCCTCCTCGCCCTGCCCGAACAGCTGCGCCGCTACCTCCGCCGCCTGCTCCCCGCGGAGCGCCAGGCCGCCCGCGCGCTGCGCCCCGTACTCGGCCGTCTCGCCGGCGTCCCGATGCCCTCGGAGTGGCTGTACGAGACGGCGGCCCGGTGGGACGTCGAGCTGGCCGCCGTCCAGCTGGCCGTCGAGGACGCGGCCACGACCGTACGGCTGGTCGCGGAGCCCGGCCCGGCAGGCACCGACGCCGTACGCACCGCCGCCACCGGCCTCGCCCTGCGCGGCCTGCGCACCGACGCCCTGGTCGCGAACCGCGTGCTGCCCGACGCGTCCCCCGACACCTGGCTCGCCGCCCTCGCCGTACAGCAGCGCAAGGCGCTCGACGAGTGGCGTGACGAGTGGGGGCGGACGTTCGACGTACACGAGCTCCCCCACCTCGGCCGGGACCCGCGCGGCACCGAGGACCTCGCCGCGCTGCCCGTGCCCGCGCCCGGCGACGCCCCGGGACCGGTCGAGTGGCCCGTCGCCGACCGGCTCGCCGACGACGGCGTGCTCGTCTGGCACATCCCGCTCCCCGGCGCGATACGGGAGGAGCTCGACCTCGTACGCCGTGGCGACGAACTCGTCGTCACCGCCGGGCAGTTCCGCCGGATCGTTCCGCTCCCGTCCGCCCTGCGCCGCTGCACGGTCGACGGTGCCTCCCTGCGCGACGGCGAACTGGCCGTCCGCTTCGCACCGGACCCGGACCTGTGGCCCCGGGGAAGGTGACCGAGTCCCGTTCTGTGGCCGCGCGCACGATGAACGGCGTACCCCCGTTCGGGTAACGTCGAGAGATACAGATCCCACGCTTGGAGTCCGCCATGAGCGATGAGCGCCCCACGTCCGACGCCGACGCCGCCAAGGACGCGCTCGACGAGGTGCGCGCGACCGACGCCGATGCCTGGGCGAAGGCGTGCGCCGAGGACCTCGCGGCGGAGAAGGCCCGCCGCCGCACCCAGTACGGCCAGCCGCCCGGCTCGGCCGCCGAGGAACTGCGCAAGCTCGTCGACGCCGTCGCCGACAAGCTCTCCGGGCTGCAGTCGCCGCTGCTCGGCGCGGTCGCGGGCGGCGCCGCCCAGCAGATGGTCAACCAGGTCGTGCAGCAGGCCAAGGCCGCCGTCGAGCCCGTCATCGAGCGCAACCCCGACGTCTTCGACCACCTGGCCACCGCCGGCTCCGAACTGCTCGCCGCCTACCGCTCCGCGGTCGAGGCGCAGGAGCGGCGCTGGACCACCCGTGACACCGCCCAGGGCCCCCGTGACGAGGGCACCGGTCCCGGTGAACACATCGACCTCGACTGAAGCTGCTCGGGTACGGTTGGCCGTAGCGGGGCTCGACCGAAACTGAGGGATTCATGGGACTCACCATCGGCGTCGATATCGGCGGCACGAAGATCGCGGCCGGCGTGGTCGATGAGGAAGGCAACATCCTCTCGACCTTCAAGGTGCCGACTCCGACGACGCCGCAGGCCATCGTGGACGCGATCGCCGCGGCCGTAGAGGGCGCCCGGGCGGGGCACGAGATCGTCGGCGTGGGCATCGGTGCCGCCGGATACGTCAACCGCCAGCGCTCGACGGTCTACTTCGCGCCGAACATCGACTGGCGGCAGGAGCCCCTGAAGGACGAGGTGGAGGCCCGCGTGGGCCTGCCGGTCGTCGTCGAGAACGACGCGAACGCGGCGGCGTGGGGCGAGTACAAGTTCGGCGCGGGCAAAGGCCACCGCAACGTCATCTGCATCACGCTGGGCACCGGCCTCGGCGGCGGCATCATCATCGGCAACAAGCTGCGCCGCGGGCACTTCGGCGTGGCCGCCGAGTTCGGCCACATCCGGATGGTCCCCGACGGCCTGCTGTGCGGCTGCGGCTCCCAGGGCTGCTGGGAGCAGTACGCGTCCGGGCGCGCCCTCGTCAGATACGCGAAGCAGCGCGCCAACGCGACCCCCGAGAACGCGGAGATCCTGCTGTCGCTCGGCGACGGCTCCCCCGACGGCATCGAGGGCAAGCACATCTCGATGGCCGCGCGCCAGGGCGACCCGGTGGCCGTCGACTCCTATCGTGAGCTGGCCCGCTGGGCCGGCGCCGGTCTGGCCGATCTGGCCTCGCTCTTCGACCCCTCCGCGTTCATCGTCGGCGGCGGTCTCTCGGACGAGGGCGAGCTGGTCCTCGACCCCATCCGCAAGTCGTACAAGCGCTGGCTCGTGGGTGGCAACTGGCGCCCGGTCGCCGACGTCATCGCCGCCCGACTGGGCAACGAGGCGGGGCTGGTGGGTGCGGCCGATCTGGCTCGGGAGCCCGATCCGATCATGTAGTCGCGCTTCGACCGCCCGCCGTTTCCCTCCGGGGGCGGACGGTTCTGTTTGTGAGGTTGTGGGTTGTCTGCGGGTGCGTGGGGGCTGGTCGCGCAGTTCCCCGCGCCCCTGAAGGCGAAGGGCAAGGGCTGCGCAGCCCTTGCCCTTCGCCTTCAGGGGCGGTAGCCACCTGCTTTTAAGGGGCGCGGGAACTGCGCGACCAGCCCCCACCGGGCCCGCGGTAATGCAACGACCGGACAGCCCCCGCCCTATATCTTGATCGGCATGCCGACCAGCCCTTCCGCCAGTCCGCTACCGGCGTCCCGTACGGAATCCGACGGCTCGGCCGTCATCCGGGTCCTCAGCTACAACATCCGTTCCATGCGAGACGACACCGCCGCACTCGCCCGGGTGATCGCCGCCTGCGAACCGGACCTCGTCCTGGTCCAGGAAGCCCCCCGCTTCTTCCGGTGGCGCAAGAAACTGGCCCGCCTGGCCGCCGCGTCCGGCCAGGTGATCCTCTCCGGTGGTGGCACGGCATCGGGCCCCGCCCTCCTCTGCTCCCTGCGGGCGACGGTCGAGCACACGGAGGACGTACTGCTCCCGCTCACCCCGGGACTGCACAGACGCGGCTTGGCCACCGCGGTCGTCCGCTTCGGCGGCGCCCGTCTCGGCGTACTGAGCTGCCATCTCTCCCTCCAGAAGGACGAGCGTCACGAACAGGGCGGCATGCTCCTCGACCGCCTCGCCGCCCTGGGCACCCCGCACGCCGTCGTGGGCGGCGACCTCAACGAACGGCCGAACGGCCGCACCTTCAAACGCCTCGCCACGGAGCTCCAGGACGGCTGGGCGGTGGCCCCCTGGGGCGCGGAGTACACCTCGACGCCCGCCGACCCCCACCAGCGCATCGACGCGCTCTTCGCCACGGAGGGCGTGGAGGTCCTGGGCTGCGGGGTACCGCTCGGCCACCCCGGCGTGACGGAGGCCGATCTGAGGGCCGCCACGGACCATCTGCCGGTCCTGGCGGCCCTCAGGGTGCCCGCCTCGCCCCGGCCATAGGCGAGGGCCCGCCCGGAGAGTCTCCGGGCGGGCCCCGTACATGTACCGATACGGGCCGATACGGCGTCAGACCACCGCGCCGCGCCCCGGGTCGTCCTCGTCCTCGTCGTCGCCGCGCATGCGGCCCACCAGCGTGGCGAAGCCGCCGAGGAAACCGCCGATGCCGATGGTGGCGAGCCACCAGGTCATGTTCCAGCCGAGCAGGACGGCGAGGAGGAGCAGGAGCGGGCCGCCGATCACGGCCAGCCAGGCGAACTTGGCCGTCGCGTCCGCGGCGGGCAGCGGGGGCGGCTCGGGCGGCACGAAGTGGCCCTCGTCGTCCTCGTCGAAGTCCTCCTCGGCCGGTTCGGGCATCGAGTAGTCGCGCGGGCCGGAGACACCGGGCGCGAAGGCGACGGAGCTGCCGAGCGGCTTCTCGGCGGAGGGCTCGTCCTCCGCCGCCGGCTCCGTGGCCTCGGTGGTGTCCGTTGCGCCCTTCGTGTCCTTGGAGGTCTTGGGGTTTCTGGCGCTCTTCGTGTCGGTGTCGCCCGAGTCGTTCGTCTCGGGCTCCAGGAGCGCCAAGTCCTCGATCGACTTGAAGGGCTTGGCGCCGGGCGGGTCGGGCGGTTCGTCGCCGTACCCCGCGACGATCGCCTCCCACGCCGCGGCCTCGTCGAACGACGGGCCCTGTTCCTCGCCGGACGGCGCGTCCTTCTCCTCGGGTTCGCGGTCCGCGTCGTGCTCAGCCACCAGTGGCCGTCCCTTCCTGCTGACCCGCCTGGCCCGCGCCGGTCTCCTTGCCGGCGCCGGGTGCGAGCCGGGAGACGAAGGCGAAGCTTTCCTCGAAGATCCGGTCCGCGTCGTGGTCCAACGTCGCGACGTGGTAGCTCTGTTCCAGGAGTATCTCCGCGACGTCGGTGGACGACACCCGGCTGAGGATGCGGGCCGAGTCGGCGGGCGGCACCACATGGTCCTGCGGGCTGTGCAGGAGCAGCATCGGCTGCGTCACCTGCGGGAGCTCGCCGTCGACCAGCCGGAAGAAGATCCGCAACGAGTGCGCCGCGTGCAGGGGCACCTTGTCGTAGCCCACCTCGAAGCTGCCCTCCTTCGCGATGTCGCTGGTCAGGCCCTTCGTCGTAAGGACGAGATGACGCAGTACCGGAAGGGCGTACGCCGACAGGCCGTGCACCTTGTTCGCCGGGTTGACGACCACGATGCCGCTGATCTCGTCGCCGTGCCTGGCGGCGAGCCGCAGGGTGAGGGCGCCGCCCATGGAGAGGCCGAAGACGAAGACCGTGGAGCAGCGCTCGCGCAGGGCGCGCAGCTCGCGGTCCACCTCCGCGTACCAGTCCTGCCAGCCGGTGAGCTGCATGTCCTCCCAGCGCGTGCCGTGCCCGGGCAGCAGCGGCAGCGCGACGGTCAGACCGCGCTCGGCGAGATACTCCGCCCAGGGGCGCAGCGACTGCGGAGAACCGGTGAACCCGTGGCAGAGGAGGACCCCGACCTCTCCGCCCTCGTGGCGGAACGGCTCGGCTCCAGGAAGGACCGGCACCTTCGGTCTCCTGTTCATTGAGGAGGGACGACTCATGGGACGACTCATGGAAGAAGGAGGCTCTTGGACGAGGGCGGAAGGACGCTCTGGGAAGAAGGACGACTCATGAAGAGGGACGGCTGTTCATCGAGAACTGTTCATTCGGGAGAACGGTTCCCTGTTCATTCCGGGGCGACGCGACGACCACCCCGAAGCTTCGAGGCGTACTTCACCGTACGCGACCGCACTGACACCGACCAGGGCCGTCGGGCCCTTTGACAGTGCTCCGGGTTAAGGTCTGACCGACAGACACAGGAGGCACTCGGTTGATCTACGGCGCAATGAAGTTTTCCATCGGA
Source organism: Streptomyces sp. NPDC033178 (assembly GCF_055577685.1). Lineage (NCBI taxonomy): Bacteria > Bacillati > Actinomycetota > Actinomycetes > Kitasatosporales > Streptomycetaceae > Streptomyces > Streptomyces sp. NPDC033178. The sequence goes on from NZ_JBVIPT010000005.1 coordinate 37,347, forward strand.
GGGCCCCTGAAGCTCGCTTTCAGGCCCTGGGTGGAAGGCCTCGAGAACATTCCCGCCGAGGGCCCGGCCATCCTGGCGAGCAATCACCTGTCGTTCTCGGACTCGTTCTTCCTGCCCGCGGTCCTGGACCGCAAGGTGACGTTCATCGCGAAGGCCGAGTACTTCACGACACCCGGCGTCAAGGGCCGGATGACGGCCGCCTTCTTCAAGGGCGTCGGCCAGCTGCCGGTGGACCGCTCCGGAGGGCGCGGCGCGGGTGAGGCGGCCGTCAAGAGCGGCGTGGACGTCATCGAGCGCGGCGAACTGTTCGGCATCTATCCCGAGGGCACGCGGTCGCCCGACGGCCGCCTCTACCGCGGCAAGCCCGGCGGCCTCGCGCGCGTGGCACTCGCCACCGGCGCTCCCGTCATCCCGGTCGCCATGATCGACACCGAGAAGATCCAGCCGCCGGGGAAGGTGATGCCCAAGCTGATGCGCCCGGGCATCCGCATCGGCAGGCCGCTGGACTTCAGCCGGTACAACGGCATGGAGCACGACCGGTTCGTCCTGCGCGCCGTGACCGACGAGGTCATGTACGAGATCATGAAGCTCTCCGGGCAGGAGTACGTCGACATCTACGCGACGGCCGCCAAACGGCAGATCGCGGACGAGGCGAAGGCGCAGAAGCAGGCGCACAAGGAAGCCCAGAAGGAAGCCGAGCAAGCCCAGAAGGAAGCGGAAAGAGCCGAGAAGGAAGCTCAGAAGGAAGCCGAGCAGGCGGAGAAGCAGCCCGAGAAGCAGGCGGAGAAGCAGACCGAGAAGGACGAGAAGGAACGGTCCGACTCCTAGACGCGACCGTCGGGGGATGGGGTAGTGGGGGACATGGCCAAGCGCGAGAGAGTCATGAGGATGTCGGTCGAGCAGCCCCTGTGGCGTGCGCTGACCGGGTACCGGGTCCTGACGATGTTCTACGCGATCGGCCTCTTCGCGACCCACTACGGCAGCTTCGTCCGTCCCGAAGTGGCCATCGGCTACTACCTGGTGCTCATCGCGTGGACCTTCGCGACCCTGCCCAGGGTGGCCAACGCGGCCAGCTGCACCAAGCGCTTCCTCGCCGCCGACCTGACCATCGCGCTCACCGGCATCCTTCTCACGCCGGTCGCGGACGCCCACGACCGGATCGTGGCCGGCGGCCCGACCCTCCCGTCGATATGGACCGCGGGTTCTGTGCTGGCGTTCGCGATCAAGGGCGGCTGGCGCTGGGCGGCCTTCGCGTCGGCGCTCGTCGGCGTCGCCAACGTCGTCCAGCGCGGCGCGCTCAGCCAGGACACCCTCCACAACGTGCTGCTCGTCTGGGTCGCCTCCATCGCCATCGGATACGTCGTCGAGGTGGCCCGCGCCTCCGAGCGCACCCTCGCCCGCGCCCTGGAGATCGAGGCCGCGACACGCGAGCGGGAGCGGCTCGCCCGCGACATCCACGACGGCGTCCTCCAGGTGCTGGCCATGGTGCAGCGGCGCGGTGCCACGCTCGGCGGAGAGGCCGCGGAACTGGGCCGCCTCGCGGGCGAACAGGAGGTCGCGCTGCGCACACTGGTCTCGGGCGGCCTCGTACCGGTCTCACGCGTGTCCGAGGACGAGGCCGAGGGCGCCCTGGTGCGCGCGGTGGACGAGCCGGACCCGGACGACGGCGGCCCCTGCGACCTGCGCTCGCTGCTCGCCCCTTACGCCACCTCGAAGGTGACCTTCTCCGCGCCGGGCACCCCGGTGCCGCTCGGCCCGGCCGCCGCGAAGGAACTGGCCGCCGCCGTCGGGGCTGCCCTGGACAACGTCCACCGGCACGCGGGCGCGGACGCCCGCGCGTGGATCCTGGTCGAGGACGAGCCGGACGAGGTGATCGTGACCGTACGGGACGACGGTCCCGGCATCCCCGAGGGGCGGCTCGCCCAGGCCGAGGGGGAGGGCCGCCTCGGCGTGGCCCTGTCGATCCGCGGACGGCTGCGCGAGATCGGGGGCACGGCCGAGCTGATCTCGGTGCCGGGCCAGGGCACGGAGGTCGAGCTGAAGGTCCCGAAGTCGGACGTGACGGATGTGAAGGACCCGACGGGTCCACGGGGGAAGGCGGAACAGCGATGACAAGGACGACGGGGAAGCCGCCGGGGAAGACGACGGGGGAGCCGATGAGGACGACCACGAGGAAGACCACGGAGGCCATGGCGACGAAGGCAGGGCGGCGATGAGTGACGGACAGGGCCCGATCAGGGTCATGGTGGTGGACGACCACCCCATGTGGCGCGACGCGGTCGCGCGCGACCTGGCCGAGTCGGGGTTCGACGTGGTCGCCACGGCGGGCGACGGGGAGCAGGCGGTGCGCCGTGCGCAGGCCGCCGCCCCCGACGTCCTCGTCCTCGACCTGAACCTGCCGGCCAAGCCCGGGGTGCAGGTCTGCAAGGAACTGGTCGGGGCCAATCCCGCCCTGCGCGTCCTGGTCCTCTCCGCGAGCGGCGAGCACGCGGACGTCCTGGAGGCGGTCAAGTCGGGGGCCACCGGCTATCTGCTCAAGTCGGCGTCCACGGACGAGCTGATCGACGCGGTGCGCCGCACGGCCGTCGGCGACCCCGTCTTCACGCCCGGGCTCGCGGGCCTGGTCCTCGGCGAGTACCGCAGGCTCGCCTCCGACCCCGGGCCCGCCACGGGCGGCGACGAGCCCAAGGCGCCGCAGCTCACCGACCGTGAGACCGAGGTGCTCCGGCTGGTCGCCAAGGGCCTGAGCTACAAGCAGATCGCCGAGCGCCTCGTGATCTCCCACCGCACGGTCCAGAACCACGTGCAGAACACTCTGGGCAAGCTCCAGCTCCACAACCGTGTGGAGCTGGTGCGCTATGCCATAGAGCGGGGCCTCGACGACGCGTAAACCGTCCGCGTCCCACCAAAGAGTGAAGACGCATGATCAACCCCCGCACAATTCACCGGAATTGACCTTCCGCCCTCTGCTGAAGTGACCTGGATCACTATTAGCGTGAGTCCCATCAGCCAACCGCGGCGAAGGGACTTTTCCATGCGGGTCGGAGTACTGACCGGAGGCGGCGACTGCCCCGGGCTCAACGCCGTCATCCGGGGCATCGTCCGCAAGGGCGTTCAGGAGTACGGCTACGACTTCACCGGCTTCCGGGACGGCTGGCGGGGGCCCCTGGAGGGCGACGCCGTCCGGCTCGACATTCCCGCCGTGCGCGGCATCCTGCCCCGTGGCGGCACCATCATCGGCTCCTCGCGCACCAACCCCCTCAAGGTCGAGAACGGCATCCGCCGGATCAAGGAGAACCTCGCCAAGCTGGAGGTCGACGCGCTCATCGCGATCGGCGGCGAGGACACGCTGGGCGTCGCCGCCCGGCTGACGGACGAGTACGGCGTCCCGGTGGTCGGCGTCCCGAAGACCATCGACAACGACCTCTCCGCCACCGACTACACCTTCGGCTTCGACACCGCCGTCGGTATCGCGACCGAGGCGATCGACCGGCTGCACACCACCGCCGAGTCGCACATGCGGGTGCTCGTCTGCGAGGTGATGGGGCGGCACGCGGGCTGGATCGCGCTCCACTCGGGGCTCGCGGGCGGTGCGAACGTCATCCTCATCCCCGAGCAGCGGTTCGACGTCGACCAGGTCTGTGCGTGGGTGACCTCGCGCTTCAAGGCCTCGTACGCGCCGATCGTGGTCGTCGCGGAGGGGGCGATGCCGAAGGACGGAGACATGGTCCTCAAGGACGGGTCGCTGGACTCCTTCGGTCACGTCCGCCTCTCCGGAGTGGGCGAGTGGCTGTCCAAGGAGATCGAGCGCCGCACGGGCAAGGAGGCCCGCACGACGGTCCTCGGCCACGTCCAGCGCGGAGGCACTCCCAGCGCCTTCGACCGCTGGCTGGCCACGCGCTTCGGCCTGCACGCCATCGACGCCGTCCGTGACGGCGACTTCGGCAAGATGGTCGCCCTCCAGGGCACCGACATCGTCCGCGTCCCCATCGCCGAGGCCACGGCCCGCCTGAAGACGGTCGACCCCCGCCTCTACGAGGAGGTAGGAGTCTTCTTCGGCTGACCCGGAGCTTCCTCGCCCCCGCCGCCCCTACCCGTCCCGTCCCCTGGGGGCTGCCGCCCCCAGACCCCCGCTGATCGGCCTGAACGGCCTCGTCCTCAAACGCCGGACGGGCTGAGATTTTAGCCCCTCCGGCGTTTGAGGAGCGGGGGTTCGGGGGCTGGCCCCCGAGGAAGTGACGGGAATGGGTAGGGGCGGCGGGGGCGAAAAAAAGCCCCGCCACGCGGACCACCCCCGGCCTTCATATATGCGCCGGTAGCCGAAAACCTCCGGACTACATCGCGGGCCGCCGCTCCGAGAACGTGCTGGTGCCCGCCCCGGCACCGACCTGAGCCACCAGTTCCCGTACGACGTCCGTGCCGCGCAGCGTCAGCACCGACTCAGGGTGGAACTGGACCCCGGCGAAACCGGGCCCGCGCAGCGCGTGCACCTCGCCCGCCCCGCTGCGGCTGACCTCGACCCCGTGGGCCGCCAGCTCCACCGCCTCCTCGTCGTCGCACCGCGCCACGAAGCTGTTGTAGAAACCGACGGTCTCGGCCCGCCCGAAGAGGTCGATGTCCGTCTGGGCGCCCTGGTAGGGGACCTCCTTGCGGACGGTCTCCAGGCCCAGCTCCGCCGCGATCAGCTCATGCCCGAGGCAGACCCCCAGCACGCCGTGCCGGTGGCTCCGGATCACCTCCGCGGTCAGGCCGCGCAGGAAGGCCATCTTCGGGTCCGTCATGTCCGAGGGGTCGCCCGGGCCGGGCCCCAGCACCAGCGGACCCTCGTGCGCGAGCACCGCCTCCCGCAGTCCCGGCTCGTCGTACCGCCGGACGGTCACCTCAAGCCCCGACGAGCGCAGCAGATGCGCGAGCATCGCCGTGAAGGTGTCCTCCCCGTCCACGACCAGCGCATGGCCCTCCAGCTCGGCCGACCGCTCCTGCATCCGCAGCCAGAACGGCGCAAGCGCCGCCCGTCGCCCGTCCAGCGCCGCCCGCACCCGCGGGTCGTCCGCGAGACTCGCCCGTACGTCCGTGTCCCGCGGCCGGCCGGGGCGTACCCCCAGCGCAGCCAGCACCCCGGCAGCCTTCGCATGCGTCTCGGCGACCTCGCTCGCCGGGTCCGACCCCCGTACGAGCGTCGCGCCGACCGGGACCCGCAGCCGGCCGCCCCCGTCGATGTCGGCGGTCCGGATGAGGATGGGGGAGTCGAGGGTCTGGGCCCCGCCGGAATCGCGCCCGATCAGTGCCAGGGCCCCCGCGTAGTACCCACGCCCACCCACCTCGTGCCGCTCGATGACCCGGCAGGCGTTCTGCACCGGCGACCCGGTGACCGTCGCCGCGAACATGGTCTCCTTGAGCACCTCCCGCACATCCAGCGACGACTTGCCCCGCAACTCGTACTCGGTGTGCGCGAGATGGGCCATCTCCTTCAGCCGCGGTCCGATCACGACACCGCCCATGTCGCCGACCGTGCACATCATCTTGAGCTCCTCGTCGACGACCATCGAGAGCTCCTCGATCTCCTTGCCGTCGGCCAGGAACTCCAGCAGGTCCTCGGGCGTCGGCCCCTCGGCGGGATAGCGGTACGTTCCGCTGATCGGGTTCATCACGACCGTCCCGCCGGACATCCGGACGTGCACCTCCGGGCTCGCCCCGACCAGAGTCCGCTCTCCCGTGTGCACGACGAACGTCCAGTACGCGCCCCGCTCGCCGACCAGCAGCCGCCGGAAGAGAGCCAGCGCGTCGGCCCGTCCGAACCCCGGGATCCCGCCCTCGTACGTCCGCCGGATGACGAAGTTCGCGCCCTCGCCCCGCCCGATCTCCTCACGCAGCACCCGCCCGACGATCTCCGCGTACTCCTCGTCCGCGACGTCGAAGCCACCGCCCTCGACCCGCACGTCGTGCGCGGGCAGCTCCGACAGGGCCTGCTCCAGGGGGAGTTCGTACGACTCCTCGGGGGTGAGCACGGCGAGCGGGGTGCCGTCGTCGCGGACGTCGAAGCCGCGCTCCCGGATCTGGCGGTACGGGATCAGGGCGAGCCCCTCGGGGATGTCGGCCAGCCGCTCGTACTCGGTGACCGGGCCGAGCAGCAGCTCGACGGTGTCACCCTTTTCGACGGCATGGCCCGGCGTGCGGCGGCGCAGCAGGGCGAACGGGCGGGGATCGTCCAGCAGGTCGAGCAGATTCATGGGTCCGGGTTCCTTCTCGGCGTCTCGTGGGAGAGGAGTGGAGAGGGACGGTCCCGGTCGCGAAAACACCGAAGGCCGCCCCTCGGGCGGCCTTCGCGAAGTCTTGCGTACGCGCAGTCAGTGGGCCGCCGGATGAGCGGTCCACCACCAGTTCTGGATCGAGTGCGCGAACATGCGCCACAGCCTAGCCCATGCGACACCCCGTGTGACGACGTATATATGGGCGCGTGCCGGCGCACATATCAGGGCTTTCGATCGAGCGCGCCCCGTCTCAATTGATGAGCACGGGGATGGACGCCCGACACGACCCCGTAATGTTGAGGTCGTGACCGTGAACGCTAAGTCCAGCGCAAGCGCTGGCAACACCTGGCGAGACCTGCCCGCGGCGCAGCAGCCCGAGTACCCCGATGCCGAGGCTCTGCGCGATGTGATCGCGGACCTCGAGTCGTATCCGCCGCTCGTCTTCGCCGGCGAGTGCGACCAGCTGCGTGCCCGGCTGGGAGCCGTCGCCAAGGGCGAGGCGTTCCTGCTTCAGGGCGGCGACTGCGCCGAGGCCTTCGACGCCGTGTCCGCCGACCACATCCGCAACAAGCTCAAGACCCTGCTCCAGATGGGCGCCGTCCTCACGTATGCGGCGTCCGTGCCGGTCGTGAAGGTCGGCCGCATCGCCGGCCAGTACTCCAAGCCGCGTTCCAAGGGCACCGAGACCCGTGACGGCGTGACCCTGCCGACCTACCGCGGCGACTCGGTCAACGGCTTCGAGTTCAACGAGAAGGCCCGCATCCCGGACCCCGAGCGCCTGAAGCGGATGTACAACGCCTCCGCCTCCACGCTCAACCTGGTGCGCGCCTTCACCACCGGCGGGTACGCCGACCTGCGCCAGGTGCACGCCTGGAACCAGGACTTCGTGAAGACCTCGCCGTCGGGCCAGCGCTACGAGCAGCTGGCGCGCGAGATCGACCAGGCGCTGAACTTCATGCACGCCTGCGGGGCCGACCCGGAGGAGTTCAAGACCGTCGAGTTCTACGCCTCCCACGAGGCGCTGCTCCTCGACTACGAATCGGCGCTGACCAGGGTCGACTCCCGTACGGGCCACCTGTACGACGTCTCCGGGCACATGGTGTGGATCGGTGAGCGCACCCGTCAGCTGGACGGCGCGCACATCGAGTTCGCCTCGAAGATCCGCAACCCGATCGGCATCAAGCTGGGCCCGACGACGACGGCCGAGGACGCGCTGCAGTACATCGAGCGCCTCGACCCGGACCGTGAGCCGGGCCGGCTGACCTTCATCGTCCGCATGGGCGCCGACAAGGTCCGCGACAAGCTGCCCGAGCTGGTCGAGAAGGTCACCGCCTCGGGCGCGACCGTCGCCTGGATCACCGACCCGATGCACGGCAACACGTACGAGGCGGCCTCCGGCCACAAGACCCGCCGCTTCGACGACGTGCTCGACGAGGTCAAGGGCTTCTTCGAGGTCCACAAGGGCCTGGGCACCCACCCGGGCGGCATCCACGTCGAGCTCACCGGTGACGACGTCACCGAGTGCGTGGGCGGCGGCGACGAGATCTTCGTCGACGACCTGCACCAGCGCTACGAGACGGCCTGCGACCCGCGCCTGAACCGCAGCCAGTCCCTTGACCTGGCGTTCCTGGTGGCGGAGATGTACCGGGACCAGTAGTGGGTCAGCAGCCGTTTCGGTTGTTACAGGAGCATGCATTGGGGCGCGGATCACATACGATCCGCGCCCCATCGCACTTTTGCGGCTCAGGCCCGGCGGGTAAGGTTAGGTTAGCCTCACCGATTATCGGGATGGCACGACGACCCAACGAATCCCGTCGGGAGGTGATCCGCGTGTACGTCTGCAACTGCTTCGGAGTGACCGAGGCGCAGGTGAAGAAGCACGCGGACGAGGGTGCCTGCACCCCCCGGCAGATAGCGTCGGCCTGCAAGGCGGGCACCGACTGCGGCTCGTGCGTACGACGCATTCAGGCACTGCTGGGCAGGGGTGAGTGCCCCCGGCGTGAGCTGGCCGACCAGGGCATGCCCGTGCTCTCCGAAGTGGAGGAGCTGGAAGAGGCGGCCTAGCCGTTCCGGCTGCTCGCCGCTCAGCTGTCCGGCTGCTCGATGAGCTGCGCGATGTAGAGCGCCTCGCCGAGCTTCTCCACCAGCTCCAGCTGGGTGTCCAGATAGTCGATGTGGTGCTCCTCGTCCTCGAGGATCGACTCGAAGATGTTCGCGGACGTGATGTCGCCCTTGGTCCGCATCACCTCGATACCGCGCTTGAGTCGGTCGATCGCCTCGACCTCGACCTGCCGGTCCGCCTGGAACATCTCCGTGACCGTCTGCCCGACGCGGACGTGGAACAGCCGCTGGTAGTTCGGCAGGCCGTCCAGGAAGAGGATGCGGTCGGTCAGGATCTCCGCGTGCTTCATCTCGTCGATGGACTCGTGCCGCGTGTACTTCGCGAGCTTCGTCCAACCGAAGTTCTCCTGCATCTTCGCGTGCAGGAAGTACTGGTTGATCGCGGTGAGTTCGGCGGTCAGCTGCTCGTTGAGGAATTCGATGACCTCGGGATCGCCCTGCATCGCAGAGGCTCCTTCCAAGCGGGGGGAACTGGCAGGTTGCGCCGCATGATTGCACCGGCGTAGAAGATCGTCCAGTAAGTGCATGCTTAGTAAGTAAGTACTTGCTTAGTCCTGGTTGTACCGAGTTGTCAGAGTCGGTACGTACCTGGTCATGCCCATCGTCCGGGGTCTGTCAGGATGGAGTCATGGGTCAGCCGGTGGGTCGTGAATCTGGAGAAGCAGCGCAGTCGGAGCTTCCGCCGGGGCAGCGACTTCAGCGGGGCTGGCCGGTCACGCACTACGGGCCCGTACCGAAGTTCCGTCCCGAGCGCTGGGAGTTCAGGGTCTTCGGCGCCACCGCGGACAGCGAGAAGCACTGCTGGACCCACGAGGAGTTCACCGCCCTGCCGTACGCCACGGTCGTGGCCGATCTGCACTGCGTCACCAAGTTCAGCATGATCGGTGCGGAGTGGGGCGGCATCCCGGCCCGTACGATCCTGGAGATCGCCCCGCCCGCGTCCACCGTCACCCATGTGATGGTCTGGGCGGAGTACGGCTTCAGCTCGAATCTGCGCCTCGACGACTTCGCGTCCGACCGCTCGATCTTCGCCACCCACAAGGACGGTGAACTGCTCACCGCGGAACACGGCTTCCCGCTGCGCCTCGTGGTGCCGCAGCTGTACGCGTGGAAGGGCCCCAAGTGGGTCCGCGGCGTCGAGTACATGACCGCCGACCGCCGCGGCTTCTGGGAGGAGCGCGGCTACCACAACGTCGGCGATCCCTGGCGCGAGCAGCGCTACTCGTACCAGGAGGAGCCCGGGGACGGGCCCGAGCTCTGAGCCCCGCGCTTTCCTGAGCTTCCCGAGCCGAGCCTCCTGAGTCGAGGCCTCCTGAGCTGAGCTTCTGGAGGCTTCGCTCAGCCGTCGCGGAGCTTCTTCAGCCGCTCCACGTCCGCCGCGTGCCCCTCCTTGCCGCCGGGCGTCTCGATGATCAGCGGTACGCCCTCGGTGGCGGGGTGGGTCATCAGCGCACGGAACGGGTCCTCGCCGATGTGCCCCGCACCGATGTTCTCGTGGCGGTCCTTGTGGGCACCGGCCACGTCCTTGGAGTCGTTGGCGTGGATCAGCTTCAGCCGGCCCTCGCCGACCGTGTCCACCAGCAGGTCGAGCGTCTGGTGCATCCCGCTGGGCCCGGTGAGGTCGTGGCCCGCCGCGAAGATGTGGCAGGTGTCCAGGCAGACACCCAGCTTCGGATGGGCGTCGAGCGCCTCGAAGTACGGCCCGAAGTCCCAGGTCCGTGAGCAGAGCGAGGCGCCCTGTCCGGCGGTCGACTCCAGCAGCAGGAACGGGTCGTCGTCGTGGGTCAGCTCGTCGAGCAGCGGCAGCAGGTGCTCGCGGACCTGCCTCAGCGCGACCGACCGCTCCCGGCCGCCGGTCGCCGACCCCGTGTGCACGACGACGCCCAGCGCCCCGATCGCCCGCCCGCGCCGCAGCGAGTGCCGCAGCGACTCCACCGACTTCTCCACGGTCGCCTCGGTGTGCGAGCCGAAGTTGATCAGATAGGGCGCGTGGACGTACGCGGGGATCGACTCGGCGGCGCAGGCCGCGCGGAACTCGTCGTCCTGGAGCGGGTTTCCGGGCGGAGTCGCCCAGCCGCGCGGGTTGGCGACGAAGACCTGGACGGTCTCGGCGGCCAGCCCGCGCGCGTACGAGAGGCCGACGGAGGCAAGGCCTCCGGCGACGGGGACATGGCCGCCGACGGGGTTGCGGGACTGCTGAGTGCTCACCCCTTCAGGGTGTCACGCGGTCCCGGTCGACCCGTCGGCGGCCATGTCCCTGCGGGTGCCCGGGTGCCCGGCATGCCTGTCTGCGTACCTGCGTACCTGCGTACCTGCGTACCTGCGTACCTGCGTACCTGCGCGCCCGTGTGCTGTTGTGCCCGTCTGCGTCTGCGTCCGGGTCAGCGGATCTCGATCGTGATCGTCGACCCCTCGGGGGCCGTGTCGCCGCCGTCCACCGACTGGCTCTTGACCGTGTCGCCGAAGAGGCCGAGCAGACCGCGGTCCTCCTCGACCTTGAAACCGGCCGCTTCCAGCTCCTGCTTCGCGTCGTCGACGCTGTCGCCCACGACGTCCGGGACCTCGATCATCTCCGGGCCCTTGGACACCGTAAGCGTGACGGTGTCGCCGCCGGCCGCCTTGGTGCCGGGGTCCGGTGACTGCTTGGCGACCTGGCCGGCCTCGTACTCGGACGTGACCTGCTCGGAGGCGACCTCGACGGTCAGGCCCGCGTCCTCCAGGTCCTGCCTGGCGTCCTCCAGGTCGTCACCCACGACGTCGGGCACGTCCACCGGGCTGCCCTTGCTGACGGTGAGCGCGATCGCCGAACCGCCGCGGCGCTCGGTGCCCGCCCCCGGTTCCGTACGGATCACGAAGCCCACCGGTACGTCGTCGCTGAAGCCCTTGGTGACCATGCCCGCCACCAGGCCCTCGCTCTTCAGGCGCTGCCTGGCCTTGTCCAGCGAGTAGCCCTCCAGGTCCGGCACGCGCACGATCTCCGGGCCCTTGGAGACCGTCAGCGTCACGGAGTCGTTGTCCCGGATCCGGGCGCCCGGCTTCGGGTCGCTGCTGATGACCCGGCCGGGCTTGACGGTGTCGCTGAAGCTGCGCTTGACGTCCTTCACGTCGAGACCGGCGTCCGTGAGCTGCTTCCTGGCCTGCGCCTCGGTCTTCGAGAGCACCGCCGGGACGTTGGTGAACTGGCCGGAGTTGATGTACCAGACGCCCGCGCCCAGGCCGAGGGCCAGCAGCACCGCGGCGACGATCGCGATCAGACCGCGGCGGGGCGCCGCCATCCGGCCGCCACGTCCGCGGCGCGGCGGTTCGGGCGGCGGGGACGGCAGGTAGCTCGTGCGGTGCAGCTCGGCGTCGTCGTCGTTCACCGGGAGCGGCCGCTGCACCGACAGCGACAGCGGGATCACGCTCGTACGGTCGTCCGCGTTCTGGTGGTCCGTGGCGACCGCCTGCGGCGGGACGGCGTCCAGCTGGTCGGCGCTCAGCGCGTTCCGGGCGTCCAGGACCTGCGAGAGCAGCGCCACGGCGTCGTACGGACGGAGGTCGGGGTTGCGTGCGGTGGCCGTCGTGACGAGCTCGTCGAGCTCGTAGGCCAGGCCCGGCACGGACGCCGACGGCTGGGGCACGTCCTCGTGGAGGTGCTTGTAGAGCACGGTGGCGGGTGAGTCCCCGTAGTGCGGGCGGTCGCCGGTCAGCATCTCGAAGAGGAGGATGCCGCAGGCATACACGTCGACCCGGGGATCGGTCGTGCCGTTCTCTATCTGCTCCGGCGCGAGATACGACACCGTGCCGAGTACGGCCCCCGTCGTGCTGGTGACCGTGTCCACGGCCCGTACGAGACCGAAGTCCGCCACCTTCACCCGGCCGTCGTCCCCTATCAGGACGTTCTCCGGCTTCATGTCGCGGTGCACGAACCCGGCGCGGTGCGCGGCGCCGAGCGCGGCGAGGACCGGCTCCAGGACGTCGAGCGCGGCCCGGGGCTGCAGAGCCCCGCGCTCGCGCAGCACGTCGCGCAGGGTGCATCCGGCCACGTACTCCATCGCCAGGTAGACGAAACTGCCGTCCGTCCCCTGGTCGAAGACCTGCACCACGTTCGGGTGGGCGAGCCTGGCCACGGACTTGGCCTCGCGGATGAAGCGGTCGACGAACGTGGCGTCGGCCGCCAGCGTCGGGTGCATCACCTTGAGCGCGAGCACCCGGTCCAGGCGGGTGTCCACGGCCCGGTAGACCGTGGCCATCCCGCCGACCGCGATGCGCGCGTCGACGCGGTAGCGGCCGTCGAGCACGTGCCCGACGAGCGGGTCCTGAAGCGTCGTATCCACGCAGGTGAGTGTACGAGCCGCCACTGTCAACGCCGCCCGGACGGGCGATTCCGGGGCGGTACTGCAGCCGAGCTGTGACGGACGTCGCACGGTGACCGATACCTTGCGGCGCCTGGATTCAGACAGGTGTTCAGGCCAAAGCTCAGAAAGCGGGCCTTTCCGGGTCCAACCGGGCGACACCCTCCACGGGAGACGACGCCTCGGCGAAGTGACGGCGGGGGATGCGCCCCGCGCGGTACGCGAGCCGGCCCGCCTCGACCGCGTGCCGCATACCCTCGGCCATCAGCACCGGCTCCTGCGCCCGGGTCACCGCCGAGGCGAGCATCACACCCGCGCACCCCAGCTCCATGGCGAGCGCCGCGTCCGACGCCGTACCGGCACCGGCGTCCAGGATCACCGGCACGCGCGCGTGCTCCACGATCAGCTGGAAGTTGTGCGGGTTGCGGATGCCGAGCCCGGATCCGATCGGCGACCCGAGCGGCATGACCGCGGCGCACCCCACGTCCTCCAGCTTGCGGGCGAGCACCGGGTCGTCGTTCGTGTACGGGAGGACTGTGAAGCCGTCGTCGACCAGGGTCTCGGCGGCGTCGAGCAGTTCGATCGGGTCGGGCAGCAGCGTGCGTTCGTCGGCGATGACCTCCAGCTTCACGAGGTCCGTGCCGAGCGCCTCACGCGCGAGCCGGGCCGTCAGCACGGCCTCCCCGGCGGTGAAGCAGCCCGCCGTGTTGGGCAGCACGCGTATGCCCAGCCGTTCGAGCACGGACAGGACCGAGCCGTGGGCCTTGGGGTTCACGCGCCGCATCGCGACCGTCGTCAGCTCGGTGCCGGACGCGACGAGCGAGCGCTCCAGGACGTCGAGGCTGGGCGCGCCACCGGTGCCCATGATCAGACGGGACGTGAAGGACGTACCGCCGAGGACGAAGGGATCGTCGGCCATGGGTCAGCCTCCTTGGACGGCGGTGAGGACTTCGACGCGGTCTCCCTCGGAGAGGAGGGTCTTCGACCACTGCGCGCGCGGGACGACGGTTTCGTTGAGTGCGGCTGCGACACCGGAGGGAGCCGCGGTGAGCGCGGCGACGAGGGTGTCGAGGGCGGTGTCCGGGGCCAGCTGCCGCCGCTCCCCGTTGACGAAGATGCTCATGCTCATGCGTGCTGCTCCGAGAGTGCGGCGGCGCCGAACCGCCTGGGTGTGAACGGGCGGGCCACGTCCGGGAGTTCACCGGTGGTCAGGGCGTGCGCCATGGCGTCCCCGGTGACGGGCGTGAGGAGTACGCCGTTGCGGTAGTGGCCGGTCGCCAGCAGCAGCCCGGGGAGTCCGGTCGGGCCGAGCAGGGGCGCGTTGTCGGGGGAGCCCGGGCGCAGTCCGGCCCGCGTCTCGGTGAGCGGCAGCTCGGTGATGCCGGGGACGAGCTCGTGGGCGTCCCGCAGCAGCTCGTACACCCCGCCGGCGGTCACCGTGGTGTCCCAGCCCAGCTCCTCGCTGGTCGCGCCGACGACCAGTTCGCCGCTCTCCCGCGGCACCAGGTAGATGTGGCTGCCGCGCACGACCGCCCGCACGCTACGGCTCAGGAAGGGCGCGAGCCGCTTCGGGACGGTCAGCCGCAGCACCTGTCCCTTCACGGGACGCACGGGCGGCAGCACGTCGTCGGGGACGCCCGTCAGACGCCCGCTGAGGCTGCCCCCGGCGAGTACGACCTGGCCCGCCGAAAGCCCGGTGCCGTCCGGTGTCACGACTCCGACGGCCCGGTCCCGTACGACGGTCAGGCGGTCCGCCCACGTCCGGTGGAAGGTCACTCCGGCCCGCTCGCAGGCCGTGACCAGGGCGGCGGAGAGTCGTCGCGGATCGACCTGGTGGTCGCTGTCGACCCGCAGTCCGCCGCGCACGCCCGGCGCGAGCATCGGCTCCAGCCGTCGGCACTCACGGCCGCTGAGCCACTCCGACTCCAGGCCGGACCGGAGTTGCAGGGCGTGCACTTCGCGCAGATGGGCGCGGTCGTCGGCGTCGAGCGCGACGGCCAGCGCGCCGCACTGCCGGTATCCGATGTCCTGGCCGGCGGCCTCGGTCAGCTCGGCCGCGAAGTCCGGATAGCGGCGCGCCGAGGCCAGGTTGAGGCCGAGCAGGGTCTGCTCGCCGTAGTGGAGTTCGGTGACGGCGGCCAGCATCCCGGCCGCCACCTGCGCGGCGCCGCCGCCGGGTTCCGGGTCCACGAGCGCGGTCGTGAACCCGCGCTGCGCGGCCCGCCAGGCCGTGACCAGGCCGATGATCCCGCCCCCGACGACCAGGACGTCTGACGTGCGCCGTGCATCGGTTGTGTCGGCTGCATCGGTTGTGTCGGGTGTGACGGATGTCTCCGGTGTACGCGACATGGGCGTCCAGCCCCTCCCTTCGCCGGCATGACCCGGATCAGGTTCGTACGGTCGGAGGCCGTTCCAGCCTCCCTCTCAGCCCGGTGCGCCCGGACTCCCGCGAGTGCTTTACGTTGGCCACCCTAGCCCTTCGCCCCAACAGCCTGTAAGGGAGCCTTCACGCATGGCCCGCTCGCTCGACGGTCTCCTCCTCTCTCCGGTCGCCGACCAGGCGCCGGGCCAGGTGGGCACCCGCACCCGGTTCGCCTATCACGAGAAGGACGGCGAGATCTGGGCCGAGTACGCGGGCGGCGACGTCGTACGCGGCCATCTCGTGGGTACGCGCGAGGGCGACCGGCTCGACTTCCGGTACGTGCAGCTGAAGGTGGACGCCAGCACCTCGTCCGGGCACTGCGTCTCCCTGGTCGTCGAACTGCCCGACGGGCGGGTGCGCCTGGAGGAGACCTGGGAGTGGGAGTCCCAGGAGGGCAGCGGGACGAGTGTGGTCGAAGAGGTCAACGAAGGCTGACGCTGTGCAACAGGTCACGGATCGCGCCCCCTGACCGACGATTTCACCAGTGTCTATGGTGATCGTGTGAGTGAGCAGACGCAGGGACGGAGCCCGGCGGCGCGACGGAGCGCCGTGATCGTCGGGGCGGGCATGGCCGGCGTACAGACCGCCGTCGCCCTGCGGGAACGGGGCTTCACCGGAAGTGTGACCCTGATCGGCGCGGAGCCCCACCAGCCGTACGACCGGCCCCCGCTGTCCAAGGCCGTACTGCTCGGCAAGGCCGAGGGCTCCGCCTTCGACGTCGACTTCGAAGCGCTCGACGTCGAACTCCGGCTGGGGCTCGAAGTGACCGGCGTGCACCCCTCGCGGCACGAACTCGACACGGTCGACGGCCCGGTTCCGTACGACGTCCTCGTCATCGCCACCGGCGCCGAGCCGATCCAACTGCCGGGCGCCCAGGGCGTACCCGGCGTCCATCTGCTGCGCACGCTCGACGACGCCGAGCGGCTGCGGCCCGTCCTCGCCCGGCAGCACGACATCGTGGTGGTGGGCGCGGGCTGGATCGGCGCGGAGTTCGCCACGGCGGCGCGCGAGGCGGGCTGCGCGGTGACCGTCGTGGAGGCCGCCGACCGGCCGCTCGCCGGTGTGCTGCCCGAGGAGGTGGCCGCTCCGATGGCCGCCTGGTACGCGGACAGCGGGGCGGTGTTGCGCACCCACGCGCGCGTGGAGCGCGTCGAGCACGGCGAGGTGGTGCTCGACGACGGCTCGCGGCTGCCCGCGGGCGCCGTCGTCGTGGGCATCGGGGCGCGGCCCGCCACGGCCTGGCTGGCCGATTCGGGGATCGAGCTCGGCGCCCGTCGCGAGATCGTCGCGGACGACCACCTGCGCACCTCCGCCCCGGACGTGTACGCGGTCGGCGACTGCGCCTCGTTCCCGTCCGGCCGGTACGGCGAGCGCCTGCTGGTCCACCACTGGGACAACGCCCTCCAGGGCCCGCGCACGGTCGCCGCGAACATCGTCGGCGAGACGCCCGCCGCGTACGACCCCGTGCCGTACTTCTGGTCCGAGCAGTTCGGCCGCTTCGTCCAGTACGCGGGCCATCACGCTTCCGCCGACGCCCTGGTGTGGCGCGGTGACCCGGCCGGACCGTCCTGGTCGGTGTGCTGGCTCCGCGAGGGCCGCCTGGTCGCGGTCCTGGCGGTGGGACGGCCACGGGACCTGGCACAGGGCAAGCGGCTGATCGAGGCGGGCACACCGATGGACTCCGGGCTCCTGTCCGACTCCGCGTTGCCGCTCAAGGGTGCGACCGCGTGAGCGCTCCGCCGTGGCCCTGCGCCGGGCCGCCCGGTTGGAGGGCCGTCCGATGGCTGCGGGCCGTCCGTGGCTGGTCGCGCAGTTCCCCGCCCCCTTGACGGGGCCGCGGCCCAGGCGTGAGGGGGGCCGTGGGGCTGCGGGCGTGACACGGTCGCACCGGCCTGGGTACCGACTGTCAGTCCGAGATGGCAGGCTTGTGTCCGTGACCGAGATTGACGCAAAGATCGATGCTCTCGTCCCCGCCTGGCTCACCCTCCCCGACATCGCCGAACAGCTCGGCGTCGAGGTGACCCGCGTCCGGCAGCTGGTCAAGGAAGGCCAGCTCATCGCCGTACGCCGTGGTGAGAACCGCGCGCTGCACGTCCCCGCCGCTTTCATCGACGGGGCCGAACAGAAGGTCGTCAAGGGCCTGACCGGCACCCTGACGCTCCTGCGGGACGACGGCTTCACCGACGAAGAGATGCTCGAGTGGCTCTTCACCCCCGACGAGAGCCTGCCCGGTACGCCCGCGCAGGCTCTGAGCGAGAATCGTGGCACGGAGGTGAAGCGTCGCGCCCAGGCGCTCGCCGTCTGACCTGATCAGGCCGCCCGGCGTACGGGCCGCGATCCTCACGGCCCGTACGCCACCGACACGACACGGGGGACCCACGCATGCCCGAATCCACCGCACGCGCCCGGCTCGCCGACGCCCGGGTGTACCTCTGCACGGACGCCCGCAAGCGCCAGGGCGACCTCGCCGACTTCCTGGACGCGGTCCTGGCGAACGGCGTGGACATCGTGCAGCTGCGGGACAAGGGCATGGAGGCGGCCGAGGAGCTGGAGCACCTCGCCGTCCTCGCGGACGCCTGCCGTCGGCACGGCACACTGCTCGCGGTGAACGACCGGGCGGACGTCGCCCACGCCATCGGCGCCGACGTGCTGCACCTGGGCCAGGGTGACCTTCCGGTACCGGCGGCCAGGGCGATCCTCGGCGACGACGTCCTGATCGGCCGCTCCACGCACGCCGATTCGGAGGCGGCGGCCGCCGCCGTCCAGGAGGGCGTGGACTACTTCTGCACCGGCCCCTGCTGGCCGACCCCCACCAAACCCGGCCGCCACGCGCCGGGCCTCGAACTGGTCCGGTACACGGCCGCGCTGGCCACGGACCGCCCCTGGTTCGCCATTGGCGGCATCGACCTCGGCAACCTCGACGAGGTGCTCGAAGCGGGCGCCCGCCGCGTCGTCGTCGTACGAGCCATCACCGAGGCCGACGATCCGGGCGCGGCCGCGGCGGAGTTCGCGAAGCGCCTGCGTCAAGCGTAGGTGTCCCGAGGTGTGAGCCCGGGGCCGCGGTTGTCCGAGTGGTGGACAACAAATCGACAAATCGGGCAAATTTCCGGATCCGGTTGGGGGACCGTCGCCCCCTGACTAACCTGCGGGTATGGCCCTCGGATCTGCTTCCACCAGGACGGACCGCGCACGCACGGTGCGTGACATGCTCGCGACCGGCAAGGCGACGTACTCGTTCGAGTTCTCCGCGCCGAAGACCCCGAAGGGCGAGCGGAACCTGTGGAACGCGCTGCGCCGGGTCGAGGCCGTGGCCCCCGACTTCGTGTCGGTGACGTACGGCGCGGGCGGTTCGACCCGGGCGGGCACGGTCAAGGAGACCCAGCAGATCGTCGCCGACACGACCCTGACCCCGGTCGCCCACCTCACCGCGGTCAACCACTCCATCGCCGAGCTGCGCAACATCATCGGCCAGTTCGCGGACGCCGGGATCCGCAACATGCTCGCCGTGCGCGGCGACCCGCCCGGCGACCCGATGGCCGACTGGGTGGCACACCCCCAGGGCCTGACGTACGCGGCCGAACTCGTCCGGCTCATCAAGGAGTCCGGCGACTTCTGCGTGGGCGTCGCGGCCTTCCCGGAGATGCACCCGCGCTCGACCGACTGGGACCGTGACGTCGCGCACTTCGTCGACAAGTGCCGGGCCGGCGCGGACTACGCGATCACGCAGATGTTCTTCCAGCCGGAGTCGTATCTGCGGCTGCGTGACCGGGTCGACTCGGCGGGCTGCGCGACCCCGGTCATCCCCGAGGTCATGCCGGTGACCAGCGTGAAGATGCTGGAACGGTTGCCCAAGCTCAGCAACGCCTCGTTCCCTGACGCCCTTAAAGAGCGGATCCTCACAGCCAAAGACGATCCGGCGGCTGTACGCTCCATTGGCATTGAGTTCGCCACGGAGTTCTGCGCGAGGCTGCTGGCCGAGGGAGTCCCCGGACTGCATTTCATTACGCTGAACAACTCCACCGCGACGCTGGAAATCTACGAGAACCTGGGCCTGCATCACCCACAGCAGGCCTAGACCGGTCGCATCGTCGTACGACACACTGCGTAGCGGTCACCTGGGAGAGGGGCGTACATGGGCTGGACGGTCCTCTACATCGCATTCGGCATCGTCGCGCTGTGGCTGCTCGGCGAGGTGCTGCTGCAGTACAAGGCGCGGCTGCGCTGGCGGCTGCTCGCCTTCGCCGGTTTCCTCGGGGTGGTCCTCGGTGTCCTGATTCCGAACGTGGTGGTCATCGGCCTGGGCGCCGCGGCCTTCGCCGTCGGACAGACGTACGTCACGCTGTCGTTCCGCAGTGGATTCGCCTCCGGCTGGGCCGTCAACGGCCTCGGCGGCGGACGCACGGGCTCCAGCAAGCGCCGCCGCGGCGAGGAGCGCAAGGACCCGACGCTGGAGGTCTCCGACCTCCACGCCGCGGAGACCACGACGTTCCCCAGCCAGGACTTCGGCCAGGACGACCCCTACGGACGCGACGACTCCGTCTTCGGACAGCGCCCCGAGACCCCCGCCGAGTCGACCTCCGTCTACGAACCGCAGCCGCTGCCCGACGACACGGGGCAGTACGGCGTCTACAGCGACACCGCGTACGCCGCCGCAACCGACCCGGCGTACGCGGCAGCCGCGCAGGCCCAGGGACAGCAGGGCCAGGACCCGCTCGGCCAGAACTACGGGTACGACGGCTACTCCGGCTACGACCAGCAGCAGTACGGCTACGACACCGGGCAGCAACAGCAGTACGCCGCCTACTCCGACCCGTACATCGGCACGCAGTCCTATGACGCCGCGTCGTACGGCCAGCCCTACGACGCCTCGCAGCAGCAGTACACGCAGCAGGGCTACACCCAGGACCCGTACGCCACCAACGGCGGTTACGGCGGGGAGACCCCGGCCGGCGGTGTCTGGGTGCCGCAGCAGCGCAACACCGAGGACCCGTACGGCGGCGAACTCCCGCCGGAGCAGGCGTATCCGTACGACGGCAACGGGAACAACGGGACCAATGGCGGCAACGGACAGCAGGGCGGCGGGTACGACGAGCAGTACCGGTTCTGAGTCGGTACCGGTTCTCTGAGTGGGCCTGTGCCGACCGGGGCTCAACGCGCCCCGGTCGTCGCCCTGTCACTGTCACTTACTGCGAGCCCCGGAAGTCCGGCCCCTCCACGACGAGTCCGGCGACCAGAGCGCCGGACATGCCCGCGTGCGGCAGCCCGCCGCCGGGGTGCGCCCAGCCGCCGACCGTGAACAGGCCCGGTACGCGGGTGCTGTTGGCAGGCCGCAGGAGTGCGCCGCCCACACCGGCCAGCGCGGGAGCGGGCACAGCGCCGCCCCCGGCACCGGTCTCACGCTCGGTGTCCACGGGAGTGCGGACCTCGCGCCACAGCACGCGCTCGCGCAGGCCCGGTACGGCCCGCTCGGCGGCCGCGACCATGCGGTCGACGAAGGCGTCGGCGGCACCCTCGGCGGTCCAGTCGTGGTGTGCCAGGGACGGCACCGTCGCCGTGAGCACCACGGACTCGTGGTCGTCGTCCGGACACAGCAGCGCGTCGTCGGGCCGGTCCACCCACACGGTGGGCCGCTCCGCCGGTTTCCCGGCCCCGAAGACGTTCCGCTCGTCGGCAGGGTCCGTGGTGTGAACCACCGTGCGGTGTACGGCGCCGGGCTCGCGCGCGCCGCTCAGGGCGAGGCAGACGACGACCTTGCCGCAGGTCAGGGACGCGGGGTTCGACTCGGGCGCGTCACCCTCGTACAGGCTGTCGCGACCCGTCAGGGCCTCCAGCAGCTGCGGCGGGCCGCCCACGACGAAGTCCGCCTCGGTGACGGTCCCGTCGCGCAGCTCCACGCCCGCCGCGCGGCCGTCCTTCTCCGTGACCGAGACGACCTCGGCGTCGAAAACGAACTCCACCCGGCGGGCCACACACCGCTCGTACACGGCGCGCGCCAACTCCCGGATTCCGCCGCGCAGATACCAGGCGCCGAAGGCGTGCTCCATGTACGGCAGGACCGCCGCGCTCGCCGGGGCGGTGTGCGGGTCGAGGCCGTACGCGAGCGCGTGGCTCTCCAGGAGGGCGGCGAGGCGGGGGTCGGCCAGCTCCCACGCGCCGACCTCCGCGAGGGTCCGGGCCGTGCGGTTACGCAGCAGCCGGCGCTGCCGCAGCGCGGGGTAGGGCTCGCGCTCGGCCAGCACCTGCCAGTTGGGCCACAGCGGCTCCTCCAGGAGCGGGCGGCGCGTCCGGTCCCAGGCCTCGCGGGCCCGGACCAGGAAGTCGCCCCAGCGCTCGCCCGCGCCCGACCCGAGGGCCTCGTCCAGGGCCGAGACGACCCCCGCGCGGGAGGCGTTGGGCAGCGAGACGTCCGTGCCGTCGGCGAAGACGTGCCGTGCCGCGGGATCGACCTGGACCAGATCGACGCAGGCCTCCAGGGGCTCCTTGCCCGTCTTGACGAACAGGTCGCGGTAGACCGCGGGCAGTTGGAGCAGCCCCGGGCCGGTGTCGAAGGCGAAGCCGTCACGCTCGAAGCGGCCCACCGCCCCGCCGTACGTCGCCGCGCGCTCGTACACCACCACCCGGTGGCCCGCGACGGCCAGCCGGGCGGCGGCCGCCATCGCGCCCATGCCTGCGCCGATCACC
This sequence comes from Streptomyces sp. NPDC033178, assembly GCF_055577685.1. NCBI lineage: Bacteria > Bacillati > Actinomycetota > Actinomycetes > Kitasatosporales > Streptomycetaceae > Streptomyces > Streptomyces sp. NPDC033178. The sequence goes on from NZ_JBVIPT010000005.1 coordinate 59,156, forward strand.
GCAATTCGTGCCATGCCAGGGACTTTATCGGCCGCCACCGACAGTCGGTCTCCGGGCCTGTGCGGCAGGGGTACGCCGCCCGGGCGGCCAGGTCGCCGGGAGCTGGTCCGGGCCGCCAGGTCGGCCGCCGGTCCGTCAGCCCGGTCGGCGCCCCACCCGTTCCGCGAGCCGTTTCTCCTCGCGGCGCTGGGCCCTGCGGCGCAGGAACCGTCTGATCCGCGAGACCAGGAAGTAGAGCACCACCAGACCGGCCACCAGCAGGACGCCCGCGATGATCGCCGCGGCCTGCGGGTTGAACATCGCGAAGGTGATGATCCCGGCGACCCCGAGATCCTCGGCGGTGCTCAGCACGAAGTTGCTGAACGGCTCGGGCGAGGTGTTGACCGCCATCCGCGTTCCGGCCTTGACGACGTGGCTGGCCAGCGCCGACGAGCCGCCGATCGCCCCCGCCGCCAGCTCGGACAGCGAACCGCTCTGCCCGGCCAGCAGCGCCGCGACGACGGCCCCGGACACCGGGCGGATCACGGTGTGGACGCTGTCCCACACCGAGTCCACGTACGGGATCTTGTCGGCGACGGCCTCGCAGGCGAACAGGACGCCCGCCGCGATGAGGACCTCGGGGCGCTGCAGGGACTCGGGCACCTCGTCGGTCAGCCCGGTCGCGCCGAAGACGCCGAGGAGCAGCACCACCGCGTACGCGTTGACGCCGCTGGCCCAGCCGCTGGTGAAGACCAGGGGGAGTACGGACACGGAGGCGATCGTAACCAGTCGGCAACGGCGAGTCCTGGGCATGAGTGCGTACGGCCGAGTATCCGTACCTAGGGAGTGAGTTGAGTACGCGCGCGGATGGGTGCCGACCTGCGTGAACGAGAGAGTAGAGGCACGGAAAGGGGCGCGGCTCCGGTACCGCCGACACGGGGCGGCGGAACGGTGCAGCGCCCTTGTCCGCTCCTTCCGCCGAGAAACTCGGCGGGAGCGAGGCACGGGGGGACCCGGGGGAGACCGGAACGGGGGAACCAACGGGGGAGTACGGGGAAACACGGGGGAGCACAAAAGGGGCGCCGGTCCGGCGTGGCCCGCGGGGGACGCGGCCACTTCGGACCGGCGCTTCACCTGTGTCCGAGCCCGTCCCCGCTGACCCTTCCCTGGAGCAGCCGGGACAGCGCCGAGTGGACGTCGTCCAGTGAGCGCTCCGGCTGGAACGCCTGCCAGTCCAGAGCCGCCACGAGCACCATGCCGACCAGCGCCGACGCCGTCAGCGGCGTGTCGATCTCGTCGCTCAGCTCGCCGTTCGCGATTCCGTCGCGCAGGACGTTCTCGACGACCGCGACGGCTTCCTGACGGACCACCATCAGGGTGGACTGCCAGGCCCGGTTGGTGCGCCACAGCTCCGCCACGTACAGCTGTGTGAAGGCCGGGTAGCGGTCGATGAAGACGAGTCCCGCGCGGATCATCGCGTCCAGCGCGTCGACCTTGCTGCCGCCGTCCCGTGCGGTCTTCTCCGCCGCCTCCCGGAGGGAGGCGGTGAGGAGTCCCACTCCGTGCCGGAGGAGCTCTTCGAAGAGGACGGACTTGCTCGCGAAGTTGTAGTAGACGGTGCCCTTGGCCACGCCGGCGCGCTCGGCGATCTCGTCGACCGTCGTGGCCGAGAAACCCTGTTCCGCGATGAGGGTCACCGCCGCCTCGTAGAGCTTCTGCCGGGTCGCCTGTCTCCGGCCGCCGCCGCTGTCCACCGTCCTGCTGCTTTCCATGGCCCCGATTGTCACAGGCTCAGCTCCGGGTGCAGCCGGTCGAGGGTCCATACCTGCCGTCGCCGCGCCGACACGGCGGTGAGCGCGAGGGCGCCGACGGTGAACGCGGCGAGGACGGCGCAGGCCTGCCAGACCGGGCCGAGGCCGCCGCCCGTGATGAGCCTCCTGAGGGCGTCGACCACGTAACTCATCGGCATGAAGGGGTGGATCGCGTTGAAGAACCCCGGACTGGTCTGCACGGGATACGTGCCACCGGCCGACGTCAGCTGCAGCATCAGGAAGGCGAGGACGAGGATCCGGCCGGCCGCTCCGAAGCGGGCGTTGAGCCACTGCACGATCGCCGCGAAGCAGGCCGTCACCAGGAACAGGAAGCCCACCGTCCCGGCCGTCCGCGCCATTTCCAGGCCGATTCCCCAGTGGAGCACGGACATCAGCGCCACCGTCTGGAGTGCCCCCAGGGCGGCCACCGGCAGCCAGCCCGCCAGCGCGATGCGCCAGGCGGAGGAGCCCGCCGCGAGCGCACGCCGGTTGAGCGGCGGAATCAGCATGTAGGCCACCATCGCGCCCACCCACAAGGAGAGCGGAATGAAGTACGGGGCGAAACCGGTGCCGTAGTTGGGCGCCTTGTGCAGGTCCTTCGAGGCGAGCTGTACGGGGTCGGCCATGACCTCGGTGCGCCGGTCGCGGTCGCTCTTGTCGTAGTCGGGGATCCGGCCGGCGCCGTCGTGCAGTCCGCCGGCGAGCTCGCCCGAGCCGTCGACGAGCTTGTACATGCCCCCTTCGAGGTCGCCCGCTCCCGTACTGAGCTCGCCGACACCGGTGTCCAGGTCGGCCGCGCCGGACTTGGCCGTGCCGAGCCCCGTGTGCAGTGTCTTCGCCCCCTTGGCGACCTTTCCGGCCCCCTTGTTGAGCGCGTTGACCTTGGAGACGGTCGTGGCGAGGTCCTCGGAGAGGTGCGGCGAGCGGTCGGCCAGCGCCTGGGCCTGCTTCTCCAGGGCGGCCAGATGCTTGTCGAGCGTGTCCAGGTCGCCATCCTGGCCGGCCACCAGCGTGTTGACGTCGTCGGCGACCTTCGCCACGTCCGCGGCGGCCTCCTTCGCCTTCTTCAGCTCGGGGCAGGCGGCATCGGGCAGTGGCAGGGTCTCGCAGCGCGCCTTGTAGACGTCGTTCAGCGTGTCGGAGGCCGCGCGGGCGTCCTCGGCGGCTTTCGGGGCCGTCCTCACGAGCGTGTCGAGGTTGCGGCGGATGGCCGCGGCGGAGTCCGCGACGAGCTGAGCCGTGTCGCCGATCTCCTTCTCGTTGCCCTTCAGGAAGGGCCCCACCTTGTCCGCGACGCCGTTGACCCTGTCCGCGAGCGTCTGCGTCCCCTCCGATACCTGCCGCGAACCGTCCTCAAGATCGCCCGCGCCCTTGTCGAGCTTCTTCAGGCCGGCGGAGAGTTTGCCGCTGCCCGCCTCCGCGTCCTTGAGTCCGTCCGCGAGGTCCTTCGAGCCCTTCTTGGCCTTCCCGATCCCTCCCTTGAGGGTGTCGGCCCCCTTCGCGGCCTTCTCGGTCTCCCCGTGGATGTCGGAGAACGAGACGAAGATCTTGTCGAGGAACGACCGCGACGCCTTGGTCGAGGCGGCCGTCCGCACCTCCGCGAAGACCGTCCGCGAGATCTGCCCGACGATGTAGTTGTTCGCGTCGTTCGTACGCACCTGGAGGGCGCCCGTCTCCGGCGAGTCGCCCGAACTGGACGCGATCCGCCTACTGAAGTCGGACGGCATGGTCAACGACAGGTAGTACGTGCCGCTCTCGACCCCTTCGCGGGCCTCGGCGGCGCTCACCTCGTGCCACTCGAAGGTCTTGCTCCCGCGCAGCCCCTTGGTGATCTCGTCGCCCATCACGATCTTCTTGTCGGCCGCCGTCGCCCCCTTGTCGTCGTTCACGAGCGCCACGGGGATGCGGTCGAGACGGCCGTACGGGTCCCAGAACGACCACAGGTAGAGGGCGCCGTACAGCAGGGGCAGCAGCAGGAGCGCGACCAGGGCCGCGCGCGGGAGCCTTCCCCTGCCGAAGCGCCTGAGCTCAAGCGCGGCCAGCTTCGGCGAGCGCATCCGCGGTCTCCTTGTCTTCCGGGTCTTCCGGGTCTTCCGGGTTTTCCGAGGCGCCCTGGTCCTTCTGGGCTTTCTGGTCCTTCGGGGTCTTCCGGCCTTCTTCGCGGGCCGGTCCGTCGGCGAGCCCCGTGGACACCACGAGCGCGTCCTCGGGCGCCTCGCTGCACACCGCCACGACCGTGGTCCCGGCCTCGGTCAGGGAGCGCAACAGCGCCCAGACCTCGGCCCGTTCGGCCCCCGAGAGCTTCAGGTCGGTGTCGTCGATGCCCAGCAGCCGGGGGCGGCCGATCAGGGCGAGCGCCACGGACAGCCGCAGCGCTTCGAGGCGTTCCAGGTCCCGCACCGCGGTCCGGGACCCCTTGGGCAGGGACTCCCGGTCGAGCCCGGCGGCGGCCAGTGCACTGTCGACACGCAGCCGCGCCTCCGTCACCCGCTCCGAGCGCGGCCGCAGCAGCCCGCGTACGGAACCGCCGAACCGCCGCTGGAGCAGGGCCCGTTCACGAAGGTGCTCGGCGACGGACAGGGCGGGCTCCAGGTCGGTGACACCGGGCACATGGGCCAGCGCGCTGAACCGGCGGACGGCCGCCATCTGCTTCGGCAACTCCGACTGCCCGACCCGCGCGTGACCCTCGGTGGGCTTCATCCGCCCGGTGAGCGCGAGCAGCAGACACGTGCGCCCCGAGCCCGACGGCCCCTCGATCGCGATCAGCGAGCCGGGCTCCGCGTCGACGCCGACACCGCGGAACGCCCACCCGCGGGGCCCCCTGAGCCCGAAGTCCTCGGCCCTTACGCCGAGTCCGTGCGGACCGTCCACAACTTCCCCCACCCTCCGAGTCCTTGAGCCGACCGGTTTTTGAACTGACTGGTCAGTGCAAAAGCTATACCGAACCTGTGATCGAGGCAAAAGCCCAGGTCAGAACGGATTGTCAGTGGCATACCTCACGATGGACACATACGGCCACAGAGCCGTCACACAGACGACAGGAGGTTCGTCATGGCCACCTACCACGCAGCCGCCGCCCGTCGGCGACGCGCCACCGGCCCTGCCCCCTCACTGACCGGCCCGGCGAGCGATGTGCACCCCGTGCTCCGCCGGGCCACGGCCCCGCCCGCCGCCCTCGACCTGCTCGCCCAGGCCCGCGCCGGACTCGACGAGGCGGCCCTGCTGGAAACGCCGAACGAGCGGTATGCCACGGCCCATCTCGCCGCCCTGCGCACCGCCGCCGCCGTGCTCGCCGCCCGCGGGCGCCCGGAGCCCAGCGCGAGGCGCCGCGCCAAGATCCGGAGCGCCTGGGAAGTGCTCCCCGAGATAGCGCCCGAACTCGCCGAGTGGAGCGCGCTGTTCGCCGCCGGTGCCCGCCGCCGCGCCCGCGCGGAGGCAGGCATCCAGGGCGCGGCGACCACCCGCGACGCCGACGACCTGCTGCGTGACGTGGCGATGTTCCTCCGCCTCGTCGAGCGCATGCTGGTGCTCCAGCCGGTCCTGCCGCAGCCACGGCAGGAGCCCGAGCAGGAGTCCGACCAGGGGGCACCGGACGTGCCGGACGCGGGATGAACGGCGTCCGGGATCGCGGTCGAGGTGTCGCCATGAGCCGCCGGAGACCGTGCCGGTGGGCCTGGTGTGGGCCTGTGTGGGCTTGTACGGGCCCGTGCGGGCCCTGCGGCCGGTCGGAGGTGCCCGGGGGTCCCGGGCCTGCATCGGGGCGCCGGAGGCCGCCCAGGTCGTCCGGCGCGGCTCTGGTCCGGCGCGGCGCGGCTGCCCGCATGGCGCTCGCTGCCGGGCAGGTCGGTGCCGGGCAGGTCCGCCGGTTCGTCCGGCAGGGCGGGCCGCAGGTGGGCGACGTCCGGCGCGCGAGACGGAGGGCCGGCGACGGGGCACGAGGCAATAGGGTTGGGACGCCTGCATCTCCCCGGCGCCGAACAGGGCGGGGGAGGTATCCCCATCGCCCCATCGCTCCGCCGTACGCAAGGGCGGCGGCCGTGCCGAGGAGTCAACTGCCGTGTCGGACCCGATGCGCCCGCCCGTCTCCCACCACCGCCCTCAGCCGACGTCGCTGCGCTCCGACCCCTCCCGCCCCCGCGCTTCTCTCCGTACGGCCGTGGTCTGGGACGTTCTGAAGGATGCCCTCGACCGCCGGGTCAAGGCCGCGGGCCGGGAGTCGCTGGACGTCCTCGACACCGGAGGCGGCAGCGGCAACTTCGCGGTGCCCGTCGCCCGCCTCGGCCACCGCGTCACGGTCGTGGACCCCAGCCCGAACGCGCTGTTCGCGCTGGAGCGCCGGGCGGCCGAGGCCGGCGTCGCCGACCGCGTCCAGGGCGTCCAGGGCGACGCCCACGGCCTCTTCGACGTCGTCGAGCGCGGCGGCTACGACGCGGTGCTCTGCCACGGCGTTCTGGAGTACGTGGACGACCCCGCCGAGGGTCTCCGCAACGCGGTCGGGGCCCTGCGACCCGACGGCGTGCTCAGCCTGCTCGCCGCCGGCCTCGGCGGCGCGGTGCTCGCGCGTGCCCTCGCCGGCCACTTCACGGAGGCCCGGCACGCCCTCGGTGACCCGGACGGCCGCTGGGGCGAGGGTGATCCCGTACCGCGGCGCTTCACCGCCGACCAGCTCACCGGTCTGGTCGAGGGCGCGGGCCTGCGCGTCGGTGCCGTGCACGGCGTACGGGTCTTCGCGGACCTGGTGCCCGGCGTCCTCGTGGACACCGAACCGGGGGCCCTGGACGCCCTGCTCAAGCTGGAGGCCGCGGCGGCCGAACTCGCCGCCTTCCACTCCGTGGCGACCCAGCTCCATGTGCTCGGTGAGACTCGCGAGTCCACCGAGACCTGAGCCGTCTCCCGTGAGGGAGCTGTGGAGGCGCGCCGCTGATCAGGGGCGCGACGGCAGATGGAGTACGCCACAGGCCCCCCGATCGGGCGCTCGGAGCCGTATGATCGAGGGAGACCGTCCGGCATGACGGGCCGGTCGCTGGGGAATCTACGCCTCAGTGGATCGGAACGCCATGGCGGGTTCCGGTTGGCGAATTGGCGCAGAGGGGCGGGTTTCACGGGGGCGATTCCCTGCCTATCCTGAAGGGGACCCCCGGTCGCCCCGGCGACTGCACGATGAGGAGGACGCCGTGCCGCTCTCGGAGCACGAGCAGCGAATGCTCGAGCAGATGGAGCGAGCGCTGTACGCCGAAGATCCCAAGTTCGCGACAGCGCTTGAGGGAAGCGGGCTGCGTACGTACACCCGGCGACGGGTCTACCAGGCGGTCGCCGGCTTCCTCGTAGGTATCGCGCTCCTCATGGCCGGAATGGTCGCACAGCAGATCTGGGTCAGCGTGGTGGGTTTTCTCGTCATGCTGGGCTGCGCGGTGCTCGCCGTCACCGGTTGGCGCAAGGCCCCCAAGCCGGGCGAACAGCCCGCCGCGGGTGCGCCGGGCGCTCCGCAGGCCCGTCGTCAGGGCCGGCAGCGGCGCTCCATGATGGATCGCATCGAACAGCGCTGGCAGAAGCGCCGTGACGAAGGCGGCCAGTAGCCTCCGGGCCAGGGCCGACAGACGCACACACGTAAGGGGTGACCACCTTGGGGTGGCCGCCCCTTCGGCGTGCCCGGCCGCGGCCTGGCACGCCCGGGGCTCGACGCCCGGGGCTCGACGCCCGGGGCTCAAGGGCGCCGCACACTCAGGGCCGCCGCATGGCGAAAGCCGGAAGGGGGGTGTCCACCCGACCCGGGGTGGACACCCCCCTTCCGGCTTGCCGAGCCGGACGGTGTCAGCCGCTGCTCTGCCCCGACGGGCGTCCCGACGGGCGGCGCACGGCCGCCGTCCAGCGGGCCGTGGCCCGGGACTTCAGCGCGATCCAGCCCTCGGACGCCGCCCACGCCACCCGTACGGCCGAGCGCGGTGCGAGTAGTGCGCGCAGACGCGTACCGCGGCTGACCGTGGCGTGCAGGCCCGCGGTCATCCGGCGTACGTCATCGGCGAGACCAGCGGTCGGCCGGGGCCGCGGCGCGTACAGGACCTGCTCCACCGCGTCGGCGACCCGGTGGACGGAGGTCGCGGCCTCCGGATCGAGATGCCCGATGCGGACGATCCGTGCCGCCGCCTTGCGGGGCGTCTGGGAGTCGTCCGGCGCGATACCGAAGTCCCACGCCGTATCGGTCACCTCCTGCCAGGCTGCCAAGGTGGCGGCCGCGGCGTCCGCCTCGGTGCGCCCGTGCGAGCCGAGCCGCACGGAACGGGCCCGCATCCGCCACAGCATCGGCAGCAGCGGCACCGCGAGCACGGCGAGCCCCGCCAGGGTGAACCCGAGGATCGCGAACCACGGCGGTCCGTCGTCCGTCGCTCCGAACGCCGCCTGCGGAGACTCGCTGCCGCAGGGCTGCTCCAGCTTCTTCTCCGCCGCCGTGCAGCTCTCGCTGCTCGACGGTTCGGCGGACGGCGCCGAGGACGAGGAGCGCGAGGGGAGGTCCGGGTTGGGGAGCGTGGTGCCCGGCGTGTCCGTGCGGGTGTACTCCGGAACCGTGCCCCGGTTCGGGGTCGGCTCGAAGCGGGTCCAGCCCACGCCCTCGAAGTACAGCTCGGGCCAGGCGTGCGCGTCCCGCAGGCCCACCGTGTTCGTGCCGTCGGCCTGCGGCGAGCCCGGTGTGAAGCCCACCGCGACGCGGGCCGGGATGCCCAGCGTGCGGGCCATCGAGGCCATCGCGAAGGAGAAGTGGACGCAGAAGCCCTCCTTGTCCCTCAGGAAGCGCGCTATGGCCTGCGATCCACTGCCGACCTGCACCTCCGTGTCGTAGGTGAAGCCGCCTTCCAGGGCGAACCAGTCCTGGAGCTTCACAGCGCGCTCGTAGTTGTTGGCCGAGCCGGCCGTGACCTCGCGTGCCGTCTCCGCGACCACCGGGGGCAGTGACCCGGGGACCTTGGTGAACTCGCGCTTCAGCGCCGCGGGCGCCTCCGGCGCGTTGGCGAGCTGCTCCGCGGTCGGCTGCACTATCAGGCTCTTGACCGTGTACTCCTGGCCGCGCGTGGTCTGCCCGTGGTCGCCGACGAGCGTGCGGCCCACCGGCTCGTACCGCCACTTGCCGCCGATCCCCACCGCGCTGGCGGGGTAGGGCATGGGCAGCCAGTCCTGCGCGTACCAGTCCGCCGCGGAGATCCTGGTCTGGATCTCGGTGCGCCGGACGTCGTCGCTGAGGCCCGGCGGTGTCGGGAACGACCCGGGGACGTCCTCGACATGGCGCTTGGCCGGCTTCCACGCCGTGCCGTCGAACTCGTCGAGCGAGACGATCCGCAGATAGAGATCCTGCGTCTCCTCGGAGTTCGTGCGGTACGACATGACCTCGCGGTCCTCGTCCACGTTCAGGCTGTCGCGGAGCGAGACCAGCGGGTTCACCGCGGAGATCGTGCCGCCACCGCCGGAACCCGTGCCGACGCCGGCCCCTGTGCCGTCCAGCAGGCCGCCGTCGAGCGCGGGCAGGGCGAGCGGCACCACCAGGGCGATACCGAGTGCGACGGCACCGATGCGCCGCCCCGTGCGGATCGGCGCGACCGCGCCCGCCGAGGCGTCCGTCCCCGGAGTCCGGGGACCGCCGCCGAAGACGCGGCCCCACTGCGAGAGCCGGTCACGTCCCTCGGCCAGCAGCAGCACCAGATAGCCGGCCGCCGCAAGCACGAACCACAGCCAGCTCGCGCCACCGCCCTCCGAGAGACCCGCGGCGACCGAGTACAGCGCGAGCAGCGGCAGTCCGGCCGGGGCCGCGCTGCGGAACGTCACCGCGAGGGCGTCCACCGCGAGCCCGATGACCACGACCCCGCCGACCAGCATCAGCCGGATACCGGGGGACAGCGGAGCCGGGATCGAGTACCGCCCGACATCGTCACCGCCGGCCTGCAGCAGCTCCCCGAAGTGCCGGAACGCCTCCGGGCCGGGCACGAGCCCGGCGATGGCCTGCTCGCGGGCGAAGAACAGCGTCAGCAGGGTCAGGGTCACGAGAGCCTGAACCGCGATCGTCACGGCCCGCGCCAGGGGCACCCGACGGGTCGCCGCCCCCACCGCGGTCTGCACCGCGAGCAGGAACGCCGCCTGAAGGATCCAGGTCGCCGGATCGACCAGCGGCAGCAGCGCGCCGGCCGCCATCAGTGTCGCCGCCACGGCGCACAGCGCGAGTCGCGCGCGCCCGCTCATGAGCCACCGCCCCCTGCCGTGCTTCCCGTCGACGCGACCCCGTTGCGCTGTCGGTCGGCCTCCCGCCACAGGTCGGCCAGGCCCGTGCCCGGCGGTACGGCCAGGGCGGTCCAGCCCGCCTCGCGCAGCATCCGAAGCCGCTCCTCGCTCTGTTCGTCGGCCGCGCCGTGCACCCACGTCTCACTGTCCAGCAGGAAGGCCACCGCCCCGCCGCTGCGCTGACGCATCTTGGCGAGCACGGTCGCCTGCTCCTCGTCCAGGTCGCCGAGGAAGGCAACCAGCAGCCCCTCGTTGCCGCCCCGCAGAACGTCGTACGCCCGTGACAGGCCCGTACCGTCGGAGTGGTCGATCACCGCGAGGGTGTCCATCATCAGTCCGGCGGCGTCCGCGGACTCCTGGCTGGCTCCGGCGAATCCGTCGGCGCCCTCGCCGGGCACCGAGGTGCCGGTGTCGGTCAACAGCCGTACCGAAAAGCCCCGCTCGAGCATGTGCACCAGCGTGGACGCCGTGCCCGACACGGCCCATTCGAAGGCCGAATCGGGGCCCGCGCCGTCGAAGGCGATGCCCCGGGTGTCCAGGAGCACCGTGCAGCGGGACCGCTGCGGCTGCTCCTCGCGGCGCACCATCAACTCGCCGTAACGAGCGGTCAGACGCCAGTGGACCCGGCGCAGATCGTCGCCGTAGCGATAGCCGCGAGGTATCACGTCGTCCTCGCCGGCCAGGGCCAGTGAGCGCTGCCGTCCGTCGCCGTACCCCTTCGCCTCGCCCGTCAGCCGCACCGGCGGAAGCGCCTCCACGCGCGGGATGACGGTCAGGGTGTCGTACGTCGAGAAGGAGCGGGTCAGTTCGCACATCCCGAACGGGTCGCTGAGCCGCAACTGCAGGGGACCCAGCGGATAGCGGCCGCGCAGGTCCGAGCGGACCCGGTAGGACACCTCGCGACGGCCGCCCGCCTCGACCCGGTCCAGTACGAACCGGGGCCGCGGCCCCAGCACGTACGGAACCCGGTCCTGGAGCATCAACAGACCCGTGGGCAGTCGCGAGACGTTGTCCATCCGCAGATGGACCCGCGCCTCGGACCCCGAGGGCACCCGCCCGGGGGAGAGGCGACGGCTGCCGGCGACCCGGTAGCGCGTGCGGTACAGCACGGTCGCGCAGACCAGTGGCAGCACGGCGAGCAGCAGCCCGACCCGGAGCAGATCGCTCTGCCCCAGGACGTACGCGCAGATCGCGGCCGCGATGCCGGCGGCCAGGAAGGACCGCCCGCGCGTGGTGAGACCGGCGAGTGCCGTACGCAGCCCGCCCTTGTCCTCCTCGGCCTGCGCCGCCGGCATCCCCCCGGTGGTCATCACAGCCTCCGGGGCGGCTGCTGGCCGAAGGCGGACGAGCCCCGGCCCATCGCCAGACCGCTCGGCGACGGGGGCGCCGCGGGCACGGGCGTGCGCTGGAGGATCTCCAGGACGACCTGCTCGGCCGTACGGCGGTTCAACTGCGCCTGGGCGGTGGGCAGCAGCCGGTGGGCCAGGACCGCCACCGCGAGGGCCTGGATGTCGTCCGGCAGCGCGTACTCCCGGCCGCTGAGGGCTGCGGACGCCTTCGCCGCGCGCAACAGGTGCAGCGTGGCACGCGGCGAGGCGCCGAGTCTCAGATCCGGGTGGTTGCGCGTGGCGGAGACCAGGTCCACGGCGTACCGCCGCACCGGGTCGGCGACGTGGACGTTGCGGACCGCGTCGATGAGCTTCACGATCTCGTGCGCGTGCGCCACCGGCTGGAGGTCGTCCAGCGGGGACACACCGCCGTGGATGTCCAGCATCTGCAGCTCGGCCTCCGCGCTGGGATAGCCGATGGAGACGCGGGCCATGAAGCGGTCGCGCTGCGCCTCCGGCAGCGGGTAGGTGCCCTCCATCTCGACCGGGTTCTGCGTCGCCACCACCATGAACGGGCTGGGCAGCTCGTAGGTCGTGCCGTCGATCGTGACCTGGCGCTCCTCCATGGATTCCAGGAGCGCCGACTGCGTCTTGGGCGACGCGCGGTTGATCTCGTCGCCGATCACGATCTGCGCGAAGATCGCACCCGGTTTGAACTCGAAGTCCCTGCGCTGCTGATCCCAGATGGACACACCTGTGATGTCCGAGGGCAGCAGGTCGGGCGTGAACTGAATACGCCGCACTGAGCAGTCGATGGACCGCGCCAGTGCCTTGGCCAGCATGGTCTTGCCGACGCCGGGGACATCCTCGATCAGAAGATGTCCCTCGGCGAGCAGTACGGTCAGCGAAAGCCGCACGACCTCAGGCTTGCCCTCGATCACTTCCTCCACCGAACTGCGGACTCTCTCCACAGTGGCGGTCAGATCTGTAAGGCTCGCTCGATCGTCATAGGTCGTCACCCGGCCCTCCTCGGCCCGTTCTTTCCCGGGCCGACGCTCTGCGATGCGGACCGGCCCACCCCGAAACACGGACACCACGCGCGAATAGTTCCGCGTGACGCCACACCCGCATTCTTGTTGCCGTTACCTGTTCGTGTCACTCGCCTGTGGATAACTGGCCGCGATATGTCACGGCCTGGGGCCTTTGAGAGGGTCCAACTCGCGTCAGGTGGGGTCTATCTCACGCAGCAGGCCCATCTTCACATCGAACACGAAACCACGTACGTCGTCCGTGTGCAGAAGGAATGGGGAGGTGCGCACCCGCTGCATGGACTGCCGGACGTCCTGTTCGACGTCCCGGAAGGCCTCCACGGCCCACGCCGGGCGCTGGCCGACCTCCATCTCCAGATCGTGCCGGAAGTCCTCGGTGAGGGACTCCAGGCCGCAGCCGGTGTGGTGGATCAGTACGACACTGCGGGTGCCGAGCGCGCGCTGGCTGATGGTGAGGGAGCGGATCACGTCGTCGGTGACCACGCCGCCCGCGTTGCGGATGGTGTGGCAGTCGCCGAGCTCCAGGCCCAGCGCGTCGTGCAGGTCGAGGCGGGCGTCCATGCACGCCACGACCGCTACGTGCAGCACGGGACGGGCGTCCATGCCGGGATCGGTGAACGCGGCGGCGTACCGCTCGTTGGCCTCGACGAGGCGGTCGGTGACGGTGCCGCCGTTGGATATGGCGTCTCCGGACTCAGTGGGAACGGATGCGGAAGTCGTCATATCTATAACGGTAGTGGTCACACGCCGTCCGGGCCTGCTGTGAGAGAGGACAAAGAACATCAATGAGCGTTGTTGTGAGGTAACCCACAAGGGTGGATCGACTGCACCCGTACGGGTGGAAAAACCCGGTTTGGTGCTTCATCCGGTCCGAGACCCGCGACGCGCAGGCCGGTTCGTTGACCGCGAGAGACCGTGGACTAAAGTGGCGCGGAGCGGGAGACGGACACTCTCCCTGCTGGACAGCTACCCCCGGAGGACCGGTGACGAGCCGGGATCTCCCCACGTGCGCGGCGCGTACGTACGGCTCGGCCTCCTCCCGCTCCCGGTCGGCTGACGCTTCCGGCGCCGGCAGGCCTCCCCTTCACGGAGCGGGCGGGGATCCGGCGGTGCGTGCGCGCCGTGCCGGACCTGAGAGGGCCCCTTGACCCAGAGCCGACATGTCCCGGTGATGCTCCAGCGATGCCTGGACATGTTGGCACCCGCGCTGGAGAGTCCGGGAGCGGTCGTCGTCGACTGCACGCTCGGCCTCGGCGGCCACAGCGAGGCCCTGCTCGCCCGCTTCCCCGAGGCCCGCCTGGTCGCCCTCGACCGCGACAAGGAGGCGCTGCGGCTCTCCGGGGACCGGCTCGCCCCCTTCGGAGACCGGGCCACCCTGGTGCACGCGGTCTACGACGAACTCCCCGACGTGCTCGACCGCCTGGACCTCCCGCGCGTCCAGGGCGTCCTCTTCGACCTCGGCGTCTCCTCCATGCAGCTCGACGAGGCCGACCGCGGCTTCGCGTACGCCCAGGACGCCCCGCTCGACATGCGCATGGACCAGACGACCGGCATCAGCGCGGCCGAGGTGCTCAACACCTACCCGGCGGGCGAACTCGTCCGGATCCTCAGGGCGTACGGCGAGGAGAAGCAGGCCAAGCGGATCGTGTCCGCGGTCGTGCGCGAACGCGACAAGCAGCCGTTCAGCAACAGCGCGCGGCTCGTCGAGCTGATCCGCGACTCCCTGCCGCAGGCCGCCAAGCGCACCGGCGGCAACCCCGCCAAGCGCACCTTCCAGGCACTGCGCATCGAGGTCAACGGCGAACTCACCGTCCTGGAGAGGGCGATCCCCGCCGCCGTGAAGTCACTCGCCGTCGGCGGCCGGATCGCCGTGCTGTCCTACCACTCCCTGGAGGACCGGCTGGTCAAGCAGGTGTTCGCCGCGGGAGCCGCCAACACCGCACCGCCCGGCCTGCCGGTCGTCCCCGAGCGCTACCAGCCCCGGCTCAAGCTTCTGACGCGCGGTGCCGAACTCCCCACCGAGGAAGAGGTCGCGGAGAACCGGCGCGCCGCCCCGGCGCGGCTGCGCGGGGCGCAGCGCATCAGGGAGGACGCCGAGTGACGGGAGGGTGGGTGAGTTGGACAACCGAACTCACCGGACGCGTGGGTCGCAGGCCCGGACCCATCAGCTGGGAACGCCGGCTCAGCGGGAGGGCGAGTGAGTAGCAAACCCGAACTGAGAGGCAGGGCGGCCCGGCTCGCGCGACTCTTCCCCACGGGCCCCGGACAGGCCGCCCGTACCCCCTTCGTGCTCCTGGTCGTGCTGCTGCTCGGCGGCGGCCTGATCGGACTCCTGGTCCTGAACTCCGCGCTCAGCGAAGGGTCGTTCCAGCTCGACGACCTCCAGAGGGACACCAAGAGCCTCACCGACGAGGAGCAGGCGCTCCAGCGGGACGTGGACGCCTACTCCGCCCCCGACGCCCTCCAGCGCCGCGCCCGCGAGCTGGGCATGGTGCCCGGCGGCGACCCGGCCTTCCTCAACCCCGACGGTAGCGTCCGCGGTGTGCCCAGCGCGGCCGCCGAGCAGTCGTCCGTGTCGGTCCCCGTGATCCGCCCGCCCGACGTGCTCCTCCCCCCGCCGTCTCCGACGCCCACCGAGAGCCAGGGACCCGCCGGGCCTCCGACGCCCGCCGAGCCCCCGGCGCCCACCGCGTCCGCCGTGCCCACCGCGGCGCCCGAGCCACTCGCGGAGACGGTCACGGAGCCGTCCCCCCAGCCCACGCAGCCCGCTACGAATCCCGGCAGGTGACGGAAGTGTCCGACAGGGAACCCCCGCGCCGCCGGGTGCCCTCGCCCGCCAGGCCCGTACGGCCCGGCAGCCAGCGGCGGCCGGGGCCGGGCGCACGCCCCGCCCGCCGCCCGGCTCCCTCCCGGGGCCAGGGCCCGCGCGTCATCCGCCTCGGCAGCCCCCGCCCGCGGCTGCGCCTGGTCAGCCTCGCCCTGGCCCTCGTACTGATCGCCTTCGTCGTCCGGCTCCTCCAGGTGCAGGCCGTCGACGCGAGCGAGTACACGGCCAAGGCCGAGAAGAACCGGTACCTCAGCCGCACGCTGGCCGCCGAGCGCGGCGGGATCACCGACCGCAACGGCGTCGACCTGGCGATCAGCGTGGACGCCAACGACATCACCGCCGACCCCACGCTCTTCACGCGGAAGGCGACGAAGATCGGCGACGCCCCCGAGCAGGCCGCCGCCCTGCTCGGCCCGATCCTCGACAAGGATCCCGACGAACTCGCCGCGAAGCTCCGGACCAAGAACACCCGGTACGTCGTGCTCGCCCGGCGCCAGACCCCCCAGGTCTGGACGCAGATCAAGGACCTGAAGAGCACTCTCGCCGAAAAGGCGGGCGAGGACGGGTCGGAGGTGAACGTCCTGGCGGGCGTCCTCCAGGAGCCCAGCAGCAAGCGGGTCTATCCGAACGGCGAGCTCGGCGCCGGGATCGTGGGATGGGTCAACGCCGACGGCAAGGGCGGCGGCGGCATCGAGCAGCAGCTGAACAAGGAGCTGTCGGGCAAGGACGGCGAGATCCGCTACGCCCAGTCCGGCGGCCGCCAGGTGCCGACCGCGGGTTCCACCGAGAAGCCCGCCGTGGCCGGTTCCGAGGTCGAGCTGACCATCGACCGCGACATCCAGTGGGCCGCCCAGAACGCCATCGCCGAGCAGGTGAAGGAGTCCAAGGCGGACCGCGGGTACGTCATAGTGCAGGACAACAAGACCGGCGAGATCCTCGCGATGGCCAACTCGCCCGGCTTCGACCCGAACGACCTCTCCAAGGCCGACGGGAACGCCCTGCACAACTGGGGCCTCGAAGACGCCTACGAGCCCGGCTCGACCGCCAAGGTCATGTCGATGGCCGCCGTCCTGGAGGAGAACGCCGCCACACCCGCGACGCACGTGACCGTGCCCAACCGGCTGCACCGCGGCGACCGGCTCTTCCGCGACGACATCGACCACCCGACCTGGTACCTGACGCTCAACGGCGTCCTCGCCAAGTCCAGCAACATCGGCACCATCCTCGCGACCGGCCAGCTGGGCAAGACGCAGCAGGAGGCCAACCAGGTCCTCTACTCGTACCTGCGCAAGTTCGGCATCGGCGACTACACGGGTCTCGGCTTCCCCGGCGAGACGAAGGGCATCCTCGCGCCCGCCGGCCAGTGGTCGACCTCGCAGCAGTACACGATTCCTTTCGGCCAGGGCGTGTCGATCAACGCGATGCAGGCGGCCTCCGTCTACTCGACGATCGCCAACGGCGGTGTACGGATCGAACCGACGCTCGTCCGCGGCACGAAGGGTCCCGACGGTCGCTTCACCCCGGCCGCCAAGCCCAAGGAGACGCGGGTCGTCAGCGAGAAGACGGCGAAGACCCTGGCGCAGATGCTGGAGTCCGTCGTGGACGACCGGGAGGGTACGGGCACCAAGGCGCGTATCCCCGGCTACCGCGTCGCGGGCAAGACCGGCACGGCCAACCGTGTGGATCCGGCCACCGGCCGCTACCACGGCTATACCTCTTCCTTCGCCGGATTCGCGCCCGCGGACAACCCCCGGGTGACCGTCTACTGCGCGATCCAGAACGCCACCAAGGGGAGCTACTTCGGCGGTCAGATCTGCGGGCCCGTCTACAAGGAGGTCCTGGAGTTCGCCCTGAAGACCCTCCAGGTGCCGCCCACCGGGGCCCAGGCCGCCAGACTTCCCGTCACTTTCACGCCCTGACCAGACCTGACCAGCCCCGACCACCCCCGGCCGGGCCGTCATCGGCACCGACCGGAACGCCATGCTCCAGCACCCCGGATCACCGACCAGGAACAGCTCGTGACAACGATCACTCCCGACCCCGGGAACCGCGGCACGCCGCACACTCCGCCACGCCCCTCGCTTCGCTCCGGCGGGGGTGTGCCCGGTACGCTCACCGCCGTGCCACACGCTGATCAGTCCCAAACCACCCAGAAGGGCGTTCCTGTGACATATCCGGGGCCGCCGCGACCGGTTCAGAACTCCGCCACACCCCTCGCGGAGCTCGTGGCGGTAGTCGCCGATCAGATGGCGGACCCGGCGCCGCAGGGCGCGCAGAGCGCCGTCGAGGTCACGGGCATCACCCATGACTCCCGGGCCGTGCGCCCCGGCGACCTGTACGCCGCGCTGCCCGGTGCCCGGATGCACGGCGCCGACTTCGTGACGCAGGCGGCCGGCCTCGGCGCCGTCGCCGTGCTGACCGACCCGACGGGTGCCGAGCGCGCGACGGCCACCGGTCTGCCGGTCCTCGTCGTCGAGGACCCGCGCGGGCAGATGGGCGAGCTGGCAGCCTCGATCTACGGCCACCCCGGCCGCGACCTGCTCCAGATCGGCATCACCGGCACGTCCGGCAAGACCACGACGGCGTACCTCGTCGAGGGCGGTCTGAAGACGGTCCGCAGCACCGGGCTCATCGGCACCGTGGAGATGCGCATCGGCGACGAGCGCATCAAGTCGGAGCGCACGACCCCCGAAGCGACCGACCTTCAGGCCCTGTTCGCCGTCATGCGCGAGCGCGGCGTCGACGCGGTCGCCATGGAGGTCTCCAGCCACGCGCTGGTCCTCGGCCGGGTCGACGGCTGTGTCTTCGACATCGCGGTCTTCAACAACCTCAGCCCGGAACACATGGAGTTCCACTCCGACATGGAGGACTACTTCCGGGCCAAGGCACAGCTGTTCACGCCGAAACGCAGTCGGCTCGGTGTGGTCAACCTCGACGACGAGTACGGACGCAGGCTCGCCAAGGAGGCCACGGTGCCCGTGGTGACGTTCTCCGCGGAGGGCCACCCGGACGCCGACTGGCGGGCCGAGGAGGTCCAGGTCGGCCCGATGGACTCGGTCTTCGTCGCGGTCGGCCCCAAGGGCGAGCGCATCACCGCCAAGTCGCCGCTCGCGGGCCCCTTCAACGTCGCCAACACCCTCGCCGCGATCGTCTCCCTGGCTGTCGCGGGGCTCGACCCGCAGACCGCCGCGGACGGCATCGCCGCCGTACCGGGCGTGCCGGGGCGGCTGGAGCGCGTGGACGCCGGACAGCCGTACCTCGCGGTGGTCGACTACGCGCACAAGACGGACGCCGTGGAGTCCGTGCTGCGGGCCCTGCGCAAGGTCACCGAGGGCCGACTGCACATCGTCCTCGGCTGCGGCGGGGACCGGGACAAGACCAAGCGGATGCCCATGGGCGCCGCTGCTGCCCGGCTCGCCGACACCGCCGTACTGACATCGGACAACCCCCGCTCCGAGGACCCCCTCGCGATCCTCGCCACGATGCTCGCGGGTGCCGCGGAGGTGCCTGCGTACGAGCGCGGAGAGGTCCAGGTCTTCGAGGACCGGGCCGCCGCGATCGCCGCGGCCGTCGCCCGCGCACAGCCGGGCGACACGGTGCTGGTCGCGGGCAAGGGTCATGAGCAGGGCCAGGACATCGCCGGAGTGGTCCGTCCCTTCGACGACCGCCAGGTGCTTCGCGAAGCTATCCAGAAGACCCAGGGATGAACTTGTGATCGCCCTCTCTCTCGCCGAGATCGCCTCAGTCGTCGGCGGGCAGACACACGACATACCGGATCCGTCGGTCCAGGTCACCGGACGGGTCGTCAGAGACTCCCGTGAGGTGGAGCCAGGCAGCCTCTTCGTAGCCTTCGTGGGCGAGCGCGTGGACGGTCACGACTTCGCGGCGAGCGTCGTCGAGGCGGGCGCGGCGGCCGTGCTGGCGTCACGGCCCGTCGGCGTGCCCGCGATCGTCGTGGACGACGTCCAGACGGCCCTGGGCGCCCTCGCACGCCATGTCGTCGAGCGGCTCGGCGCGACCCTCGTGGCCCTCACCGGCTCTGCGGGCAAGACCAGCACCAAGGACCTGATCGCCCAGGTGCTGCAGCGCAAGGCGCCGACGGTCTTCACGCCGGGTTCGCTCAACAACGAGATCGGGCTGCCGCTCACCGCCCTCAGCGCCACCGAGGAGACCCGGTTCCTGGTCCTGGAGATGGGGGCCCGCGGCATCGGACACATCCGGTACCTCACGGGTCTGACGCCCCCGAAGGTCGGCCTCGTCCTGAACGTCGGCACCGCCCACATCGGCGAGTTCGGCGGCCGCGAGCAAATCGCCCAGGCCAAGGGCGAGTTGGTGGAGGGCCTGCCCCCGGCAGAAGCCGGCGGCGTGGCGGTCCTGAACGCCGACGATCCCCTCGTACGAGCCATGGCCTCGCGGACGAAAGCACGCGTGATCCTCTTCGGAGAGTCCGGCGAAGCGGACGTACGGGCCGAGAACGTGACGCTCACGGGGAGCGGACAGCCCGCGTTCAGGCTTCACACACCCTCCGGGTGCAGCGACGTGACCATGCGCCTGTACGGTGAGCACCACGTGTCGAACGCGCTCGCCGCGGCCGCCGTCGCCCATGAGCTGGGCATGTCCGCAGACGAGATCGCCACCGCGCTCTCCGAGGCGGGCACCCTCTCCCGCTGGCGGATGGAGGTCACCGAGCGCCCGGACGGCGTGACGGTCGTCAACGACGCCTACAACGCGAACCCCGAGTCCATGCGAGCCGCCCTGCGCGCGCTCGCGGCCATGGGCAAGGGGCGGCGGACCTGGGCGGTGCTCGGTCAGATGGCCGAGCTCGGGGACGAGGCGCTCGCCGAGCACGACGCGGTCGGACGGCTCGCCGTCCGGCTCAATGTCGGCAAGCTCGTCGCGGTCGGGGGCAGGGAAGCGTCCTGGCTGCAACTGGGCGCATATAACGAGGGTTCGTGGGGTGAGGAGTCGGTGCACGTGTCCGACACACAGGCGGCGATCGACCTGTTGCGCAGTCAACTGCGCCCGGGAGACGTCGTACTCGTGAAGGCGTCCCGGTCGGTCGGCCTGGAGCGGGTCGCAGAGGCGCTGGTCGAGGGCACCGAGGGTGAGGTTGCCGTCCGATGAATCAGATCCTCTTCGCGGGAGTCATCGGCCTCTTCCTGACTCTCGTGGGCACCCCTCTGCTGATCAAGCTGCTGGCCCGCAAGGGCTACGGCCAGTACATCCGCGACGACGGCCCGCGCGAGCACCACGCCAAGCGCGGTACGCCGACCATGGGCGGTATCGCCTTCATCCTGGCCACGCTCCTGGCGTACTTCCTCAGCAAAGTCATCACCGGCCAGCCGCCGAGGTTCTCCGGAGTGCTGGTGCTCGGCCTGATGACGGGCATGGGCGTGGTCGGCTTCCTCGACGACTACATCAAGATCGTCAAGCGGCGTTCGCTGGGCCTGCGGGCCAAGGCGAAGATGGCCGGTCAGCTGATCGTCGGTGTCACCTTCGCGGTGCTCTCGCTGCAGTTCGCGGACAACCGCAACAACACCCCGGCCTCCACCAGGCTCTCCTTCGTGCAGGACTTCGGCTGGTCCATCGGCCCGGTGCTGTTCGTGGTCTGGGCGCTGTTCATGATCCTCGCGATGTCGAACGGCGTGAACCTGACGGACGGTCTGGACGGCCTGGCCACCGGCGCCGCGACGATGGTGTTCGGCGCCTACACCTTCATCGGTGTCTGGCAGTTCCAGGAGTCCTGCGCCAACGCGCAGACCCTCACCAACCCGGCCGCGTGCTACGAGGTACGAGATCCGCTGGACCTCGCGGTCGTCGCCGCCGCCCTCATGGGCTCCTGCTTCGGCTTCCTGTGGTGGAACACCTCGCCCGCCAAGATCTTCATGGGTGACACCGGTTCGCTGGCCCTCGGCGGCGCGCTCGCCGGCCTCGCGATCTGCTCCCGCACCGAGCTGCTGGTCGCGCTGCTCGGCGGTCTCTTCGTCCTGATCACCATGTCGGTCGTCATCCAGGTCGGCTCGTTCCGCCTCACCGGCAAGCGCGTCTTCCGAATGGCACCGCTCCAGCACCACTTCGAACTCAAGGGGTGGTCCGAGGTCCTTGTGGTGGTCCGCTTCTGGATCATCCAGGGCATGTGCGTGATCGTCGGACTCGGCCTCTTCTACGCCGGATGGGCAGCCCAGAAGTGACCACCGCGCCCGACTGGCAGAACATGAACGTCACCGTCGCCGGTCTCGGCGTGAGCGGCATCAGCGCCGCCCGCGCCCTGGCCGGCCTCGGCGCGTCGGTCACGGTCGTCGACGGGGGCTCCTCGGAGGCACACCGGGAGCGGGCCGCCTCCCTTGAGGGGGAAGGCATTTCGGTGCGTCTCGCGGACGCCGAGACGCTTCCCGAGGGCACCGACCTCGTGGTCACCTCGCCGGGCTGGAAGCCGACGAGCCCTCTCTTCCAGGCCGCCGCGGAGGCGGGCGTGGACGTCGTCGGCGACGTGGAGATCGCCTGGCGCCTGCGCGGCCCCGACGCCGCCCCCTGGCTCGCCATCACGGGCACCAACGGCAAGACCACCACGACACAGATGCTCGCCTCGATCCTGGCCGCCGCGGGCCTTCGTACGGCCGCCGTGGGCAACATCGGCACCCCGATCGTCGACGTGGTCCAGGAAGGCGACGACGCCTACGACGTACTGGCCGTCGAGCTGTCCAGCTACCAGCTCCACTGGGCGCCCTCGCTGCGCGCCCACTCCGCCGCCGTCCTGAACCTCGCCCCGGACCACCTCGACTGGCACGGCTCCATGGAGGCGTACGCCGCCGACAAGGGACGTATCTACGAGGGCAATCGGGTCGCCTGCGTCTACAACATGGCCGACAAGGCCACCGAGGACCTGGTGCGCGGGGCGGACGTCGAGGAGGGCTGCCGGGCGGTCGGCTTCACGCTCGGCACACCTGGCCCGTCCCAACTCGGCGTCGTGGAGGGCATCCTGGTCGACCGCGCCTTCGTCGAGGACCGGCACAAGCAGGCCCAGGAACTCGCCGAGATCGCGGACGTCCACCCGCCCGCCCCGCACAACATCGCCAACGCCCTTGCGGCGGCGGCCCTGGCCCGCGCCTTCGGGGTGCCCGCCGCGGCCGTACGGGACGGTCTGCGGGCCTTCAAGCCCGACGCCCACCGCATCCAGCACGTGGCCGACGTGGACCGGGTCGCCTACATCGACGACTCCAAGGCCACCAACACGCATGCGGCGGAAGCCTCTTTGGCGGCGTACGAGTCGATCGTGTGGATCGCCGGCGGGCTCGCCAAGGGCGCGACCTTCGACGAACTGGTCGCCAAGTCGGCAAAGCGACTGCGGGGCGTCGTCCTGTTCGGCGCCGACCGGGCCCTCATCCGTGAAGCGCTCGCGCGACACGCGCCGGAAGTACCCGTGGTCGACCTCGACCGGACCGACACTGGGGCGATGCTCGCGGCGGTTCGTGAGGCCGCACGGCTCTCCGAACCGGGGGACACTGTCCTGCTGGCGCCGGCCTGTGCGTCCATGGACATGTTCACCAACTACAACAAGCGCGGCGACGCTTTCGCGGAGGCGGTTCGCGAACTCGGCGCCGTCGACGGCTGACCCGGGTCCGCCTCGCCCGGCGGCGCCGGGCACACCTGGGAGGGACGCGTGACACGGATCCGGCTGGGGCTTCGTCGGTGGCACTCCACCGATGGCACGGCACTGTGCCGGCCCGTCCCGCCCCCAGTGCCCGAACGGTCCGGGGGGATCCCGGGCGAACGGTCCGGAGGGATCCCGCGAGAACGGCCCGGAGGGATCCCGCGAGAACGGCACGGGGAGACTTCCGGCGGGACGCCCTCCCGCGGCATGGCAGGTGCCGCCGATGTCCAGTAGCCGTACCGGGCGTCCTCCCGTCCAGCGCGCCCCTCGCCGGCCCTCCGGGCCCCGCCCCCCTCGTGACAACCCCGTAGGACGCCTCTACACGCGTGTACGCCGTGCCTGGGACCGGCCGCTGACCGCCTACTACCTGATCCTCGGCGGCAGCCTCCTGATCACCGTCCTCGGTCTGGTGATGGTGTACTCGGCCTCGCAGATCACCGCGCTCCAGCTGTCGCTGCCCGGGTCGTACTTCTTCCGCAAGCAGTTCCTCGCCGCCGTGCTCGGCGGTCTGCTGCTGCTCGCCGCCTCACGGATGCCGTCCAAGCTGCACCGGGCGCTGGCCTACCCGATGCTGCTCGGCTCGGTCTTCCTGATGATCCTCGTCCAGGTGCCGGGGATAGGAGTCGCGGTCAACGGCAACCAGAACTGGATCTCGGTCGGCGGCCCCTTCCAGCTCCAGCCCAGCGAGTTCGGCAAGCTCGCCCTCGTCCTGTGGGGCGCCGACCTGCTCGCCCGCAAACAGGACAAGCGGCTGCTGGCGCAGTGGAAGCACATGCTGGTGCCGCTCGTTCCGGTGGCCTTCATGCTGCTCGGGTTGATCATGCTCGGCGGCGACATGGGCACGGCGATCATCCTCACCGCGATCCTGTTCGGGCTGCTGTGGCTCGCGGGGGCGCCCACACGGCTCTTCGGGGGCGTCCTCGCCGTCGCCCTGACCATCGGCTTCATCCTCATCAAGACCAGCCCGAACCGCATGGCCCGCCTCTCCTGTCTGGGGGCCACCGAACCCCAGTCGGGCCCCGTCGACTGCTGGCAGGCCGTGCACGGCATCTACGCCCTCGCCTCCGGCGGGCTCTTCGGCTCCGGCCTCGGCGCCAGTGTGGAGAAATGGGGGCAACTGCCCGAAGCCCACACCGACTTCATCTTCGCCATCACCGGTGAGGAACTGGGCCTCGCGGGGACGCTGTCGGTACTCGCACTCTTCGCGGCTCTAGGCTATGCGGGTATCCGCGTGGCCGGACGCACGGAGGACCCCTTCGTGAGGTATGCCGCGGGAGGCGTGACCACCTGGATCACGGCCCAGGCCGTGATCAACATCGGTGCGGTGCTCGGCCTGCTGCCGATCGCCGGCGTTCCTCTCCCGCTGTTCTCCTACGGGGGTTCCGCCCTGCTTCCGACCATGTTCGCCATCGGGCTCCTCATCGCTTTCGCGCGTGAGGATCCCGCTGCGCGGGCGGCGCTTGCGATGCGGCAACCCCGCTTTGGCAGAAAGCGGGCTGCGGTGAGAGGCTCCGCAGGGGCCGCGGGGCCTCGGAGATGGAACACGATGCGACGGCGCGCCGCGGCGCGTTCGTCCGGAGAGCGGTGAATTTCGGTGCATGTCGTACTCGCCGGTGGGGGGACCGCCGGCCACATCGAGCCCGCGCTCGCCCTCGCGGACGCCCTGCGCAGGCAGGACCCGACCGTGGGTATCACGGCCCTGGGCACGGAGCGCGGACTCGAGACCCGACTCGTACCAGAGCGAGGCTACGAACTCGCGTTGATCCCCGCGGTACCGCTGCCGCGCAAGCCCACCCCCGAACTGATCACCGTCCCCGGACGGCTGCGCGGCACGATCAAGGCGGCCGAGCAGATCCTGGAGCGCACCAAGGCCGACGCGGTCGTCGGCTTCGGCGGCTATGTCGCCCTGCCTGCCTACCTCGCGGCCAAGCGCCTCGGCGTGCCGATCGTGATCCACGAGGCCAACGCCCGCCCCGGCCTCGCCAACAAGATCGGTTCGCGGTACGCCGCCCGGGTCGCCGTCTCCACACCGGACAGCAAGCTGCGCGACGCCCGCTACATCGGCATCCCGCTGCGCCGCTCGATCGCCACGCTCGACCGGGCCGCCGTACGCCCGCAGGCGCGCGCCGCGTTCGGGCTCGACCCCGCCCTGCCGACCCTGCTGGTCTCCGGCGGCTCGCAGGGCGCCCGCCGCCTCAACGAGGTGGTCCAGCAGGCAGCTCCGTACCTCCAGCAGGCCGGTATCCAGATCCTGCACGCGGTCGGCCCGAAGAACGAACTGCCGCAGGTCCACCAGATGCCGGGGATGCCCCCGTACATCCCGGTACCGTACGTGGACCGGATGGACCTCGCGTACGCCGCGGCCGACATGATGCTCTGCCGCGCGGGCGCGATGACCGTCGCCGAACTCTCCGCCGTCGGGCTCCCCGCCGTCTACGTCCCGCTGCCCATCGGCAACGGCGAACAGCGGCTCAACGCCCAGCCGGTGGTCAAGGCGGGCGGCGGACTGCTGATCGACGACGCGGAACTGACACCGCAGTGGGTGCAGACCAACGTCCTGCCCGTGCTCGCCGATCCGCACCGGCTGTTCGAGATGTCCCGCGCCGCCTCCGAGTTCGGCCGCCGGGACGCCGACGACCTGCTCGTCGGGATGGTGTACGAGGCGATCGCGTCACGCCGTTAGCGCGTGGCAGAAGGCAGGGGAGCGTGGCCGGACCGACCACCGCCGAACGCGGCGAACGGCAAGACCGACAGGATCCGGCCTCCGGCCCGCCCCGGCCACCCCTTCTCAGGAGGCTCCCGAAGCCTCGTAGGCTCATCATTCCGGTTGTCTGCCTCGCCCTGCTCGCCGCGGGCTGTCTCTGGGTGCTCTACGGCTCGCAGTGGCTGCGCGTGGAGCGCGTATCGGCCTCGGGGACACGGGTCCTGACGCCCGATCAGGTCGTCGAGGCGGCCGACGTTCCGGTCGGATCGCCGTTGATTTCAGTCGACACCGATGTGATTGAGGCGAGACTCCGCCGGAAATTGCCCCGAATTGACTCGGTTGACGTCGTCCGTTCCTGGCCCCATGGAATCGGGCTGAAAGTGATCGAACGCACTCCGGTTCTCATTGCCGAAAAGGGCGGAAAGTTCGTCGAAGTGGACGCCAAGGGCGTGCGTTATGCCACGGTTTCGCGCGCCCCGAAGGGCGTTCCCGCGCTGGAATTGGCGGTGTCCCGGTCCGCGGGCCTGCGCCGCTTCGGGACCGACCGGCTGATGCGTGAGGCGGTGCGCGTCACGGGTTCCCTTCCGGCCGCGGTCGCGCGTGACACCCAGGTCGTCAAGGTCCGTTCGTACGACTCCATCTCGCTGGAGTTGAGCGGCAACCGGACCGTCTTGTGGGGAAGTGGCGAGAAGAGCGGCGTCAAGGCCCGTACGCTCAGCGCTCTCATGAAAGCCGCTCCAGAGGCGCGGCACTTCGATGTCAGCGTTCCCACCGCCCCTGCGTCATCGGGGAGTTGACGCACATCCGCGCAGGCCAGCACCCTGGTTGGGCAGCGCTACGGCTGATCACATAGGGTGAAAAGAAAAACGGGAGGTTCGGCGTGTTCGTTGAACGTGCGCCACTTGTCGACTTAGTGTCCTGTTCGGAAGAGTCCAAGGAACAGACACACTGGTAACCCTAAACTTCAGCGTTAGGGTTCGGGTCGGCGTTCGGACCGTCCCATTCGGCATCAGTCGTCGGATCGCGAACGTGCGAGGCGGCGACACGTAACTCGAGGCGAGAGGCCTTCGACGTGGCAGCACCGCAGAACTACCTCGCAGTCATCAAAGTCATCGGTGTCGGCGGCGGTGGTGTCAATGCCATCAACCGGATGATCGAGGTCGGTCTCAAGGGTGTCGAGTTCATCGCCATCAACACCGACGCCCAGGCGCTGTTGATGAGCGACGCCGACGTCAAGCTCGACGTCGGCCGCGAACTCACCCGCGGACTCGGCGCCGGAGCCAACCCGGCCGTCGGCCGCAAGGCGGCGGAGGACCACCGCGAGGAGATCGAGGAGGTCCTCAAGGGGGCCGACATGGTCTTCGTGACGGCCGGTGAGGGTGGCGGCACCGGCACCGGCGGCGCACCCGTCGTGGCCAACATCGCCCGCTCGCTCGGCGCGCTCACCATCGGCGTGGTCACGCGTCCGTTCACCTTCGAGGGACGGCGCCGTGCCAACCAGGCCGAGGACGGCATCGCGGAACTCCGCGAAGAGGTCGACACCCTCATCGTCATCCCCAACGACCGGCTGCTGTCCATCTCGGACCGCCAGGTCTCGGTCCTCGACGCCTTCAAGTCGGCGGACCAGGTCCTGCTCTCCGGTGTTCAGGGCATCACCGACCTCATCACCACGCCCGGTCTGATCAACCTCGACTTCGCCGACGTCAAGTCCGTGATGTCCGAGGCGGGTTCGGCGCTCATGGGCATCGGCTCGGCCCGCGGCGACGACCGCGCGGTGGCCGCGGCCGAGATGGCGATCTCCTCGCCGCTCCTGGAGGCGTCCATCGACGGCGCCCGAGGCGTGCTGCTCTCCATCTCCGGCGGCTCCGACCTCGGCCTGTTCGAGATCAACGAGGCCGCCCAGCTGGTGAGCGAGGCCGCGCACCCCGAGGCCA
The DNA here is from genome assembly GCF_055577685.1 of Streptomyces sp. NPDC033178. Lineage (NCBI taxonomy): Bacteria > Bacillati > Actinomycetota > Actinomycetes > Kitasatosporales > Streptomycetaceae > Streptomyces > Streptomyces sp. NPDC033178. The sequence goes on from NZ_JBVIPT010000005.1 coordinate 86,701, forward strand.
ACATCATCTTCGGCGCGGTCATCGACGACGCGCTCGGCGACGAGGTCCGGGTCACCGTCATCGCGGCCGGCTTCGACGGCGGCCAGCCCCCGTCCAAGCGGGATACCGTCCTCGGCTCCTCCTCCGCCAAGCGCGACGAGCCCACACCGGCCCGGTCGGGCGACAGTCGCCCGTCCTTCGGCTCGCTGGGCAGCGTCACGCCGAAGGAGGCCCCGGAGCCCACTCCGGAGCCGGTGAGCAACGAACTGCCGTCGGTCTCCCCGCCGGTCCCGCCGTCGCGCACGTACTCGGACAGCGCGGCCGAAGAGCTGGACGTGCCGGACTTCCTCAAGTGATACGACAGCGCGAGACCGTGAGCGGCGCGCACTTCGCCTTCACCGACCGGTGGGGCGGGGTGAGCGCCGTTCCGTACGAGGAGCTCAATCTCGGCGGTGCGGTCGGCGACGGCGCCGACTCCGTACGCGCCAACCGGGAGCTGGCCGCCAAGTCGCTCGGCGTCGACCCCGATCTGGTCGTCTGGATGAACCAGGTGCACGGGCCCGATGTCGCCGTCGTCGACGAGCCGTGGGGAGACCGTCCGGTGCCGCAGGTGGACGCCGTGGTCACCAAGCGCCGAGGCCTCGCGCTCGCGGTGCTCACCGCGGACTGCACGCCCGTACTGCTCGCCGACCCCGTCGCCGGTGTCGTGGCCGGTGCCCACGCGGGACGGCCCGGCATGATCGCCGGTGTCGTGCCCGCCGCGGTCGCGGCCATGGTCGAACTCGGCGCCGAGCCCGCCCGGATCGTCGCCCGCACCGGCCCCGCCGTCTGCGGCCGCTGCTACGAAGTACCGGAAGCGATGCGCGCCGAAGTGGCCGCCGTCGAGCCCGCGGCGTACGCCGAGACGAGTTGGGGCACGCCGGCGGTCGACGTGACCGCGGGGGTGCACGCGCAACTGGAGCGGCTCGGGGTGCGCGACCGGGAGCAGTCGCCGGTGTGCACGCTGGAGTCCGATGATCACTTCTCGTACCGCCGCGACCGCACCACGGGTCGGCTCGCGGGCTATGTGTGGCTGGACTGATGGGGCATGACGGACCGTAAGGCTCAACTCGCCGGAAACCTGGCGAAAGTGGAAGAGCGTATCGCGGCGGCGTGTGTGGCCGCCGGGCGCAAGCGCGAAGAAGTGACCCTGATCGTGGTCACCAAGACCTACCCGGCCGACGATGTGCGGATCCTGTCGGAACTCGGTGTGCGCCACGTCGCCGAGAACCGCGACCAGGATGCGGCACCCAAGGCCGAGGCCTGCTCCGATCTGCCCCTCTCCTGGCACTTTGTCGGTCAGTTGCAGACCAACAAGGTGCGTTCCGTGGTCGGTTACGCGGATGTCGTGCAGTCCGTGGACCGGGCCCGGCTCGTCACCGCACTGTCCAAGGAGGCGGTGCGGCAGGAGCGTGAGCTGGGGTGTCTCATCCAGGTCGCGCTCGATGCCGACGAGACCGGACGGGGGGAGCGCGGTGGTGTAGGGACTGGCGGTGTCGAGGAGTTGGCCGGTCTCGTGGCCGGGGCCCCGGGGCTGAGGCTCGACGGACTGATGACCGTCGCCCCGCTCACCGGACCGTACGCGGGGCGTGAACTGGCGGCGTTCGAGCGGCTGATGGATTTGTCGACTGACGTGCGCAGCGCCCATCCGGCTGCGAACATGGTCTCGGCAGGGATGAGTGCGGACCTCGAACAGGCCGTGGCAGCCGGAGCGACACATGTGCGCGTCGGTACTGCGGTACTCGGAGTCCGCCCCAGGCTCGGGTAACGTCGCCAAGAAGTCGGACCACAGCAGAAAATATGGTCATTACCACCATAGGTGGGCATAACGACCTCGTGGATCGCGGGCACTTGGCAACAGTCAGCCGATCCACCACAGAGCGGAGGACTCAGAGCATGGCCGGCGCGATGCGCAAGATGGCGGTCTACCTCGGCCTCGTGGAGGACGATGGGTACGACGGCAGGGGCTTCGACCCCGACGACGACTTCGAGCCCGAGCTTGATCCGGAGCCCGAGCGGGACCGCCGACGGCACGAGCCGTCGCATCAATCACACCAGCCGCATCAGTCCCAACGGGACGAATCGGTACGAGTGGTGCAGCCGCCCGTGCAGCGCGATCCCGTGTCACATTCCGCTTCGCTCACCGCGGAATCCGGGCGTCCGGCGCGAATCGCCCCCGTGGCGTCCATCACACAAGAACGTCAAAGCCTGGAGAAGAACGCACCGGTGATCATGCCCAAGGTCGTGTCGGAACGAGAGCCGTACAGGATCACCACACTGCACCCCCGGACCTACAACGAGGCCCGTACCATCGGGGAACACTTCCGTGAGGGCACTCCGGTGATCATGAATCTGACTGAGATGGATGACACAGACGCGAAGCGACTTGTCGACTTTGCGGCCGGTTTGGTGTTTGGTCTTCACGGGAGCATCGAGCGGGTGACGCAGAAGGTGTTCCTGTTGTCGCCTGCTAACGTCGATGTCACGGCGGAGGACAAGGCTCGCATCGCAGAGGGCGGGTTCTTCAACCAGAGCTGAGACGCAGGACCGGACAAGGCACGGAAACAGGGGAGAGGGAAGCACGGATCATGAGCGTGGTTGCGCAGGTTCTGTACGTCGCGCTGATGTGTTTCCTCATCGTGCTGATCTTCCGGCTGGTCATGGACTACGTCTTCCAGTTCGCCCGCTCATGGCAACCCGGCAAGGCGATGGTGGTCGTTCTTGAGGCCACCTACACTGTCACTGATCCACCGCTCAAGCTTCTGCGGCGGTTCATCCCGCCGCTGCGTCTCGGGGGCGTGGCGCTCGACCTGTCCTTCTTCGTACTGATGATCATCGTCTACATCCTGATCTCCGTTGTGAGCCGGCTGTGAACGATACGGTCTTGCCGAACGCCGACGATGCCGACGACTACGTTGAGGTGAAGAGATGCCGTTGACCCCCGAGGACGTGCGGAACAAGCAGTTCACGACCGTCCGCCTCCGAGAAGGCTATGACGAGGACGAGGTCGATGCCTTCCTCGATGAGGTCGAAGCCGAACTGACCCGCCTGCTCCGCGAGAACGAGGACCTGCGCGCCAAGCTGGCCGCCGCCACACGCGCCGCCGCGCAGAACCAGCAGCAGGGCATGCGCAAGCCGCCCGAACAGCAGGATCCGCAGCAACAACAGGGCCCGCCGCAGGGCATGCGCGGTCCCGGTGCTCCCGTGCCCGCCGGCATATCGGGTCCGCCGCAGCAGCAGATGGGCGGCCCCATGGGCGGCCCGCCCCAGCTGCCGAGCGGTGCGCCGCAGCTTCCCGCGGGCCCCAGTGCCCAGGGCGGCCAGCAGGGTCCCGGCCCGATGGGTCAGGGTCCGATGGGCCAGGGCCCCATGGGTCAGGGTCCCGGTCAGATGCAGCAGATGCAGGGTCAGATGCAGCAGCAGATGCCCCAGCAGATGGGCGGCCCGATGGGCGGTCCCATGGGTGGCCCGATGGGCGGTCACGGTGGCCCGCAGATGGGTCAGCCCGGTCAGGGCCCCGGTGGCGACAGCGCCGCTCGTGTCCTCTCGCTGGCCCAGCAGACCGCCGACCAGGCGATCGCCGAGGCCCGTTCCGAGGCCAACAAGATCGTCGGCGAGGCCCGCAGCCGCGCCGAGGGTCTGGAGCGCGACGCCCGTGCCAAGGCCGACGCTCTTGAGCGGGACGCCCAGGAGAAGCACCGCGTGGCGATGGGCTCCCTGGAGTCCGCTCGCGCCACGCTGGAGCGCAAGGTCGAGGACCTGCGCGGCTTCGAGCGCGAGTACCGCACGCGTCTGAAGTCCTACCTGGAGTCGCAGCTGCGTCAGCTGGAGACCCAGGCCGACGACTCGCTGGCTCCGCCGCGTGCGCCCGCTGCCGCGTCGCTTCCGTCGTCGCCGAGCCCGTCCATGGCTCCGGCCGGGGCGAGCGCGCCGTCCTACGGCGGCCAGCAGATGGGTGGCCCGGCTCCGGCCCCGCCGTCCTACGGTGGTCAGCAGCAGATGTCGCCGGCCATGACCCAGCCGATGGCGCCGGTCCGGCCGCAGGGCCCCTCGCCCATGCAGCAGGCGCCCTCGCCGATGCGTGGCTTCCTGATCGACGAGGACGACAACTGACGGCCTCCCGTACGCCTTAGGCGTCGGCAGCGTTCAGGGCGGAGCCCCGGATAACTTCCGGGGCTCCGCCCTTTTGCGTGGGCGTGTGCGGCCCTGCCCAGTGCGTGCGTTCGTTCGGAGGACGCGGGCAGCTGTACGCGGGCACGCAACGCCGAAGGCCCGGTCCCGCCAAGATCTTTGGCGGGACCGGGCCTTCGAGGCTGTCGCTACGCCTTGCGGAGGCGGAACGTCAGCGACAGGGACTCGTCCGTGAACGGGGTGCCGTACGTGTCGTCCGCCGCCTCGCCCTGGCCGAAGTCCGTGGCGAGGACCTCGTCGGCGATCAGGGCGGAGTGCTCGGTGAGCGCCGCGATCACCTTCGGGTCCGTGGACGTCCAGCGCAGGGCGATCCGGTCGGCCACGTCCAGGCCGCTGTTCTTGCGGGCCTCCTGGATCAGACGGATCGCGTCACGGGCCAGGCCCGCCTGACGCAGCTCCTCGGTGATCTCCAGGTCCAGGGCGACCGTCGCACCGGAGTCCGAGGCGACGGACCAGCCCTCGCGCGGGGTCTCCGTGATGATCACCTCGTCCGGGGCGAGCGTGATGGTCTCGCCGTCGACCTCCACCGACGCCGTGCCCTCGCGCAGGGCCAGGGACAGCGCGGCCGCGTCGGCCTCGGCGACGGCCTTGGCCACCGCCTGGACGCCCTTGCCGAACCGCTTGCCCAGCGCGCGGAAGTTGGCCTTGGCGGTTGTGTCCACCAGCGAGCCGCCCACTTCCGAGAGGGAGGCGAGCGAGCTCACGTTCAGCTCCTCCGTGATCTGCGCGTGCAGTTCACGGTCCAGGGACCCGAACCCGGTCGCGGCGACCAGCGCGCGGGACAGCGGCTGACGCGTCTTCACACCCGACTCCGCGCGCGTGGCACGGCCCAGCTCCACGAGACGGCGTACGAGCACCATCTGCCGGGACAGCTCCGGGTCGATGACGGACAGGTCCGCCTCCGGCCAGGACGTCAGGTGTACGGACTCGGGGGCGTCCGGCGTCACGGGCACCACCAGATCCTGCCAGACCCGCTCGGTGATGAATGGGGTCAGCGGGGCCATCAGGCGCGTGACCGTCTCGACGACCTCGTGCAGGGTGCGCAGCGCCGCCTTGTCGCCCTGCCAGAAGCGGCGACGCGAGCGGCGTACGTACCAGTTGGACAGGTCGTCGACGAACGCCGAGAGGAGCTTTCCGGCGCGCTGGGTGTCGTACGCCTCCAGAGCCTGCGTCACCTGGTCGGTGAGCGCGTGGAGTTCGGACAGCAGCCAGCGGTCCAGGACCGGACGGTCCGCCGGGGCCGGATCGGCCTCGCTGGGCGCCCAGTTGGACGTGCGGGCGTAAAGGGCCTGGAAGGCGACCGTGTTCCAGTACGTGAGGAGCGTCTTGCGGACGACCTCCTGGATCGTGCCGTGGCCGACGCGGCGGGCCGCCCAGGGGGAGCCGCCGGCCGCCATGAACCAGCGGACCGCGTCCGCGCCGTGCTGGTCCATCAGCGGGATCGGCTGCAGGATGTTGCCCAGGTGCTTGGACATCTTGCGGCCGTCCTCGGCGAGGATGTGGCCGAGGCACACCACGTTCTCGTACGACGACTTGTCGAAGACGAGCGTGCCGACCGCCATCAGCGTGTAGAACCAGCCGCGGGTCTGGTCGATGGCCTCGCTGATGAACTGCGCCGGGTAACGGGACTCGAAGAGTTCCTTGTTCTTGTACGGGTAGCCCCACTGCGCGAACGGCATCGAACCCGAGTCGTACCAGGCGTCGATGACCTCCGGCACGCGCGTGGCCGTCTTCTCGCACTGGGGGCACGCGAAGGTGACCTCGTCGATGAACGGGCGGTGCGGGTCGAGGTCCGACTGGTCCGTGCCCGTCAGCTCGGAGAGCTCGGCGCGCGAGCCGACGACCGTGAGGTGGTCGTCCTCGCAGCGCCAGATCGGCAGCGGGGTGCCCCAGTAGCGGTTGCGGGACAGGGCCCAGTCGATGTTGTTGTTCAGCCAGTCGCCGTACCGGCCGGTCTTGACCGAGTCCGGGTACCAGTTGGTCTTCTCGTTCTCCTGGAGGAGGCGGTCCTTGATGGCCGTGGTGCGGATGTACCAGGACGGCTGCGCGTAGTAGAGGAGCGCGGTGTGGCAGCGCCAGCAGTGCGGGTAGCTGTGCTCGTACGGGATGTGCCTGAAGAGCAGGCCGCGCTGCTGGAGGTCCTCGGTGAGCTTCTCGTCGGCCTTCTTGAAGAAGACGCCGCCGACCAGGGGGACGTCCTCCTCGAACGTGCCGTCGGGGCGGACCGGGTTCACCACGGGCAGGCCGTACTCGCGGCAGACCTTGAGGTCGTCCTCACCGAAGGCGGGGGACTGGTGAACCAGACCAGTGCCGTCCTCGGTCGTGACGTACTCCGCGTTCACCACGTAGTGGGCGGGCTCGTCCTTCGGGAACTCGACGAGCTCGAACGGACGTTGATACGTCCAGCGCTCCATCTCGGTGCCCGTGAAGGACCGGCCGGTGGTCTCCCAGCCCTCGCCGAGTGCCTTCTCGACGAGCGGCTCGGCGACGACCAGCTTCTCCTCGCCGTTCGTCGCGACCACGTAGGTGACCTCGGGGTGGGCGGCGACCGCGGTGTTGGACACCAGGGTCCACGGGGTCGTCGTCCACACCAGGAGCGCGGCCTGGCCCGCGAGCGGACCGGAGGTGAGCGGGAAACGGACGAACACCGAGGGGTCGACGACCGTCTCGTAGCCCTGCGCCAGCTCGTGGTCGGAGAGGCCCGTGCCGCAGCGCGGGCACCAGGGGGCGACGCGGTGGTCCTGGACCAGCAGGCCCTTGTTGAAGATCTCCTTGAGCGACCACCACACGGACTCGATGTACTCGGGGTCCATCGTGCGGTACGGGTCGTTCAGGTCGGTCCAGTAACCCATGCGGGTCGTGAGCTCTTCGAAGGCGTCGGTGTGGCGGGTCACGGACTCGCGGCACTTGGCGTTGAACTCGGCGATGCCGTACGCCTCGATGTCCTTCTTGCCGTTGAAGCCGAGCTCCTTCTCGACCGCCAGCTCCACGGGGAGGCCGTGGCAGTCCCAGCCGGCCTTGCGGGCCACGTGGTAGCCGCGCATGGTGCGGAAGCGCGGGAAGACGTCCTTGAAGACGCGCGCCTCGATGTGGTGGGCACCGGGCATGCCGTTGGCCGTGGGCGGGCCCTCGTAGAACACCCACTCCGGGCGGCCCTCGGACTGCTCCAGGGTCTTGGCGAAGATCTTCTGCTCACGCCAGAAGTCGAGCACGGCGTGCTCGAGGGCGGACAGGTCGACCTGGGCCGGCACCTGGCGGTACTGCGGCTGTGTACTCGGCTGCGTATTCAACGAGCTTCCTCCGGCGGACTTTCTGCCTTCCGTCCGGAGGGACGAGAGCTGTGTTGTCACCTACGCCGTGTGCGGCGCGCTCCCGCGGTACCACCCTCCTTGGCTCTCCGCCGCTTCCTGCACGTCGGTGAGCCCCCTCATTGGGGTCGCGATGCCGGGTCTACCGGCCGCTGCCTTTCGTGCCTCTCGGCTGCGGCTTTCTTCCGGCGGCTCCGGGGTGATCTTCACGTCGCGCCGGCCCCCGGGCTCGCACCGTCCCCGGGTCGCTCCTGGCTGCGTACGCCGCTACTCGTCCCCATCCACGCTTCTCGCTCCGCCCAGTGTACGGCGCCGGGCGGACAGCGGCCGACCGGTTTTCCCGGGCCCGCGGGCGAGGGGTGGCGGGGCGCCGGGGAGGCGTGCGGACTGACCCGAATGCCGAGGCGGCCGTGTTCGCATCCTGGGACGGCCGACTCGGCGGATTACCCGGCGGGGAGCTGGGCACAACGCTTGCAGGCTCGCCGCGCGGTACGGGCGGGGCGGGCGAATCGGGCGGCGTGCCCCGTTGCCGCGGGACTCAAGTCGATTTATCGTCCCAGCACGATTCGCGAGCAAGATCACAATATGTGAAGGGGCCGCGGCCATGGTGGCGAAGAAGACCGCCGTACAGCAGTCGGCGTCCGGCAGATCCATGGGGGCGGAGCGTTCCGCGAAGGGCGCGGCGAAGCAGGGCGGGGCCAAGAAGACGGTCGACGGCACGAGGACGGCCGGTCGGAGAACGGTCGCTACGAAGGAAGCGACTACGGAGGCGGGTGCCACGAAGGCAGGCGTTACGAAGGCAGGGGCCACGAAAACGGCCGCTGTGAAGAAGGCCGCGGCGAAGAAGGACGCCGTGGGGACCACTCCTTCGAAGAAGGCCGTTTCGGAAACGGCCACCAAGAAGGCGGTCACCAAGAAGGCGGTCACCAAGAAGGCGGCCACCAAGAAAGTGGTCGCCAGGAAAGTGGTCGCCAAGAAGTCGGCCACTACGAAAGTTGCCACCAAGGAGTCGGCCACCAGGAAAGTGGCTGCTCCGAAGAGGGCCGGCGCAGGGGCGGCCGTCTCGAAGAGGGCAGTCGCGGCGGCGACCTCCACGGAGGGGGCTATCGCCGAAACGGCCGCTACGAAGAGGGCCGCTACGAAGAGGGCCGGTACCAAGAAGGCCTCCACCAAGAAGGCGGCCGTCAAGGCGGTTCCTGCGAAGAAGGCCGCCAAGAAGAGTGCCGCCGGCAAGGGGGTGGGTGAGGCGGGCGTCTCCGCCGCAGAGCCTCCCCGGAAGGCGGGCAGGAAGGGCACACGTACGGCCAAGAAAGCGGTCGCTGCAGCGGCCGAGGGTGCGGCGGAGGCCGCGAAGACGACGGGAGCCACGACGGTGGTTGCGAAGAAGACTCCTGGCACGGCCACGGCCACGGCGAAGGCGGCCGGCAAGGCAGGCGCGGTCCCCAAGGCGCGGATCGCCGCGGCGGAGCCCGGCGAGCTCGCGGTACGCCCCGGTGAGGACCCCTGGACCCCCGAGGAGGTCGCGGAGGCACGCACGGGGCTGATGTCGGAGGCCCTGCGGCTGCGTGCCGAGATCACGCACTCCGAGGAGTCCCTGGCGGGCCTGATGCGTGACTCCGGGGACGGCGCGGGCGACGACCAGGCCGACACCGGCACCAAGAACATCACGCGCGAGAGCGAGATGGCTCTCGCGGCCAACGCCAGGGAGATGCTGGAGCAGGACGAGCGCGCCCTCGAACGCCTGGACGCGGGCACGTACGGGCTCTGCGAGAGCTGTGGCAACCCCATCGGGAAGGCCCGTATGCAGGCCTTCCCGCGCGCCACCCTGTGCGTCGAGTGCAAGCAGAAGCAGGAGCGCCGTTACTGATCGGCCAATGATCCGATACTGATCGGCCCGGTGCGCCTCCTGAGCACATGGGCGCGGTGGGCCGTGCCGTACTCTCGTCCTCAGTCAGGCACCTAGGTTGAGGGACTCACGTGGCAGAGGCGGAGCGGATCATCGGTACGCCGGATATCCCGGAGGCGGCTGGCGCCGAGCCGGAGCAGACCGACCAGAGCGCGGCGGCGGGCGAGCGGTCCGATGCCCAGGGGGCGCAGGATCCGGCCGGGAGCGAGGGCTCCGACTCCGGTTCCGATGAGGCTGCGGCCCCGGCCGGGCCCTCCAGGGGCAAGCGCCGGATCGCCGTGCTGTTCACGGTCGCCGTCCTCGCGTACGCACTGGACCTGATCAGCAAGATGATCGTGGTCGCGAAGCTGGAGCACCACGAGCCGATCGAGATCATCGGTGACTGGCTGAGGTTCGAGGCGATCCGCAACGCGGGCGCGGCCTTCGGTATCGGCGAGGCCTTCACCGTCATCTTCACGGTGATCGCCGCGGCCGTGATCGTGGTGATCGCCCGGCTCGCCCGCAAGCTCTACAGCCTTCCCTGGGCGATCGCGCTCGGCCTGCTCCTCGGCGGTGCGCTCGGCAACCTCACGGACCGGATCTTCCGCGCGCCGGGCGTTTTCGAGGGTGCGGTCGTCGACTTCATCGCGCCCAAGCACTTCGCGGTCTTCAACCTCGCCGACTCCGCCATCGTCTGCGGCGGCATCCTGATCGTGCTGCTGTCCTTCCGCGGGCTCGACCCGGACGGCACCGTCCACAAGGACTGAGGGCCGGCCCACGGGGCCGTCGGGGGGCACTGTTGTTCGGGCTCTGGTCAGGGGTGTCGGACCTGTCCGGCATACTCGACGGGTGAGCACCAGTCCCGAGATCCGTAACCTGCCCGTGCCCGACGGCCTGGAGGGCGAGCGTGTCGACGCCGCCATCTCCCGCATGTTCGGCTTCTCCCGCACGAAGGCCGCCGAGCTTGCCGCGGCGGGGAAGGTCACGGTCGACGGCTCGGTGGTCGGTAAGTCCGAGCGGGTGCACGGCGGCGCCTGGCTGGAGGTCGAGATGCCGCAGGCGCCCGCGCCCGTGCAGATCGTCGCCGAGCCCGTCGAGGGCATGGAGATCGTGCACGACGACGACGACGTGGTCGTGATCGTCAAGCCGGTCGGTGTCGCCGCGCATCCCAGCCCCGGCTGGTCGGGACCGACCGTCATCGGCGGGCTCGCCGCCGCCGGGTACCGGATCTCGACCTCGGGCGCCGCCGAGCGCCAGGGCATCGTGCACCGCCTGGACGTGGGCACCTCGGGCCTGATGGTGGTCGCCAAGTCGGAGTACGCGTACACGTCGCTGAAGCGCCAGTTCAAGGAGCGCACGGTCGACAAGCGCTACCACGCGCTCGTCCAGGGACACCCGGACCCGACCAGCGGCACCATCGACGCCCCCATCGGCCGGCACCCGAACCACGACTACAAGTGGGCGGTCACGGCCGAGGGCAAGCCCTCCGTGACGCACTACGACCTGATCGAGGCGTTCCGCGCGGCCTCGCTGCTCGACATCAAGCTGGAGACCGGGCGCACGCACCAGATCCGCGTCCACATGTCGGCCCACCGGCACCCCTGCGTCGGCGACCTGACGTACGGCGCGGACCCCACGCTCGCCAAGCGGCTCGGGATCACCCGGCAGTGGCTGCAGGCCGTGAAGCTCGGCTTCGAGCACCCCGGGGACGGCCAGTGGGTCGAGTTCGAGAGCGGCTACGCGGAGGACCTGCAGAAGGCGCTGGACCGTGTCCGGGAGGAAAGCTACGCATGAGTTCGTCGTCCTACGTGGTGCGTGTGGCCGAGGACCCCGCCGACCGTGAGGCCTGCTTCGCGGTGCGCAAGGAGGTCTTCGTCGTCGAGCAGGGGGTCCCTGAGGACCTCGAATACGACGCGTACGACGCCGATGCCGTGCATGTGGTCGCCGTGCGCGAGGACGGGCTGCCGTTCGGCGCGGGGCGGCTGTTGTACGGCGACGTGGCGGCCGCCAAGACCGGCGGTGAGCCCGGTGTCGGGTCCCTGGGGCGGCTCGCCGTCCTCAAGGCCGCGCGTGGGCTCGGTGTCGGGGTCGCGCTCGTGCGGGGCATCGAGGACGCGGCACGCGCGCGTGGGCTGACGGCGGTGGATCTGCACGCGCAGACGCATGCGCTCGGGTTTTATGAGCGGCTGGGGTATGTGGCGTACGGGCCGGAGTTCCTCGATGCGGGGATTTCGCATCTGGCGATGCGACGGAGTCTTTAGGGCGGCTGGGGTTCCGGTTGCGGTTCTGGCCGCGGGCCGGTGGGGGCTGGTCGCGCAGTTCCCCGCGCCGCTAAAAGCATAAAGACTGCGCAGTTCCCCGCGCCCCTCAAAGGGGCGCTTCTGTTGCTCGGCGTTTGAAATGACGGGCGGGTTCAGTGGCACGCTTGGGGTCTGGCCTGTCTTGATCGTCTAGACCCAGTCCGGAGTGCTGACCGTGGATCAGTTGGCCCTGTTGTTCGTGATGTTGCTCGGGGCTGTGCTGAGCGTCCCGCTGGGGGACCGCCTCGGGCTTCCCTCCCCGGTGCTGATGACGCTGCTCGGAATCGTGCTGGCCGTCCTCAATTTCGTACCGAATGTGGACATTCCGCCCGAGCTGATTCTGCCCGCGCTGCTTCCACCGCTGCTGTACGCCGCCGTACGACGTACCTCCTGGCGGCAGTTCACGGCCAACAAACGGCCGATCTTCCTGCTCGCCGTGGCGCTGGTGTTCGTCACCACCGCCGTGGTGGCCGTGGTGGCCCACGCGATCGTGCCCGGGCTGCCGATCGCCGCCGCCGTGGCACTGGGCGCGCTGGTGGCGCCGCCCGACCCGGTCGCGGCGACCGCTGTCGCGGGCAAGCTCGGGCTGCCGCGCCGACTGGTGTCGATCCTGGAGGGCGAGGGGCTGTTCAACGACGTGACGGCCATCGTGCTGTACCACGTCGCCATCGCCGCCGCCGTCAGCGGCACCTTCTCGCTGCCGAGTGCCGCGCTCGACTTCCTGCTCTCCGCCGTCGTCGCCGTGGCGATGGGTTTCGGGCTCGGGTGGGGCACCAACCGGCTGATGGACTACCTCGGGGACCCGACGCTGCAGATCGGGCTGACCCTGATCGTGCCGTACGCCTCGTACGTGCTGGCCGAGGAGTTGCACGGGTCCGGGGTGCTGGCGGTGCTCACCACGGCGTTGTTCCTGGCGGAGTACGCGAACGACGCCGACGACGTGATGACGCGGCTCGCCGGGCACACGTTCTGGGACATCGTCGACACGTTGGTCACCGGGGTGGCGTTCGGGCTCATCGGGCTCGAACTGCACAACGCGATCAGGACGGCGTCCGGGCGGTGGGAGGAGATGCTCGGGTGGGCCGCCGCGATCGTGGGGGTCGTCGTGTTCGTACGGCTGGCGTATCTGCTGCCCGCGACCTGGCTGACGAAGCGGTTGCACGCGAAGCGGGACCACGACGAGGACATTCCGACCAGCTGGCGGGAGACCGTCGTCATGTGGTGGGCCGGGATGCGCGGAGTGGCCTCCGTCGCCCTCGCGCTGGCCATTCCGCTGGAGACGGACAGCGGGGCGCCGTTCCCCGACCGGGACGAGATGGTGTTCATCGCGTTCGGGGTGATCATGGCGACGCTCGTGGTGCAGGGGCTGAGCCTGCCGTGGCTGGTCCGGAAGCTGGATGTGCGGGCCGACACGGATCGGGAGCAGGAGTTCGAGAAGGCGCTGGCCCTGCGGGCGGCGAAGGCGGCGAAGCGGCGGCTGCGGGAGATCGAGGAGGCCGAGGAACTGCCGGAGGAGCTTTCCGAGCAGTTGTTGCGGCGCGCCTTCGACATCGGGTTCCGGATCAGTCCCGACATGGGGGAGGACGAGCGGCGGGAGGGGCACGAGCATCGGGTGCGGCGGATCAAGCGGGTTCGGCGGATTCAGGGGGAGATGTTGTCCGCGGCCCGGCATGAGGTGTTGGCCGCGCGGAGTGAGGCCGGGGCCGATCCCGAGGTGGTGGACCGGGTGCTGCGGCATCTGGATGTGCGAAGCCTTCGGTGATCTTTTGGGGCTTTCCTGCCCGCTCCGCCCGTTTCAACCCCGCCTGGAAGGTGCGGGTTTCCAGTGGGCGTTGATGTTCGTTCGCGAGTGCGGGTTCGATTGGACTGAGCGCGCGGTTCCCCGCGCCCCTACGGGGCGCCCTCGTCAGCCCTGCTGGTTCAGCCCCGGCCCGTCCGCGGTGGTTCCACCGCTCGGCCTCGGGTCGTTCTATGGGGCCGGCCGTCGTTGCCGTTCGGGTGGGAGCCCGGGGGGAGGATCGCGTCGGCCGTGTTGACTCGGGGCAGGGCGTAGGAGTGGTGGGCGGTCAGCCAGTTGATCATCTGTTCGCGGACGGTGACGCGGACCGTCCAGATGTCGTCGGCGTCCTTCGCGGTGACCAGGGCGCGCACCTCGATGGTGCTGGGGGTGGCATCCGTGACGGCGAGGCCGTAGTCGCGGCCGTCCCAGGCGGGGCACTCGCGGAGGATGTCGCGGAGCTTGTCGCGCATCTCCTCGACGGGCGCGCTGTGGTCCAAGTGGAAGAAGACCGTGCCGGTCATCTGCACGCCGCCGCGGGACCAGTTCTCGAACGGCTGGGACGTGAAGTACGAGACCGGCATGGTGATCCGGCGCTCGTCCCAGGTGCGGACGGTCAGGAAGGTCAGGGTGATCTCGTCGACCGTGCCCCATTCGCCGTCCACCACGACCGTGTCACCGATGCGCACCATGTCACCGAAGGCGATCTGCAGCCCGGCGAACATGTTGCTGAGCGTGGACTGCGCGGCCACACCGGCGACGATGCCGAGGATGCCTGCCGAGGCGAGCAGTGAGGCGCCTGCCGCGCGCATCGCGGGAAACGTCAGCAGCATCGCGGCGACCGCGACCACACCGACGATCGCCGACACCACACGCTGGATCAGCGTCACCTGCGTACGGACTCGGCGGACCCGGGCCGGATCGCGGTGGGCGTGGGCGTAGCGGGAGTACGAGGAGTCGACGATCGCCGTCGCGATGCGGACCACCAGCCAGGCCGTGGAGCCGATGAGGACCAGCGTCAGGATCTGGCCGATCGTGGCGGAGTGGTCGACGGCGATCTCGGCCCGGTCGTACGACCCTCTCAGCAGCGCCGTGCACATCACGACCTGCAGTGGCAGGCGGCAGCGGCGCAGCAGGCCCCACAGGGGGACCCCCTGGTGGCGTTGGTCGGCACGCTTCAGCAGCAGGTCGGCGATCCAGCCGACCAGCAGCGTCAGTACGAGCGAGCCGCCGACGACGATCAGCGGGCGCAGTACGTTCTCCATGCCCTCGACCGTAACCGGCCCGGGGCCGTCATGAACATGTGGCCTCTGCCTCGTCGCCCGCCGGGCGCTGTCCCGGCCCGGGCACTGTCGGTGGCGGCTGGCACCATGGCCTCATGAACATCATGCTCTTCCATTCGACCTACGGGCTGCGGCCCGCGGTGCGTGACGCGGCGGACCGGCTGCGTGCGGCGGGACACGAGGTGTGGACGCCCGATCTCTTCGAGGGGCGCACCTTCGAGACCGTCGAGGAGGGCAGGGCCTTCAAGGACGAGCTCGGCAAGGAGGAGCTGCTGAAGCGCGCGATCCTGGCCGCGGCCCCGTACTCGGACCGGGGGATCGTGTACGCCGGGTTCTCGCTCGGCGCGGCGACCGCCCAGACCCTCGCGCTCGGCGACAGCAAGGCCCGCGGGCTGCTGCTCCTGCACGGCACGTCCGACATCGCGCCGAACGCCTCGGTGGACGATCTGCCGGTCCAGCTGCACGTCGCGGAGCCGGACGCCTTCGAGCCCGACGACTGGCTGAGCGCCTGGTATCTGCAGATGGGGAGGGCGGGCGCCGACGTGGAGATCTACAGATACGCGGGGGCCGGGCACCTCTACACCGACCCCGGTCTGCCGGACTACGACAAGGAGGCCGCCGAGGCCACCTGGCAGGTGGCGCTCGGCTTCCTCGACAGCCTGTAGCGCGGCTGCGGTCCGGCGGACGCTACGACGGGCTCCGTCCGTCCCGTCGGTGCGGGATCAGATCGGGTCGTACACCCGCTCCACCTTCTGTGTGCCGCTGCGCGTGCGGTACGAACGGGCCCAGGACGCCGTCGCGTTCGCGGACGTGCGGCTGGACAGCACGTAGTAGTCCATCTGCGCCCGCTCGGCGGTGAGGTCCAGGACGCCGTAGCCGTGGCGGTCGGTGTCGACCCAGTGGACGTGCCGGTTGGCGGCCCGGATCAGCGGTGAGGCGAGGGCGGAGACCGTGCCCTCCGGGACCTTGACGAGGTCGTCGAGGTTGTCGGAGGTCACCGACGTGACGACGAACTCGGTGGCGGCGGACGCCGACAGCGGATACGTACCGGCGTTGTACGGCACGTCGTTGGCCCAGGCCATGTGGATGTCGCCGGTGAGGAAGACCGTGTTGCGGATCGCGTTGTCCCGCAGATGCGTGAGCAGTTCGCGGCGGTCGTCGGTGTAGCCGTCCCACTGGTCGGTGTTGAGGGCGAGGCCCTCCTTGGGCAGGCCGAGCAGCTCGGCGAGCGGTTTCAGGAGTTCGGCGGAGAGCGAGCCGAGGGCGAACGGCGCGATCATGACGGAGTTGCCGACCAGCCGCCAGCTCGTGTCGGAGGACTTCAGGCCCGCCTTCAGCCAGTCGAGCTGGGCCCGGCCGGTGAGCGTGCGGTCCGGGTCGTCCACCGAGCCGTTGCCGACCGTCACCTGCTGCGAGCGGTACGAGCGCAGGTCGAGCAGCGAGAGATCGGCCAGCCTGCCGAAGCGCAGCCGCCGGTAGGTGGTCCCCTCGATCGCGGGCCGCACCGGCATCCACTCGAAGTAGGCCTGCTTGGCGGCCGACTGGCGGGCGGACCAGGCGCCCTCCGCGCCCTCGGTGTGGTTCTCGGCACCGCCCGACCAGGTGTCGTTGGCGAACTCGTGGTCGTCCCAGATCGCGATGACGGGGGCGGCCGCGTGCAGGGCCTGAAGGTCCGGGTCGGTCTTGTAACGGCCGTGCCGGGTGCGGTAGTCGGCGAGGCTGACTATCTCGTGCGCGGGGGCGTGCGGGCGTACGACGGTGTCGCGCGTCCCGTACTCGCCGGTGCCGTACTCGTAGATGTAGTCGCCCAGATGCAGCCAGGCGTCCAGGTCGCCGCGCGCGGCCAGATGCCGGTAGGCGGCGAAGTAGCCGGCCTCCCAGTTGGCGCAGGACACCACGCCGAAGCGCATACCGGCCACGGCCGCGTCATGGGCCGGGGCGGTCCGGGTGCGGGCGGCCGGCGAGTCCGTGCCACCGCTGGAGAAGCGGAACCAGTAGGCCGTGGCGGGCCTCAGGCCGCGGATGTCGGCCTTGACGGTGTGGTCGGAGGCGGCGGTCGCGATGGTGGAGCCCTTCGCGACGACGTTCGTGAACGCCTTGTCCGTGGCCACCGTCCAGCCGACCTGGACGTCCGGGCCGAGACCGGAGCCGGGTGTCGCCTCGGGCGCGGGCGTCACCCGGGTCCACAGCAGGACGCCGTCCGGCAGCGGATCACCGGAGGCGACGCCGTGCAGGAAGGCGGGGGCCTCGGCGGCGCGGGCCGGCAGCGCGGCGGCGAGCGGGGCTCCGAGCACGGCGGTGGCCGCGGCCGCCTTGACCACCGTACGGCGGCGCGGAGCGGGGGAGTTGGGGCTGGAGAGGGATCTGAGTCGACTGGTCACGGCCGATCAGATTACTGACGGGTAGCGCTTTCGGTAAGGCAGAAGACGTGAAGGGCGGGCGAACCCGGAAGAGTTCGCCCGCCCTTATACAGCGCGTTACTTGAGCTGCTCGCTCCACGCCCTGCGCTGCTTGCGCTGCCCGCGTTACTTGGTGACGCCCGCGTCCTTGAGCGACTTCTCCCAGTCGGCGACCGTGCTCGGATTCTTGATCACCTTGTCGTTGATCTTGATGGTCGGCGTCGAGTCGACACCCTTGGCGTCGTCGAAGGTCTTGCTCATCTTCATCGCCCAGGCGTCGTACGTGCCCTTCTCGACGGCGTCCTGGAACTTCTTGTTGCCCTTCAGCGTGTCCACCGTGTCCGCCACCTTGATCAGGTAGCTGTCCTTGGAGAACTCGTCCGTCGTCTCCTCGGGGTGGTACTTCGTCGAGTACAGCGCGGTCTTGTACTCCAGGAACGCGTCGGTGCTCACGTTCAGCGCGGCGCCGAGCGCGCTCAGCGCGTTCTTCGAGCCGTCGCCGCCGAGGTTGCCGTCGAGGAAGGTGCCGAGGGTGAAGGACAGCTTGTAGTCGCCGTCCGTCATGCCCTTGTTGACGGTCTCGCCGACGGTCTGCTCGAAGGAGGCGCAGGCCGGGCAGCGCGCGTCCTCGTAGAGGTGGACCGTGTTCTTGGTCTTGGAGTCGCCGACCACGACGGCCGTGCCGTTCGTGCCGCTGGTGTTGGCGGGGGCGACGACCTTCGCGTCGGCGGCCGCGTCCCACTTCGAGGGCTCGTTGTTCTGTACGACGGCGTAGCCGATGCCGCCGGCTATCGCGAGCACCGCGACGATCGAACCGGCGACGATGACCTGCCGCCTGACCTTCTCGCGCTTGGCCTGACGCTCGCGCTCGACGCGCAGCCGCTCACGGGCCGCCGACTTCGCGGCCTGGCTGTTCCTCTTGCTCATGATGGTGTTCTCCGTGGTGATGGCAGGTGTGCGGGGACTGGTGTGCTCAGGCGAATACGGCCGAGCACGGTGGTCCACGTCGTCCCAGGGAGTGCACGAAGAGGCGCGTACGCGTGGCGGCGACCCGGCGCGTGGGGCGCGGCAGCCGGCGTACGGGAGTGAAGTGGACGGTCACCGCGGCGACCGCGATCAGCAGCGGCCGGAAGGTGGCCGCGGCCACGGCGTCCAGGAGCTGGGCCAGGGCCCGCTCGCCGCGCCGCAGCCAGGCGGCCGCGAGCAGCCCCACACCGATGTGCGCGCCGAGCAGCAGCCAGGCGGCGGCCGGGTCGGCGTTCGCGAGCAGGGCCGCGGCGGGCTGGGTCTCGCCGCCGGTGACCCGCGCCAGCGGGGTGCCGACCTCGCCGCCGCACAGCATGTCGAAACCGACCGAGCGGAGCGGGCCCGCCACCGGGCCGCCCGCCTTGCCGTAACAGGCGTGCTGGCCGGCGGTGAACAGCGTGTCGGCGGCCAGCTCCAGCGGGATCAGCAGGGCGGCGATCCGTCCGAAGCCGCGCTCACGGCCCGCCAGCGCGTACGCGACGACGAAGACGGCACCCGCGATCACGGCCACGGTGGTCATCGGCAGCGGGACCTGGGACAGCAGCACGTGCGACGCGGTGCTGAGCGTCACGACGAGTGCCGTGAACAGCGCCGCGCGCACGGCTCTGAGCTGGGTCCCGGATATGTCCATAGCGGTGGAGAGTGTCCCACGTACTCCCGTAAGAGGTCCCTAAAGGGTTCCTGTGCGTTGTGCGATGCCTACAGACCCGGAATCCGGCCGTTACGGAAAAGGTCCACGAAGATCTGGTGGTCGGCACGCGCCCGTGCGCCGTACTCGTGCGCGAAGTCGACAAGGAGGTCGCCGAAGCTGTCCTCGTCGCCCGCGATCGCCGCGTCGATGGCGCGCTCCGTGGAGAACGGCACCAGCTCCGAGTGGCCGCTCTCGTCGTCCGCCGCCGCGTGCATGGTGGCGGTGGAGCGGCCGAGGTCCGCGACGACCGCCGCGATCTCCTCCGGGTCGTCGATGTCGCCCCAGTCCAGGTCCACCGCGTACGGCGAGACCTCGGCTACGAGCTGGCCCGCGCCGTCCAGCTCGGTCCAGCCCAGCCACGGGTCGGCGTGCGCCTGGAGGGCGCGCTGGGAGATCACCGTGCGGTGGCCCTCGTGCTGGAAGTACTCACGGATCGAGGAGTCCGTGATGTGCCGGGAGACGGCCGGGGTCTGCGCCTGCTTGATGTAGATCACCACATCGTTCTCCAGGGCGTCGGTGGCGCCCTCCAGAAGGATGTTGTACGAGGGCAGCCCCGCCGAGCCGATGCCGATGCCGCGGCGGCCCACGACGTCCTTCACGCGGTACGAGTCGGGGCGGGACAGGGACGCCTCCGGCAGCGTCTCCAGATAGCCGTCGAAGGCCGCGAGGACCTTGTAGCGCGTGGCCGCGTCCAGCTCGATGGAGCCGCCGCCCGGCGCGAAGCGGCGCTCGAAGTCGCGGATCTCGGTCATCGAGTCGAGCAGCCCGAAGCGGGTCAGCGAGCGGGCGTCACGCAGGGCGTCCAGGAGCGGGCCCTGGGCGGTGTCCAGCGTGAAGGGCGGCACCTCGTCGCTCTTGGCGCCCGTCGCCAGGGCGTGGATGCGCTCGCGGTAGGCGGCCGCGTACGTCCGGACGAGGTCGGTGATCTGTTCGTCGCTCAGCGCCTTCGCGTAGCCGATCAGGGCCACCGAGGCCGCGAGGCGCTTGAGGTCCCAGGTGAAGGGGCCGACATACGCCTCGTCGAAGTCGTTCACGTTGAAGATCAGACGCCCCTGGGCGTCCATGTACGTGCCGAAGTTCTCCGCGTGCAGGTCGCCGTGGATCCAGACGCGCGAGGTGCGCTCGTCCAGGTACGGTCCGCCCCGCTTCTCCTGCTCCAGGTCGTGATAGAAGAGGCCGGCCGTGCCGCGGTAGAAGGCGAACGCGGAGGCCGCCATCTTCCGGAACTTCACGCGGAACGCGGCCGGGTCGGCGGCCAGCAGTTCGCCGAAGGCGGTGTCGAAGACGGCGAGGATCTGTTCGCCGCGTTGCTCGGCGCTGAGCTGCGGAACCGACATCGCTGGGTGCCTCCTGGTGCAGGTGGTGCATGACAAGTGGGACGGAATGTGCCGTCCGCCGGAGCGGATGCCTCCGTCGTCTTCCAACGGACGAAGGTACGCGGGAGTGCCCGTCTTCCCCTCACGAAGGTACGGGGGAGACTCCTCCGAGTGTCAGTGCCGAGGCATAGACTTCGACGCTGTCCGCCAGACTGTTCGCAGCCGGCCGGACCGTCGTCGACACCTGTTCTTCTTGGAGGCCGAAGCCGTGTCAAAGCCGCCGTTCACGCACCTGCACGTCCACACCCAGTACTCGCTGCTGGACGGTGCCGCGCGGCTGAAGGACATGTTCAACGCGTGCAACGAGATGGGCATGACCCATATCGCGATGTCCGACCACGGCAACCTGCACGGGGCGTACGACTTCTTCCACTCGGCCAAGAAGGCGGGCGTCACGCCGATCATCGGCATCGAGGCGTACGTCGCCCCCGAGTCGCGGCGCAACAAGCGGAAGATCAAGTGGGGGCAGCCGCATCAGAAGCGGGACGACGTCTCCGGCTCCGGTGGTTACACGCACAAGACGATCTGGGCGGCCAACAAGACGGGCCTGCACAACCTGTTCCGGCTGTCCTCGGACGCGTATGCCGAGGGCTGGCTGCAGAAGTGGCCGCGGATGGACAAGGAGACCATCTCCCAGTGGTCCGAGGGGCTGATCGCCTCCACGGGATGCCCCTCCGGCGAACTGCAGACCCGGCTGCGCCTCGGCCAGTTCGACGAGGCGGTGAAGGCGGCCTCGGAGTACCAGGACATCTTCGGCAAGGACCGGTACTTCCTGGAGCTGATGGACCACGGCATCGAGATCGAGAGCCGG
Source organism: Streptomyces sp. NPDC033178 (assembly GCF_055577685.1). Taxonomy (NCBI): domain Bacteria; kingdom Bacillati; phylum Actinomycetota; class Actinomycetes; order Kitasatosporales; family Streptomycetaceae; genus Streptomyces; species Streptomyces sp. NPDC033178. The sequence goes on from NZ_JBVIPT010000005.1 coordinate 107,766, forward strand.
GTCCGTGACGACCTGCTGCGGGTCGGCAAGAAGCTCGGCATCCCGCCGCTGGTGACCAACGACTCGCACTACACGTACGCGCACGAGGCGACCGCGCACGACGCGCTGCTGTGCATCCAGACCGGCAAGAACCTCTCCGATCCGGACCGCTTCCGGTTCGACGGGACCGGTTACTACCTGAAGTCGACGGACGAGATGTACGCCGTCGACTCCTCGGAGGCCTGGCAGGAGGGGTGTGCGAACACCCTCCTGGTGGCCGAACAGATCGACACGACGGGCATGTTCGAGGCGAAGAACCTCATGCCGAAGTTCGACATCCCCGAAGGCTTCACCGAGGTCACCTGGTTCCAGGAGGAGGTGCGCCGCGGAATGGAGCGCCGCTTCCCCGCCGGCGTCCCCGACGACCGCCAGAAGCAGGCCGAGTACGAGATGGACGTCATCATCCAGATGGGGTTCCCCGGCTACTTCCTCGTCGTGGCCGACTTCATCATGTGGGCCAAGAACCAGGGCATCGCGGTCGGCCCCGGCCGAGGCTCCGCTGCCGGCTCGATCGTCGCGTACGCCATGGGCATCACCGACCTCGACCCGATCCCGCACGGTCTGATCTTCGAGCGGTTCCTGAACCCCGAGCGCGTGTCCATGCCCGACGTCGACATCGACTTCGACGAGCGCAGGCGCGTCGAGGTGATCAGGTACGTGACGGAGAAGTACGGGGCCGACAAAGTCGCCATGATCGGCACGTACGGAAAGATCAAGGCGAAGAACGCCATCAAGGACTCCGCGCGCGTGCTGGGTTATCCGTACGCGATGGGCGACCGGCTCACCAAGGCCATGCCCGCCGACGTCCTCGGCAAGGGCATCGACCTGAACGGCATCACCGACCCCTCGCACCCGCGCTACGGCGAGGCCGGTGAGATCCGCGGGATGTACGAGAACGAGCCGGACGTGAAGAAGGTCATCGACACCGCGAAGGGCGTCGAGGGTCTGGTCCGGCAGATGGGTGTGCACGCGGCCGGCGTGATCATGTCCAGCGAGCCCATCGTCGACCACGCCCCGGTCTGGGTGCGGCACACCGACAACGTCACGATCACGCAGTGGGACTACCCGCAGTGCGAGTCGCTCGGTCTGCTCAAGATGGACTTCCTGGGCCTGCGCAACCTCACGATCATGGACGACGCCATCAAGATGGTGAAGGCCAACAAGGGCATCGATCTGGAGATGCTCTCCCTCCCGCTGGACGACCCCAAGACCTTCGAACTGCTCTGCCGCGGTGACACCCTCGGTGTCTTCCAGTTCGACGGCGGCCCGATGCGCTCGCTGCTCCGCCAGATGCAGCCCGACAACTTCGAGGACATCTCCGCCGTCTCGGCCCTCTACCGGCCGGGCCCGATGGGCATGAACTCGCACATCAACTACGCGGAGCGCAAGAACAAGCGCCAGGAGATCACGCCGATCCACAAGGAGCTGGAGGAGCCGCTCGAAGAGGTCCTCGCGGTCACCTACGGCCTGATCGTCTACCAGGAGCAGGTCCAGAAGGCCGCCCAGATCATCGCCGGCTACTCACTCGGCGAGGCCGACATCCTGCGCCGCGTGATGGGCAAGAAGAAGCCCGACGAGCTGGCGAAGAACTTCGTCCTCTTCCAGGAGGGCGCCCAGAAGAACGGCTACAGCGCCGAGGCGATCCAGGCCCTGTGGGACGTGCTGGTCCCCTTCGCCGGATACGCCTTCAACAAGGCCCACTCGGCCGCGTACGGACTGGTGTCGTACTGGACCGGTTATCTGAAGGCGAACTACCCGGCCGAGTACATGGCCGCGCTGCTCACCTCGGTCAAGGACGACAAGGACAAGTCGGCGGTCTATCTCAACGAGTGCCGGCGCATGAAGATCAAGGTCCTGCCGCCGAACGTCAACGAGTCCGAGCAGAACTTCGCCGCGCAGGGCGACGACGTGATCCTCTTCGGCCTCTCGGCGGTGCGCAACGTCGGTACGAACGTCGTCGAGTCGATCATCCGCAGCCGCAAGGCCAAGGGGAAGTACGGCTCGTTCCCCGACTATCTCGACAAGGTCGAGGCGGCCGCGTGCAACAAGCGCACCACGGAGTCGCTGATCAAGGCCGGCGCCTTCGACACCATGGGGCACACCCGCAAGGGCCTCACCGCGCACTTCGAGCCGATGATCGACAACGTGGTCGCGGTCAAGCGCAAGGAGGCCGAGGGCCAGTTCGACCTCTTCGGCGGCATGGGCGAGGACGACAGCAGCGAGCCCGGCTTCGGGCTCGACGTCGAGTTCACCACCGACGAGTGGGACAAGGCCTACCTGCTCGCCCAGGAGCGGGAGATGCTCGGCCTGTACGTCTCCGACCATCCGCTGTTCGGTCTGGAGCACGTGCTGTCCGACAAGGCGGACGCGGGCATCGCCCAGCTCACCGGCGGCGAGCACTCGGACGGCGCGGTCGTCACCATCGGCGGGATCATCTCCGGCCTGCAGCGCAAGATGACCAAGCAGGGCAACGCCTGGGCGATCGCCACCGTCGAGGACCTCGCGGGCTCCATCGAGTGCATGTTCTTCCCGGCGACCTACCAGCTGGTGTCGACCCAACTCGTCGAGGACGCGGTGGTGTTCGTCAAGGGACGCCTCGACAAGCGCGAGGACGTGCCCCGGCTCGTCGCGATGGAACTCCAGGTCCCGGACCTGTCGAACGCGGGCACCAACGCGCCCGTGATCCTCACCATCCCGGCGCTGAAGGTCACCCCGCCGATGATCAGCAGGCTCGGCGAGATCCTCAGCCACCACAAGGGCGAGAGCGAGGTGCGGATCAGGCTCCAGGGCCCGAGCAAGACCACGGTGCTGCGGCTCGACCGGCACCGGGTGAAGCCGGACCCCGCGCTCTTCGGTGACTTGAAAGTGCTGCTCGGGCCGTCCTGCCTGGCGGGCTGAACCAGTGGCCGGCGGCTGAGTCGGCCTGAACCGACAGTCGACATACGAGAGGGGCGCATCCGTCGCGGATGCGCCCCTCGTCGTGTGCCTGGGCTTCAGCAGCCTCAACAGGCCTCGCCGGGGCCTCAGTTGTGGCCGAAGCGCTTCTGGTGCTTACGGGCGACATCGGCGGGGCTGCCCTGGGCCTGCGACATCGGCGACTGCTGCGCCTCCGCCGAGGACCGGTCTGCCTGCTCCTGCGCGCGCTCGGCCTGCGAGGAGCGGTCCTGCTGCCCGCCCTGCTTGCGGTTCTTGTTCTTGGCCATGGTGATCTGCCTCCTACGGGGGATCTCGGGGCCAGGGCCGGGACCAGACTCACATAGCGCGACAACAAGCGCATTTCGGAGAATTACCGTGCGTAATAAGCCCTGTCGGTGAGTGATCTGCCGATCCGCCACGCCGAAGATCGAGTTCCGGCCGTTAACCTCCGCAGGGTCGGGCAGACTCGAAGGAAGCCCGAAGCAAACCTCCCGGAAAGAGGGTGGATCGCGTGGACCGCTGCATTGTCCTGGTGGACGCCGGGTACCTGCTCGGGGCTGCTGCCAGTCTCCTCGCCGGGGATTCCTCCCGCTCCCGGATCACCGTCGACCACGCCGCCCTCATCCAGGGCCTGCGCGAGCGCGCCGAGTCCGACACGGAACGGCCCCTGTTGCGCATCTACTGGTTCGACGGCGCCCCCGACCGCGTACCGCAGCCCGAGCACCGCAGACTGCGGGTGATGCCGCGGGTCACGGTGCGCCTGGGCGCGCTGACCCGCAGCGACGGGCGCTGGGCGCAGAAGGGCGTGGACGCCGCCATGCACGCCGAGCTCACGGAGCTGGCACGCAACCGCGCCTGCTCCGACGTCGTGCTCGTCACCGGGGACGGGGATCTGCTGCCCGGCATGATGGCCGCGAAGGAGCACGGGGTCGCCGTGCACCTGTGGGCCGTGCAGGCCGCCGACGGCGACTACAACCAGTCCGAGGACCTTGTCGCCGAGGCCGACGAGCGGCGTGTCCTCGACCGCATCTGGATCACCAAGGCCGTACAGGCCAAGGATCTCGGCGGGGTCTGCGCGCCGCCGCCCGTTCCGCGGCCGGAGATCGCCGCGATCCTCTCCGCGCCGTTGCCCGAGTCCGCGCTGGCCTCCGCGGATGAGCGGCCCTCGCGGGATGCCGAGCACACGCAGGCCGCGCCCAGTGAGAACGGCACGGAGGAGAGGGCTCCGGCCGCCAAGGGTGGCGTTCCGACGCCGAAGGATCTGGCCGCGTTGCGTGCGCCCGGGACGCATGCGCATCCGCAGCCCGCCAACGCGACGCTTCGGTGGTCCTCCGACAAGGGGTGGGTCGACCGGCCCGGTACCGCCGCGGAGTCCGCGGAGGCCGCGCTGCTGCCCACGCTCGCGCAACTCACGTCGGCCGAGCAGCGGTGGGCCGATCGTGAGGAGGACATCACGACGGTGGGTGGGGATCCGTACGAGGTCGGGCAGGTTTTTGCCCGGCGGTGGATGGGGCGGCTGTCGGACCAGGCCCAGTTGCAGAAGCTGTCGACGATGTATCCGCGGGTGCCGCATCGCATCGACGGGGAGTTGTTGCGGTATGCGGCTCGGTTCGGGCTGCTCGCCCACAAGGACGATCAGATCGATGAGCATGACCGGTATGCGATCCGGGCGGGGTTCTGGCGGGAGATCGACGTGCGGACCGCGGCGGAGCACGCTCCCGCGGGGGAGTAGGCGGTTGGCTGAGGTTGGCTTGCCGCCGGGCTGAGGTTGTGCGTTGTCTGCGGCTGGGTGGGGGCCGGTCGCGCAGTTCCCCGCGCCCCTGACGGGGCTGTGCCCCTGCGTTGTTGGCTGCGGGCCGTGAGGGTTGAGCGCGTCGTTCCTCGCGCCCCTCGTGGGGGCCGATATTGGGTGTATGCCCGCCCCGGGCATCGTCGTGGGGGCGGGACCCCGTACCCTCAGTCCTCGTGAGTACGCGCACCGCACAGGGAGTCCGGAACGGGCACGGCGGGGATGTCGTGTGCGCGGTGCGGGATCTGACGAAGACCTATCCGGCGGTGCGCGGTCGGCGCGGAGCACCCGGGACGCCCGAGGTGCGGGCCACCGACGGGGTACGGCTCGACATCCGGCGAGGTGAGATCTTCGGGCTGCTCGGGCCGAACGGAGCGGGCAAGACCACCCTCGTACGGCAGCTGACCGGGCTGATGCGCCCCGACCGCGGCAGTGTCGAGATCCTCGGGCACGACATCGTGCGCCATCCCGAGCGGGCGGCGCGGATTCTGGCGTACCTGGGACAGGAGTCCACCGCGCTGGACGAGCTGACCGTGTCGCTCGCCGCGGAGACCACCGGGCGGCTGCGCGGGCTCGACGTACGCAGCGCGCGGGCCGAGCGGGACGCGGTCCTGGAGGAGCTGGGGCTCACCGCGCTGGCCTCGCGGCCGCTGAAGAAGCTGTCCGGCGGGCAGCGCAGACTCGCCTGCTTCGCCACCACGCTCGTCGGCGCGCGGCCGCTCCTCGTCCTCGACGAGCCGACCACCGGCATGGACCCCGTCGCCCGCCGTGCCGTCTGGGGCGCCGTCGACCGGCGCCGGGTCGAGCACGCCACGACGGTCCTCCTGGTCACCCACAACGTCATCGAGGCGGAGACGGTCCTCGACCGCGTCGCCGTCCTCGACCGGGGCCGTGTCATCGCCTGCGACACCCCCTCAGGGCTGAAGGAGCAGGTCGCCGGCGAGGTGCGTCTCGAACTCGTCTGGCGCGAGCGCGCACCCCTCGACGTGCCCGAGGTCGCCGCCCTGCGCGACCGGGCCGTAGAGTCGGGCCGTCGCTGGTCGCTGCGGCTCGCCCCCGAGGAGGCCCGCGCGGCCGTGGCGGCCGTCACCGGCGGCGCCGCCTTCGCGGCCCTGGACGACTTCACGCTCGCCACGCCGAGCCTGGAGGACGTGTACCTGGCGCTGGGCGGCAGCGCAGGAAACGTACGGGGGTTGGTCAAGGCATGAGCGTGCGGGCCTCCACAGCCGTACGGAACAGGTACAGGACGACAGCCGAAGCGAACAGGAGCCGCTCGACGTGAGTGTCGTACCCGCCGAGGTCCTGCCCGGCGCAGCCCGTGCGGACGGGAACCGGTCCGGTCATGGCACGGACACCGAGGACGGAGTCCGTGCCGTAGCCGGGCTCGGGCCGCGCGCGCGGCTCTGGCCGGCCCTGGCCGCCGTCTACCGGGCGCAGCTCTCCCGGGCCCGGGTGGCCCGGATCCCGCTGCTGTTCGTGGCGACCTTCCAGTCCGTCGGGATCATGGTCCTGATGCGCGGGGTCGTGGACGGCGGGGACGAGGCACATGCCGTGGTGGCCGGTTCGTCGGTCCTCGTGGTCGCGTTCGTGGCGCTCAACCTGCTCGCCCAGTACTTCGGCCAGCTGCGCGCCAGCGGCGGCCTCGACCACTACGCGACGCTGCCCGTGCCGCCCGCCGCCGTCGTGCTCGGCGCGGCCGCCGCGTACGCCTCCTTCACCGTGCCGGGGACCCTCGTCACCGCCGTGGTCGGCTGCATGCTCTTTGGGCTGCCGCTGACCCACCTGTGGATCCTCATCGCCGTCATCCCGCTCGCGGGCGCCGCGCTCGCCGGGCTCGGGGCGGCGCTCGGACTGCTCGCCCCCCGGCCCGAACTCGCCACACTGCTCGGACAGTTGGGCATGTCCGCGGCGCTGCTGCTCGGGGTGCTGCCGCCCGACCGGCTGCCGATGGTCGTCCAGTACGCGCGTGACCTGCTGCCTTCCACGTACGGCGTCGAGGCCTTCGCGCTGACCTTCGGGGCGGACCCGGAGTGGGGTGTCGTCCTGCTCGACCTCGCCGTGTGCGCGGGCGTCGGCGTCGCCTCGCTGGCCGTCGCGACCTGGGCCTACCGCCGGGCGGCCGTCCGGTGACGCGGCCGACAGGCGGGCCTGGCACGATGTCGGTGTGACCGCACCGCTGACTCCGCCTCCACAGCCGAACCACCAGCCTCCGCACCACGTCTGGCAGGCGCCGCCCCCCGGGTATGCGCCCGGTCATGAGGAGGACGGCCCCGGGATGAAGACCGAACTGCGCGAGGCCGCCGTCATCACGGTCGCGACGGCGATCGGCGGCGTACTGCTCGGGCTGCTGTGGTGCTGGCTGGCGCCGCGTGTGCCGCTGGTCTCGGACGGCGCGGCGGTCTACCCCAAGGACGTGGAGGGGGAGCAGGCCATCGGCGTGGACGGCACCTTCTCCCTGCTCGCGGTCGGCTTCGGCCTGGTCACCGCGGTGGTCGTCTTCCTGCTGCGGCGTCGCGGCGGCATTCCGCTGATCGTCGCGCTCACCGTCGGAGGCATCCTCGCCTCCCTGCTCGCCTGGCGCCTGGGCATCTGGCTCGGCCCCACCCAGGACGTGATCGCCCACGCCAAGGAGGCCGGCAAGGGCGTCACCTTCGACGCCCCCCTCGTCCTCAACGCCAAGGGCGCCCTGCTCGCCTGGTCCGTCTCGGCCCTCCTGGTCCACCTGGGCCTGACCGCTCTGTTCGCCCCGAGGGACCCGGACCCGTACGACCAGCCCCAGTACCCTCAGAGCGGCCCGTGAGGGGGGCGGGGCTGTGACATTTGCGGCTCCGCCGCGTGGGCGCGAGCAACCCCCACGCACCCGCGGCTGAAAACGGTCCTACGCCGGGCGATGCCCGTGGTTCGACCGCCCCTTCTTGACCCGCCACTTCCTCTTGCGCGTCTTCTTCGACATGCCCTCGGTACTTAACCGAGAACCCGCTCCCCGTCCAGGGGTCACGCACGCCCGACAGGAGCCAGCACCGCGTCCGTGAGCTTGGCGAGGTCCTCCGGAGCAAGCTCCACCTCAAGCCCCCGCCGCCCCGCGGACACACAAACGGTGGCGTGGGCCGAGGCCGACGCGTCCAGCACCGTACGCAGCCGCTTGCGCTGCCCGAGCGGCGAGATCCCCCCGCGCACATACCCGCTGGAACGCTCCGCGGCGGCCGGATCGGCCATCGCGGCCCGCTTGCCGCCCACCGCCGAGGCCAGCGCCTTGAGGTCGAGCGAGCCGGCCACCGGCACGACGGCGACGGTGAGCTCCCCGTCGACGTCCGCGACCAGCGTCTTGAAGACCCGGTCCGGGGAGACGCCCATCGCCTCGGCCGCCTCCTCCCCGTACGAGGGGTGCGAAGGGTCGTGCTCGTAGGCGTGGACCGTGAACTCGACGCCCGCCGCGGTGAGCGCCACGGTCGCGGGCGTCCCTCCCGCCCGTCGCCCCCCACCACCCATATTCGAATGCGCTTCGCGCGCCCCCTTTTGCTGCTGCTTCTTCGACTTCTTGGCCAAGACCCGTGCCCTTCGCCCTTGCTGGTCCACTTGCCCTTGCTGGTCCGCGTCAGTTGAGACTCGTCGGGCCCCGCGTCAGCTCCGACGCGGGCAACGACGGCAGGTTGCGGATGATCGCGGTCTCCGCCCGCAGCAGCGTCAGCTCCTCGCGGAGCCGGGACGCCGTGTCCGGCGCCTGGAGCAGCCGCTGCTTCGCCGGTACGTCGAGCATCGCCGCGGCCGCGACCAGGTACGAGACGACGGCCGGCTCGTCCGGCAGCTCGGCCCCGGTCGACAGGGACCGCTCCCGGGCCCCCGCGAGCCGCTTCTGATACTGCCGGAAGGCCCGCAGCACGCCCTGGGCCAGCGCGCCGGCCTCCTCGCCGGGGTCTTCCTCCAGCTCCTCCAGTTCGGCCGTCAGAAAGGCACCGGAGGCGTCCACGGAGAGCAGCCGCACCCGGGTCGTACCGGTGGCGAGCACCTCGAAGCTGCCGTCGGCCCGTTCCCGGATGGTCGCCGCGTCCGCGACGCAGCCCACCTCGTGGAAGGCCTTCGCCGGGTCGTCGCCGAAGCCGGCCGCGGGCCCGCGCTGGGGTACGGCGGTCTGGTCCGGCATACCGGGCGCGGTGGACGCGACCTCGTGGCCGTCGCGGATGGCGACGACGACGAACCGGCGCGGATCGTCCTCGGGGGTCTTCAGGAGCTCGCGCATCATTGCGCGATAGCGCTCCTCGAAGACGTTCAGGGGCAGTACGAGCCCGGGGAACAGCACCGAGTTCAGGGGGAAGAGTGGGAGCCGGACGGTGGTCACGACGAGAAAGCCTAATGGTCACCGGAGGGCGCACGTCCGCCGTGCTCACTCCGTGGATACGGAAGATCCCCGTTGCGTAGTTTCAGGGGCATGCCCGAGGCCACCTCGATCCGTATTCCGTCGCGCAGTTCGAGGAACTGGCCGAGCGGGTCGTCCGAGACGCGGTCCCAGGGGAACGAGGTGGCGTACGGCCCGATCCGATGCAGCTCCGCCAGTGCGTCCTGCCAGCGTTCGAGGCGGATCAGCACGTAGGTGAGCAGGTTGCGGACCTCCGCGGGCCAGGGGTCGGCGGTCGCGTACTCCCCGGAGACGGCGATCGCGAGGTCGGCCGCCCTGTCGAGGCGTTCGCGCGGCACGGCCGCTCCGCCGCCCTCGGTGAGATACGCGAAGGCAGCACGCACCGGCAGGGCCTGGACGAGGGAGCCGGGCAGCGCGTCCTGCGCGGCCCGCTCGGCGAAGTCGAAGCACTCGCGGTGCGAGCCGTACCAGGCCGCGGACAGGTACTGGAGGGCCGCCACATGGCAGCCGTAGTGGTGCGGGGAGCGGCGTACGGCCTCGGTCCACAGCCGCTCGAACGCGGTGTGCGGGGTGTTCGTGCCCCGGGCGTGGTCGAGCGCGATGCGCCACGGCACCGGGTCGCGGGGGTCGCCCTCGGCGGCCGCGGAGATCAGCGGCGCGACCTGGCGCAGCAGCTCGGCGCGGGCCGGCGACTCCCAGCTCCGGCACACCGCGAGCTCGGCCTTGACCAGCAGGGCGTCCGGGTCGTGCGGGGCGTCGGAGCACCAGTCGTCGAACCACTCCGGCCGGGAGCGCGCGAAGGCGGCCAGGCGCGTCGCGTACCGGTCCCGGTTCTCCCACTCGGCGGCCTCCCGGGTGGTGGACAGCAGCTTCGCCGCGGTCCCGTACTCGCCGCGGCCCGCGGCGACGAGCGCCGGTCCGAGCCGCTCGTCCGGCGCGTCGAGCAGTACCTCGTCGTCGGCGGGCAGGCCGGCGGCGAGGCGCGAAGTGTTCCGCGCCATCCGTGCCGTACGGAGGAACGCGCGCAGCAGTGCCATGGTGGTGCCCATTGAAAACCCGCAGGTCGGACGGGTGCCAGGGGGTACGCGGTGACGCTTTTGTAACCATGGTTTGGTTGCGTGCGGAATGGTCAAGGCCGGGTAAAAGGTGACTGTTGTTCATGTGTCAAGCAGTTGTGCGCGACCCGGGAGAGAGGCCTGCTCAACCTCTGCCCGGCCCCTGCTCATCCTCTGCGCAGCATCCGTGTCGCGCCCGCCGCCACCGTCGTGGCGAGGACCCAGCCCAGCAGGATCACCACCGCGGACAGCCACTGCCAGCCGCCGCGCAGCTGCCAGTAGCCGACCTGGCCGAGATCGATGACCGGCAGCAGCAGGTCCAGGGCGAACAGCGACGGGTTCCACGGCGGATGTTCGCCGCTTTTGAGCGGCGGATGGTCGGCATGTGCGAAGGCTATGGAGGTCGCCGCCCACAGCACGGCCATCCACACGGCCGCCCGCCCCGGCCGGTACCCGTAGGCGACCGTCCAGTCCTGCGCGTACCCCCAGAGCTTGGCGGCGATCGGCAGGTTCTCGCGCCGGTGGCGCTGCTTGGCGAGCAGCACCTCGCGGGCGTCCTCGTCCTCGCCGCCGTTGCGCAGCACGGTCGCCAGCCGCTCGTACGGCTCCGGGTTGTACTCCGGGGTCGCCGCGGCCACCCACTCCAGGCGCCGGGCGAGCGGGAACGGGCCGCGCGGCACGAGGTACTCGTACTGGAAGCCGCCCATCTGCAGCTGCCCCGCGCCCGGCCAGCTGGTCGCCTGGTCCATCAGGTTGACCACCTTCGCGCCGTTCAGCACGACCCGTCCGCGCTGCGGCCGCTCGCCGAGGAAGCGCAGTTCGGGCACCTGGACGCGGCGCAGCGAGACCTCCTGGCCGTCCCGCAGGATGAGCCGGGCCTGCTCGAAGTCGACCGCGTCCCCGAACCGGCCGTCGTCGAGCCGGATCCCGCCCTCGCACTCGAACCGCTGGACGCGGGTGCCGCGCGCCGGGGTGCGGCCACTGGTGTGGAGGGGGTCGCCGACGCTCGCCGGGGTCAGGTACAGCGTGCGCTCGACGGTCAGCTGCGGTGCGTTCAGCGCGCGGCGGCTCCCGTACGGATTGGCCAGCCGGCTGCCGCGCAGGCTGAGCGAGACGCCGACCTTCGCGCCGCGCAGGCTCAGCTCGCCGTGCGACTCCAGCATCTCGGCCTGGAGGTCCTGCCCGACGGTCATCCCGTCGCCGGTGAGGGAGCGCCCGCGCCGGTCCCGGTAGACGATCGCCTGGTTGAGCAGCAGGTCCGTGCCGATGTGCGCGTCCGTGAGGCGTACGCCGTTGTGGAAGCGGCAGCGCGGCAGATGCAGATCGCCCTCGGTGTGCACCCGGGCCGCCTCAAGGCGCGGCACCGCGCAGTCCACCAGGCGCACGGTCGTGAACCGGGCCTCCGGCAGCAGGATCTCCTTCTCGAACCGGCAGCCCTTGATCTCGACGTACGGCTCGATCGTGCCGCCCGCCAGGTCCAGCACGTCGATGATCTGGACGCCGGTCAGCTTGAGGGAGGCGACGCGGCCGTCGAGCGCGGGCGGTCCGTCCAGCAGCAGCCAGGCCACTATCCGGGCCCGCACACAGCGCTCGGGGCCCCATGGATGGCCGCCGTGCGGATCGTCGACGGTCGTGTCCCCGGCGCGCAGGTCGTACACGCTGCCGTTGCGGAACGCCTGCCACATCCCGGCTTCGGCGGCGGTCAGGTCATCGGGCAGTTCTCCGGCGCGGACGCCGGCCCCCTGGGTCACGGTCTTCCCTTTCTCCCCCGCTACTCGCGGGTTTCGTACAGTCGTTCCTGTGATGCCCGCTGAGTGACTGCCTGAACGCCAATGGTGAAGGTGATCTTCCGGAACACGCACCAACAACGAAATCGGGCCACGTGCCCACCGGTGATCCGAGGCCCGTATCAGCGATTGATACAGCAGTCCGGCGCCCGAACCCCGTCTGAGAGAATTGGTTCGTGATCTCCCGAATCGATCTGCGCGGCGACGCCCTCCCCGAGGGCTCCGCTCTGCGCGACCTGCTGCCCCGAGCCGACTTCGACGTTTCGGCCGCCCTGGAGAAGGTGCGTCCGATCTGCGAGGCCGTGCATCATCGGGGAGACGCGGCGCTGATCGACTATGCGGAGAAGTTCGACGGCGTACGCCTGGAGTCCGTCCGCGTCCCGGCGCGTGCGCTCACGGAGGCACTGGAACAGCTCGATCCGGCCGTCCGCGCGGCCCTGGAGGAGTCGATCCGCCGCGCCCGCATCGTCCACCGCGAGCAGCGCCGCACCACGCACACCACTCAGGTCGTGCCCGGCGGCTCGGTCACCGAGAAGTGGGTGCCGGTCGACCGGGTCGGGCTGTACGCGCCCGGCGGCAGGGCCGTCTACCCGTCGTCCGTGATCATGAACGTGGTCCCGGCGCAGGAGGCGGGCGTCGAGTCGATCGCCCTCGCCTCCCCGGCCCAGTCCGAGTTCGGCGGCCTGCCGCACCCCACGATCCTGGCCGCCTGCGCGCTGCTCGGGATCGACGAAGTGTACGCGGCCGGCGGCGCGACCGCCGTCGCGATGTTCGCGTACGGCACCGAGTCCTGCCCGCCCACCAACATGGTCACGGGCCCGGGCAACATCTGGGTCGCCGCCGCCAAGCGCTACTTCGCCGGAAGGATCGGCATCGACGCCGAGGCCGGTCCGACCGAGATCGCGATCCTCGCCGACGAGAGCGCCGACCCGGTGCACGTCGCCTCCGACCTGATCAGCCAGGCCGAGCACGACCCGCTGGCCGCCGCCGTCCTGGTCACCGACTCGGTCGCGCTGGCCGACGCGGTGGAGAAGGAGCTTGAGCCGCAGATCGCGGCCACCAAGCACATCGAGGACCGGATCGTCCCGGCGCTGAGCAGCAGGCAGTCCGCGATCGTGCTGGTCGACGGCGTGGAGGAGGGCCTGCGGGTCGTCAACGCGTACGGCGCCGAGCACCTGGAGATCCAGACGGCCGACGCGAGCGCGGTCGCGGACCGTGTCCGCAACGCCGGTGCGATCTTCGTCGGCCCCTGGGCGCCCGTCTCGCTCGGCGACTACGCGGCCGGCTCCAACCACGTCCTCCCGACCGGCGGCTGCGCCTGCCACTCCTCGGGTCTGTCGGTCCAGTCCTTCCTGCGCGGGATCCACATCGTCGACTACACGCGCGACGCCCTCGCGGAGGTGGCCCACCACGTGGTGGCGCTCGCCGAGGCCGAGGATCTCCCCGCCCACGGTGCCGCCGTCAAGGCACGGTTCGACTGGAAGGTGCCCAGCAAGTGACCGGCATCGACGACCTCCCCGTACGCGACGAGCTGCGCGGCAAGTCCCCGTACGGCGCGCCCCAACTGGACGTCCCCGTACGGCTGAACACGAACGAGAACCCGTACGCGCTGCCCGAGCCGCTCGTCGAGCGGATCGCCGAGCGGGTGCGCGAGGCCGCGCGGAACCTCAACCGCTACCCCGACCGGGACGCGGTCGAGCTGCGCACCGAGCTGGCCAAGTACCTGACGAAGACCGGCAAGTACGCGGTCGGCCTCCGGAACGTCTGGGCGGCCAACGGCTCGAACGAGGTCATCCAGCAGCTGCTGCAGACCTTCGGCGGGCCCGGCCGCACGGCGATCGGCTTCGAGCCCTCGTACTCGATGCACGGCCTGATCTCGCGCGGCACCGGCACGGGATGGATCTCCGGGCCGCGCAACGAGGACTTCACGATCGACCTCGCGGCCGCCGAGCAGGCGATCGCCGAGAACAAGCCCGACGTCGTCTTCATCACCACCCCCAACAACCCCACGGGCAACGCGGTTCCGCCCGGGACGGTCCTCGCGCTGTACGAGGCCGCGCAGGCGGCGAAGCCGTCGATGGTCGTGGTCGACGAGGCGTACATCGAGTTCAGCCACGGCGACTCGCTGCTGCCGCTGCTCGAAGGTCGGCCGAATCTCGTCGTCTCCCGGACGATGTCGAAGGCGTTCGGCGCGGCCGGGCTGCGCCTCGGCTATCTCGCCGCGCACCCGGCGGTCGTGGACGCCGTCCAGCTCGTACGGTTGCCGTACCACCTGTCGGCCGTCACGCAGGCGACCGCGCTGGCCGCCCTGGAGTACACCGACACATTGCTCGGATACGTCGAGCAGCTGAAGACCGAGCGGGACCGGCTCGTCCTCGAACTGCGGGCGATCGGCTTCGACGTGACCGAGTCCGACGCGAACTTCGTGCAGTTCGGGCGGTTCGACGGGGAGAACGGGTCGCACACCGCCTGGCAGAAGATCCTCGACCGGGGCGTCCTGGTCCGGGACAACGGCGTACCGGGGTGGCTGCGGGTCAGCGCCGGAACCCCCGCCGAAAACGACGCGTTCCTCGACGCGGTACGTGAACTGAAGAAGGAGCAGAGCGCATGAGCCGCGTAGGACGTGTGGAGCGGGTGACCAAGGAGACCTCGGTCCTCGTCGAGATCGATCTCGACGGAACCGGCAAGGTCGATGTGTCGACAGGAGTGGGCTTCTACGACCACATGCTCGACCAGCTCGGCCGGCACGGTCTGTTCGACCTGACCGTGAAGACCGAGGGCGACCTGCACATCGACTCGCACCACACCATCGAGGACTCCGCCCTCGCGCTCGGCGCCGCCTTCAAGCAGGCCCTCGGCGACAAGGTGGGCATCTACCGCTTCGGCAACTGCACGGTCCCGCTGGACGAGTCGCTCGCGCAGGTGACCGTCGACCTCTCCGGCCGCCCGTACCTCGTGCACACCGAGCCCGAGAAGATGGCGCCGATGATCGGCGAGTACGACACGACGATGACCCGGCACATCTTCGAGTCCTTCGTCGCGCAGGCCCAGATCGCGCTGCACATCCACGTGCCGTACGGGCGCAACGCGCACCACATCGTGGAGTGCCAGTTCAAGGCCCTCGCCCGGGCCCTGCGGTACGCCTCCGAGCGCGACCCGCGCGCCGCCGGAATCCTTCCCTCCACGAAGGGCGCGCTGTAAAGCCATGACAGGCCTCAACACCATCCTCATCGTCGTCGGGCTCTTCCTGCTCGGCGGCGTCTACTCCTTCATCAAGCAGCAGATGCCGAAGGGTCTCATCGTGCTGCTGTCGATCGGCGCCGGCATG
The DNA here is from genome assembly GCF_055577685.1 of Streptomyces sp. NPDC033178. NCBI lineage: Bacteria > Bacillati > Actinomycetota > Actinomycetes > Kitasatosporales > Streptomycetaceae > Streptomyces > Streptomyces sp. NPDC033178. Next base: position 123,034 of record NZ_JBVIPT010000005.1, read on the forward strand.
TGTCTGGTCGCGGGCGTCCTGAGGCTGGAGGTGTGGAATTGAGCTCCCCTTCCAAACGCGTAGTCGTCTTTGACTACGGCTTCGGGAACGTGCGCTCGGCGGAACGCGCCCTCGCGCGCGCGGGTGCCGACGTCGAGATAACGCGTGACTTCGACAAGGCCATGAACGCGGACGGCCTGCTGGTGCCCGGTGTGGGCGCCTTCGCCGCATGCATGAAGGGGCTGAAGGAGGCGCGCGGCGACTGGATCGTCGGCCGTCGTCTCGCCGGTGGCCGGCCGGTCATGGGCATCTGCGTCGGTATGCAGATCCTCTTCGCGCGCGGCATCGAGCACGGCGTGGAGACCGAGGGCCTCGACGAGTGGCCCGGCTCGGTCGAGCCGCTGCAGGCCGACATCGTGCCCCACATGGGCTGGAACACCGTCGAGGCACCGACGGGCTCGCAGCTCTTCGCCGGCCTGGACACGGACGCGCGCTTCTACTTCGTGCACTCGTACGCCGTCCACGACTGGAACCTCGAAGTCGCCAACCCGGCGATGCGCGCCCCGCTCGTCACCTGGTCGACGCACGGCAAGCCCTTCGTCGCGGCCGTCGAGAACGGCGCTCTGTGGGCCACCCAGTTCCACCCCGAGAAGTCCGGCGACGCCGGAGCGCAGCTGCTCACCAACTGGATCGGAACCCTGTAGACCATGGCCAAGCTCGAACTCCTCCCCGCCGTCGACGTCCGTGACGGCCAGGCGGTCCGCCTCGTCCACGGCGAGTCCGGTACGGAGACCTCGTACGGCTCTCCTCTGGAGGCGGCGCTCGCCTGGCAGCGGGCGGGTGCCGAGTGGCTGCACCTCGTGGACCTGGACGCCGCGTTCGGCACGGGTGACAACCGTGCGCTGATCGCCGGGGTCGCGGAGCGCATGAAGGAACTGCACATCAAGGTGGAGCTGTCCGGCGGCATCCGCGACGACGCCACGCTCGCCGCGGCCCTCGCCACCGGCTGCACCCGGGTGAACCTCGGCACGGCCGCCCTGGAGACCCCCGAGTGGGTCGCCAAGGTCATCGCCGAGCACGGCGACAAGATCGCGGTCGGCCTCGACGTACGCGGCACGACCCTGCGCGGCCGCGGCTGGACCCGCGACGGCGGCGACCTCTACGAGACGCTGGAGCGCCTCAACAAGGAGGGCTGCGCGCGGTACGTCGTCACGGACATCGCGAAGGACGGCACGCTCCAGGGCCCGAACCTGGAGCTGCTGAAGAACGTGTGCGCGGCGACCGACCGCCCGGTGGTGGCGTCCGGCGGGGTCTCGTCCCTTGACGACCTGCGTGCCATCGCCGAGCTCGTGCCCCTCGGTGTCGAGGGCTCGATCGTCGGCAAGGCCCTGTACGCGAAGGCGTTCACCCTGGAAGAGGCCCTGGAGGCGGTGGCCAAGTGAGCGAGCTGCGACGCGTCACGACCGGCGCCCCCTGGGAGGACGCCTTCGGGTACTCCCGCGCGGTGGAACTGCCGAACGGGCTGGTACTGGTCTCCGGCTGCACCTCGATAGTGGACGGCGAGATCGCCGGAGGCGGCCCGTACGAGCAGGCGGTCAACGCGTTCAACGTCGCGCTGGCGGCGCTGAAGCAGCTGGATCTCGGCCGCGAGGACGTCGTACGGACGCGCATGTACCTCACCCACGCCCGCGATGTGGAGGATGTCGGACGCGCTCACAAGGAGCTGTTCGACTCCGTCCGGCCCGCCGCATCCATGATCATCGTCTCCGGTTTCGTGGACCCCAGCCTGGTGGTCGAGGTCGAGGTGGAGGCGTACCGAGAGGCACCCGAGTCATGACCCTGGCCGTACGAGTCATCCCCTGCCTGGACGTCGACAACGGCCGGGTCGTCAAGGGCGTCAACTTCCAGAACCTGCGCGACGCGGGCGACCCCGTCGAGATGGCCAAGGTGTACGACGCCGAGGGCGCCGACGAGCTGACGTTCCTGGACATCACCGCGTCCTCGGGCAACCGCGAGACGACGTACGACGTGGTGCGGCGCACCGCCGAGCAGGTCTTCATCCCGCTCACCGTGGGCGGCGGCGTCCGCACCGCCGAGGACGTCGACAAGCTGCTGCGGGCGGGCGCGGACAAGGTCGGCGTCAACACGGCCGCCATCGCCCGCCCCGACCTGATCCGCGAGATCGCGGAGCGCTTCGGGCGGCAGGTGCTGGTCCTGTCGGTGGACGCGCGCCGGACCGCCGAGGGCACCTTCGAGGTCACCACCCACGGCGGCCGCGAGGGCACCGGCATCGACGCCGTCGAGTGGGCGCACCGGGCCGCCGAGCTGGGCGCGGGCGAGATCCTGCTCAACTCGATGGACGCCGACGGCACGAAGGACGGCTACGACATCGAGATGATCGAGGCCGTACGGAAGCACGTCACGGTGCCGGTGATCGCCTCCGGCGGCGCGGGCAGGCTGGCCGACTTCCCGCCGGCCGTCGCCGCGGGCGCGGACGCCGTGCTCGCCGCGTCCGTCTTCCACTTCGGCGACCTGCGGATCGGCGAGGTGAAGCAGGCGTTGCGGGAGGCGGGGCATCCGGTGCGGTGACGCCCCGGAGACTCGGTCTCGCGTAGGAGAGGTTTCGGTAAGCCCCGGTCACCTGGTGGCCGGGGCTTACTCGTGGCGGGAAGGGAAAGGAAAGTTGCGCAATTTATATTGCGCAACTTTCCTTTCGTATCTACGGTGGTGTCATGAGCGGCACGGAGAACCTCCCGATCACGGACCTGGGAACCCTCAAGGCCCTGGCCCACCCCCTGCGGATGCAGCTGTACCGAGGGCTGTGCGTGGCCCGCACCGCCACCGCGTCCCAGCTCGCCGAGCAGGTCGACGAAGCGGTCTCACTGGTCAGCTACCACCTGCGCAAGCTCGCCGAGCACGGGCTGATCGAGGCGGCCGAGCCGCAGAGCGGGGACGGCCGCGAGCGCTGGTGGCAGCCCTCGTCGCAGGGCGTCAGCATCAGGGACAAGGACTTCCGGGACGCACCCGAGAGGGCCTCCGCACATCTGGCCGCCACCAGGCTCTTCCACGAGCAGCGGGCCGACATGTACCGCCGCTACCTCGACGAACGCCCCACCTGGGGCCCCGAATGGAACTCCGCCGCACCGGACAACGAGTCGCTGCTGCGGCTGACCCCCGCCGAACTGGCCGAACTCGGCGAGGAGTTGCTCGCCCTCGCCAGGAAGTACGACGAGAAGGGCCGCGCCGCCGAGGCGGCCGGCGCGACCGAGGGGCGCGAGAACGTCGCGCTGCATGTGTACGGATTCCCGTTCCGCACCTGAGAGTTCGCCCGCGCCCGCGCGCCCCAGAGAGGCCGTCGTCGTGACCGTCACCCCCGCGATATCCGAACCGCTCGCCGCCGAGCGCCCCGCCCACCGGGACCCCAACGTCCTGCGGTGGCTCGGCGCCTACACCGCGTCCATGGTCGGCGACAACATCTACTACCTCGCGCTGACCTGGGCCGCCGTCCAGGCGGGCACGCCCGCGCAGGCGGGGATCGTGGCGGCCGTGAGCGCCGTGCCGCGCGCCCTGCTGATGCTGGGCGGGGGAGTGGTGGCCGACCGGTTCGGGCCCCGAAAGGTCGTCATCGGCAGTGACGCCGTGCGGTGTGCGGCCGTGCTCGCCGTGGCCGCACTGCTCTTCGCCACGCCCCCCGGGCTGTGGCCGCTGGCGCTGCTCGCCCTCGTCTTCGGCACGGTCGACGCCGTCTTCATGCCCGCGGTGGGCGCCCTGCCGGCCCGTATCACCGGCCGCGGCCAGCTCACCCGAGTCCAGGGCATGCGCGGCCTCGCCATCCGCTTCGCCAACGTCGTGGGCGCGCCGCTCGGCGGTCTGGGCATCGCGCTGGGCGGGCCGGCCGCCGCCTTCGGACTGGCCGGGCTGCTGATCGCGGCGTCGGTGCCCCTGCTGGTCTCCCTGCGGGTCGCCGACCTTCCCAGGGACGAGAGGGACGCCGAGCGCCCCACCGCCTGGAGCGACCTCCGCGACGGACTGCGCTACATCCGCGGCCACCGCGTCCTCGCCCCGCTGATCGTCGCCATCGCCCTCGGGGACCTCGGCTTCGTCGGCCCGCTCAACGTGGGGCTGACCCTCCTCGCCGACGAGCGCGGCTGGGGCGCCTCAGGGGTGGGCTGGGTGCTCGCCGGGTTCGGCGTGGGCGCGGGCGCCGCCGCACTTCTGCTCGCCGTACGCGGGGGCCTTCCGCACGCCGGACACGTCATGGCGGTGACGATCCTGGCGGGCTCGGTCGCGGTCGGCGCCCTGGCCTACGTGCCGAACGTCGTCGCGGCCGCGGGCGTCGCCGTCCTCATCGGCCTGCTCACGGGCCTCAGCGGCGCCCTGTGCGGCGCACTGCTGCAGACCCGGTCCGACCCCGCCTACCTGGGCAGGGTCAGCTCCGTGGGCGGCATCGTCAGCCTCGGTCTCGCCCCGCTCAGCATGCCGGTGTCCGCCGTCGCGATCGGCGCGTGGGGCACGGGCCCGGTCTTCATCGTCAGCGCGGCCGTGTGCGGCCTCGGCGGGGTACTGACGCTGTGCGTCCGTGACCTCCGCCGGGCCGAACTCCCGAGGTAGCCGGACTCCCGAAGCAGCTGTCAGATGCCCAGCTGCTTCGCCTCGTGCAGCCTCGCGATCGCTTCCTTGTCGCCCTCCAGTTCCACCTCGGCCGCGTTCTTGCGGCCGTACAGGAACATCAGCAGCTCCGAGGGCTCGCCGGTGGCCGTCACGACGGGGGTGCCCCGGTGGGCGACCGCCGTCTGACCGTCCGGGCGGCGCAGGACCAGGCCCGTGGGGGTGCCGCGGCCCATCAGGCGGGCCGTGCGTTCCAGGCGGGACCAGAGGGCGTCCTGGAAGACCGGGTCGAGCTCGCGGGGAACCCAGTCGGGCTGGGCGCGGCGTACGTCCTCGGTGTGGACGTAGAACTCGATCGCGTTGGACGCCTCGTCGATCTGCTTCAGGGAGAAGGGCGAGAAGCGCGGCGGCCCCGTACGGATGAGCTGGATCAGCTCCTCGTACGGCTTGTCGGTGAACTCGGCCATCACCCGGTCGAGGCGTGAGGCGAGCTGCTTGATCAGGATGCCGCCCGCGGCATCCGGGCGGCGCTCGCGCACGACCACGTGCGCGGCGAGATCACGGGTGTTCCAGCCCTCGCACAGAGTGGGGGCGTCCGGGCCCTCCGTCTCCAACAGATCCGCGAGGAGAAGTCGTTCACGCTTGGCATGGGTCGACATACCTGCCAGCCTACGACTGCCTCCGGGGTCCGCCCAGTGGACAAGGGCACAGGAGTGTCGGACCGGCGCGGCACAATGGGCGTCATGACCAGCACGCCCCCGCCCAGCAGGCCCAGCAGCCTGGATCCCGAGATCGCCGCCCGCCTCAGGCGCAGCGCCGACGGGCTCGTCCCCGCCATCGCCCAGCAGTACGACACCGGAGAGGTGCTGATGCTCGGCTGGATGGACGACGAGGCGCTGCATCGCACGCTGACGACCGGCCGGTGCACCTACTGGTCGCGCAGCCGCCAGGAGTACTGGGTCAAGGGCGACACCTCCGGCCACTTCCAGTGGGTCAGGTCCGTCGCCCTCGACTGCGACGCGGACACCGTGCTGGTCAAGGTCGACCAGGTGGGCGCCGCCTGCCACACCGGCGACCGCACCTGCTTCGACGCCGACGTGCTCCTCAAGGACGGCGAGGGCACCGAGGGCACCGTGGACACCACGGGCGCCGATTCCGGCGTACCGGCCGTGGATCAGTAAGGTCAGCCGCCATGGACCTCGAGACCTTCCGCAAGCTGGCCACCGACCGGCGTGTCATCCCCGTCAGCCGCAAGCTCCTCGCGGACGGCGACACGCCCGTCGCGCTCTACCGCAAGCTCGCCGCCGAGCGCCCCGGCACCTTCCTCCTGGAGTCCGCGGAGAACGGCCGCTCCTGGTCCCGCTACTCGTTCGTGGGCGTCCGGTCGGCGGCGACCCTGACAGCCCGCGACGGCCAGGCCCACTGGCTCGGCACCCCGCCCGTCGGTGTCCCCGTCGACGGCGACCCCCTCGCGGCCCTGCGCGCCACCATCGAGACCCTGCACACGCCCCACGACCTCGTCTACGACCAGGGACTGCCCCCGTTCACCGGCGGCATGGTCGGCTACCTCGGCTACGACATCGTCCGCCGACTGGAGAAGATCGGCCCCGGCGAGCGCGACGACCTCCAGCTGCCCGAGCTGACCATGCTGCTCACCAGCGACCTCGCGGTCATGGACCACTGGGACGGCTCGGTCCTGCTGATCGCCAACGCGATCAACCACAATGATCTCGACACGGGCGTCGACGAGGCGTACGCGGACGCGGTGGCCCGCCTCGACGCCATGGAGGCCGACCTCTCGCGGTCCGTCTCGCAGCCCCCGGCCGCACTCCCGCCGTCCGAGCTTCCCGAGTACACCGCGCTGTGGGGCGGCCCCGACTACCAGGTCGCCGTCGAGGACATCAAGGAGCGCATCCGGGCCGGCGAGGCCTTCCAGGTCGTTCCCTCCCAGCGCTTCGAAACACCGTGCACGGCAAGCGCGTTGGACGTCTACCGGGTCCTGCGGGCCACCAACCCGTCCCCGTACATGTACCTCTTCCGCTTCGACGGCTTCGACGTCGTGGGTTCCTCCCCGGAGGCCCTGGTCAAGGTCGAGGACGGGCAGGCGATGGTGCACCCCATCGCGGGCACGCGGCCGCGCGGCGCCACGGTCCAGGAGGACCAGGCCCTCGCCGACGAGCTGATCGCCGACCCCAAGGAGCGCGCCGAGCACCTCATGCTCGTCGACCTGGGGCGCAACGACCTGGGGCGGGTCTGCGAGCCCGGCTCCGTCGAGGTCGTCGACTTCATGTCCATCGAGCGGTACTCGCACGTCATGCACATCGTGTCCACGGTGACGGGCAGGGTGGCCGAAGGGCGTACGGCCTTCGACGTACTGACCGCCTGCTTCCCCGCGGGCACCCTCTCCGGAGCCCCCAAGCCCCGCGCGATGCAGATCATCGACGAACTGGAGCCCTCGCGGCGCGGGCTGTACGGCGGCTGCGTCGGCTACCTCGACTTCGCGGGCGACTCCGACACCGCCATCGCCATCCGGACGGCCCTGCTCCGGGACGGCACGGCGTACGTGCAGGCCGGCGCCGGAGTCGTCGCCGACTCGGACCCCGTCGCCGAGGACACCGAGTGCCGCAACAAGGCGGCGGCCGTCCTGCGCGCGGTCCACACCGCGAACCGGCTCGGGCGACCGTAGGGCGCACATCGGCCCGGACCGCGGGAAACGGCCCTACAGCCGGACGTACGCGGACAGTGGGACGCGAGTCACGTGAACCCCGGGTGACGGTTCGCCCGGGGTTCAGGCGATAGTGGAGTACGTGACTGCTGTTCCGCACCCCCGATCCGAAGCCCCCGGACCCGCCCGGTCCGGCCGCCGAAGCCTCGCCCTCGCCCTGCTGTTCGGCGCGCTCGGCGCGGTCGTCGCGCTGCTCGCCTCGCGGCAGGGCTGGGCGGAGGGCACCGCGACGGTGGCCGGCGGCGACTTCCCGCTGAGCGCCAAGGGCGGCGATGTGACGGGCGTGCCCGCGTCCCTCGCCATAGTGGGCCTCGCCGCTCTCGTCGCCGTCTTCGCCGTCCGCCGTGCCGGCCGTTTCCTGGTCGCCGGGCTCCTCGCGCTCTCCGGCGCGGGCACCGTCGTCTCGGCGCTCCTCGGCGCCTCCGACAGCTCCGCGCTCGACGAGAAGGCGGCGCAGGCCTCCGGCGACAGCGGGGCGACCGTGGACGCCATGACCCACACCGCCTGGCCGTACGTGGCCGCGGCGGGTGGTGTGCTGCTGCTTCTCGCCGGGCTCCTCGCCCTGCGGTACGGGCGGCTGTGGCCCGCCATGTCGGGGCGGTACGAGCGTGACGGCACGCCCCGGCCCCGCAAGACCCGGGCCCCGGCCGACCCGGACCGGCCCGAGGAGATCTGGAAGGCGCTGGACCGGGGCGAGGACCCGACCGGTGCCTAGCACTCCGTGGGGATGCCGTAGGTTGGCTGCCCGCCGGTGGGGGCTGGTCGCGCAGTTCCCCGCGCCCCTTCCGGGGCACAGGCCCCCGCGTACCTGACGGGGCTCGATACCCCCGCGCAGGCCACACGCGCGCGTGCGGGACAATGGTCGGCGAGCGTCCGACTCACACACGCACAGCAACACAGATCATGAGGAGCTAAGTCATGGCGGGCAGCAACCACGGTCACACTCCGGCCGCCTGGACCGGTGTCACCATAGCGATCATCGGGTTCTGCATCTCCGGTGCCTTCATGGTGATGGCCAGCCCGCTGGGCTTCTGGGCCGGCATGGTCGTCGTGGCCCTCGGTGGCGTCGTCGGCATGGCCATGAGTGCGGCGGGCCTGGGCAAGCAGAAGGCCGCCCCCCGGACCCACCAGGTGGCGTCCGCGTCCGCCGAGAGCTGATCCTTCACGGCGTGCGGAGAGGCGGGGCCGGCTTCGAGTGCCGGGCCCGCCTCTTTCGCGTACGGACGCGCTCCTTCGCGTACGGGCATGTGTGCGGTGCGCGGCCCGGCGCGGCAGAATGCGTGGGGTGAACGCCGAAACCCGGAGGGTGACGCCCGCTCCAGGACCCGTGCCGCAGGGGTCCGTGGCGCGTCGGCTCCTCGTGCCCGGCGGGATCCTCGCGGCCGTGGCCGGCGCCTTCGCGTACGTGGGAGCCGTCGACCCGAACGAACCGGGGCACTACCCCGCCTGTCCGCTGCTCCAGTACGCCGGCGTGTACTGCCCCGGCTGCGGCGGACTGCGCAGCGCGCACGCCGTCGCGCACGGGGACCTCGTGGCGGCGCTCGGGGCCAACGCGGTCGCCGTCGTGGGGTATCTCGTGTTCGCCGTCGTATGGACCGTATGGGTGATCCGTACCGTCCGGGGGCGGCCGCTGCGCATCGATCCCCGGCCGTCCGTCCTGTGGGGCCTGGGCGCGTTGCTGCTGGTCTTCACGGTTGTCCGGAACCTGCCGTTCGGTGGCTGGCTGCATCCTTGATCAATCGGTGAACGTCCAGGTAGTGGGACCGGCGTCAACCGGATGCGAGGCCTAAGCCCTCCTCCGGATACCATCGCAGTGACCATCGGTTTCGTCCGAAGCGAGACGGACCCGGGTCAACCGCAGAAGCGCTTCAACTGTCAACCGTCTGGGAAGGGGGCCGCTCGCGTGAGTGTGCTCGACGAGATCATCGACGGAGTCCGTGCCGACCTCGCGGAGCGGCAGGCGCGCGTCAGCCTCGACGAGCTCAAGGAGCGCGCCGCGAAGGCTCCGGCTGCCAAGGACGGTGTCGCGGCCCTGCGCGGTGACGGCGTCAAGGTCATCTGCGAGGTCAAGCGCTCCAGCCCGTCCAAGGGCGCGCTCGCCGCGATCGCCGACCCCGCCGCACTCGCCGCCGACTACGAGGCGGGCGGCGCGGCCGTCATCTCCGTTCTCACGGAGCAGCGCCGCTTCGGCGGTTCGCTGGCCGACCTGGAGGCCGTCCGCGCCCGGGTCGACATCCCGGTGCTACGCAAGGACTTCATCGTCACCTCCTACCAGCTGTGGGAGGCCCGGGCGTACGGCGCGGACCTCGCGCTGCTCATCGTGGCCGCCCTCGACCAGCCTGCCCTGGAGTCCCTCATCGAGCGCGCCGAGTCCATCGGGCTCACCCCGCTCGTCGAGGTGCACGACGAGGACGAGGTCGAGCGGGCGGTGGACGCCGGCGCGAAGGTCATCGGCGTCAACGCGCGCAACCTCAAGGACCTCAAGGTCGACCGCGGCACCTTCGACCGCGTCGCCCCCGAGATCCCCGCGCACATCGTGAAGATCGCCGAGTCCGGCGTCCGCGGGCCGCACGACCTCATCGCGTACGCCAACGCCGGCGCCGACGCCGTGCTGGTCGGCGAGTCCCTGGTCACCGGCCGGGACCCGAAGACGGCCGTCTCCGACCTGGTCGCCGCGGGAGCCCATCCCGCGCTGCGGCACGGACGGGGCTGACCCTCCGGGATGTACGCCGACCGTTCCCTCGCCGCCACGACCACCCGTCCGGGCCCTGGCCCCGACGGTGGTCCGGCGCGCGTACGGTCGGCCGCCGCCGGCCCCTCGGTGGCCCGTGGCCCCTACGCACGGCTTGCCCGCGGCTGCCGTCCGCGAGGCTGCCGGGCGCCCGCGCGGCGTGTGCACGGCCGCCGGGTGCGGTACGTCATCGGTGACGAGCCCGGCCAGGTCAACGGCATGCGATGGCGCCGGCGCGCACGCGCCACCGCCGACAGTGGGCTCCGCCCCGTCTCCTGACGAGGCCGCGGCCCGGTTCGGCACAGCCGATCGTCGCTGATCACCGCCGTGGGGCCTCGCGCCGTCGCGGCGGGGAGTGGTACGCCTCCACATGAGCGAACCGCCGACGGCCGTGGCGCATACGTGACCGTCCATCCGACCTGTTGACCGGGGCTTTCGCCCCTGCGAGGTAACCGCATGTCCAGCGAGTTCTTCATTCCCGACCCCGAGGGTCAGGTCCCCAGCGCCGAGGGGTACTTCGGCGCGTTCGGCGGCAAGTTCATCCCGGAGGCGCTCGTCGCCGCCGTGGACGAGGTCGCCGTGGAGTACGACAAGGCGAAGTCCGACCCCGAGTTCGCCCGAGAACTGGACGACCTGCTCGTCCACTACACCGGCCGCCCCAGCTCCCTCACCGAGGTGCGGCGCTTCGCCGAACACGCCGGTGGCGCCCGGGTGTTCCTCAAGCGCGAGGACCTGAACCACACGGGCTCCCACAAGATCAACAACGTGCTCGGGCAGGCCCTGCTCACCAGGCGTATGGGCAAGACGCGGGTCATCGCCGAGACCGGCGCCGGCCAGCACGGCGTCGCGACGGCCACCGCCTGCGCGCTGTTCGGCCTCGAATGCACCATCTACATGGGCGAGATCGACACCCGGCGTCAGGCCCTGAACGTGGCCCGGATGCGCATGCTCGGCGCCGAGGTCATCGCCGTGAAGTCCGGCAGCCGCACGCTGAAGGACGCCATCAACGAGGCCTTCCGCGACTGGGTCGCCAACGTCGACCGCACCCACTACCTCTTCGGGACCGTCGCCGGACCACACCCCTTCCCGGCCATGGTCCGCGACTTCCACCGCGTCATCGGCGTCGAGGCCAGGCGGCAGATCCTGGAGCGCGCGGGCCGTCTCCCCGACGCGGCCGTCGCCTGCGTCGGCGGCGGCTCGAACGCCATCGGCCTCTTCCACGCCTTCATCCCGGACGCGGACGTACGCCTCATCGGCTGCGAGCCCGCCGGACACGGCATCGAGACCGGCGAGCACGCGGCCACCCTCACCGCGGGCGAGCCCGGCATCCTGCACGGCTCGCGGTCGTACGTCCTCCAGGACGAGGAGGGCCAGATCACCGAGCCGTACTCGATCTCGGCCGGACTCGACTACCCGGGCATCGGCCCCGAGCACGCGTACCTCAAGGACAGCGGCCGCGGTGAGTACCGTGCCGTCACCGACGACGCGGCGATGCAGGCCCTGCGCCTGCTCTCCCGTACCGAGGGCATCATCCCGGCGATCGAGAGCGCGCACGCGCTGGCCGGCGCCCTGGAGGTCGGCAAGGAGCTGGGGCCCGACGGGCTGATCGTCGTCAACCTGTCCGGGCGCGGCGACAAGGACATGGACACGGCCGCCCGTTACTTCGGCCTGTACGACGAGGGTGCCGACGCCGTCGTCGAGGCGGACGCCGACAGCGACAACGCGGAGATCGAGGGGGACGCCAAGTGAGCGGCAACATCCAACTGCTGAGCGACACCCTCGCCGGTGCGAAGGCCGAGGGGCGGTCCGCGCTCATCGCGTACCTGCCGGCCGGCTTCCCGACCGTCGACGGCGGGATCGCGGCCGTCAAGGCCGTCTTCGAGGGCGGCGCGGACGTCGTCGAGGTCGGTCTGCCGCACAGCGACCCCGTCCTCGACGGACCGGTCATCCAGACCGCCGACGACATCGCCCTGCGCGGCGGCGTCAAGATCGCGGACGTCATGCGCACGGTCCGCGAGGCATACGAGGCGACTGGCAAGCCCGTCCTCGTGATGACGTACTGGAACCCCATCGACCGCTATGGCGTCGAGCGCTTCACCGCCGAGCTGGCCGAGGCGGGCGGCGCGGGCTGCATCCTGCCCGACCTGCCCGTGCAGGAGTCCGCGCTGTGGAGGGAGCACGCCGAGAAGCACGGTCTCGCGACCGTCTTCGTCGTCGCGCCCAGCAGCAAGGACGCCCGGCTCGCCGAGATCACGAAGGCGGGCTCCGGCTTCGTCTACGCGGCCTCGCTGATGGGTGTCACCGGGACGCGTGAGTCCGTGGGCGCGCAGGCCCAGGACCTGGTGCGGCGCACCAAGGCCACCACCGACATCCCGGTCTGTGTCGGCCTCGGCGTCTCGAACGCCGAGCAGGCCTCGGAGGTCGCGGGCTTCGCCGACGGCGTCATCGTCGGCTCGGCCTTCGTGAAGCGGATGCTGGACGCCCCGGACGAGGCCGCGGGCCTGGACGCCGTACGCGCCCTCGCCGCCGACCTCGCGAAGGGCGTGCGCGGCACGGCGTGACCCATGTCCGTTCGAGCACGTAACGGACAATCCGCTCACTCGAACGGGTGGACCTGGGGCCGGGGAGGCGCGGTGCGCCTCCCCGGTTCGTTCTGCGGGATGTGAGCGAGAAGAACCGTGAGGGAAAGCGCACCGCCCGCGAGCGGCTGGCGGAAGAGCGAGCGAAGCAGAAGACGGCCGAGAAGCGCCGACGCGTGCTGATCGTGGGCGGTGCCGTCGTCTGCGTGCTGGCACTGGCCGCGGTCGGCGGTGTCCTTGCCGCGAACGCGGGCAAGGACAAGACCGACACGGCGGGCCCGGTGACGGCCCCCTCGGGGGCGAACGGCGACGACAGCCTCGCCATCCCCGTCGGCAAGGAGAGCGCCAAGTCGACCCTCACCGTGTGGGAGGACTTCCGCTGCCCGGCCTGCAAGAGCTTCGAGGACGCCTACCGCTCGACGATCCACGAGCTGACGGACGCCGGACAGCTCAAGGTCGAGTACCACCTCGCGACCCTGATCGACGGGAACATGGGCGGCAGCGGCTCCCTGCGCGCGGCCAACGCCGCGGCGTGCGCCCAGGACGCCGGGAAGTTCACCGCGTACCACGACGTGCTGTTCGAGAACCAGCCCGCCGAGACGGACGACGCGTACGCGAAGAACAGCAAACTGATCGAGCTGGCCGGCAAGGTCGACGGGCTGGACACCGGCACGTTCAAGAAGTGCGTCGACGACGGCGCGCACGACAGCTGGGTCGCCAAGTCCCACCAGGCCTTCCAGGGCGGCGGCTTCAGCGGCACGCCGACAGTGCTGCTGAACGGCAAGAACATCTACCAGGACCAGTCGATGACTCCGGCGAAGCTGAAGCAGATGGTGCAGCAGGCCGACAAGGCGTGAGCCGCGGCACCGCAGCGCCTGAGGCCGAGTTGTGAGGCGCTGAAGTGTGAGGCCGGGGAGGAGGCCGGTGGGCCGCAGGGGCTTCGCGGGTGTCACATCCGCACCGGAGGCCCCGTGGGTCCCGTCGGTCTCGTTATGGAGCCGTAGCCCGGGCGGGTTGCCGTACGTGCCGCCCGGCAGGGTAGCGTCGACTCCGCCATGGAAATTGCCTACATCCCCAGCCCGTCGCGCGGAGTGTACGAACTATTCGGCGTCATTCCGCTGCGCGGCTACGCGTTCTGCATCATCATCGGCGTCTTCGTAGCCGTCTGGCTCGGCAACAGGCGATGGATCGCGCGCGGGGGCCGACCAGGCACCGTGGCGGACATCGCCGTGTGGGCCGTGCCGTTCGGTCTCGTCGGCGGGCGGCTGTACCACGTCATCACCGACTACCAGCTGTACTTCAGCGAGGGTCAGGACTGGGTCGACGCCTTCAAGATCTGGGAGGGCGGCCTCGGCATCTGGGGCGCCATCGCGTTCGGCGCGGTGGGTGCCTGGATCGGCTGCCGCAGCCGGGGGATCCCGCTGCCCGCGTGGGCCGACGCCCTCGCGCCCGGCATCGCCCTCGCGCAGGCCATCGGCCGCTGGGGCAACTGGTTCAACCAGGAGCTGTACGGGCGGGAGACGGACCTCCCCTGGGCGCTGCACATCACGTCCACGACGGACGGCCGGGTGCCGGGCTACTACCACCCGACCTTCCTGTACGAGTCGCTGTGGTGCATCGGTGTCGCGGTCCTCGTCATCTGGGCCGACCGGCGCTTCAAGCTCGGCCACGGCCGCGCCTTCGCCCTGTACGTGGCCGCGTACTGCGCGGGCCGCTTCTGGATCGAGGCCATGCGCGTCGACGAGGCCCACCACTTCCTGGGGATGCGCCTCAACGAGTGGACCTCGATCGTCGTCTTCCTCCTCGCCGTCCTCTACATCGTGCTGTCGGCCCGGCGTCGTCCGGGACGCGAAGAGGTCGTCGAACCGGGTGCCTCCGACGGGGACACCGACGACGACGGCGCAGCGGTGACGCTGGACAAGAAGTCCGAGGACAAGGACTCCGAGACCAAGGACTCCAAGGGCAAGAAGCCCGACGCTGAGAAGTCCAAGGACGAGAAGGAGACGGCCAAGGCCGAATCAGACTCCGACTCCGGCTCCTCTGAGCCGGAGACCGACGACTCGTCGAGTTCCGTCGAGGCGAAGGACGAAGAAGCCGAGTCGGCCAAGAAGGCCTGACCTCAGTTCGTACGTGGAGGGGGCGCCCCGAGTAATCGGGGGCGCCCCCTCCACGCGTACGTGCACGACTAGCGGCGGCGGGCCAGAGCCAGGGTGCGGTGGGCCGCCGCCACCACCGCCGCGTCGATGAAGCGGCCGTCCGGGAGGGCCTGGGCGCCGGGGTGGGTGGCCGCGGCCTTGACGACCGACTCGGCCGATTCGATGTCCTCCGGGGTCGGGAGGTAGGCCGTCTCGATCACCGGGAGCTGGCGGGGATGGATGGCCGCGCGGCCGAGGAAGCCCAGCGCGCGGCCGTGGGCGCAGGACGCGGCCAGACCGGCGAGATCGCGCACGTCGGGATGGACGGACTGGGGAGGCGGGGCGAGCCCCGCCGCGCGGGCGGCCAGGACCACTCGGGAGCGTGGCCAGTCGAGGCCCGCGTCGTCGCGTACGCCGAGGTCGGCCCGGAGGTCGGCCTCGCCGAGCGAGATGCCGCGCAGGGCGGGGTGGGCCGTGGCGATCGCGTAGGCGTGCTCGACGGCGAGGGCCGATTCCAGGAGGGCGTACAGGGGGATGTGCGGCGTCCCGTCCGCCGTACGTACGACCTGGGCGGGGGCCGTGACCTTGGGCAGGCGGAGGCCCGAGAGGCTCGACAGGGCCGGGAGCGCGACGAGGGCCCGGAGGTCGGCGGCGGACTCCGGACTGTCCAGGGCATTGACGCGGACGTGCACCGGGACCGGGAGCGGGGACGGCTCGGACAGGAGGTCGGCGGTGGCGGCGCGGGCGTACTCCTTGCGGTCGGGGGCGACCGCGTCCTCCAGGTCGACGACGACCACGTCGGCGCCGGCGACCAGGGCCTTCGCCACCACTTCGGGGCGGTCGCCGGGGACGTACAGCCAGGTGAGAGGGAAGGCGTCGGTCGCTCCCGTGGCACCTGTGGCGCCGGTGGCTTCCGTGGTCACAGGGCGCCCTCCGATCTGAGCGTGGTGATCTCGGCCTCCGTCAGGCCGAGTTCGGCGAGGACGGTGTCCGTGTCGGCGCCGTGCGGGCGGCCCGCCCAGCGGATTCCACCGGGGGTGTCGGTGAGACGGAAGAGGACGTTCTGCATACGCAGCGGGCCCAGTTCGGGGTCGTCGACGGTCGTGACCGTGTCGAGGGCGGCGTACTGAGGGTCCGTCATGACGTCGCGTACGTCCTGGATGGGGGCCACCGCCGCCTCCGCCTTCTCGAACTCCGCAATGACCTCCTCGCGGGTGTGTTCGGCGATCCATGATCCGACCGCCTCGTCGAGGACGTCCGTGTGGCGGGCCCGTTCCGCGCCGGTGGTGAACCAGGGTTCGGCGGTCAGGTCGGGGCGGCCGACCAGGAGCATCACGCGTTCGGCGATCGACTGGGCCGAGGTCGAGACAGCGACCCAACTGCCGTCCGCGGTGCGGTAGGTGTTGCGGGGCGCGTTGTTCTGGGAGCGGTTGCCCGTGCGGGGCTGGACGTGGCCCAACTGGTCGTACCAGAGCGGCTGCGGGCCCAGGACCGTGAGGATCGGCTCGATGATCGCCATGTCGACGACCTGCCCGCGGCCTGTGCGGTCGCGGGCGGCGAGAGCCGTCATCACCGCGTACGCCGTGGCCAGGCCCGTGATCGAGTCGGCGAGGCCGAAGGGCGGGAGGGTCGGCGGGGCGTCCGGTTCTCCGGTGATCGCGGCGAAACCGCTCATCGCCTCGGCGAGTGTGCCGAAGCCGGGGCGGTGCGCGTACGGGCCGAACTGGCCGAAGCCGGTGACGCGGGCCAGGACCAGGCGGGGGTTCGCCGCCGACAACTCCTCCCAGCCGAGGTCCCATTTCTCCAGGGTCCCGGGGCGGAAGTTCTCGATGATCACGTCGGTGGAGGCGGCCATGCGGAGGAGGGTGGTTCGGCCGCCCTTGGTGGAGAGGTCCAGCGTCATCGTGCGTTTGTTGCGGCCGAGGAGTTTCCACCACAGGCCGATGCCGTTCTTCGACGGGCCGTGGCCGCGGGACGGGTCCGGTCTGCGGGGGTGCTCGACCTTGATGACCTCCGCGCCGAAGTCGCCGAGCATCGTGGCGGCGAGGGGGCCGGCGAAGAGGGTGGCGAGGTCGAGAACACGGAGGCCGGTGAGGGGTGCCGGTGCGGTCACGGCGGTTTGGGTCATGGGTGGGGGGACTCCTGGTGGGGATGGAGATGGGGATGCGGATGGTGATGGGGAGTTGGCTGCGCAGGGGGAGGGGTCAGGTGGTCGGACGGGTCGCCAGTTGGGCTGTCAGGTCGGCGAGGGTGTCGAAGCCCGTGCCGTTGAAGTCGCCGATGGACGTGGCCAGTCGGTTCTTGAGGGGGGTCGTCCAGCGGGACGGGATCGCTTCGGGGGCGCCCGCGAGCAGGCCCGTGATCGAGCCGGCCGTCGCGCCGTTCGAGTCCGTGTCCCAGCCGCCCGACACGACACGGCAGATGGAGGCCGTGAAGTCGCCGTCCGCGTGGGTGAGGGCGGCGGCGAGCAGGGCCGTGTTGGGGATGGCGTGGACCCAGTGGTACGCGGCGTGGGTGGCGTGCAGTTC
Organism: Streptomyces sp. NPDC033178; assembly: GCF_055577685.1. Taxonomy (NCBI): domain Bacteria; kingdom Bacillati; phylum Actinomycetota; class Actinomycetes; order Kitasatosporales; family Streptomycetaceae; genus Streptomyces; species Streptomyces sp. NPDC033178. Next base: position 140,319 of record NZ_JBVIPT010000005.1, read on the forward strand.
GTCGACGACCGTCTCGAAGTCCCGGTGCTCCAGGGTCAGTTGGATCGCCTGGCGGATGGCTCGGGCGAGGCGGGAGTCGGGCGGGACGACTGTGAGGCCTGTGCGCAGGCAGGTGTGGATGTCGCTCGTGCCGGTGGCCGCCTCGGCGATGGCGGCAGCCGTGAACATCGCCGCGTAGACGCCGTTGGCGGTGTGGGTGAGGGTGGCGTCCCTGTGCGCCTGTTCCGCGGCGGCCGCCGGGGCGCCCGGGTTGGTCCAGCCGTGGGCGTCCGCGCGGATCAGGGCGCCGATCCATTCGCGGAACGGGTTGCGGTGGTGGGCCGTGTGCGGGGGTTCGATGCCGTCGAGGAGGTTGCGGTAGGCGACGCGTTCCGCGGTGAACGTGCGGCCTGCGGGGAGTTCGTCCAGCCAGAGGCGGGCCACGTCCGTGGTGGTGAAGTGCTTGCCGTGGCGTTGGAGGAGCAGGAGGTTCAGGAGGGGGTAGTTGAGGTCGTCGTCCTCCGGCATGCCGTCGATGTTCTCGGCGAGGGAGGTGGGGGCGGAGCGGCGGTTCCAGGGGTGGGTGGCTTTGAGGTCCGGGGGGAGGCCTCGTTCTGTGAACCAGGTGGTGAGGGGCCAGTTGCCGGTGGCTCTGGCCAGTGCTCTGATGCCGTCCAGGGGGAGTCTTTCCACTGGCTTGCCGAGGAGGCAGCCTGCGGCTCTGCCCAGCCAGGCGGCTTCCAGGCGGGGGTGGAGTGTGGCTGGGGTCAGGGATGGGTTTTCTTCCCCAGGCCCGCCCCTTCCCGAAGGTGGGGGCGCTGCCCCCACGCCCCCGGAGCTTCGGCTGAGGGCTGCTGTGCCCACCCGTTCCGCCCCAGCGGAACGATTGCCCACAGCGGTGAGGAGGGGGCCCTCTGCTGTTGTGGGCCAGCGGGGGCAGAGGGCTTTGATTTTGGGCAGGGTCGTTGGCTCTCTGTCCTTCAACCTGCTTGGTAGGTCAGCCAGTTCGTCCAGGAGGTCCTGGGCCAGGGCCCGTAGGTAGGGGGTGGCCGGTTGGGGGGAGGCGCCTGCTCGTTGGGGGGACTGGGGGCCGCCCGCCCTGTGCCAGCGGGCGGCGATGGCCGATGGTTCGCGGCCGTCCTCCTCCGCCTGGTGGAGTTCGTGGCCCAGTAGGTCCTCCGGCTGGACCCAGGTCAGGCGCAGGAGGGGGGTCATGTCAGCTCCGCGTAGGCCGTCTCGTGGGTGCGGCGGCGGGTGGTGTCGCGGGTGAAGATCTCGCGGGTCACCTCTGTGAGCGTCGTCGCGGGAGCCTGCAGGTCCAGGCGGCTGGACTCCGCGACCGTCTTGGCCCAGTCGGGCGGGATCTCCGCGCCGAGGGCGCCCGTCAGCGCCCCGGACATCGTGGCGATCGAGTCGCAGTCGCGGCCGTAGTTCACCGAGCCCAGGACCGCGTGCCGGTAGTCGCCGCGGGAGATGAGCAACATGGCGAGGGCGACCGGGAGTTCCTCGATGGAGTGGATGCGGGAGGGGCGACGGGCGCCCAGGGACGGGGCGCGGTAGTCGGGGCCGACCGTGTCATAGGGCGCCACCGCCTCGCGCAGGGGGCGTAGCGCCGACTCGAAGTCCGAGTAGCGCGACGCCGTGTCGCAGACCGTTTCGATGGCCGCCCGTGTGCCGTCCTTCGCCAGCGACAGACAGGCGTCGACGACCGAGTCCGGGGTTGCGCCCGGGGTGCAGGCCGCTGCCACCGCCGCCGCGAACACGCCCGCGGCCTCGCGTCCGTACGACGACTGATGGGCCCCCGCGATGTCGAGGGCCTCCGCGTACGCGCCCGCCGGGTTGGCCGCGTTGACCAGGCCGACCGGTGCCATGTACATCGCGGCGCCGCAGTTGACGATGTTGCCGGCGCCGGCCTCGCGGGGGTCCACGTGGCCGTAGTGGATCCTCGTCACCAGCCACTTCTCCGCCAGGAAGATCCGGTGGAGGGGGAGCGCCTCGGCCTCCAGTTCCGGAATCCAGCGCGGTGTCGTCATCAGGTCGGGGACCAGGTGGTCGGCGACGGCGTACGCGTCCAGGTGGTCGCGGACCTTCGCGTACACCCGTACCAGCGCGTGCGTCATCAAGGTGTCGTCGGTGACGTGGCCGTCGCCCTTGTGGTACGGGGCGATGGGGCGGGCCGTGCGCCAGTCGTCGCCGTTCCAGGGACCGACGATGCCGTGGACCCGGCCGCCGTGGCGTTCGGCGATCTGCTCGGGGGAGTAGCCCTCGACGGGGCCGCCGAGCGCGTCGCCGACGGCGGCTCCCACGAGGCTTCGGGTGATCCGTTCTTCCAGGGTTGCGAGTGCGGTGGGCGTCATGTCCGAATCATCCCCCTGAGAGGGCCAGTTCCGTGGCTGCCAGCAGTTCGGCGAGTTCCACCAGGTCCGTGCCGGTCAGCCGGGGGAGCGCGCAGCCCGAGAGCGTGCGGCACGCGTCGCGCCAGGAGGCCGGGATCGCCGTGCCGCCGCCGATCGCGCCGGTCAGCGCGCCGACGAGAGCCGGGGCCGAGTCCGCGACCCGGGACAGACACGCGGCCGCGGGTACCGCCTCGGCGATCCGGCCGTGCGAGGCGGTGGCGAGGGCGAGGGCCACCGGGACGGTCTCGGCGGCGGCGATGCCGTAGCTGTAGACGTGGTCGACGATCTGGTGTTCCAGGAGCGGTACGAGGCTGAAGGCGCTGTCGGCCTCGCGGGCGAGCGCCAGCGCGTGGCGGGCGTTGCGGCCGATCTCCGTGGACTCCGGGAGTTCGGCGAGCGCGGCTGCCACGCAGGTGTCGGCGTCCTCGCCGGCCAGGGCGAGGGCCAGCGCCGCCGCCATCGCGCGGGCGCCGTGCACGCCGTCGCCGTCCTGGGTGTAGCGGGCGTCGAACTCGGCGAGTTCCGCGGCGAGTTGAGGGTCCCCGGCGTGGGCCACCGCCAGCACGCAGGCCCGTACGCAGGCCGCGTCGTCGAAGTAGTGGGGGTTGTCGTGGCCGGTGGCGGGCGGGCGCAGGCCGGTGGCGAGGTTGCCGAGGCCCGCCCGTACGGAGATGCGGGCGCGCAGGGGGAGTACGGCCGACTCGACCTCGGGGGCGCGGTCGGCCGCCGCGGCGACTTCGCTGGCGATGGCGTTCCAGGAGAGGTCGATGGCCGCGCGCATGCGGCGTTCTCGGCTCAGGTCGCCGAGTGCGCCGGGGTCGGTGGCGCGCAGGACGGCCTCCGCCGCGAATGCAGCCCATTCGGCGTCGTCCGAGGGGCCGAGTCTGAGGGGTTCCGGTGGCTGGTTCAGGGCGATGGGGACGGGGAGGGTGGTTGTGGCGTTCTGTTCGGCGAAGGTGTCCAGTTCTCGGGTGAGGCGTCGTGTCCATTCGGGCATGCGGGCGGCTCTGTGCCTGGCGGCGGGCCAGCCTGCGGCGTCGCCTGCGGCCAGGCCGAGCAGGAGGCCTTCGATTCGCCGTGGAGTGTCGGTCCGGGGTGTGGTGTGCGGGTCTGTGGGGGTTGAGTGCGCAGTTCCCCGCGCCCCTGAGGGAGTCGTGGGCGTCCGGGGTGTGATGTGCGGGTCCGTGGGGGCTGGGTGCGCAGTTCCCCGCGCCCCTGACGGGGCGGCTGGGTGTGCCGTTCCTCGTGTCGCTGAAGGGGCGCCCTCGTTCGGGTCGTTCAGTAGTTCTGGTTTCACTGGGGTACCTCGTCCTCGTCCGGGGTCAGGAGGTCCGCCACGTCCAGGATGTGGTGGCCCTGCATGGATGGGAGGCAGCTGCCTCTTGCCGGGCCGATCGCTGCCGACCAGGTCGGTGGGATCGACGAGGCGCCCTTCGTCGCGCCGGCCAGGGCGCCCGCCACCGCTGCCGTGGTGTCGGCGTCGCGGCCCATGTTGACCGCGGTGAGGACCGCTTCCGTGAAGTCGCCGTCGGCGGCCGCGTACGCGCCGAAGGCCAGGGCGACGGCCTCGGGGGCGAGGTCGGTCCAGGGGTAGCCGCCGATGACGACGGCGGAGCGGACGGCGCGTTCGCCGCGGTGGGCGCAGGCGACGGCGCGGCGCAGCGAACGGGCCGTCCAGGAGTCGTCGGGGATCACCGCCAGGGCCGAGGCGACCACCACCATCGGCGGGGCGCCCGCCATCGCCGCGGCCACGCCCGCCGCGACCGCCTGGCCGCCGTAGATGCCCTCGCCGTCGTGGCTCACCGAACCGTCGATCGCCACCAGGCGGGCGGCCTCCGCGGGGCGGCCCGCCGCGAAGACGCCGAAGGGGGCCGCGCGCATGGCGAGGCCGTCGCTCCAGGCGTGCCGGTGCTGCGCGGAGATCGGGGCGGCCAGGCCCCGCCGCAGGTTCTCCAGCGTGCCCCGCTCGCTGAAGCCCGCGCCCCGGAACGGACCCTCGTCGAGGTCGGCGATCCAGTGGTGCCAGGCCGCCTCCACATGCCGGGGCGTGAGCGCCGAACCGTGCCGGGCCAGGAGCAGCCCCGAGAAGATCGCGTACTCCGTGTCGTCCGTGCCGGCCGGAGTCTCGGTCACGTACCCCGTGATGCGGCCCCAGCGTGCGCGGATCTCGGACGGCTTCATGTTCTCGGCGGGCGCCCCCAGCGCGTCCCCGACGGCGAGTCCGAGCAGTGCGCCGCGCGCCCGATCGCGGAGGCCGGTGGCGTCCCCGGGAGCCGGGACCGAGGGAACGCAGGCAATCGAAGCCATGACGGTGCCTCTCCATCGCGGGGTCCCGGAAGGTCTGAGGGACCCTTTGCGGATCTGTCCCCACCAAGTGGTTCGGCGGAGCCTCGCGCGGCTCAGCGTCACCCGGTCGACATCTGTGCGCAGGTCTCTACGGATGAGCGAAGGGTGGTGAAAGCCCAGGTAAGTACGGCCTTCCTTGCTGGCGGCGGCGAAATTTCGGGCGTAGCTTGGGTGTTGTCCAAGAGTAGAAATAGTCTAAGTTGCACTCCTAGCAGCACTTCGGGAGACCCGGGCATGGCCATCATCGAGACCGAGGCGGCGCTTCACGAGGCGCATCGCGACAACCACACCCACCGGGACGTCAGCGGCGGCTGGCTGCGCCCCGCCGTCTTCGGTGCGATGGACGGTCTGGTCTCCAACCTGGCGTTGATGACGGGTGTGGCGGGCGGTGCCGTGTCCCATCGGACGATCGTCATCACCGGACTCGCGGGGCTGGCCGCCGGTGCCTTCTCCATGGCGGCCGGCGAGTACACCTCCGTCGCCTCGCAGCGCGAGCTCGTCGAGGCCGAACTCGACGTCGAGCGCCGGGAGTTGAGGAAGTACCCGAAGGACGAGGAGCGTGAGCTCGCCGAGCTGTACCAGGCGCGGGGCGTCGAGCCCGATCTCGCCCGTGAAGTCGCCCGGCAGTTGTCGAAGGATCCCGAGCAGGCCCTGGAGATACACGCTCGCGAGGAGCTGGGCATCGATCCCGGTGACCTGCCCTCGCCGACCGTCGCCGCCGTGTCGAGCTTCGGCTCGTTCGCCCTGGGCGCCCTGCTCCCCGTACTCCCCTATCTGCTGGGCGCGACCGCTCTGTGGCCCGCGCTGCTGCTCGCGTTCCTCGGGCTCTTCGCGTGCGGTGCGATCGTGGCCCGGGTGACCGCGAAGTCCTGGTGGTACAGCGGGCTGCGGCAGCTCGCGCTGGGCGGTGCCGCGGCCGGTGTGACGTACGCCCTGGGCACTCTGTTCGGTACGGCCGTAGGATGACCCGCGCGCCGTTGAGTCGAGCAGCTATGCAAGGGACTGCATAAGTAGTCGTTACTCGGCGGTTTCGAATCCTTAACCACTGGGCATGAGCCGTAAGCGCTGCGGGCAATGACGCCTGCACAGCAATTGAAGCGTTGGGCGACGTTGCCTGCCGCGATCGGGCCGACGGTCATTGATCTGTCCGAATAGGTCCCCTTGTTCAGCCGCCACGAGCGGCCTCCGCCGCGACCCGCGGCGTCCGCATGTTGGAACGCCGTATCCGGTTCCCGAGAACGGCTCCATCATGTAACCTGCACGAAATTTTGCACCTTTCGCAGAGGGCCAACGTCGTCCCTCGGCACTTGCATATGCCACGACGACGACGGGAGAGCCGATGCGTACGCCGCGCCAGCCGTCCCAGCACTCCGCGAATGGCCAGAACTGGTCCTTCATGGATGCTCGCCCTGCCGCGCAGGGGATGTACGACCCGCGCAACGAGCACGACGCCTGTGGCGTCGGCTTTGTGGCCACCCTCACCGGTGAGGCGAGCCACGCGCTGGTCGAGCAGGCGCTGACCGTGCTCCGCAATCTGGAGCACCGCGGCGCGACCGGCTCGGAGCCCGACTCCGGCGACGGGGCCGGGATCCTCTCCCAGGTGCCCGACACCTTCTTCCGCGAGGTGGCCGAATTCGAGCTGCCCGAGGCGGGCTCGTACGCGGTCGGTATCGCCTTCCTTCCGGAGGACACCGCCGATGAGGCCGTCTCACGGATCGAGACGATCGCCGCCGAAGAGGGTCTGACGGTCCTCGGCTGGCGCGAGGTCCCGACCGCCCCCGAACTTCTCGGCGCCACCGCCCGCTCGACGATGCCCCTCTTCCGCCAGGTGTTCGTCGCGGACGGATCCAGCCAGGACATCGATCTCGACCGCAAGGCGTTCGTGCTGCGCAAGCGCGCCGAGCGCGAGGCCGACGTGTACTTCCCGTCGCTCTCCGCCCGGACCATCGTCTACAAGGGCATGCTGACCACCGGCCAGCTGGAGCCCTTCTTCCCGGACCTGTCCGACCGCCGCTTCGCCTCCGCGATCGCGCTCGTGCACTCCCGGTTCTCCACGAACACCTTCCCGAGCTGGCCGCTCGCCCACCCGTACCGCTTCGTCGCGCACAACGGCGAGATCAACACGGTCAAGGGCAACCGCAACTGGATGGCGGCTCGCGAGTCCCAGCTCGTCTCCGACCTCTTCGGCGACCAGGACAAGCTCGACCGCGTCTTCCCGATCTGTACGCCCGAGGCATCCGACTCCGCCTCCTTCGACGAGGTGCTCGAACTCCTGCACCTCGGCGGCCGGTCCCTCCCGCACTCCGTGTTGATGATGATCCCGGAGGCGTGGGAGAACCACGACTCCATGGACCCGGCCCGCCGCGCCTTCTACCAGTTCCACTCCATGATGATGGAGCCCTGGGACGGCCCGGCCTGTGTCACCTTCACCGACGGCAAGCAGGTCGGCGCCGTACTGGACCGCAACGGTCTGCGCCCCGGCCGCTACTGGGTCACCGACGACGGCCTCGTCGTCCTCGGCTCCGAGGTCGGCGTCCTCGACATCGACCCCGCGAAGGTCGTCCGCAAGGGCCGCCTGCAGCCCGGCCGCATGTTCCTCGTCGACACCGTCGAGCACCGCATCATCGAGGACGACGAGATCAAGGCCGGCCTCGCCGCCGAGAACCCGTACGCGGAGTGGCTGGAGGCCGGCGAGATCGAGCTGGAGGACCTCCCGGAGCGTGAGCACATCGTGCACACGCACGCCTCCGTCACCCGTCGCCAGCAGACCTTCGGCTACACCGAGGAGGAGCTGCGCGTCATCCTCGCGCCGATGGCCAAGTCCGGCGGCGAGCCCCTCGGCTCCATGGGCACGGACTCGCCGATCGCGGCCCTGTCCGAGCGCCCGCGGCTGCTCTTCGACTACTTCACCCAGCTGTTCGCGCAGGTCACCAACCCGCCGCTGGACGCCATCCGCGAGGAGCTCGTCACCTCGCTGCGCTCCTCCCTCGGCCCCGCCGGCAACCTCCTGGAGCCGACCGCCGCGTCCTGTCGCAGTGTCACCCTGCCCTTCCCGGTGATCGACAACGACGAGCTGGCCAAGCTCATACACATCAACGCCGACGGCGACATGCCGGGCATGAAGGCCGCGACGCTCTCCGGCCTGTACCGGGTCTCCGGCGGCGGCGACTCGCTCGCCGCGCGCATCGAGGAGATCTGCACCGAGGCCGACGCCGCCATAGAGAACGGTGCCCGGCTGATCGTCCTCTCGGACCGTCACTCGGACGCCGAGCACGCGCCGATCCCCTCGCTGCTGCTCACCGCGGCCGTCCACCACCACCTCATCCGCACCAAGCAGCGCACCCAGGTGGGTCTGCTGGTCGAGGCCGGCGACGTCCGCGAGGTCCACCACGTGGCCCTCCTCATCGGCTTCGGCGCCGCGGCCGTCAACCCGTACCTCGCGATGGAGTCCGTCGAGGACCTCGTCCGGGCGGGCACGTTCCTCCCCGGCATCGAGTCCGAGCAGGCCATCCGCAACCTGATCTACGCGCTCGGCAAGGGCGTCCTCAAGGTCATGTCCAAGATGGGCATCTCGACCGTCGCCTCCTACCGCGGCGCCCAGGTCTTCGAGGCCGTCGGTCTCGACACGGCCTTCGTCCAGAAGTACTTCATCGGCACGGCCACCAAGATCGGCGGCGTCGGCATCGACGTCATCGCCAAGGAGGTCGCCGCCCGCCACGCGAAGGCGTACCCGGCCAGCGGCATCGCGCCCGCGCACCGCGCCCTCGACATAGGCGGCGAGTACCAGTGGCGCCGTGAGGGTGAGCCGCACCTGTTCGACCCGGAGACGGTCTTCCGGCTCCAGCACTCCACGCGCACCCGCCGGTACGACATCTTCAAGAAGTACACGGACCGTGTGAACGAGCAGTCCGAGCGCCTGATGACGCTCCGCGGCCTGTTCGGCTTCAAGTCCGGCCGCGAGCCGATCTCCATCGACGAGGTCGAGCCGGCGAGCGAGATCGTCAAGCGCTTCTCCACCGGCGCCATGTCCTACGGCTCCATCTCCAAGGAAGCCCACGAGACGCTCGCCATCGCCATGAACCAGCTGGGCGGCAAGTCCAACACCGGTGAGGGCGGCGAGGACGCGGACCGCCTGTACGACCCGGCGCGCCGCTCGTCGATCAAGCAGGTCGCCTCCGGCCGCTTCGGCGTGACCTCCGAGTACCTGGTCAACGCCGACGACATCCAGATCAAGATGGCCCAGGGCGCCAAGCCCGGCGAGGGCGGCCAGCTGCCCGGCCACAAGGTCTACCCGTGGGTCGCCAAGACCCGGCACTCCACCCCGGGTGTCGGTCTGATCTCCCCGCCGCCGCACCACGACATCTACTCCATCGAAGACCTCGCCCAGCTGATCCACGACCTGAAGAACGCGAACCCGCAGGCGCGGATCCACGTGAAGCTGGTCTCCGAGGTCGGCGTCGGCACGGTCGCCGCGGGTGTCTCGAAGGCGCACGCGGACGTCGTCCTCATCTCCGGCCACGACGGCGGTACGGGCGCTTCGCCCCTGACCTCCCTCAAGCACGCCGGTGGACCTTGGGAGCTGGGCCTCGCCGAGACCCAGCAGACCCTGCTGCTCAACGGCCTGCGCGACCGCATCGTCGTACAGACCGACGGCCAGCTGAAGACCGGCCGTGACGTCGTCATCGCCGCGATGCTCGGCGCCGAGGAGTTCGGTTTCGCGACCGCGCCGCTCGTCGTCTCCGGCTGCGTCATGATGCGCGTCTGCCACCTGGACACCTGCCCGGTCGGCATCGCCACCCAGAACCCGACCCTGCGCGACCGGTACACCGGCAAGGCCGAGTACGTCGTGAACTTCTTCGAGTTCATCGCCGAGGAGGTCCGCGAGATCCTCGCCGAGCTGGGCTTCCGCACCATCCAGGAGGCCGTCGGCCACGCCGAGAACCTCGACGTGGAGCGCGCGGTCACCCACTGGAAGGCGCAGGGCCTCGACCTGAGCCCGCTGTTCTACGTGCCGGAACTGCCCGAGGGCACCCCGCTCCACCAGGTCATCGAGCAGGACCACGGCCTGGAGAAGGCGCTCGACAACGAGCTGATCAAGCTCGCCGCCGACGCGCTGGCCGCGGACTCCGCGACCGGTGCACAGCCGGTGCGCGCCCAGGTCGCGATCCGCAACATCAACCGCACGGTCGGCACCATGCTCGGCCACGAGGTGACGAAGAAGTTCGGTGGCGCCGGTCTGCCCGACGACACCATCGACATCACCTTCACCGGGTCGGCCGGCCAGTCCTTCGGCGCCTTCCTGCCGCGCGGTGTGACGCTGCGCCTGGAGGGCGACGCCAACGACTACGTCGGCAAGGGCCTCTCCGGCGGCCGGGTGATCGTCCGTCCCGACCGGGGCGCCGACCACCTCGCCGAGTTCTCGACGATCGCGGGCAACACCATCGCGTACGGCGCGACCGGCGGCGAGCTGTTCCTCCGGGGCCGTACCGGCGAGCGCTTCTGCGTCCGCAACTCCGGTGCCACGGTCGTCTCGGAGGGCGTGGGCGACCACGGCTGCGAGTACATGACCGGCGGTCACGCGGTCGTGCTCGGCGAGACGGGCCGCAACTTCGCGGCCGGCATGTCGGGCGGCATCGCGTACGTCATCGACCTGGACCGCGACAACGTCAACGTCGGCAACCTCGGCGCGGTCGAGGAGCTCGACGACACCGACAAGCAGTGGCTGCACGACGTCGTGCGCCGCCACGCCGAGGAGACCGGCTCCACGGTCGCCGAGAAGCTCCTCGCCGAGTGGGCCGTGTCGGTGGACCGCTTCAGCAAGATCATCCCCAGCACGTACAAGGCAGTGCTCGCCGCCAAGGACGCCGCCGAGCGAGCCGGTCTCACCGAGACCGAGATCACCGAGAAGATGATGGAGGCGGCGACCAATGGCTGATCCCAAGGGCTTTCTCAACCACGGCCGCGAGGTCGCCAGGACGCGTCCGGTGGACGTGCGTCTCAAGGACTGGAACGAGGTCTACGTTCCGGGCTCGCTGCTCCCCATCATCCCCACGCAGGCCTCGCGTTGCATGGACTGCGGCATCCCGTTCTGCCACAACGGCTGTCCGCTCGGGAACCTCATCCCCGAGTGGAACGACTACGCGTACCGCGAGGACTGGTCCGCCGCCTCGGAGCGCCTGCACGCCACGAACAACTTCCCGGAGTTCACGGGCCGGCTGTGCCCCGCCCCGTGCGAGTCGGCGTGCGTCCTCGGCATCAACCAGCCCGCCGTGACCATCAAGAACGTCGAGGTCTCGATCATCGACAAGGCGTGGGACAGCGGCGACGTCGCACCCCAGGCCCCCGAGCGGCTCTCCGGCAAGACGGTCGCGGTCATCGGCTCGGGCCCGGCGGGCCTCGCCGCCGCCCAGCAGCTCACGCGGGCCGGCCACACCGTGGCGGTCTACGAGCGCGCGGACCGCGTCGGCGGCCTCCTGCGCTACGGCATCCCCGAGTTCAAGATGGAGAAGCGGCACATCAACCGCCGCATCGAGCAGATGCGCGCGGAGGGCACCCGCTTCCGTACGGGCATCGAGATCGGCCGCGACCTCAAGGCGACGGACCTGCGCAAGCGGTACGACGCCGTGGTCATCGCGGCCGGCGCGACCGTCTCCCGCGACCTGCCGGCCCCCGGGCGTGAGCTGAACGGCATCCACTTCGCGATGGAGTACCTGCCGCTCGCCAACAAGGTGCAGGAGGGCGACTACGTGGCGCCCCCGATCACCGCCGAGGGCAAGCACGTCGTCGTCATCGGCGGCGGCGACACGGGCGCGGACTGCGTGGGCACCGCCCACCGCCAGGGCGCGGCCTCCGTCACGCAGCTGGAGATCATGCCCCAGCCGGGCGAGGACCGTGCTCCGCACCAGCCCTGGCCGACGTTCCCCATGCTCTACAAGGTCACCTCCGCGCACGAGGAGGGCGGCGAGCGGGTCTACTCCGTCTCCACCACCCACTTCGAGGGCGACGAGGACGGCAACGTCCAGTGGCTGCACCTCGTCGAGGTCGAGTTCGTGGACGGCAAGCTGACGCAGAAGTCGGGCACCGAGCGCAAGATCCCCGCCCAGCTGGTGACGCTGGCGATGGGCTTCACGGGGACGGACCAGGAGAACGGCCTGGTCTCCCAGTTCGGCCTCGACCTCGACGAGCGCGGCAACATCGCCCGCGACGCCGACTTCGCGACCAACGTCCCCGGCGTGTACGTCGCCGGTGACGCCGGCCGTGGCCAGTCCCTCATCGTGTGGGCCATCGCGGAGGGCCGCTCGGCCGCCCGCGGGGTCGACCGCTTCCTGACCGGGGAGAGCGAACTGCCGGCGCCGATCCGTCCGACGGACCGCTCCCTGATGGTCTGATCCCTCATGGCCTGACGCTCCACCCAACAGACGTCCCGTACAACGGCGTACGGAACTGAGCGCGGCGCCTGCCCTTTGTCCCCGACCGGACGATGGTGGGCGCCGTGGTGCGTCCGGGGCCTTTTTCTCGCCCCCGCCGCCCCTACCCGTCCCGTCCCTGGGGGCTGCGCCCCCAGACCCCCGTATCGCGCTGAACGCGCTCGTCCTCAAACGCCGGACGGGCTGAGTGTGTCGGCCCGGGCTGCGAAATCTTCAGCCCCTCAGGCGTCCGAATCTTCAGCCCTTCCGGCGTCCGAATCTTCAGCCCCTCCGGCGTTTGAGGAGCGGGGGTTCGGGGGCGGAGCCCCTGAGTAAGGGACGGGAATGGGTAGGGGCGGCGGGGGCGAGGAAAATGCGTTAGTCGACCTTGTACGGCATGCCGTACACCTTCCACACCAGCGGAGTGCGGAGGTCCAGGTTTCCGTCGTACAGGAACCTCCGCTGAGCCGTGTCCACGCGGGTCGTGTCGCGTTTCTCGGACTTCATGGTGGCGCGGCGGGTGTCCAGGAAGATGTCGAGGTAGCTCTGCTCGTCGCCGCCCTCGGCGGGGGTGTCGGCCTCGGCCATGGCGCGCTCGCGGATGCCGTGGAAGCCGGGGTCGCCGGGGCCGTGCATGACCATGGCGTCGTAGTAGATGAACTGGCCGAGGGCGCCCAGGCCGTCGCGCTTGGCGAGGCTGACCGCCGGGTCGAAGTAGACGCGGTCGCGCTGGGAGTCCTGGACGCGCTTGAAGGCGTCCTTCTGCGCCTCCTCCTTCCAGGCGGCGGTGAAACCGGGGTCCAGCCCCTCGTGGGAGTCCGAGCCGTCGACGGAGCGCAGGGCCGGGAGGTACGGCTCCAGGGCGTTGTCCGGATGCGACTCGGTGTACAGCTCGACCAGCGTGAGCAGATCGTGCGTGCCGGTCGTGAAGCCGATGATCCCGGCGGTGTAGCCGCGGCCGTCTCCTATGTCCTCGATGTAGTCGTACTGGGCACGCCAGTCGAGGCTGGAGTTCTCAGCACTCGACACGATCCGCTGGGCCAGCTCCTTCTTCTCCGGAGAGTCCAGGTCGGCGGCGGCCGACCCGGAGGAGGTCGACGGGGAGGAGGAGCTCCGGCTGTCGGAGGGCCCGTCGTCGCCCTTCCCACCGGGCACGGCGACGTACACCGCCACCGCGACGAGAGGGACGGCGACGAACATCAGACGGCCAGCGCGTTTCATGGGCAAAGAGTACGATCGGCCCGGAGTGCCGTGCCGCATCGGGTGGAGAAACCAGTGAGCGTCGGGGGAGGACCTGTGAGCGCGGAGGAACTGGCGCTGCTGCGGGCGGAGTTGGGCGCGCCACCGCCGGAGAGCTTCGGAACGCTGGACGACACACAGGCCCGGACCCTCACACAGGCACTGCGCCGGGCACGGGAGCGCCGGGCATCCGGGCTGAACGAGGCCGTCGAGGACGCCCTGACCCTCGTACCGGCCCTGACCAGGGAACCCCTCCGCCGGATGCTCCTCCGTTAGCCAGGAGACCCCTACCGCATGGACACACTGCGCAGCAGGGCCGAGATCCTGAAGCTCGCCCGCCTGCTGGATGTCGAACCACGGCAGCTGGCGTTCCTCGAAGAACTGCCCGTCGAGGACGTGCGGGCCTTCCGCGAGAGATCCGTCGCGACGCTCTTCGACGACGCCCCCGGGATCCTCGACCGCATCGCCGCGAAGACGAAGCTGCTGCCCGCGGGTGTCGCCGCGGGCATCTCGCAGAAGGCGCTCGGGCCGCAGCTGGCCGCCGCCCTCGCCGGACGCCTCGAACCCGGCCGCGCCGCCGACATCATCGAGCGGCTCCCGCCCGAGTTCACGGCCCGCTGCTGCCACCACGTCGACCCGCGCCGGATCGCCGGGATCATGGGCAGACTGGACGACGACATCGTCGTACGCATCGCCCTCGTCCTCGCCGACCGCCGAGACCACCTCACGATGGGCCGGTTCGTCGGGCATCTGCGGGACTCCGCGCTGCTGCGGATCCTGCCGCGGCTCGACGACACGACCCTGCTGCTCACCGGCTTCGTCATCGACCACCCGGAACGGCTCGGCCACATCGTCGAGCTGCTGGGCGAGGAGCGGGTGTCGTCGGTCATTGCCTCCGCCGCCGACGCCGGGCTCTGGCCGGAGGCCATGGCCGTCGCGAGCATGGCCTCCGGTGAACAGCGGGCCAGGATCGCCTCCCTCACCGCCGCCCAGCCCGAGGCCCGGCTCGACTCCCTCGTCCGCACCACCGCCGAGCAGGACCTGTGGGAGTCGCTCCTGCCGATCGTGGCCGCGCTCGACGAGGACGAGCTGCGGGCCGTCGCCGCGCTGCCCGCGCTGCGGGACCGCACGGTGCTCGACGGGCTCGTCCGCGGGGTCGTGGCGACCGGGCTGTGGGCGGAGTTCCTCCCGATGGTGGCGGCGCTGCCGCCGACCGCCCGGCGGATCGTCGCGAAGGCCGCGGGCGCGCTCTCCGATCCCGACCTCGACTCGCTGGCCGTCGGCGTCGAGAAGGAGGATCTGTGGGAACTGGTATTCCCGCTGGTCGAGTTGATGGGCGACGGGGCCAGGCGGCGGCTCTTCGAGCTTCCGGCGTTCCGGGAGCGGGCGGCCGGTTAGGCTCACCCGGTCGGATCATGGCCGGAAGGAGCCCGCATGGCCGGGATCAGCCTCACCAAGGTGGAGGAGACCGCACCCGCGCTGGTCAGCCTCTACAAGAGCGCGGGGGTCTCCCTCACCAAGCACGGGCTGAGCGGGCAGCGGGCCGCTGTCTATCTCGTCGTCGACTACTCGGGGTCGATGAAGCCGTACTACGCCGACGGCAGTGTGCAGGCGCTCGCCGACCGCGTCCTCGGCCTGAGCGCGCACTTCGACGACGACGGGACCGTGCCTGTCGTCTTCTTCTCCACGGACGTCGACGCCGTCACCGACATCGCGCTCGACAACCACGCGGGGCGTATCGAGCGGATCGTCGCCGGGCTCGGGCACATGGGCAAGACGAGCTACCACCTGGCGATGGACGCCGTCATCGACCACTACCTCGACAGCGGCTCCAAGGACCCCGCCCTGGTCGTCTTCCAGACCGACGGCGGCCCGATCAACAAACTCGCCGCGGAGCGGTACCTGTGCAAGGCGGCGAAGCTGCCCCTGTTCTGGCAGTTCATCGGCTTCGGGGACCCGTCCAGCAAACAGTTCGACTTCCTGCGCAGGCTCGACGACCTGGCCGTTCCGGGCAAGCGGATCGTCGACAACGCCGGGTTCTTCCACGCCGGTTCCGATCCCCGCCGGGGTGTCTCCGACGGTGAGCTGTACGACCGGTTGCTGGGTGAGTTCCCACGGTGGCTGTCGGCGGCGCGGGCGGCGGGGATCGTCGAGTGACACCCTGCGGCTCGGCGAGGGCCGGTCGCGCAGCCGGATCGTGGACCTGACCAACCCCTTTGGCTTCGCAGCACCCCGTGCCACTCTGAACTGAGCCTATGGGGAGGGCCACGCATGGACGCGCGGAGCAACGGGCGAGCGGCACGGACGGGCAAGGGCGAGAAGGTGGCCGACTGGGCCGACGGGCGGCTCGGGGTCTACTCGCTGGCCAAGACCCAGATGCGCAAGGTGTTCCCGGACCACTGGTCCTTCATGCTGGGCGAGGTCTGCCTCTACAGCTTCCTCATCCTGATCCTCACCGGTGTCTACCTCACCCTCTTCTTCGAGCCCAGCGCCGCCGAGGTCGTCTACAACGGCTCGTACGAACCCCTCAACGGCATCATCATGACCAGGGCGTACGAGTCCACCCTCGACATCAGCTTCGACGTGCGCGGCGGACTGCTGATCCGGCAGATCCACCACTGGGCCGCGATCGTGTTCGTCGCCGGAATGCTCGTGCACATGATGCGCGTGTTCTTCACGGGCGCGTTCCGCAAGCCGCGCGAGCTGAACTGGCTGTTCGGCTGGACCCTGCTGTTCCTCGGCATCATCACCGGTCTGACCGGCTACTCGCTCCCCGACGACCTGCTCTCCGGCACCGGCCTCCGTTTCGCGCAGGGCGCGATCCTGTCCGTGCCGATCGTGGGCACGTATCTCGCGTTCTTCCTCTTCGGAGGGGAGTTCCCGGGACACGACATCATCTCCAGGCTGTACCCGATCCATGTCCTCCTGCTGCCGGGGATCATGCTCGGCCTGGTCGTCGCCCATCTGATCCTGGTCTTCTACCACAAGCACACCCAGTACCCCGGGCCCGGCCGCGAGCAGAAGTCCGTGGTGGGCATGCCGTTCATGCCGGTCTACATGGCCAAGGCCGGCGGCTTCTTCTTCCTGGTCTTCGGCGTGCTGTCGATGATGGGCGCCATCGCGACGATCAACCCCGTGTGGGCCTTCGGGCCCTATCGTTCCGATCTGGTCACCACCGGCGCCCAGCCCGACTGGTATCTCGGCTTCTCCGAGGGGCTGATCCGGGTGATGCCGGGATGGGAGATCAACGCCTGGGGCCACACCCTGCAGCTGGGCGTCTTCATCCCCTTCTCCCTCTTCCCGCTGATCATGGTGGCGATCGGCGTCTACCCGTTCATCGAGGCGTGGATCACCGGGGACAAACGCGAGCACCACATCCTGGACCGGCCCCGCAACGTCCCCACGCGCACGGGGCTCGGCGTGGCCTGGCTGAGTCTGTACGGCGTACTGCTGATCGGCGGCGGCAACGACATCGTGGCCACGCATCTGCATCTGTCGATCAACTCGATCACCTGGTTCGTACGGATCGCCTTCTTCGTGGTCCCGGTGATGGCCTTCGTCATCACCAGACGCGTCTGCATGGGGCTCCAGCGCAGTGACCGCGACAAGGTGTTGCACGGCAGGGAGTCCGGCGTCATCAGGCGGCTGCCGCACGGCGAGTTCGTCGAGGTGCACGAACCCCTCACCCAGGCCCAGCGGTTCACCCTCACCCAGCACGAGCAGGACCCGCCCTACGACGTGGGCCCGCTCGTCGACGCGAACGGCGTCGAGCGGAAGGTCAAGCCGTCCCAGCGGCTGCGGGCGGGGCTGGCCCGGGCCATGTACGGGCAGAACGCGCACATCCCCAAGCCGACCGTCGAGGAGTACCGCGAACTCACCAGCAGCGACGACCACCACCACTGAGCGCGCGGCTACTGGGGGCCACTGAGGGGCTCAGCTATTTGAGGACCAGCTCGCGGCACTCCCCGGGCGTGCCCCAAGCCGTGCGCAGCGCGCGGGCCTTGGTCAGCCACAGGGAGAGGTCGTATTCCGCGGTGTAGCCGATCGCGCCGTGCAGTTGCAGGGCGGTACGGGCGGTCGTGTACGCCGCCTCGCAGGCCGTGACCTTGGCGGCGGCCACATCGGCCGGGTCCATGGTCAGGGCCGCGCCGAAGAGGAGCGGGCGCGCGAACTCCAACGCGATCTTGGCATCGGCCAGTCGGTGCTTGACCGCCTGGAACGAGCCTATGGGGACACCGAACTGGCTGCGCTGCTTGACGTACGTCACCGTCCTGTCGAGCAGGGTCAGCCCCACGCCGAGCGCCTGCGCGGCGGTCGCGAGCCGGGCCCAGGTCAGCGCGTGGGCGGTGGCCGCGGTGACCTGAGGGCCGGCCGCGAGGAGCTCGCCGCCCGCCTGCTCCAGCCGGGTGAGACGCCGGGCCGGATCCATGGACGTACGGACCGGCCCGTGCCCGTGCCCGTACCCCTGGGCCAGCCTCAACTCGCCGCCCGCACCGCCTTCACCACGCTCGCCGTCCTCGCCGTCCGCGCCGCTCTCGACCGTGAGGTGGATGGTGGCCGCGTCTGCGTCCAGCGCGTACGAGCCGTTCAGGGCCACCGTCGCGATCGTCTCCCCGGAGGCCAGCCCCGGCAGGAACCTCTTCGCCAGGCCCGGTTCCGTCAGCAGCGCGGCCGCCGCCACCGTCTCCACCAGTGGACCCGGTACCGCGTGCCGCCCCAACTCCACGAAGGCGACGGCCAGTTCGACGGGGAGCGGCCCGACACCCTCGTACGCCTCGGGGACCGCCAGCGCGAACACCCCCGCGTCGGCGATACGGGTCCACAGGGCCCGCCCGGCGGTATGGTCACCGGCGCCCCACGACCGTACGACCGACGGGGTGTCCGCCGCCGTCAGCAGGGCGTCCAGCGAGTGGGCGAAGGCACGCTGTTCGTCGTCCAGGAGGAAACGCATCAGCGGCGTCCCTTTGGCAGGCCCAGGAGGCGTTCGGCGATGATGTCGCGCTGGATCTCGTTCGTGCCCGCGTAGATGGGACCGGCGAGGGAGAAGACGTACCCCTCGGTCCAGTTGCCGTCCTCGTCGTCAGCGGTGGCTGTCAACTCCCCGTCCCCGCCCAGGAGATCGAGTGCCGTTTCGTGCAGCGCGATGTCGTACTCGGACCAGAAGACCTTGTTCAGGCTGGACTCCGGGCCGATGGGCTCGCCGTCGAGGAAACGGGAGGCGCCCGCGTAGGTGAAGAGCTGGTAGGCGCGGGCGCCGATCACCGCGTCGGCCACCCGGTCGCGGGTGAACGGGTCCCGGCCGCGCGCCCGCCAGAGCGCGGCCAGGCGGTCGGCCGAGGCCAGGAAGCGGCCGGGGGAGCGGAGGGTCAGACCGCGCTCGTTGCCCGCCGTCGACATGGCGACCCGCCAGCCCTGGCCGGGCTCGCCGATCACATCCTCGTCCGGCACGAACACGTCGTCCAGGAAGAGTTCGGCGAAGGCCGGCTTGCCGTCCAGACGGCCGATCGGGCGGACGGTCACGCCCGGCGCGCGCAGGTCGAACATCAGGTAGGTGAGGCCATGGTGGGGCTTCGGGGTGTCCGGCTCGCTGCGGAACAGGCCGAACGCGCGGTCGGCGAACGCGGCCCGCGACGACCACGTCTTCTGCCCGCTCAAGCGCCAGCCGCCGTCCGTACGCACCGCCCTGGACCTGAGGGAGGCGAGGTCGGACCCCGCCTCGGGCTCGGACCAGGCCTGCGCCCAGACGACCTCGCCGGAGGCCATCGGCGGCAGGATCCGGGCCTGCTGCTCCTCCGTGCCGTGGTCGAAGAGGGTCGGCGCGAGGAGGTTGACGCCGTTCTGGCCGACCCGGCCCGGCGCGCCCGCCGCGTAGTACTCCTCCTCGAAGATCAGCCACCGTACGAGCCCGGCGTCCCGTCCGCCGTACGCGGCCGGCCAGGACACCACCGACCAGCGGTCCGCGGCGAGCTCGGCCTCCCAGGCGCGGTGGGCCGCGAAGCCCTCCTCGGTCTCCAGGGAGGGCAGCGGCGGCGACGGGACGTGCGCGTGCAGCCAGGCGCGCGCCTCGGCGCGGAAGGCGTCCTGGTCGGCCGTGAAGTCGAGGTCCATCAGCGGCGATCCTTCCCTAACAAGTGTTTGGTAGGTTAGCGTGGCGTCATGACAGGCGTCGAGAGTCCGGCATACGTGCCCGGGCACGGGCTGCTGAAGGGACGCACCGCGGTGGTGACCGCCGCCGCGGGCGCGGGCATCGGCGGGGCCACCGCGCGCCGCTTCCTGGAGGAGGGCGCGCGCGTGCTGATCAGCGACGCGCACGCGCGACGACTCAAGGAGTACGAGACCGAGCTGGCCGGGGAGTTCGAGGGCGTCTCGGCGCTCGCGTGCGACGTCACCGACGAGGCCCAGGTACAGGCGCTCTTCGATGCGGCCGTGCGGCAGCACGGGCGGCTCGACATCGTCGTCAACAACGCCGGCCTCGGCGGGACTTCGGACCTTGTCGACATGACCGACGAGCAGTGGTCCCGGGTTCTCGATGTGACGCTCAACGGCACGTTCCGGTGCACGCGGGCGGCCCTGCGGCTGCTGAAGACGCAGGCGGACGGGGGAGTGATCGTCAACAACGCCTCCGTCGTGGGCTGGCGCGCCCAGGCCGGCCAGGCGCACTACGCGGCGGCGAAGGCGGGCGTCATGGCGCTGACCCGCTGCGCGGCCGTCGAGGCGGCGGCGTACGGCGTGCGGGTCAACGCCGTCTCGCCCAGCCTCGCCATGCACCCGCACCTGGTGAAGGTGACCACCCCCGAACTGCTGCAGGAGCTGACGGACCGCGAGGCCTTCGGGCGGTACGCCGAGCCGTGGGAGGTGGCCAACGTGATCGTGTTCCTGGCGTCCGACTACTCCTCGTACATGACCGGAGAAGCGGTCTCCGTCAGCAGCCAGCATGCCTAGGACCACAATGGCTCCGTGCCCCCTACGAACGTGCCTCCCAAGAAGAAGCCCCAGGTGACCGCCGCGCCCGCCCGCCGTCGCGAACTCCTCGACACCGCCGCCGAGGTCTTCGCCGAGCAGGGCTACAACGCCACCACCGTCCGCAAGATCGCGGACCACGCGGGCATGCTCGCCGGCAGCCTCTACTACCACTTCGACTCCAAGGAATCGATGCTGGAGGAGATCCTGCGGACCTTCATGGACGAGCTGTGGGACGGGTACGACACCGTTCTGGAGGCCGAGCTCGGCCCGCGCGAGACGCTGGAGGCCCTGGTCACCGAGTCCTTCCGGGAGATCGACCGGCACCGCGCGGCCGTCGCGATCTACCAGCGGGAGTCCAGGCACCTCGTCGCGCAGGAGCGGTTCGCGTTCCTCGCCGAGTCGCAGCGCAAGTTCGAGAAGACATGGCTGGCCACGCTGGAACGGGGAGTGGCCGGCGAGGTCTTCCGGGACGACCTCGACATCCGGCTCACCTACCGGTTCGTGCGCGACACGGTGTGGGTCGCCGCGTCCTGGTACCGGCCCGGCGGACAGCACAGCCCGGAGGAGATCGCCCGGCAGTACCTGTCGATGGTCCTCGACGGAATCGCCGTGCGTACGTAGCCCACTGAACCCATTGGACCCACTGAGGAGCCCGAGGAGTCGTCATGGCCGAGGCCTACATAGTCGAAGCGGTCCGTACGCCCGTGGGGCGTCGGAAGGGTGGCCTCGGCGGGGTCCATCCCGCCGATCTGGGCGCGCATGTGCTGAAGGCCCTAGTCGCGCGGTCCGGTGTCGACCCGGCCGCCGTCGAGGACGTCGTCTTCGGGTGTCTGGACACCGTCGGGCCGCAGGCCGGGGACATCGCGCGGACGTGCTGGCTGGCGGCCGGGCTGCCCGAGGAGGTGCCCGGGGTGACGATCGACCGGCAGTGCGGGTCCTCGCAGCAAGCCGTGCACTTCGCCGCGCAGGGTGTCCTGTCCGGCACACAGGACCTGGTGGTCGCGGGCGGCGTCCAGAACATGACGCGGATCCCCATCGCCTTCGCCTCCCGCCAGGCCGCGGAGCCGCTGGGACTCACGGAGGGCCCGTTCGCGGGGAGCGAGGGGTGGCGGGCGCGGTACGGGGACCGGCCCGTCAACCAGTTCTACGGCGCCGAGTTGATCGCCGAGAAGTGGGGGATCAGCCGGCGGGACCAGGAGGAGTTCGCCCTGCGGTCGCATCGGCGGGCGGTCCGGGCGATCGACGAGGGGCGTTTCGAGCGGGAGGTCGTGCCGTTCGGGGACGTTGCCGTGGACGAGGGGCCGCGGCGGGACACCTCGCTGGAGAAGATGGCCGGGCTGAAGCCGGTGGTGGAGGGCGGCACCATCACCGCCGCCTGTTCCTCCCAGGTGTCCGACGGCGCGGCCGCGATGCTGCTCGCCTCCGAGCAGGCCGTGCGGGAGCACGGGCTCACGCCTCGGGCGCGGGTTCACCATCTGTCGGTGCGGGGGGAGGACCCGATACGGATGCTGTCGGCGCCGATTCCGGCTACCGCGTACGCCTTGAAGAAGGCCGGGATGTCCATCGGCGACATCGACCTCGTCGAGATCAACGAGGCGTTCGCGCCTGTGGTGCTCGCCTGGTTGAAGGAGACCGGGGCGGATCCCGACCGGGTCAATGTCAACGGGGGCGCGATTGCCCTTGGACATCCGCTGGGGGCGACCGGGGTGAAGCTGATGACCACGTTGCTGCATGAACTGGAGCGGACCGGGGGGCGGTTCGGGTTGCAGACGATGTGCGAGGGCGGGGGCCAGGCGAACGTGACGATTGTCGAGCGGCTTTAGGTTGTTCGGTCGGGTGCGGGTCCGGCGTGGTTCGTCGCGCCCACGCGGCGGAGCCGCAGAGTGTCACAGCCCCGCACCCCTGAAAGAAGGGCGCTCATGGTGAGCCGGGGTCCGGGAGCGCGCGGAGTGTTTCCTGGGCCTCTGTCATCACCCGAGCCACCAGCTCCGCGCACGAAGGCAGGTCCTCTATCAGGCCTGCCACCTGGCCCGAGGCCATCACCCCCAGGTCAGTGCGGCCCTCGACCATCGAGGCGCGCAGCAGCATCGGGGTGTTGGCGGCGAGGAGGACCTGGCTCCAGGTGAGGTCCTTGCCGTGTTTCATCGCCAGGCCGTCGCGGACCATCTGCTGCCAGGTGAGGCCCGAGAGCTTTCGGAAGCGGGCGGCCCGGCGTACCGCCCGGGTCAGTGTTCTCGTACGGCCCGCCTCCTCAAGGGAGTTGACCAGGTCCGTGCGGAGCATGCGGTGGGGGAGGCCGTCCACGGCTGTCGTCACCGTCACGTCCTTCACCGTGGCCGCGAGGTACCGGGCCTTCACCGCGTCCGGGACCGTGGAGTCGGAGGTCAGGAGAAAACGGGTGCCCATGGCGATGCCCGCCGCGCCGTACGCCAGCGCCGCGACCAGGCCCCGGCCGTCGAAGAAGCCGCCCGCCGCGATCACCGGTATGTCGACGGCGTCCACGACCTGGGGCAGGAGGACGGTGGTCGCCACCTCGCCGGTGTGGCCGCCGCCCTCCCCGCCCTGCACGATCACCGCGTCCGCGCCCCAGGCCGCGACCTTCTCGGCGTGACGGCGGGCGCCGACGGAGGGGATGACGACGACCCCCGCGTCCTTGAGCTCGGCGATCAGCTCACGGGAGGGCGCCAGCGCGAACGAGGCGACCTTCACGTCCTCCTCGACGATCAGCCGGACGCGGTCGCGGGCGTCCCCCGCGTCCGCGCGCAGGTTCACACCGAACGGCGCGTCCGTACGGGACCGGACCTCCCGGACCGCCGCCCGCAGCTGGTCGAGGGTCATCGTCGCGGAGGCCAGGATGCCCAGCGCTCCCGCGTTCGCCGAGGCGGAGACCAGACGCGGGCCCGCCACCCAGCCCATCCCGGTCTGCACGATCGGGTGCCGGACGCCGGCCAGTTTCGTGAGCGCGGTCTCCATCAGCCCGGGACCTCACGGTCGCGCAGCCCCTGCGGGTCGATGACCTCGCGGATCAACTCCAGCTCCGCCGGGGTCGGTTCGCGGGTGTACGGGACCTCGTCGGGGATCGTCACCTCGAACCCGGTCGCCGCCAGGACCTCCTCGACCGTCACCCCCGGATGCAGCGAGGCGAGCCGCATCGAGTGGTCCGGCGTCGCGAAGTCGAACACTCCCAGGTTCGACACGACCCGGGGGATGCGGTGGTAGCGGGTCGCCGTGGGACCCGCCGCGGCCGCGCTGTCGTACCCCACCCCGCTGATCATGTCGACCTTCTCGACGAAGACCCGCGCCGCGTGCTTGGGTACCCAGTAACTCACCGGGTTGTTCAGGGTGTTGACGGGCGCGCCCCGCACCCCGAGCAGCTGCCGGGCGGGCCGCTCCCAGTCGCCGATGCAGGAGATGTTCTGGTTGCCGAACCGGTCGATCTGGCTCGCGCCCATCATCACGTGCCGACGCCCGCCGGTGACCATCGTGAGATGCCTGCGGTAGGGCAGCCACCCTTCGGGCGTGCCGTCCGGGCCGATCAGCATCGCCTCGCCGTCGGTGAGCAGGAGATCCGGGGCGAAGGTCCGCCGGGCGAGCCGGGCGCCGACGGAGGGGACGGCACCCATGGGGCTCGCGAGCACCTCGCCGTTGTCCCGCCACGCCTCGGCACAGGCGATCACGCAGTACTCGGCGCGGGTGGCCGGGAGGAGCGAGGCGCGGGTGGGCGGGGGAACAGGGGCGCCGGTGGGCGGGAGGGGAGAGGGGCTGGTCGCGTCCGTCATCGCCGCTCCTCGTGCCAGGTCTGTGCGGCCGACTGGTAGGCCTTCTCGTCCGCGTACAGGAACCGCTCGGTGAACTCGGGCCACGGTGTCGTCGCGTACAGCTTCTGGAAGGGCTCGTCGCGGTCGTGGTCGGGGACGCAGGAGGTGGGGTGTGCGCCACCGGGCGTCTCGACGACTCCCGTGACCGAGTGCCGGTTGACGAGGAGGGTCTGCGGCACCGCGCCGTCGAAGCGGTCCACCAGCCGCTCGCAGGAGACGTACGCATCGTCCGCGGCCTCGCAGAAGAGGTCGTCGAAGTACGGGTCCGGGCCCAGATACTGGCCGTTGCCCGAGCGGTCCGCGCGGTTGACGTGGACGAGGGCCGCGTCCATGCGCAGGGCCGGCATGGCGACGAAGGTCTCCCGGATCCCGGTCGACGGGTCCTCGTACGGTGAAGTGACCGTCCGCAGGCCGGGGTTGACCCGCATGACGTCCGAGCCGATGCCGGCCCGGACCGGCATGAAGGGCAGCCGGTTCGCGGCGGCGTGCAGCCCCCACATGAACATCGCCTCGTCGACCTCCGTCAGCTCGAAGGCCCCGCTCTGCCGGGCGGCACGGAAGTGCGGCTCCAGGGGGATCGAGTCGAGCGTCACGAAAGCCGCGACCAGCTTGCGGATCCGCCCCGCGGCGGCGAGCATCCCGACGTCCGGGCCGCCGTACGACACGATCGTGAGGTCGGTGACCTGGGAGCGGAGCAGTGCTCTCACCAGGGCCATCGGTTTGCGGCGCGAGCCCCATCCGCCGATGCCGAGGGTCATCCCGCTCCGGAGCCGGGAGACGACCTCGTCGGCCGTCATCGTCTTGTCACTCACCTGCGCCCCCTCCTTCCTGATCCCTTCCGACTTCCTGATTCCTTTCGACTTCCCGGTTCCTTCCGGCTTCCCGATCCCCTCCGAACGTGTCCCGGACCCGGTCGCCCACCCCCGCGAGGTTCGCCTCGAACGTGAAGCCCTGCTCGAAGCGGTAGCTGCGGCGTACGTCCACGGGATCGATGCCGTTGATCGCGGCCTTGGCGAGCCGGATCAGCTGCCCGTCCTTGCTCGCGATCTGACGGGCCAACTCCAGGACGGCAGCACGTAGTTCACCGCGCGGCACGACCCGCCACACCGACCCGTGCCGGTGCAGCTCGGCCGCCGTCGCCGTGCGCGAGGTGTAGTACAGCGCGCGCATCAGGTGCTGCGGCACCAGCCGGGCCAGATGGGTGGCCGCGCCCAGGGCGCCCCGGTCCAGCTCGGGCAGGCCGAAGGTCGCGTCCTCGCTCGCCACGATCGCGTCCGCGTTGCCCACCAGGCCTATTCCGCCGCCCAGGCAGAAGCCGTGCACCTCCGCCACCACGGGCACCTCGCACTCGTACACCGCGGCGAAGGCGTCGGCGCAGCCGCGGTTGGCGCCGAGCAGCGCGCTGCCGCCCTGCGCCTGTATCTCCTTGATGTCCACGCCCGCGTTGAACCCCCGCCCCTCGGCGGCCAGCACCACACAGCGGACCTCGGCGTCGCGGCCTGCCGCGCGCAGGGCGTCGGCCAGCTCGAACCAGCCGCGCACCGGCAGCGCGTTCACGGGCGGGAAGTCGACCGTGACGACGGAAATCCCCTTTTCCGGGGACGAGGTGGAGACACCCATCAGCTCATCAGCTACCTTTCGACCAAACATTTGTTAGGTGCGCCGGTTGTGAAGGTAACAGCGAACACCGACGAGCGGGAGGCCCTGTGGACAAGCCGTCGGACGAGCCGTCAGGCAGGCCGCCGAAGGGTCCGTCGGACAAGCCGTCCGGCAAGCGGCTCGTGGTGGTCACGGGCGGCACCCGGGGCGTGGGCGCCGGGATCGCCCGCGCGTTCGTCGAGGCGGGCGCCGAGGTCGTGGCCTGTGCGCGCAGACCGCCCGAAGTGCCGGTCGACGGCGTCCAGTTCGTCCCCCTCGATCTGCGGGACCCACCGGCCGTGCGTGCCTTCTTCGACGGGCTGCCGCGGGTCGACGTGCTGGTCAACAACGCCGGCGGCGCCCCCTACCGGCTGCTCGCGGAGACGGACGCCGAGCGGCACGCGCGCGTGATCGAGCTCAACCTCACCGCGCCGCTGACGGCGTCCCTGGCGGCGTACGAGCAGCTCAGGCGCGCGCGTGGCTCCGTCGTGATGATCGGCAGCGTCAGCGGGACACGGCCCTCGCCCGGCACGGCGGCCTATGGGGCGGCCAAGGCGGGCCTGGAGAACCTCGCGCGCTCGATGGCCGTGGAGTGGGCGCCGGACGTGCGGGTGAACACCCTCGTCGTCGGGATGGTCCGCACCGAGCTGTCCCACCTCCACTACGGGGACGAGGACGGCATCGCGGCCGTCTCCCGCACCGTCCCCATGGGGCGGCTCGCCGAGCCCCTGGACGTCGGCAGAGCCGCCGTCTTCCTCGCGTCGGACGCCGCCGCGTACATCACCGGGGCCGGCCTCCTCGTGCACGGCGGAGGCGAGCGGCCCGCGTTCCTGGACGCGGCGACCGCCAACGAGGAGAAGGCCGACGAACAGAAGCCCCGAGAAGGAGAAGCCCGACGAGCAGAGGGCTGACGAGCAGGAGCCCGACAAGGAGAAGCCCCACGACCAGAGGGCTGACGAGCAGAAGGCCGACGAGGAAAAAGAGGGAGGAGAAGCGGGATGACTGCAGGCAGCGGAATCTGCGACGGGCGGGTCGTGATCGTCACGGGCGCGGGACGAGGGCTCGGGCGGGCGCACGCGCTCGCCTTCGCGGCGGAGGGGGCGCGTGTCGTCGTCAACGACCTGGGCGTCGGGCTCGACGGTTCGCCCGGCCCCGACAGCCCGGCCAGGCAGGTCGTCGAGGAGATCACGGCGGCCGGCGGCGAGGCGGTGGCGCACGGCGGGGACATCGCCACGACCGAGGGCGCCGCATCCCTCGTACACACGGCCGTGGACGCCTTCGGGCGGCTCGACACGCTCGTCAACAACGCCGGGTTCCTGCGTGACCGGATGCTCGTGAACCTCGACGAGGACGACTGGGACGCCGTCATGCGCGTCCACCTGAAGGGCCACTTCCTGCCGCTGAAGCATGCCGCCGCGCACTGGCGGGCGGAGGCGAAGGCGGGGCGCGTGCCGCAGGCGCGGATCGTCAACACCAGTTCCGGAGCCGGGCTGTTGGGGTCCGTCGGGCAGGGGAACTACAGCGCCGCGAAGGCCGGGATCGTGGGGCTCACCCTGGTGGCCGCCGCCGAGATGGGGCGCTATGGAGTACAGGTCAACGCCATCGCGCCCGCCGCGCGGACCCGCATGACCGAGGGAACGTTCGCCGAGACGATGGCGGCACCCGACAGCGGCTTCGACGCGATGGCGCCGGGGAACGTGTCGCCGCTCGTCGTCTGGCTCGGTTCCGCCGCGAGCGCCGGCGTCACCGGCCGGGTCTTCGAGACCGAGGGCGGCCGCATCACCGTCATGGAGGGCTGGCGGCCCGGCCCGGGCGCGGACAAGGGGGCGCGGTGGACTCCCGCCGAGGCCGGCGACGCGGCGCTCGAACTGCTCGCCGAGGCGGAGACGCCCCAGCCGGTCTACGGAGCGCAGTAGTGCGATCGGCGTACGACACCTAGGAGGGCAACGCGCGGGGAACCCTTTGACCCTGCACCCCGTGCTCGCGAGGATGCCCAGCAGGGCGGGCCGGGTGGAGGTGGCTCAGGTGGAGTTCGTAGGGCGAACGGACGACCTCGCGCTCCTCGCGGCGGCACGCGAGCGCGCCCGCGCGGGACACCCGCAGCGCGTACTCGTCGAGGGCCCGGCCGGCATCGGCAAGACCGCCCTGATACGCCGCTTCCTCCGCGACGACACGCGCGTGCTGTACGGGGCGGGGGAGGAGGCCGAGTCGGAGCTGGCCTTCGGAGTACTGGAGCAACTGCTGGGCAGGGGTGGCGGCGGCACCGGGGACGGGACCGGGACCGGGGGCGGTGGCGGGCGCTGGCCGGACGCGCACGCGGCCGGGGCGGCACTGCTGGAGGCCCTGGACGAGGCACAGGGAGCGGGCGGCGCCCCGGCCTCAGCAGACGACCGGTCCGCGCGCGGCCCCGACGCCTCGGGTTCCCCCGCCTCGGGTTCCCCCGTGCCCGGCTTTTCCGCTCCTGGCTCCTCCGCTCCCGGTTCCCCCGCTACCGGCTTCTCCGCTCCTGGCACCCCCGCGCCCGATACCCCCGCCCCCGACAGCCGCGACTCTCCCGCCCCCGACACCTCCGTCGCGCTCGTCCTCGACGACGCCCAATGGGCCGATCACCTCTCCCTCCAGGCCCTCGCCTTCGCCGTGCGGCGGCTGCGGGCCGATCGGGTGCTCGTTCTCGTCGTCGTGCGGGACGCCGAGGACGCGCGGCTGGCCGCGGGGCTGCGGAGGCTGTTCACGGCGGACGACGCCGTGCGGGTACGGCTCGACGGGCTCGGGCCCGCCGAACTGGCCGAACTCGGCGGAGGGCTGGGCGTACAGGGACTCACCGCGCGGGCCGCCGCCCGGCTGCACGCGCACACCGCGGGCAACCCCCTCCATGTGAAGGCACTCCTGGAACAGGAAGGGGCCGGGCTCCTGGAGGCGCTCGGCGAGCCCGATGTGACGCCGCCCGCCCCCAAGTCGTTCACGGCCCTCGTGCTGGCGAAGCTCGCCGCCTGCTCGCCGGCCGCCGACGCCCTGGTCTGTGCGGCCGCGGTACTCGGCACACACTGCACGCCGGCCGACGCCTGGGAGGTCGCGGGCGCGGACCTGCTCGACGAGGAACGCAGGGCCGCCGACGTCCTCACCGCACTCGAAGAGGCCGTCCACACGGGCCTGTTGACCGAGACCCCGGGCGATCCGGTGATCCGCTTCCCGCACCCCCTCGTACACGCCGCCGTCTACCACCAGCTGGGCCCCTCCCGCCGCGCGGCCCTGCACCTGAGCGCCGCCCGCACCGTCCGGGACCAGGCACACCGACTGCGCCACCGGGCGCTCGCCGCGGCCGCTCCCGATCCGGAACTCGCCGCCGAACTCGCCGCCCTGGGACGCAGGTTCGCCGCCGAAGGCGCCTGGGCGAACGCGGCCGGACAGCTGACGGCCGCCGCACGGCTCGGCCCGGACCCGGCGGTGTACGAGCAGTACACCCTCGAAGCCGTCGAGTGCGCCCTGCTCGCCGGAGACGTACCGAACATGGGTGAAGTCGCCCAGCGGATCGCGCAGTTCACCCCCGGCGGCTGGCGCAGCTATCTGCTGGGGAGGCTGAGCCTGTTCGACCTGGACCGCGCCGAGGCACTGCTCACGGACGCCTGGCACCGGTGCGACCCGGCGGCCGAACCCGTCCTCGGGGCGCGTATCGCGGGCCAGTTCGCCGCCCTGCACGGCAGCATGTCGCACGGCGCCGAGATGGCCGAGTGGGCCGACCTCGCGATCCGCCTCGCACCCGACGACACGGCCACCGACATGATCCGCGTCCTGCGCCTCAACGGCCTGGCCATGAGCGGCCGGGCCCCGCAGACGCTCGACGCACTCGCCCCGCTGCCCGACCCGGCGCTCGCCACCCCCGCCCAGCTGGAGGAACTCCTCGGCCGCGGCACCCTGCGCGAGTGGACCGGCGACCTCACCGGCGCCGTACGGGACCTGGGCGGGGTCTTCGGCGCCTGCCACGGGCGCGCCGCCTCCTTCCGGGTGGTCGCCGCGACCGCGCTCGCCTCCGCCGAGTACCGCGCGGGCCGCTGGGACGACGCGATCGTCCACACCGACCTCGCGCTGTCCCTGGCCGCCGACACCGACCAGCCGCACATCGCCCTGTACTGCAGGATGCTCGCCGCCCAGGTGCACGCGGTGCGCGGCGCGTTCGCCAAGGCACAGGCACACGCGCGCGTGGCCCGCGTCTACGCGGCCGGCGGCCATGTGAACCCCGCCCTGTGGGCCGCGCTCGCCGAGGCCCACCTCGCCCGCGCCCAGGGCCGGCCCGAGGAGGTCCTCACGGCCCTGGGGCCCCTGCTCGCGCTCGCCCCGCGCGGCGATCTGGAGGAGCCCGGCACGGTCCCCTGGGCGGACCTGCTCGCCGAAGCCTGGGCCGCCCTCGGCGACGAGAAGCGTGCCGTCCAGGCCCTTGCCCCGTACGAGGTCCTCGCCACCCAGCGCGGCCACCACGGGGCGCTGCTCGTCGCCGCCCGGGCCCGCGGCACCCTGGAGGCCGCGCGCGGCGACACCGTGGCCGCCGAGCGCGCCTTCCGCTCAGGCCTCAAGCACGCCGCACACGTCGAGGCACCCTTCGACCGCGCGCTGCTGCACCTCGCCTACGGCGGCTTCCTGCGCCGGGCGGGCCGCCGCACCCGCGCGGGCGAGCAGCTGCGCACCGCCCGTGACCTCCTCGTACGCCTCGACGCGCCGCCCGATCTCGGGCGCTGCCAACGGGAGTTGGCGGCCTGCGGACTCGGTGTCGCCGGATCCGCGGCCGAACGGGAGCCACGGGCCCGCGGAGCGGCGCTGCTCACGCCCCAGGAACTGGCCGTCGCCCGCCTCGTCGCCTCCGGACTCACCAACCGGCAGGTGGCACGCGAACTCGTCATCAGCGTCAAGACCGTCGAGTACCACCTCGGCCGGATCTTCCCCAAGCTGGGCGTCGACTCCCGTACGCGGCTCACGGCGATGCTGGCCGCGGACGAGCCCGGACCGGAGCCCGGACGACCGGAGCCCGATCGCGCACCCTAGGGATTTCCCCGGGGCGCATCCCGGGGCGCCCGGACTCCCCCTGTCCGTACCGTCGGTCGGACCTTCGCGGAAACAGTCGCGAAGGGAGCGGTAACCAACGGGGGATGAACAGGAATGCCGGAGAACACCCATCGAATGGTGACCGACGTCCCGCATGCCAAGGTGCGGGCCGTCACCGAGCGCGTCGTCCAGGAACTCACGCTCGCCGCCGACAAGGTCGCCGCCCACTATGCGGAGCCCGCCAAGTACCCACTGCCCGCGGACAGGACGGCCGCCGAGCACCTCGTCGCGCGGCGCTTCGACAGCCTCACCGACGAAAGGAAGAAGAAGGCGGCGGCCGCGGTCCTCGCCGATGTCAAGACCGGTGCCGTACGGTCCCGGCGGCTCGGTGACCTGGCCCGTGTCGACCTGCGCTCGCCCGCCTCCGTGGACACGCAGGTCAAGCGCCTCGGCTTTCCCGAGCGGCTGAGGTTCCCGGCCGACGAGCTCAGGAAGCCGCCGACTTCTCTCCTCCCCGAGGAGTCGGCCCCGCGGGGCCCGGCCGCCGTACCGGCCGCCCTGCACAGACTGGAACTGCGGATCCACCGTGTGCAGTGCGTGGACGAGACGTCCGAGTGGGGATCCGACGAGATCCATCTCGCCGGGACCAGCGTGGACGAGAGCGGTGACACCCTGAAGATCGGCCAGTTCAAGGTCCGCAGCTTCGACGACGGCGACGTCAAGGTGTACGACCCGCCGCGCCGCTTCCACTGGTTCGGCCTCGACGAGGGCACCACGTACCCGAAGTCGTACTTCGTCACGCTGGTGCTCGCCGAGGTCGATTGGGGCGGCCTCGCCGACTACGTGGGCGCACTGCTCGACCTCATCAGGAAGAAGGTCACCGCCTACCTTGCCGCGGCCGTCGGAGGCGCGATCGGCGCCTCCGGCGGGCCGGTCGGCATCCTCATCGGGATGGCCGTCGGCGCGGCCGTCGGCTGGGTCTTCGACCAGCTCAAGGGCCTCTTCGGCGACGAGGTGTTCAAGCCCGTCACCGTCAACGCGGTCATCCCCTCCCTCACCGGCCGCTGGGCCGGCCGGCCCTTCACGGCCCCGGCGGTCGCCGACTACCGCGGCCACGGCGGCCACTACCGACTGACGTACGACTGGCGCATGTACGACTGAGCGAGACGCGCGGCCGTACGGCCGGAGCCAACCTCGGGGGAAGCGGGGGCCGGAAGGCCGCCGCCCGTCAACGGCACAGACGGGCGGCGGCCTTCCGCGGGGCGACTGCGCGACCAGCCACAACGCACCCGCGGCGATCCCACGACCCGTCACCGCGTCTTCGACTACGTGTCGCACTCCAGAACAGT
This sequence comes from Streptomyces sp. NPDC033178, assembly GCF_055577685.1. NCBI lineage: Bacteria > Bacillati > Actinomycetota > Actinomycetes > Kitasatosporales > Streptomycetaceae > Streptomyces > Streptomyces sp. NPDC033178. The sequence continues at coordinate 172,487 of NZ_JBVIPT010000005.1, forward strand.
CCGGCACAACCCACACCGAGCCCGAACCCGCCCCCGTACCGGCACCCGAATCCGCTGATGACAGGTCGGACAGGGAAACGACACCCGCAGCGGCCCGCGCCCCTCCGGCGTGAAGGCGTACGGCACGTCGGCCGGCCCGGCCGCGACCACATGGTCCTGCGCATGACGCCGGTCCTTCGCATAACGCCGCCGCCCCGCCCACCCCGCCGCGGTGAGCGGCGGCTGCCGCTCGTCGTGACGGGCCCGCGTCATGCCCTTCGTGTACGCGGTGTACCCCTGCGGGCTGGTGAACCAGGTCGCCGGGTCCTCACCGAAGACCAGGGACCGCTTGGCCAGCACGTATCCGAACTCCTCCGGCGTCAGATAGCCAAGCTTCTGCGAGGACGCCGCGTCCTCCCGGTACGCGTCGAGCAGCAGCCAGCCCGCACCGAGATACGTCGTCGCCGTGTCCGTGAGGATCTCGTTGTCGCGCGTGCCGGGGAACGACAGGTCCAGTCGGTGCAGATAGACGTGCATCACCTCGTGCGCGAGCGCCGCGCCGATGTCCCTGCGGTGGGTGCGGAACCGGTCGTTCAGCTCGATGAAGTACTCGGGGCCCGCGGCGAGCTCGACGTTCGCCGCGTGCTCCATCTCGCGGAAGCTCACGATCATGCGGGCATCCGGCAGACGGAAGTGCCGCACCAGCTCGCGGGCGACCCGCTGAGCGCCCAGATGCAGATCGTCCGTGTCGCAGAACGCCACGTCGGCGAGGGCCACGCTGGTGGCGAACGTGTGGATGGTGTCGTACGAGAGCCGTTTGTACAGCGCGGTGACCGCCGCCCGCACCGTGTCCAGGTGCGGGTAGCCGTGCTCGACCGGACCGCCGTTCGTCACGTCCGTACCCCCAGAGAGGCCCTGAACCCCCATTCCACTTTAAGGGGACGCGAGCGGATTCTCCCGGGTTGGGTTGCCCGGTGGGGGAGTGAGATCCACCCTTGCCGCCCATGCGTCATGATCCTCATACTTCTGTGCGCTCTTCTGCGCACTCAACCCCCCCATGAAAGGGATCATGTTGACAAACAGGGCAGTCAGTCTCCTCAAGAGATCCGCCTTCAAGCGCGCCGCGGCGATCGGTGCCGTCGCGCTCGCGACCGCCAGCCTCCAGCCCGTCGCCGCGCACGCGGCGCCCGTGCCGGTCGTCGGCGGTACGCCCGCGGCGCAGAACGAGTTCCCGTTCATGGTCAGCCTGTCCATGGGCTGCGGCGGTGCCCTCTACAAGAAGGACGTCGTCCTGACCGCCGCGCACTGCGTGGACGGCTCGGGCAACACCACCCGGATCACCGCCACGGCCGGGGTCGCCGACCTCAACGCCTCCGGCGCCATCAAGGTCAAGTCCACCAAGGTCCTCCAGGCCCCGGGCTACAACGGCAGCGGCAAGGACTGGGCGCTCATCAAACTCGCCCGGCCCATCAACCTGCCCACGCTGAAGCTCGCGACGAACACCCGCTACAACAGGGGCACGTTCACCATCGCCGGGTGGGGCGACACCTCGGAGAACGCGAACACCGGTTCCACGCAACTCCTCAAGGCCAAGGTGCCGTTCGTCGCCGACCGCCAGTGCAAGCGGCACTACGGCAGCCGGCTCATCGCCGGACAGGAGATCTGCGCCGGCGTTCCGCGCGGCGGGGTCGACACCTGCCAGGGCGACTCCGGCGGGCCCATGTTCCGCAAGGACGACAGCGGGAAGTGGCTCCAGATCGGGATCGTCAGTTGGGGCGACGGGTGCGCCCGGCCGCTCGTACCGGGGGTGTACACCGAGGTGTCCGCCTTCTCTTCGGCGATAGCCCGGGCTGCGGCGACGCTTTAGCCTTCGGCGGGGCGGGTGGGGTGGGCGTTCGCGGTGTTTTGCCGGGGCGCCCGCTTGCTTTTGGGTGCGGGCCGGTGAGGGCTTGTCGCGCAGTTCCCCGCGCCCTAAAGAGTGGGCCCGAGTGACACAGTGAAGGTGCTCGGCGTTCGCTGGTCCCCGCTGCCCGTCTCAGCCCCCGCCTCGCCCGTCTCGCTCGCCTCGCCCACGCTCCGCAGGACCGGGGGCCCGGACGCCTCCTCGAACTCCAGGAGCCATACCTCGTTGGTGCCCTCGCGCAGGACCGGGCCGGGGACGTACAGGGAACGTTGGGGGCCGACGGACCAGTAGCGGCCCAGGTTGAAGCCGTTGATCCACGCGAACCCCCTTGTCCAGCCGGGGAGTTCGAGACGGGCATCCCCCGCGCCGTCTACCGTGACCGTGCCCCGGTACAGGCCGGGGGCACCGGAAACGGGAAGCGGGCGGAACGGCACCGGCTCCACACCGGTGTCGAACGCGTCCAGGCGCAGCGCCCGCGCCCGCACCCCGTGCAGATACTGCCGTTCGTGCAGTACGCCGCCGGTGATGCCCTTGGTCTCCCCGGTGCGTGGGCCGTAGTTGACCCGGCCCAGCGACTCCACCCACAGGTCCACGCGCGCGGGACCGGCGACCGGCTCCTTGAGCTGCGGCTCGTCCTCGGTGAGCACTCCGGCCGGCTCCCCGTCGACGTACACCGTCGCCAGGTCCCGCAGACCGCGCACGGTCAGGGGGTACGGACGGCGGGGTCCCGGAACGTCGACCGTGTAGCGGACGAGTCCCCGGTCGACGTCCAGTTCCTCGAAGGTCGGCGGTACGGGCCGCTCGGTCTCGGGCCCGCCGAGCGCGTCGAGCACGGCGGACAGGGACGCCCAGCCGGTCAGGTCCACGGCCGCCGGGGAGCCCAACGGGGCCGGTGCGGAGGGCAGTTCGGGCAGCGGGCCGTCCGTGTACGCGGCGAGGAGCGACCGGAACCGCCAGAACTTCTCCGTGGGGCGCCCGTACTCGTCGATCGGCGCGTCATAGTCGTACGACGTCACGTCCGGCTCCAGCACCCCGTCGTGCAGCGCGCCGCCGCCCCGGTTGGCACCCGCCCAGCCCGCGAAGTTCGTGCCGCCGTGCGCCATGTAGAGATTGACCGAGGCCCCGCACTCCAGGATCTCCCGCAGCGCGTCGGCGGCGTCACCGGGATCGCGTACGACGTGCTCGGCGCCCCAGTGGTCGAACCAGCCGCACCAGAACTCCATGCACATCAGCGGACCCGTCGGCCGGTGCCGGCGCAGCGTCTCGAAGGCCTCGCGCGCGTGCGACCCGAAGTTCGCGGTCGCCAGGACACCGGGCAGGGAGCCGCCGGTGAGCATGTGGTCCTCGGGACCGTCCGACGTGAACAGCGGCACGCTCACGCCCCCCTCGCGCAGCAGGTCGGCGAGCCGGCTCAGATACACCTGGTCCGAGCCGTAACTCCCGTACTCGTTCTCCACCTGCACCATCAGCACCGGACCGCCGCGGTCGATCTGCCGGGGCACGATCTCCTGCAGCAGGTGGGCGAACCAGCGCTCCACATGGCCCAGAAACCGCTCGTCACGCGTGCGCACGAGCGCGCCCGACCCGCCGGTCAGCCAGTGCGGCAGCCCGCCGTTCTCCCACTCGGCGCAGATGTACGGACCCGGCCGCACGATCGCCCGCAGCCCGGCCCGCCGGGCGGCGTCCAGGAACCGGCCGAGCGCCTGGACGTCCCGGAAGGAGCCCGGCCGCGGCTCGTGGAGATTCCACGGGACGTACGTCTCCACACAGTTGAGGCCCATCGCCCGCAGCATCGCCAGCCGGTGCCCCCACTGCCCCTCGTGCACCCGGAAGTAGTGCAGCGCCCCCGACAGCAGCCGAACCGGCCGCCCGTCCAGCAGAAAGTCGGTGTCCCCCACCGTGAACTCGGTCATGAGCACCACCCTGACCCCTGGCGGCGACCCGGTCCATGGACAAAGATCAGCGGTGATTGGACGCAGCTGACACCGCCGACGGAGCGCGGGACGGGCTTGCCGGACAGGTGGGAGGACAGCCGATGTACCACACCTGGATGCGGTTCTTCAGCCCCGGACCCGCCCACCACAAGCTCGGCCTCGTCTGCCTCGGCGTCGGCCTCCAGTACGGGGCGCTGCCCACCGTCGGACCCCGCACCCTCGACCACCACGTGGCCGTCGTGGTCAGCGCCGGACGCGGCTGGTTCCGTACCACCGACGGGCGGTGCACGGCCGTCACCGCGCCCGCCCTGCTCTGGCTCACCCCCGGCGTACCCCACCACTACGCGCCCGACCCCGAGACCGGCTGGGACGAGGCCTTCGTCGACTTCACCGGCCCCACCGCCGACACGTACACCGAACTCGGCTACATCGAACCGGCCCGGCCCGTCGTCCCCCTCTCCGACGCGGGCCCCGCCCGCACCACCGTCGCCCGCATCGCCCGCGCCGCCCGCCTCGGCAACCCCCTCCTGGAGGTCGAGACCAGCGCCGCCGTCCACGAACTCCTCGTCACCCTGCGCCGCGCCCGCGCCGACACCGCCCCCGATGGCGAACAGGTCCTCCAGGCCCTCGCCCGCGACGCCTTCAAGCCGCTCTCCGTCGCCGACCACGCCGCCCGCCACGGCATGACCCCCGCCGAACTGCGCACCGCCGTGCGCCGAGGCGCCGGCTGCAGCCCCAAGGACTACCTCCTCGGCATCCGCCTCGGCCGCGCCAAGGAACTCCTCGCCGCCACCGAACTCCCCGTCGCCGCGGTCGCCAGACGCGTCGGCTACGACGACCCGGCCTACTTCTCCCGCCTGTTCACCCGCCGCGTCGGGACGGCACCCGTGCGCTTCCGGGAACAACAGGGACGCACCGTCCCCGGCGGCTGGAGCAACCAGGTCCCCGACCCCGACGATCCGCCGATGCTCCATTCCCCGGGAACACGATGACCGGGACACCGGAACACCGGGACTCTCCGGGGGCAGGATGGCCGGGACTCCCCGGAAAACGTTGATCGAACGGCCGCGCACCACCCGCGGCACGCCACGTAGGGTTGCCCACCATGACCACCAGCAACACCGGAAACGCAGGCGGCGTCGACCCGGCCGTCCGCGCCGAACTCGCCCGGCTGCGCGAGAGCATCGACAACATCGACGCGGCCGTCGTCCACATGCTCGCCGAACGCTTCAAGTGCACCCAACAGGTCGGCCACCTCAAGGCGGCCCACCAGCTGCCGCCCGCCGACCCGTCCCGCGAGGCCCAGCAGATCGCCCGGCTGCGCAGCCTCGCCGAGAACGCCAGACTCGACCCCGCGTTCGCGGAGAAGCTCCTCAACTTCATCATCGCCGAGGTCATCCGCCACCACGAGAGCATCGCGGACAGCGCGGGCGGCGCGGGTGGCGCGGGCGTCCGGGAATGACCACAACGGCCCACCGGCAGGCTCCACTTCCCACGCCGATTCTCATGCCGTTGTAGGTCCGCCCTCTCGGCGTGCGCGCCGAAATAAGGCATCCTGCGCTGAGCACTCCTTGTCAGTACACGAGTACTCCCTGTCGGTCGGTTCGGACATAAGCTTGTCGTCCAAGCGAGGGGACTTCGCTCCATGCCGCCGGATGCCAAGATCCTCATAGTCGACGACCATGAGGAAACGCTCTACGCCCTGGAAAGCGCCCTGGCCCCGCTCGGTTACCACCTGACGCGGGCGACCAGCGGCGACGACGCGCTGAAGGAAGTCCTGCGCGGCCACGTCGGCCTGCTCCTCCTCGACGTACGGATGCCTGGCGTCAGCGGCCTCGACGTGGTCCGCTACATGCGGGGCGTGGAACAGACCCAGCTCATCCCGATCATCCTCGTCACCGGCTTCGGCCCCGACGCCGAACTCACCGCCACCGCCTACCACCTGGGCGTCGCCGACCTCGTCATGAAACCCATAGACCCCTGGGCCCTGCGCACCAAGGTCCGCTACCTCTACGACGCCCACCAGCGCTACCAGTCCCTGGAACGCGAAGTACGCGAACTCCGCGCCCTGGTGAAGGAACAGCCGAGGGCCGCACGCTACGTGGGACCGGGGACGTAACCCCGACCGACGGGGAAGCAACCCCGACCGGCCAGGGGCGCGACCCCGCCCGGACCAGGCCACCCCTGTGCCGGATCACGCCCATCAGGCAGCATGGCACCCATGTCCGTACTGACGCGCGACGAAGCGCAGACCCGTGCCAAGCTCCTCGACGTCCATCGCTACCAGATCGAACTCGACCTGACGCGCGGCGACGAGATCTTCGACTCCCGTACCGTCATCCGCTTCACCACCCGCGCGGACGGGGACACCTTCGTCGAGCTCAAGCCCGCCGAACTGCGCTCCGTCACCCTCGACGGCCACCACCTCGACCTGGACACCTTCGCCCTGGACGAGAACCGGCTGCCGCTCAAGGACCTCACGACCGGCGAGCACGAACTGCGCATCGACACCACCATGCGCTACTCCCGCACCGGCGAGGGCATGCACCGCTTCACCGACCCCACCGACGGCGAGACATACGTCTACACGCAGCTGTTCATGGACGACGTGCAGCGCGTCTTCGCGGCCTTCGACCAGCCAGACCTCAAGGCCGTCTTCGAGCTGACCGTGACGGCCCCCGAAGGCTGGACCGTACTCGCCAACGGCATCACCGAGCGCCAGGAGGACGGCAGTTGGCGGGCCGCCGCCACCCCGCTCATCTCCACCTACCTCGTCGCCGTCGCCGCCGGACCCTGGCACTCCGTGCGCACCGAACACCGCGGCCTGCCCTTCGGCATCCACTGCCGCCGCTCGCTCGCCCCCCACCTCGACACCGACGCCGACGAGATCCTCGACATCACCCGCGCCTGCTTCGACCGCTACCACGAGAAGTTCGACGAGTCCTACCCCTTCGACTCCTACGACCAGGCGTTCGTCCCCGAGTTCAACGCCGGCGCCATGGAGAACCCCGGACTCGTCACCTTCCGCGACGAGTTCGTCTACCGCTCCGCCGTCACCGACACCGAACGCCAGACCCGCGCCATGGTCATCGCCCACGAGATGGCCCACATGTGGTTCGGCGACCTCGTCACCCTGCGCTGGTGGGACGACATCTGGCTGAACGAGTCCTTCGCCGAGTACATGGGCTACCAGACCCTCACCGAAGTCAGCCTTGGGGGGTCTGGGGGGACTCCCCCCAGAGAGTGGGGCACCGACACCTGGACCGACTTCGGCATCGTCCGCAAGGCCTGGGGCTACGACGCCGACCAGCGCCCCTCCACCCACCCCGTCGCCCCCGACCCCGAGGCCGTCCCCGACACCGCCTCCGCGATGCTCAACTTCGACGGCATCTCCTACGCCAAGGGCGCCTCCGCACTACGCCAACTCGTCGCCTGGCTCGGAGAGAAGGACTTCCTCGCCGGCATCAACACCCACTTCGCCCGCCACAGGTTCGCCAACGCCACCCTCGCCGACTTCATCGAATCCCTCGCCGCGGCCACCGAACGCGACGTCCACGCCTGGGCCGACTCCTGGCTGCGCACCACCGGCGTCGACACCCTCACCGCGTCCGTCACCGCCGAGCCGGGGGAGTGGACCCTCACCCTCGACCGCGCGGGCAGCCGCCCCCACCGCGTCACCGTCGGCGTCTACGACCGCGACCTCAACGACAGCCGCGCACTCCTCCTGCGCGAACGCTACGAGACGGACGTCCCGCAACAGCCGGCCCCCGAACCCCGCCCCGGCACCCGCCCCGCCCTCGTCGTCCCCAACGACCTCGACCTCACCTACGCCAAGATCCGCCTCGACGAGGTGTCCTCCGAGACCGCCCTGCGCGGCATCTCCGACGTCCCCGACGCCCTCACCCGCGCCGTCCTGTGGAACACCCTGCGCGACATGGTCCGCGACGGCGACCTCGCCCCCGCCGCCTACCTGGAGACCGCCCGCGCCCACCTCCCCGAGGAGAGCGACCTCGCCGTCGTCCAGGGAGTCCTCACCTTCGCCGCCGCCCAGGTCGCCGACCGCTATCTGCCCGCCCACGAACGGCCCGCCGCCCTCGCCACCCTCACCTCGCTCTGCCGCGACCTCATCCGCCGCACCGAGGACGGCGACCACCCCGGCCTGCGCCTCATCGCCGTACGCCACCTCATCGACGTCGCCGCCCAGCCCGACACCATCAGCGCCTGGTTCTCCGAAGGCACCGTCCCCGGCGGCCCCGAACTCGACCCCGAACTGCGCTGGCGCATCCTCGGCCGCCTCGCCGTCCTCGGCGCCATCGACGACGCCGTCATCGACACCGAACTCGTCCAGGACCCCAGCGCCACCGGCCAGGAAGGCGCCGCCCGCTGCCGCGCTGCCCTCCCCGACCCCGTCGCCAAACGCGCCGCCTGGGACTCGATGTTCACCACCGACGACCTCTCCAACTACCTCTTCACCGCCACCGCCCAGGGCTTCTGGCAACCGGAACAGACCGACCTCGTACGCCAGTACGTCGACCTCTACTGGAACGACGCGACAGCCGTGGCCGCCCGCCGCGGCCCCGCCATCGCCGAAGCAGCCGGCCGCTGGGCCTTCCCGGTCTACGCCATCACCCCGGAAACCCTCCAGGCAGGCGAACAATGCCTGACAGAGACCACCCCCACCCCCGCCCTCCGCCGCAAACTCACAGACCAACTGGACGACTTGGCAAGGGCATTGCGAGTACGAGAGTCATAGAGCACGAGGACTGACCGACCGGCCTCGCGCCCTTCGCGAACAGGGGCGCGGGCCGGTTTTCTTACCGGGCGTGGGCAACCGCCTGCTTTCGGTTTCAGGGGCAGTGGGCCAGCTTTCTTACTGGGGCGCCGCGAACCGCCATCTTTTAGGGGCGCGGGGCTGTATCGATCTGCGGCTCCGCCGCGTGGGCGCGACCAGCTCCCACCGACCCGCACGTCCCCACAATCCCCGGCGCGGAGCGCCAAGAACCCCGGCGCGAAGCGCCAATACCCCTTTCGAGTGCTGATCACCGCACTCTCCGGGCACGCGGCCCCAAACACAGACACGCTGGAAGTCCCCGCCCCGCGCCCCGGAGGACGACCATGAGCCCGCTCGCATCAGGCCCCCAAGGCCCGACCACCCTGCGACCGCTGCTCACCACCGTGCTCGACGCACTGACAGCCGGCGCAGCCACCCGTGACGGCCCCCTCCCGTCCGGCGGCCCCACCGAGGTCGCCGCCCGCCTCCGCGAGGCCCTCGGCGACCCCCTACCGGACCACGGCGACGAAGACGCCCTCCGCACCCTCGTCCAAGCCTTCACGGCAGGTGCGGCAGACCCCGCGGACCCCCTCTGCACGGCCCACCTCCACTGCCCGCCCCTCGCCGTCGCCACCGCTGCGGACCTCGCCGCCTCCGTCCTCAACCCCTCCCTCGACTCCTGGGACCAGGCCCCGGCCGCCTCAGAACTCGAATCCCTCGTCACCAGGGCCCTCGCCGCCGAGGTCTACCGGGAGGCGGGCCAGGCCCGGACAGCCGGCGACGCCCTCGTCACCACCGGCGGCACCGAGTCCAACCAACTCGCCCTGCTCCTCGCCCGCGAACGCCACGGCCACACCCAGCTCGTCTGCGCCGAGAACGCCCACCACTCCCTCCGCCGCGCCACCTGGCTCCTCGGCCTCCCCGAACCCGTCACCGTGCCCGCCCCCGCAGGCACCATGGACCCCGCCGCACTGAACGAAGCCCTGACCGCGCTCCAGGGCCCCCGCGGCTCCCTCCTGGTCGCCGCCACCGCAGGCACCACCGACGCCGGCCTCATCGACCCGCTCCCCGACATCGCCACCCTCTGCGAAGCCCACGGCGCCCGCCTCCACATCGACGCCGCCTACGGCGGAGGCATCCTCTTCAGCGACCGCCACCGCCCCAAACTCGACGGCCTCGCCCGCGCCCACACCGTCACCCTCGACCTGCACAAACTCGGCTGGCAACCCATCGCCGCGGGCCTCCTCGCCGTACGCGACCGCCACGACCTCGCCCCACTCGCCCACCACGCCGACTACCTCAACGCCGACGACGACACCGAAGCAGGCCTGCCCGACCTCCTCGGCCGCTCCCTGCGCACCACCCGACGACCCGACATCCTCAAGATCGCCGTCACCCTCAAAACCCTCGGCCGCACCGGACTCGGCACCCTCGTCGACCAGGTCTGCGAACAAGCCGCCGAGTTCGCCGAACTCATCCACCGGCACCCCCGCTTCGAACTCCACGACCGGCCCACCATCAGCACCGTCCTCTTCCGGCCCACCGACGCCACCGACGACACCGTGGCCGCCGTACGCCGCACCCTCCTCACCGAAGGCCGAGCCGTCCTCGGCCGCGCCCGCCTCGACGACCGCCTCTGGCTCAAAGCCACCCTGCTCAACCCGCACACCGGAGCCGACGACCTGGCCGCGCTCCTGAAACTGGTGGAAGGACACACCCCGCGATGACGCCCCCCACGTCCCCGACACCCCCCACGCACCCCAAACACCCCGTACACCACGAGCCCGAAGCCCCCCGCGACCTCGTCGGCATCGGCATCGGCCCCAACAACCTCTCCCTCGCCGCCCTCGCCCACCCCCTGGCCGAACTCGACACCGCCTTCTACGAACAGCGCCCCGCCTTCGACTGGCACCCCGGCCTCCTCATCGAAGGCACCACCCTCCAAGTCCCCTTCATCGCCGACCTGGTGACCCTCGCCGACCCCGCGAGCCCCTGGACCTTCCTCAACTACCTCAAGGCCCGCGAACGCCTCTTCCCCTTCTACTTCGCCGAACGGCTCCACATCCACCGCGCCGAATACGCCGCCTACTGCCGCTGGGTCAGCGACAGCCTCCCCGGACTCCACTTCGGCCACCAGGTCGACGCCGTCCGCTGGAACCCCGAACGCGACGTCTTCGAAGTCGACTTCACCCAACTCGACAGCGACGGCGAAGCCGAAGCACTCGGCCGCACCTACACCAGGAACATCGCCCTCGGCATCGGCACCGCCCCCTACATCCCCGAACCGCTCCGCCCGCTCGTCGAAGCCCCCGGCGTGCCCGTCATCCACGCCGCGGACTACCTCGAACACCGCGACCGGTTCCTCACCGCCGAACACATCACCGTCATCGGCTCGGGACAGTCCGGTGCCGAGGTCTTCCTCGACCTCCTCAGAAACCGCCCAGCCGGCCGCGAAAAAATCCACTGGCTCGCCCGCACCGAGGCCTTCGCGCCCATGGAGTACTCAAAACTCGGGCTCGAACACTTCACACCCGACTACACGCGCTACTTCCACGCCCTGCCCGAACCCGTACGCGACCGGCTCGTCCCCGCCCAATGGCAACTCCACAAAGGCATCGACGCCGACACCATCGCCGCCATCCACGACGAGCTCTACCGCCGCACCCTGGACGGCGGCTGGCCCGACACCGTCCTCACCCCCGGCGTCCACGTCCGCACCGCGGGCCGCATCGCCACCACCAAGGTCGAACTCCACCTGGAACACGCCCAACAGGCCGGCCGCTCCCGCATCACCACCGACGCCGTCGTCCTCGCCACCGGCTACCGCGAACGCCCCCTCGGCCGAATCCTCGCCGGACTCGACCCCTACATGCGCCGCGACGCCTCCGACCGCCCCCGCATCGACGACCGCCACCGCCTCGTCCTCGACCCCTCCGTCACCGGAGCCGTCTACGTCCAGAACGGCGAACGGCACACCCACGGCGTCGGCGCCCCCGACCTCGGCCTCACCGCCTGGCGCAGCGCGAGCATCCTCAACTCCCTGACGGGCAAGGACCCCTACCCACTGCCGAGCCGAACGGCCTTCACGACCTTCGGACTCACCCAGCAGCCCCAGATCCCGCCCGCCAGGCAGCAGCCACGGATGCTCACACCACTCGCCGAATAGACCCAGCCGGCCGAACAGAAGCCGACCAGAACCAGCCGAACAGCAGCCGACTAGAAGACGGGCGTCCCCTCACGCGTCAGCTTCCAGTCCACCGACGCGAACTCCTTCGGGTCCAGCGAACCCTTCGCCGTCACCCACTCCGCGATCCGCGTACGGATCTCCGTCGACTCCGCCCACAGCTCCTTCGCTGACGCCACATGCGGGAACGCCCCACCGCCATTGGCCCGGTAGTTGTTCACCGCGAACACGAACTGCTGCGTGTCGTCCAACGCCACACCGTCGTAGGAGAGGTTCTTGATCCGCGAACCCGCCGCCTGAGCGATGTCGATGTCGTACGTCAGACCCGACACATAGTCGTAGTTGTAGTCCGGCCGGTTGCCCGCGTTCGTCAGCTTCTCCACGTCGACCGCGGCACCGGCCGCCGTCTGCACGAAGTACTGCGCCGAGTACTCCAGGTACGCCCGCACCTGCGCACCCGTCATCAACTTCGCGACCAGCGTGTTGTCGTACACATACAGACTCGACAGATCCCGGATCGTCACATCCCCGGCCGGGATCTCCGACGTACGCGAGAACGGCGACGCCTGCGACAACACAGGCAACGACGCGTACTCCGTACCCGCCAACGCCGCCTTGACCACGTCCTGCTGGACCTTCGTGATCAAGTCGATGATCGGGGCGTCCTTGTATCGCGCCTCCACCGTCGTCAGCGTCTCAGTCGCCGTCCCGACCACCTGGTTGACATACGCCACGACCACGTCGTGCTCGTCCTTCAACAGCTTCGTGATCCTCGGGTCGTCGGCCACCGAGTTCGAGTTGCGGACCGACGCCGACACCGACTCGACCGTCCAACGCCCCTTCTCGAAGACCAGCTCGAAGTCGAACAGCGACAACCGCTCCGCGTACGCCAACGGCTCCGACAGAACGACCGTCTTCCCCGTCTTCGTGTTGGTGACCTTCAGCTCCGGAATCTCCACATGCGCGTGCCCGACCAGAATCGCGTCGATCCCCGGCACCTGCTGCGCCACCAACCCCGCCGAGTTCTCGACGTACGGCAGCTGGTCACCGTACGAGGACGTGCCCGACGAACCGGAGTGCGCCGACACGACCACCACGTCCGCACCCATCGACCGAAGCTTCGGCACCCACTTCGCCGCCTGCTCCTCAAGACCCGGGAACGTCAACTTGCCCTGCACATACGCCTTGTCCCAGATCGCGATACCGGGGTTCGTCAGACCCAGCACGGCCACCCTCACCGGCGGGGCGCCCTTCACATGGAACGTCTTCATGAAGTACGGAGGGAAGGCCGGCTTCAGCGTCTTCGCGTCCAGCGCGTTCGCACCCAACAGCGGGAAACGGCACTGCGACTCGAACTTCCGCAGCGTCTCGATTCCGTAGTTGAACTCATGGTTGCCGAGCGCCACCGCGTCATAACCGATCGCGTTCATCGCCTGCGCCATCGGATGCACTGGACCGCCCTTGGCGGTGATCGGGTCCACCTTCGCGTAGTAGTACGTCAGAGGCGTGCCCTGAATGGTGTCACCGGCGTCCAGCAACAGCGTGTTGCACCGGCCCTTCTCCTTGCGGACCGCGTTCACCAGCGTCGAGATCCGCGCCAGACCCTGCGCGTTGCCCGCCGCATCCTTGTACTCCGCGTCCTTGAAGTAGTCCCAGTTGAAGATGTGACCGTGCAGATCGGTCGTGCCCATCACCGTCAGTGAATACCGCTTCGGCTTCCTGCCACCCTTCGCCACCGCAGCCTCCGCCGCCTGAGCACTCGGCGCCACGACCGCACCGGCCAGGGCGACCCCCGCGCCGGTCACGGCGGACTTCTTCAGGAACTTCCGACGGTTCAACGGCATGACGGGCTACTCCTCGGGAAACGGTCGACAACACACGCAGATACGCGCGTAGATTCTGACCCGGTCATGACGTACCGCAACAGACCCCGCAGGTTTCGATCTGATGACCGACGAGCCCCGGAAACGGGCCGCCGGTGACAGAGTGGGACGTATGACCTCACCCTCCGAAGGCCCCGAGGAAAACCGCTCCGCAGTCCCCTACGGCACACCCGACGCACCCCGCATCGCCGTCCGCGGCGAAGCCCACCTCGAAGTCGACCCCGAGATCGCCCGCATCGGCATCACCGTCAGCGCCCGCGGCACCGACCGCCGCGACGCCCTCACCGACCTGACCCGCCGCAACGCCACCGCCCTCGACCTCGTCAAGACCTACGGCGACGCCGTCGAAAAACTGGAGACCGGCGCCTTCTCCATCACCCCCGAACTCACCAAACACGGCCGCGGAGAACGCATCCGCGCCTACCACGGCCGCGTCCACATCACCGCCGAACTCACCGACTTCACCGCCCTCGGCGAACTCACCACCCGACTCGCCGACCTCGACCTCACCCGCGTCGACGGCCCCTGGTGGGCCCTGCGCCCCGACTCACCCGCCCACCGCCAGGCCAGGCAACAGGCAGTACGCGAAGCCGTCCAACGAGCCCGCGAATACGCCGAGGCCCTCGGCACCACACTCGCCGCCCTCGTGGAACTCGCCGACATCGGCGCCGAGAACGCCCACCCCTACGGCATGGAAACGGGATCCGCCCGAAGCATGCGCACCATGGCATTCGACGCGTCAGCCCCCGAAGGAGCCCCCGCCCTCGACCTCGAACCCGAACGACAGCACGTCTACGCACAGGTCAACGCCCGCTTCACAATGTCACCGCCGGTGCTCTGAAAGCCCTCCGAAATGCTCATCGGAGCGGCCCCGTGCACAATTCAACACTTGTCAACAGCCCTTCACGCAAAGGTTGTTGAGTAGTCATGCCCGACCAATTCCCTACCCGCTGGTAAGGCCTAGGCTCGAACCATGCGCCGAGCAAAAATCGTCTGTACATTGGGCCCCGCCACCGACTCGTACGACCAGATCAAGGCACTGGTCGAAGCCGGAATGGACGTAGCCCGCCTCAACCTCAGCCACGGCAGCCATGCCGACCACGAGGAGCGCTACCAGCGCGTGCGAAAGGCCTCCGACGAGACCGGCCGCAGCGTCGGAATCCTCGCCGACCTTCAAGGCCCGAAGATCCGACTCGGCCGCTTCACCGAAGGACCCGTACTCCTTGAACGCGGAGACACCTTCACCATCACGGTGGAAGAGGGCACGGAGGGTGACCGCCAGACCTGCGGAACCACCTACTCCGGCCTCGCCGCCGACGTCACCACCGGCGAACGCATCCTCGTCGACGACGGCAAGGTCTGCCTCGAAGTCACCTCCGTCGACGGCCCCCGCGTCCACACCACCGTCATCGAAGGCGGCATGGTCTCCGACAACAAGGGCCTCAACCTCCCCGGCGTCGCCGTCTCCGTCCCCGCCTTGTCGGAGAAGGACGAGGCGGACCTCCGCTGGGCCCTTCGCGCAGGCTGCGACGTCATCGCCCTCTCCTTCGTCCGCAGCGGACGCGACATCGAGGACGTCCACCGGATCATGGACGAAGAAGGCCGCCGCCTCCCGGTGATCGCCAAGGTCGAGAAACCCCAAGCCGTCGAGAACATCGACGACATCGTCGCCGCCTTCGACGGCATCATGGTCGCCCGAGGCGACCTCGGCGTCGAAATGCCCCTCGAACAGGTCCCGATCGTCCAGAAGCGCGCCGTCAAACTCGCCAAGCGCAACGCCAAGCCGGTCATCGTCGCCACCCAGATGCTCGACTCGATGATCGACAACTCCCGCCCGACGAGGGCAGAGGCGAGCGATGTGGCCAACGCCGTGATCGACGGCACGGACGCGGTGATGCTGTCCGGCGAGACGAGCGTCGGCAAGTACCCCATCGAAACGGTCCGCACGATGTCCCGCATCGTCGAGGCCGCGGAAGAGGACATCCTTGCCAAGGGCCTCCCGCCCCTGACCGACCGGAACAAGCCCCGCACCCAGGGCGGCGCGGTCGCCCGAGCGGCGGCGGAGATGGGCGACTTCCTGGGCGCGAAGTACCTGGTCGCGTTCACGCAGAGCGGTGACACGGTCCGCCGCCTGTCCCGCTACCGCTCCCCGATCCCCCTCCTCGCCTTCACCCCGGACGCGGCCACCCGCTCCCAGCTCAACCTGACCTGGGGCGTCGAGACCTTCCTCGGCCCCCACGTCGACTCGACCGACGCGATGGTCGACCAGGTGGACGAGCTGTTGTTGAAGTACGGCCACTGCGAGAAGGGCGACGTCGTGGTCATCACGGCCGGCTCCCCGCCCGGGGTCTCCGGCTCGACCAACCTGGTCCGCGTCCACCACATCGGCGAGGACGACAGCCCCAAGTAGGTCCAAGTGGGGGCGTGGGGTCAGTACTTGGGGCCCACGTGGGTGTCCATGAGGGCTACGGAGGCGCGGCGGGCGATCGAGATGTTGAAGGGGTCGCTGCCGCGGGCGAGCGTGGTCCACTCGACTCCGACCTTGTCGAGGGTGTCGCTGAAGAGCTTCCGGATGTCGTCCGACTTGTTGGTGAAGAAGTACCGGGGGTACTCGTAGCGCTTTTTCTCGCCAGCAACGAGGCGCGTGGTCCAGTTGGTGATGCGGCAGCCGTCGGAGTGGATGAGTTCGCGGATGAATTCCCACGGGTGGACGTCGACGATTTCCTGTTGCCAGGATTCAAGGAAGATGGCACGTTCGTGTTTCTTGCCCGAGCCGTGTTGGGGAAAGAAGCAGGGCCAGTGTCGGCTGTAGCCGACGACTGAGACGTGGCCCTGAGCCTGGACGCGGTAGGCGAGCTGCGTTGGGTTGATCGAGCGGACGGCGGCTTCGCAAGCGTCGATGAGGCCAGGCCATGCGTCCGCGCACGCGATGCGGAGATAGTGCCCATTCCGTGGATGAGCGCTGATGCAGCCATCGCCGAGATACAGGCCCAGGAGGTAGGAGTACGTCTCCGCGTCTTCGGGCTGTGCCGGAGCGCGGCGGCATCTGACGCACGGCTCGGTCTGGGTTTGCATGCGTGGTAGCGGTTCGATCCGTGTCTGCCAGGAGCGGATCGCCGCCCGGGAGACGCCAGTTTCCTTGCTGACCGAGTTCAGGCTGCGCCCCTGGCCTACCAGCGCGAGTGCCCGCTTGCGTGTGCCCATGTCGCACATGTGGCCACTCTGCGAGGCTGATCGTCTCGACACACAGCAAAAAGCGGATGTTCACGAGAACGTGGACATCCGCTTTCTTGTGTCGACCTTCGAATCGAAGGAAAGTGCCCCGGGTGGGACTCGAACCCACACTGAATACCTTTTGAGGGTATCGTCTCTGCCGATTGGACTACCGGAGCTCCTGCGAATCGAAGGAACACTCCGACCCGCCGCGTTCTAACCATACCGTAGCTAGGTAGGCTCTCGGGAGCAGTACCTGCCCCATAACGAGGAGCCCCCGTGACCGCCCCCGAGTCGCCCCAGCCCGTAGACGCGCCCGACGACGACAAGTCGCACGTGCCTCCGCTGACGACCCGTGTCGTCATCGCCGAGGACGAGGCGTTGATCCGTCTCGACCTCAAGGAGATGCTCGAAGAAGAGGGGTACACGGTCGTAGGCGAGGCCGGTGACGGTGAGCAGGCCGTCGAGCTCGCCCGGGAGCACCGCCCCGACCTCGTCATCCTCGATGTGAAGATGCCGAAGCTGGACGGCATCTCCGCCGCGGAGAAGATCGCCGAGGAGTCCATCGCCCCGGTGCTGATGCTCACCGCGTTCTCGCAGCGTGACCTCGTCGAGCGTGCCCGCGACGCCGGTGCGATGGCGTATCTGGTGAAGCCGTTCAGCAAGAGCGATGTCGTTCCGGCGATCGAGATGGCCGTCTCGCGCTTCACGGAGTTGAAGGCGCTGGAGAAGGAGATCGAGGATCTCACGACGCGTCTGGAGACGCGGAAGCTCGTGGATCGTGCGAAGTCGGTGCTGCAGACGGAGTACGGCCTGTCGGAGCCGGCGGCGTTCCGTTGGATTCAGAAGACGTCGATGGACCGTCGTATGTCGATGCAGCAGGTCGCTGAGGCGGTTATTCAGGACGCGGACGAGAAGAAGGCCGCGAAGGGCTGAGCGTCGCGCGGAAGTACGTACGTGGCTGAGGCCCGCACCCCGTGTCATCGGGTGCGGGCCTCAGCCGTATGCGAGTAGCCGGGCTGTGAAGGTAGGCCGGCTCAGTCCTCGCCGAGGTACGCCTTGCGGACCGACTCGTCGTGGAGGAGGTCCTGGCCGGATCCGGAGAGGACGATGCTGCCGACCTCCATGACGTGTCCCTGGTCGGCGAGCGAGAGTGCTGCCTGGGCGTTCTGCTCGACGAGCAGGATGGTGGTGCCCTGGGACTTGAGTTCGGAGATCGTGGCCATGATCTTCTGCATCATGATCGGCGAGAGGCCCATGGAGGGTTCGTCGAGCATGAGGAGCTTGGGCTGGGACATCAGGGCCCTGCCCATGGCGAGCATCTGCTGCTCGCCGCCGGAGAGGGTTCCGGCGGCCTGCTTCCTGCGTTCCCCGAGGATGGGGAAGAGGTCGTAGGCGCGCTGGATGTCCTTGTCGATGCCTGCCTTGTCGCTGCGGAGGAAGGCTCCGAGGCGGAGGTTGTCCTCGATCGTCATGCGGGGGAAGATGTGCCGCCCCTCGGGGGAGTGGGCGAGTCCGAGGGAGACGATCTGGTGGGCGGGGGTCTTCTTCAGTGACTTGCCCTGGAACTTGATCTGGCCGCCGACGGGCTTGAGGAGGCCGGAGAGGGTGCGCAGGGTGGTGGTCTTGCCGGCGCCGTTGGTGCCGATGAGGGTGACGACCTGGCCGGCGTCGACCTTGAAGGAGATGCCCTTGACGGCTTCGATCTTGCCGTAGGCGACCCGGAGGTCTTCGACTTCGAGGAGTGCGGTCATCGGTCGTTCTCCTTGCGGGGCGCGGCGTCCGTGGAGGCGTCGGCCTGTGCCTCGGCGGCTTCGACCTCGGCGAGCTCCTCCTGGCCGGGTGCGTCTTCGAAGGGTTCGCCGAGGTAGGCGGCGATGACGCGTTCGTCGCCCTGGACTGTGGCGCTGTCGCCTTCGACGAGTTTTTCGCCCTGGACGAGGACGGCGACGCGGTCGCAGAGGTTGAAGATGAATCGCATGTCGTGCTCGATGACGAGGACGGCGATGCCCATGTCCCGGATGGCGAAGACGAGTTCTTCGGTGGCCCGGGTTTCCTGCGGGTTCATGCCGGCGGTGGGCTCGTCGAGGAGGAGGAGGCCGGGTTCGCTGGCGAGGGCGCGGGCGATTTCGAGCTTGCGCTGTTCGCCGTAGGGGAGGTTTCTGGCGAGGTGGTCGCGCTTGGCGGCGAGGCCGATGAACTCGAGGAGTTCCATGGCGCGGTCTTCGGAGGTTTTTTCGGCTTTCTTGAAGCCGGGTCCGCGTACGAGTGCGGACCAGAGTCCTTCTTTGGTGCGGGTGTGGCGGCCGACGAGCACGTTTTCCAGGACCGTCATGTTGGCGAAGAGACGGATGTTCTGGAAGGTGCGGGCGACGCCGGCGGCGGTGACCTTGAAGGACTGGGACGGCAGGACGGTGCCCTTGTAGCGGACCTCTCCCTCGGTGGGGATGTAGAGGCCGGTGAGGCAGTTGAAGAAGGTTGTCTTGCCGGCGCCGTTGGGGCCGATGAGGCCGACGATTTCTCCGCTGTTGACCTGGAGGTCGACGTTGCGTACGGCGGTGAGGCCGCCGAAGCGCATGGTGACGCCGCGTGCGTCGAGGACGGTTTCGCCGGGGGTGGTGGCGCCGGGTGCGGCGCCCTTGGTGGTGGTGTCGGTAGTCATGGTGGTCAGGCCCCTGCCTTGCTGAGGACTGTGGGAGCTTCCGCTTCCTCGTGGAATTCGAGCTGGCGGCGCCGGTTCGGGATGAGGCCTTCCGGACGGAAGCGCATCAGCAGGACGAGCGCGAGGCCGAAGGCGAGGAGCTGGTAGTCGCCGAGGAACTGGAGCTTGGCGGGGATGAGGTAGAGCAGTGCGGCGCCGACGAGGGGGCCGCTGATGGTTCCCATGCCGCCGAGGACGACCGCTGCGAGGAGGAAGGCCGAGTTGGGCGGTACGACGTGGGCGAACTGGTACTGCTCGGGTGTCACGGTGTAGGTGACGTGTGCCTGGACGGATCCGGCGAGGCCGGCGAGGGCTGCGCCGAGGGCGAAGGCGATGAGTTTGACGCGGAAGCCGTTGATGCCCATGGCGAGTGCGGCTGTTTCGTCCTCGCGGATGGCGACCCAGGCGCGGCCGATGCGGGAGTCGCCGCTGCGGCGGAAGACGACCACGACGACCAGCGTGATGAGGAGCATCAGCAGGAAGTAGTTGGCGAAGCGCGCGATGGTGAATCCGGCGATGCTGTGCTCTTGGCCGAAGTCGAACCCGAGGATGTTGAGGTTCGGGATCGAGGAGATGCCGTTGGAGCCGTTGGTGATGTCGGGTCCGCTGGTGCCGTCCATGTTGAGGACGGTGATGCGGAAGATCTCACCGAATCCGAGGGTGACGATGGCGAGGTAGTCGCCGCGCAGTCGGAGGGTGGGGGCGCCGATGAGGACGCCGAAGACCATGGCGACGGCTGCGCCGAGGAGGGCGGAGGCCCAGAACGGCAGGTGGATGTCGAAGGGGGAGGAGGGGGAGCCGGAGACCATGGCCGCGGTGTAGGCGCCGACGCCGAGGAAGGCGACGTATCCGAGGTCGAGGAGTCCGGCGAGGCCGACGACGATGTTGAGGCCGAGGGCGACGGTGGCGAAGATCAGGATGTAGACGCCGATGGTCGCGTACTGGTCGTCGGACTGGGTGAAGGGGAATGCGGCGGCGGCGACGAACGCGCCGATCATGGTGACGTTGCGGTGCTTGGAGGTGAGTGCGGACAGCCTGTTGACGAGTCCGGCCTTGGCTGCGGCGGCGAAGCCGAGGCCCGCGGTGATGAGGAAGCCGATGAACTGCTCGTCGTATTCGGTGCCGATGCCGTAGGTGAAGACGGTCAGGCCGAGGGCCAGTGCGGCGACGATGACGAGGATTTCGGCGTATGCGGGCAGCTTGTGGGCCGGGGCCTTGGTGGTGCCGGAGGCGAAGGCTGCCTTGACGACGGTGACGTCGTACCGGCGCTGGTGGCGGAACTGCTCCCAGGCGGTGTCGTCGGGGTCGTACGGGTCGGGTGCCGGTCGCTGGAACGGCAGGGAGAGCGAGCCGACCAGGGCGGTGAGGGTGGCGACGGCCACGATCCAGCCGCCGGGTTCGAGGTTGGCGAGGCCGCCGAGTTTGGTGCTGATCGCGATGATCGTGTACCAGGCGGTGGCGAACGCTGCGAGCGCGGCGAGCTTGATGGCGCTGTCGGCGCCTGCGGGGGTGAGCCAGCGCAGGCCCTTGATGCCGTAGGAGGCGAGGCCGAAGAGCGTGGTGAGGGCGCCGCCGATGAGGACGAGGACCTGTAGGCCGCCGGGGTAGCCGTAGACGGTGAGGTCGCCGGGGAATGCGGCGGTCCAGGTCCAGGCGAGGAAGGTGGAGATGATGGTGAGGATGCCGCCGCCGGTGGCGAGGGCGCGTCCGATGTTCGGGGGGATGCCGATGAGTCCGGCGGTGGAGCCGGCCGGCTCCTTGGCGGGCGTCTGGGGGCTGGTGGTCTGTGTGGTCATAGGTCTCACGCCCTGTCCGCGACGCGCTCGCCGAGCAGGCCCTGTGGCCTGAAGAGGAGCACGAGGATGAGGAGTACGAAGGCCCAGACGTTGGCCCAGGACTGGCCGCCGAGCTGTGACATGCCGGGGACGTCGGCGATGTAGGCGGTGGCCATGGTCTCGGCGAGGCCGAGGACGACGCCGCCGATCATGGCTCCGTAGATGTTGCCGATGCCGCCGAGGACGGCGGCGGTGAAGGCCTTGAGGCCGAGGATGAAGCCCATGCGGAAGTCGATCTGGCCGTACTTGAGGCCGTAGGCGAGGCCTCCGACGGCGGCGAACGCGGCGCCGAGGGCGAAGGCGACCACGATGATGCGGTCGGTGTTGATGCCCATGAGCTTGGCGGTGTCCGGGTCCTGGGCGGTGGCCTGCATACCGCGTCCGGTCCGGGTCTTCATGACGAAGTAGGCGAGGACGGCCATGCTGATGGGGGCCGCGATGAAGAGGAAGACGTCACCGGTCTGGATGGTGACGCTGCCGATCTCGAAGGGGCCGCCTTCGATCTGCGGGAAGGTCCGCGCCGACTTGGCGTTGGGGTACCAGGCCCATACCGCCTGCTGGAGGGCCAGGGAGAGGCCGATGGCGGTGATGAGGGGGGCCAGGCGTGGTGCGGTGCGCAGGGGGCGGTAGGCGAACCGTTCCGCTCCGACTGCGACGGTGACGGCGACGAAGATGGCGCCGACGAGCATGAGCGGCAGGGCGATCCACATGGTGGTGCCGTCGGGGAGTACGTACAGATAGACCGTGAGCGCGCCGAAGGCCCCGGTCATGAAGATCTCGCCGTGGGCGAAGTTGATGAGCTGGACGATGCCATAGACCATCGTGTAGCCGATGGCGACCAGCCCGTACATGGATCCCAGTAGCAGGCCGTTGACCAGCTGCTGCGGCAGTTCGTTCACCGCATGTCCTCCGAGCGTTCGGATAGTCGAGGGATGTGACCGGATGCGAGTCCGCGCGGGGCGCTTGTGGTGCAGCGCCCCGCGCGGCTCATGTGGTGATGCGGGTGTGGATCAGCCTGTGTAGGTGCCGGACTTCACCGGCTTCCAGGTACCACCCTCGACGGAGTAGACGGTGAGCTGCTTGTTGGTCGCGTCGCCGTACTCGTCGAAGGCGACCTTGCCGGTCACGCCGTCGAAGGTGACGCCCTGCATGGCCTCGGTGACCTTGGCGCGGGCGTCGTCCGGAAGCTTGCCGTCGTTGTCCTCGACGACCTTCTTCACGGCCTCGATGATCGCCCAGGCCGAGTCGTAGGAGTAGCCGCCGTACGCCTCGTAGGCCTCCTTGTAGCCCGCGGACTTGTAGCTGGCGACGAACTCCTTGGCGGAGGGCAGGTCCTCGACGGGCGCGCCGACCGAGGTGGCGAGGTCGCCGGTGCCGCTGGCGCCGGCCAGCTTGATGAAGTCGGCGCTGTAGATGCCGTCGCCGCCGACCAGCGGGATCTTGGCGCCCGCGGCCTTGATCTGCTTGCTGAGCGGGCCGGCCTGCGGGTACTCGCCGCCGTAGTAGACGACGTCGGCACCGGAGCTCTTCACCTGGGTGGCGACGGCGGAGAAGTCCTTGGTGTCGGGGTCGATGTGCTGCGTACCGACGACCTTGCCGCCGAGCTTCTTGAACTCGTCGGTGAAGGTGGCGGCGAGGCCGGCACCGTAGGTCTTCTTGTCGTCGATGACGTAGACGCTCTTCTTCTTGGCGTCGTTGTACACGTACTGCGCGGCGAACGGGCCCTGGATGGCGTCCGTGGTCGCGGTGCGGAAGTACGACTTGTACGGGCGGGCCTTCTCGCCGCCGTTCCACTTCGTGCCCTGGGTCAGGGCCGGGTTGGTGTTGGCGGGGGAGACCTCGACGAGCTTGGCGTCGTCGAAGACCTTCTGCATGGACTCGGCGACCGAGGAGTTCAGCGGGCCGACGACACCGAGGACGTCCTTGTCGGCGACCAGCTTGGTGGCGTTCTGCTGGCCCGAGGAGGGCTGCGCCTGGTCGTCGAGGGCCTCGACCTTGAAGGTGACGCCTTCGACGGTCTTCTCCTTGTTGGCCGTCTTGGCGGCGAGGTCCACGGAGTTCTTGATTCCGAGGCCCAGCGCGGAGAGGTCGCCGGTCAGCGGGGCGTCGACGCCGATGACGACGGTGGTGCCACCGCCGTTGGAGTCCGAACCGCCGCCGTCCTCGTCGCGCGAGCCGCAGGCGGTGAGGGTGAGTGCTCCCGCCGCCAACGCGGCGGTGATGGCGATGAGCGAACGTTGACGCACGATCAGCAGTCCTTTCCCTGGCACGGCCCTTCCTCGTGGAACGGGCCGAGTCGAGCGCTGGGCCGAAAATAATTCGAATCCGATGGCGCGGTGACTGGCCGTGACTCTAGGCGTGTCGGGGGAACGTGGAGGAGAGTCTGAGTCATGCTGTGACGCTCTTGTTATGACACGAGGTAATGCAGAGCGGTACTCAGTGGGTGGATGGGCAGAATTCCGGCCGATTCGTCCGGTCCACATAGTGAGAACCTGCAGGACGTGCCGTGGTCATTTCAGGAGCGTCCTACCGTTTTGGTGATGACCGGGAGTCGTTGCTGCAGGCTACTTGCAGGGCTCCTGAGAGGTCGTGCGCATAGCGCTCACCCAGGATGAAGCTGTGGTCTTCTATTGCGCGCGTATTACGCAGAGTTACGTCCAGGAAAGGGAGAGCGGCGTTTGACGGCACATTCGCGCATTCCGTGACATGCATCGTGACGACGATCTTGTGACCGAAACCGGGCTTGGTCCGGAACGGCGGGCGCGGGACCGACGTCAGCGAGAGGGTCGCGTAGGGCTGCGAGATGCGCACGATGGTGATCGTGGGTCCGGACTGCGCGGTGACCTGCACCGCGAAGCTGAAGCTCCTGCTGGGGGCGTTTGCGGGCGGGCCCTCAGTGCCGAGATAGGTGATGGCCACCGCCTGGGACGGGTAGGGCGCTTCGGGCGGTGGCGGATCGTGGGGCCGGGTCGCGAAGAGGTAGCCGCCGCCCGCGACGAGGGCGACCGCGGTGGCGGATGCGAGCATGGCACGGCGGTGCCGGGCGTACAGACTTGTCAGACGTTCGCGCGGGGACCCGGGGAGGAGCGGCGGGACCGGTTCGACGGTGTCCCACGCGTGTGTGCCCTCGCCCGGTTCGACCGGACCGACGCCGCTCAACTCCAGGGCCCTCCCGTCGGATTGCCGTCGCGGTAGCGCTCTGCGCAGCGTTCGCGTGTACTGCGGTCGATCAGTTCCCGCGCCGCCTGTTCGCCGGAGCGCTTCTTCTCGGCCCGCGCCGCGTCCACGACCTCCATCAGGATCCCGTACTGCCCGTTGGACAGGCCCATTGACTGGTAGTCCCCGTAGGTGCCGCTGTCCAGCACCTCCCGCGACCAGTGGGCGACGATCCGGGCGCACAGGTCCTCGGGAGGTGTGGCGGGCGGTGACGACGGCACACCGGAGGCGGCCCGTGTGCCCGCCGTCCCGCCCTGCGGGCCGGACTCGCCGCACCCGGTGGCCAGAGCGCCGGTCAGGAGCACCAGTCCAAGCACCGGCCCCCGCCAGGGGGCCCCACCCGTTCCCATCCCTTGACGCTATGCCGCCGGTTGCCCGGGATCAACGCCGCCCGCGGACAAGGGTTTTCCGGTGGGTCAGTTCGTCGCGTTGACGCGCTCGGCGTCGCTCGGATTCACGTCGCGCAGCAGGCACGTCAGCCGCGCGCTGCACACCCGCTTGCCGTCCTCATCACTGATCACGATCTCGTACGTGGCTGTCGAGCGGCCCCGGTGCAGGGGCGTGGCCACGCCGGTCACCAGGCCGGAACGGGCGCCCCGGTGGTGGGTGCAGTTCAGGTCGACGCCGACGGCGATCTTGGAGCTGCCGCCGTGCAGCATGGCGCCGACCGAGCCGAGTGTCTCGGCGAGCACGGCGGAGGCGCCGCCGTGCAGGAGCCCGTACGGCTGGGTGTTGCCCTCGACCGGCATGGTGCCCACCACGCGGTCCGCGGAGGCCTCGACGACCTGGACGCCCATGCGCGTGCCGAGGTGTCCGGCGGAGAACATGGCGACCAGGTCCACGCCGAGCGCCGCGTACTCGTCGATGACCTCTTGCGGGAACTTCGCGTGGTGCTGCTCGCCCATGGGTTCTGCTCCTTCGTCGTCGATCACGCCGCCCGAGCGGCCGCGCTCGCTAAGCGAACGCTCAGTTGGCTGCCGATTGTTCCAGACGCACGACGACGGACTTGCTGGCGGGCGTGTTGCTGGTGTCGGCGGTGGCGTCCAGCGGCACCAGCACGTTCGTCTCCGGGTAGTACGCGGCCGCGCAGCCGCGTGCCGTCGGGTAGTGCACGACCCGGAAACCGGGGGCGCGCCGCTCCACGCCGTCCTTCCACTCACCGACCAGATCGGTGTACGAGCCGTCGGCGAGGCCGAGCTCGCGGGCGTCCTCGGGGTTGACGAGGACGACCCTGCGGCCGTTCTTGATGCCCCGGTAGCGGTCGTCCAGGCCGTAGATCGTGGTGTTGTACTGGTCGTGCGAGCGCAGCGTCTGCAGGAGTAGCCGGCCCTCGGGCAGCTTCGGGTACTCGACGGGCGCGGCCGTGAAGTTGGCCTTACCGGTGGCCGTGGGGAAGCGGCGCTCGTCGCGCGGGGCGTGCGGCAGCGCGAAGCCGTTCGGGTCGGCCACGCGCGCGTTGAAGTCCTCGAAGCCCGGGATCACTCGCGCGATGCGGTCGCGGACCGTGGCGTAGTCCTTCTCGAACTCCTCCCAGGGCGTGCGGGATTCGTCGCCGAGGACGCGGCGGGCGAGGCGGGCGACGATCGCGGGCTCGGACAGCAGGTGCTCGCTCGCGGGCTCCAGCCGGCCGCGAGAGGCGTGCACCATGCCCATGGAGTCCTCGACGGTCACGAACTGCTCGCCACTGCCCTGGAGATCGCGCTCGGTGCGGCCCAGCGTCGGCAGGATCAGGGCACGCGCGCCCGTGACGGCGTGCGAGCGGTTGAGCTTCGTCGACACGTGCACGGTGAGGCGGGCGCGGCGCATGGCCGCCTCGGTGACCTCGGTGTCGGGGGAGGCCGACACGAAGTTGCCACCCATCGCGAAGAAGACCTTCGCCTTGTCGTCACGCATGGCGCGGATGGCCCGTACGACGTCGTAGCCGTGGCCGCGCGGCGGGGCGAAGCCGAACTCCTTCTCCAGGGCGTCCAGGAAGGCGGGCGCGGGGCGCTCGAAGATGCCCATCGTGCGGTCGCCCTGCACGTTCGAATGGCCGCGCACCGGGCACACGCCCGCGCCCGGGCGGCCGATGTTGCCGCGCAGCAGAAGGAAGTTGACGACCTCGCGGATGGTCGGCACGGAGTGCTTGTGCTGCGTGAGGCCCATCGCCCAGCAGACGATGGTGCGCTCCGAGGCGAGGACCATGCGCAGGGCTTCGTCGATCTCCGCGCGCGTGAGGCCCGTCGCGGTGAGCGTCTCGTCCCAGTCGGCGGCGCGGGCGGCCTCCGCGAACTCCTCGTAGCCGTGGGTGTGTTCGTCGATGAAGGCCTTGTCGACGGCGCCCGACCCCGCGCCGGAGGCGCTGTTGGACTCAGCGAGGATCAGCTTGTTCAGGAGGCGGAAGAGGGCCTGGTCGCCGCCGATGCGGATCTGCAGGAACAGGTCGGTGAGCGCGGCGCCCTTGAACATGCCCTGGGGGGTCTGCGGGTTCTTGAAGCGCTCCATGCCCGCCTCGGGCAGCGGGTTCACCGTGATGATCCTCGCGCCGCCCGCCTTCGCCTTCTCCAGGGCGGAGAGCATGCGCGGGTGGTTCGTACCCGGGTTCTGCCCGGCGACGATGATCAGGTCGGCCTTGTAGAGGTCCTCCAGGAGGACGCTGCCCTTGCCGATGCCGATCGTCTCGTTCAGTGCGGAACCCGACGACTCGTGGCACATGTTGGAGCAGTCCGGCAGGTTGTTCGTGCCGAACTCGCGGGCGAACAGCTGGTACAGGAACGCCGCCTCGTTGCTCGTGCGCCCCGAGGTGTAGAACAGCGCCTCGTCGGGGGAGTCGAGGCCGGTGAGCTCCTCGGCGATGATGTCGAAGGCGCGCTCCCAGGGCACCGCCTCGTAGTGGTCGGCGCCTTCCGCGAGATACATGGGCTGGGTGAGACGGCCCTGCTGGCCCAGCCAGTAGCCGCTGCGGGTCGCGAGGTCGGCGACCGTGTGCGCGGCGAAGAAGTCCGGGGTCACCCGGCGCAGGGTGGCCTCCTCGGCGACCGCCTTCGCGCCGTTCTCGCAGAACTCCGCCGTGTGCCGGTGCTCCGGCTCGGGCCAGGCGCAGCCGGGGCAGTCGAAGCCGTCCTTCTGATTGACCCGCAGCAGCGTCAGCGCCGTGCGCTTCACACCCATCTGCTGCTGGGCCATGCGCAGGCTGTGCCCGACCGCGGGCAGTCCGGCGGCGGCGTGCTTCGGGCCGGCGACCTGTGGCGCGTCCTGAACCGGATCACTCTGGGGCGGCTTGCCGGCCATCTCGGCCTCCTCTTCGAGCACACGTATGAGGTACGTCCTCGATCCTCCCACGTGGTGGTGACAACGATCGCGGCCCGTCCGGGGCGATGATCGCGTGCGGTGTGAAAGGTGTGAGGGACACGGCGCGGGGGCGGTCGTGGAGGGCGGGGCGGGTCCGACTGTCAGTGGGGCGTGGCAGGATCGGGGGCGTGGCAGATTCAGCATCGAAGAAGACCGAGAAGACCTCCGGCGGCGGACGCCCGCGGCTGATGCTCATGGACGGGCATTCGCTGGCGTACCGAGCGTTCTTCGCGCTGCCCGCGGAGAACTTCACGACGGCGACGGGCCAGCCGACGAACGCGATCTACGGCTTCGCGTCGATGCTCGCCAACACGCTGCGCGACGAGGCGCCCACGCACTTCGCGGTGGCGTTCGACGTCTCGCGCAAGACATGGCGCTCCGAGGAGTTCACCGAGTACAAGGCGAACAGGTCGAAGACCCCGGACGAGTTCAAGGGCCAGGTCGAGCTGATCGGCGAGCTCCTCGACGCGATGCACGCCGAGCGGTTCGCCGTGGACGGCTTCGAGGCGGACGACATCATCGCCACGCTCGCCACCCAGGCCGAGGCCGCGGGCTTCGAGGTGCTGATCGTCACCGGCGACCGCGACTCCTTCCAGCTGGTCTCCGAGCACACCACCGTGCTCTACCCGACGAAGGGCGTCTCCGAGCTGACGCGGTTCACCCCGGAGAAG
This sequence comes from Streptomyces sp. NPDC033178, assembly GCF_055577685.1. Classification (NCBI taxonomy): domain Bacteria; kingdom Bacillati; phylum Actinomycetota; class Actinomycetes; order Kitasatosporales; family Streptomycetaceae; genus Streptomyces; species Streptomyces sp. NPDC033178. The sequence goes on from NZ_JBVIPT010000005.1 coordinate 201,107, forward strand.
GTCTTCGAGAAGTACGGGCTGACGCCCGCGCAGTACCCCGACTTCGCGGCCCTGCGCGGCGACCCCTCCGACAACCTCCCGGGCATCCCCGGGGTCGGCGAGAAGACCGCCGCGAAGTGGATCAACCAGTTCGGGTCGTTCGCGGAGCTGGTCGAGCGCGCCGAGGAGGTCAAGGGCAAGGCCGGGCAGAACTTCCGCGACCACCTGGACGCGGTCAAGCTCAACCGTCGCCTCACGGAGATGGTGCGCGACGTCGAGCTGCCGAAGTCGGCCGCCGACCTGGAGCGCGCTCCGTACGACCGCACGGCCGTCGCGATGGTCCTGGACACCCTGGAGATCCGTAACCCCTCGCTGCGCGAGCGGCTGCTGGCCGTCGACCCCGGGGCGGAGGAGGCGGACGCCGGTCCGCCGGCCGCCGCGGGCGTTGCGGTGGACGGCACGGTCCTCGGCGCGGGCGAGCTCAAGCCGTGGCTCGCCGAGCACGGCACCGCGGTGCTGGGCGTCGCCACGGTCGACACCTGGGCGCTCGGCACGGGCTCGGTCGCCGAGGTCGCCCTCGCCGCGGCCGACGGCGCCGCCGCGTGGTTCGACCCGTCGGAGCTGGACGAGCCCGACGAGAACGCGTTCGCGGCGTGGCTCGCCGACCCCGACAAGCCCAAGGTGCTGCACAACGCGAAGGCCGTGATGCGGGTCTTCGCCGAGCACGGCTGGAGCATCGAGGGCGTCTCCATGGACACCGCGCTCGCCGCCTACCTCGTCAAGCCGGGCCGCCGCTCCTTCGACCTGGACGCGCTGTCCCTGGAGTACCTCGGCCGTGAGCTGGCGCCCGCCGCGACGGCCGACGGACAGCTCGCCTTCGGCGCCGACGAAGGGGCCGAGGCCGACGCGCTGATGGTGCAGGCCCGCGCGATCCTCGACCTGGGCGAGGCGTTCACCGAGCGCCTGAAGGAGGTCGGCGCGGCCGACCTGCTGCGTGACGTGGAGCTCCCCACCTCCGTGCTCCTGGCCCGCCTGGAGCGGCACGGCATCGCCGCCGACAAGGCCCACCTGGAAGCCATGGAGCAGATGTTCGCGGGCGCCGTCCAGCAGGCCGTGAAGGAGGCGCACGCGGCCGCCGGGCACGAGTTCAACCTCGGCTCGCCCAAGCAGCTCCAGGAAGTCCTCTTCGGCGAACTGGGCCTGCCCAAGACGAAGAAGACGAAGACCGGCTACACGACGGACGCCGACGCGCTCGCCTGGCTCGCCGGCCAGACCGACAACGAACTGCCGGTCATCATGCTCCGCCACCGCGAGCAGGCGAAGCTCCGCGTCACCGTCGAGGGCCTGATCAAGACGATCGCCGCGGACGGCCGCATCCACACCACGTTCCACCAGACGGTGGCCGCGACGGGCCGTCTCTCGTCGCAGGACCCGAACCTGCAGAACATCCCGGTCCGCACGGAGGAGGGCCGCGCGATCCGCCGCGGCTTCGTCGTCGGCGAGGGCTTCGAGTCCCTCATGACCGCCGACTACAGCCAGATCGAACTGCGCGTGATGGCCCACCTCTCCGAGGACGAGGGCCTCCTGGAGGCGTTCACCTCCGGCGAGGACCTGCACACCACCGTCGCCTCCCAGGTGTTCTCCGTGGAGGGCTCCGCGGTCGACGCGGAGATGCGCCGCAAGATCAAGGCCATGTCGTACGGCCTGGCGTACGGGTTGTCGGCCTTCGGCCTCTCCCAGCAGCTGAACATCGACGCCGGTGAGGCCCGCGCGCTGATGGACACGTACTTCGAGCGCTTCGGCGGCGTACGCGACTATCTGCGCCGGGCGGTCGACGAGGCGCGGGCGACGGGCTACACGGCGACGCTCTTCGGGCGCCGCCGCTACCTCCCCGACCTCAACAGCGACAACCGCCAGCGCCGCGAGGCGGCCGAGCGCATGGCTCTGAACGCGCCGATCCAGGGCACGGCGGCGGACATCGTCAAGATCGCCATGCTCAACGTGGACCGGGCCCTCCGGGAAGCCGACCTCAAGTCCCGCATGCTCCTCCAGGTCCACGACGAAATCGTCCTGGAGATCGCCCCGGGCGAGCGCGCGAAGACCGAGGAACTGGTCCGCCACGAGATGGCCAACGCGGTGCATCTCCGGGCTCCCCTGGATGTCTCGGTCGGCTCCGGCGCGGACTGGGAGTCGGCGGCCCACTAGCCCTCCACGGGGGCGCGGTATTCGGCTGCGGGTGGGTTTGCGCTGAGTCGCGCAGTTTCCCGCGCCCCTAGGTTTTTAGGGGCGCGGGAAACTGCGCACTCAGCCCAAACCCACCCGCGCCCGGCATCCAACGTCCCCCCGACCCCCCAACCCCCGGAGGGGCCCGTCACCCACGTGGCCCCCGACCACAAGCCCCCAGCGGAGCGCCCCGCAAGGATGCGGGCATGGGTCCTCACATACGACACATGCAGCGCGTGCGGTACGTACGACACTGCCGCACCGCCCTCGTCGCAGCCCTCGCCTCCGTGCTCCTCACCCCGGTTCCCGCCGTCGCGGCCACCGCGGCCAGCCCCAGAATCCCGGCCGGCGCCACGACCAGACGTGTCCCGGCCGACACCGCCGACTGGACCGACTGGACCGACCGGCGGCACTCCCGGCCGGGCGCCACAGGCCACCACGCCTCCTCTGCCGACCCCACCGACACCGTCACCTGCCAGGCCCCCCATGCCCCCGATCTGGCCGCCCGGCTGTCCCAGGACATCCAGGCGGCCCTGTCGTCGAGGGACGGCGCGGTCTCCGTGGCGGTGCAGGACGACTCCGGACTGACCTGCGCACGCGCCGGCGAGCGGCAGTACGACTCGGCGAGCGTCGTCAAGGTGCTGATCATGGAGGGACTGCTCCGCCGCGCCGAGGAGCTGGGGCGCCGGCTCACCCAGTGGGAGGAGACGAACGTACGCCCCATGATCGTCAGCTCAGACAACGACTCGGCCGTGCGCCTCTGGGCCGACCTTGGCCGCAGCTATCTGAACGACTTCCTCACCCGCGTCCGCACCAGCGCCACCCTCCTGGGCCCGGGCCGCTACTGGGGCCTCACCCGCACCACGGCCACCGACCAGCTGCGCCTGCTGGACGTACTGACGAACGCCCAGTCCTTCCTCCGCACCCGCGCCTACGGCCTGAAGCTGCTCTCCGAGGTCCGGGCGGACCAGCGCTGGGGCGTCCCCGCGGGCATGCCGCAGGGACTGACGGCACACGTCAAGAACGGCTGGCTGCCCAGAGCCACCCACGGCTGGCGCGTCCACAGCATCGGCGCCTTCACCGGCGAGGGCCGCAGCTACCGCATCGTCGTCCTGTCCCACGACAACCCGACGATGGCGTACGGCGTCCGCACCATCGAGCGCATAGCCCAGGCCGTCCACCGGGGCCTGGGGCAGGGCCGCGGTATCGGCCGCGACCTCACCCCGGAGACCGCGATCAGCGAGGAGTCGGACGGCTCGGCTCCGTACGAAGCGCTGCCGGGCTGGGACGAACCGGAGCCGGACGCCACACCCTGACCGCCACGCCGTACAGCGCGAGGCCGACGGCAAGACCCGCCCCCGCCCCGAAGCACACGGTGGGAATCAGCTCCCAGGGCTTCGCGCTCGCCGACCAGTGGTCCCACCAGCGCGTCGCCCGCCGCACCGCGGCCACCGTCGCGCAGCCACCGATCACGGCCGCAGCGAGCCACCGGTCCCGTACGGACAGCACCGGCACCCCCACGGGCTCCGTGTCGCGCTGCCGCCGCAGGGCGACCACCACGAAGGCCGCGATCACCACCGCGGCGACCGCCGAACCGCCGTACTGCAGATACCAGTAGAGCGGTGAGCCCGCGATCTCCTGCCCGAGGACCGGAAAGACCCGCATGCCCCACCGGTCGAGGTGCGTGAACGCATCCCACACCACATGCGTCAACGAACCGACCACCGCGGACACGTACCACCACAGGGCCAGTGAGGGCCGGACGCGGGCGCGCGGCGCACCGCAGCGCAGAAGAGCCCCGACCCGTCCCTGCCGGCCGCGCGGCAGCAGGGCCACCAACGGCTCGCGCAGCACCAGCCAGGCACCCACGAGCGCCCAGGCGACCAGTACGTCGACTGTGAACACCCCGGTGAAGGAGTGCGTGAAGTCGCCGAACTCCATCGCCTCCGGCAGCACACTCGCCGCGTAATAGGTCATGTCGGGCGCGAACGAACCGGCCACGAGCAGGGCCGGAACCAGTCGGCCGCGTCCGGTCCCGTCGGTGCGCACGGCCGGCAGGACGGCCGCGGCATGGCTGAGGGTGAACGGCAACGGGGCTCCTTGCGAACGACATTGACCGCCACCGACCGCGCGCGACGGCCTGTCGGCCATGAACGGTCCGGGCGATCCCTTGATCGATGACGCTCAGTATGCGGTCGGCAGTTCCCGTCGGTCCCGCATGCCTCCAGGACGCCAGGGCAGGAGAAACGGGATATGGCCAACCGGTGAAAAACGGGCACGAACGGGTGTCTGCGCAACGGAAGTTGTCGTAGGGTCGCCTGGGTCACCGTGCTGGGGAGTGCGGCCGGACAACAGGAAACGCGCGACGCGCGGGCGATCGTCCACGGGAGGGGTTCACGCAATGGCGGCGCAATTCGGCAGGCGAGTTGTCAAGGGGGCGGCAACCACCGCTGTGGCCGCGGTCGCGGTCGCGGCGCTGTCCGCGTCCCAGGCGCCGGGCGTGACCGACACCGCGCAGGGCAGACAGAACACCGGTTCCCAGCCCTCGTCCGACCCGGACGCCGACAACAGCGCCACCGGCAACTCGCCGTACTACACCGACCTCCCGCCGCTCAACAGCCCCACCCCGACGCCCACCACGGGCACCGGAACGCCGACCGGCACGGGTGAAGCCGAGGCCGGCATACCCGCGACCGTCCTCGACGCCTACAAGAAGGCCGAGACGGCGCTGGGTGAATCCAAGCCCGGCTGCAACCTGCCCTGGCAACTCCTCGCCGCCATCGGCAAGGTCGAGTCCGGCCAGGCACGCGGCGGCCGCGTCGACGCCAACGGCACCACGATCACCCCGATCCTCGGCCCGGTCCTCAACGGCAACGGCTTCGCGAGGATCACCGACACGGACGGCGGCGAGTACGACGGGGACACCACCCACGACCGTGCCGTCGGCCCCATGCAGTTCATTCCCTCCACCTGGGAGTGGTCGGGCCGCGACGGCAACGGCGACGGCAAGAAGGACCCCAACAACATCTACGACGCGGCCCTCGCCGCCGGCGGCTACCTGTGCCGGTTCGGCTGGGACCTGTCCGACAAGGCCGACCTCAGGCGCGCGATCCTCAGCTACAACAACTCGACGCACTACCTGAACACGGTCCTGTCGTGGCTGGAGTACTACCGCAAGGGCACCCACGAGGTCCCGGACGGCACGGGCACGCTGCCCTCCGGCCGCAGCGACGACAACAACGGGTCGAGCTCCTCCCCGACGCCGACCCCGCCGGGCACGACCCCGCCCGGCTCCCAGACGCCGGGCGGCGGCGGTTCCACCAGCCCGAGTCCGAAGCCGCCCACCACGACCCCGCCGCCGAGCACGCCGCCGACGACTCCGGCGCCTCCCACGCCCACCGACACGGTGGACCACCTGGAGGACGCGGGCACCGCCAAGCTCACCGCGACCGCGGGCGACGCCTTCGCCGAGAAGATCGCCACCCGCACCGAGACCGAGGCCGGCAAGGCCGTCGCGAAGGTCCGGGTCCGGTTCACGATCGTCGGCGACACCGACTCCGTCTTCACCGGCGGCGAGAGCGTCGCGACCGTCGTCACCAACAGCTCTGGCGTGGCCACCGCGCCCGCCCTCAAGGCAGGTGAGAAGACGGGCGACTTCACGGTCCGCGCCACCGTCGTCGGCCGTGCCGTCACCGGCCTCGACTACAGGGCGACGGTCACCGCGCGCCAGGCCGACGCCCTCGCTCGTACCAGCGACACCGCGCTGACCTGCGTCGCGGGCGGCGAGTTCGCGGACCAGGTCGAGCTGAAGGCGACCTACAAGGGTGCCGCCGCGGACGGCGTCGCGGCCACCGCCACGCTCATCAAGGCGGCGGATGACGCGACCGCCAACGACAAGGGCCCCTACTTCAAGGACACGGACGGCAAGACCGTACGGACCCTCACGGGCCTCAAGACGGACGCGAACGGTCTGTTGAAGCTCCCGAAGCTGTACGCGGACGACACGGCCGGCACGTTCCTGCTCCGCATCAACACCACCGGCGGCGCGACGCTGACGGTCGAGCTGAAGGTGACGGCGGCGGCAGCGACCGCCTCACCGAGCCCCTCCGCCTCGTAGCCTCGCAGGCCTTCAGAACGACGGTGCCCCTCCACCGACCTGGTGGAGGGGCACCGTCGTTCTGTGTGTGCAACGTGTTCTCATCTCGCCCGCCCGTTGCTACGGTGCCCGACCTGACGATGTATCAGCTTCGCTGAGTCGGGAGGCCCCGCATGCGTGCCCTGATCGCCGCCGCGACCGGTCTCGCCGTCGCGCTCGCGCTCGTCCTCACCGTCACGGCCATGGGTTCACCGGCGGGCGAGACGTCCCCCAAGCCGCTGCTCACCACCGTCCCCAGACACCCGTGACACACGCCCGCACCGCACGCCCATGACGCACACCCCCAACGCACAGGGAGGGCCGCCGAGATGCGCCGCAAGGCCAGCCTGATCCTGCTCGCCCTCGCCGTGTTCTTCGCGGCGCTGTCCCCGCTGATGCGCTGGTACGCCTTCCCGCGCCTCGCCAAGATCCCGGCCGACCAGTACCAGGACATGGTCCTGGAGGCGAAGGACGCGACCCTCCTCGACTACGGCACGATGAAGGCCAAGAAGGTCGACAAGGTCACCGTCGTACAGACCCTCAAGGGCAACGTCGAGGCCTCCGAGAAGATCGAGAAGACCGCGGGCCGCGACGTCGTCGTCTGGGACGGCCTCTCCTACGTCCAGGGCCCCGACGGCAAGATGGTCTCCAAGATCCCCGAGCGCTACATCTTCGACGCGCACACCCAGGAACCCGTCCACGCCACCGGCGAGATGGTCGACGGCGACCCGGTCAAACGCGAGGGCATCGAGTTCAAGTGGCCCTTCCTCACGGAGAAGAGGGACTACGAGTACTTCGACGCGCAGGCCCGTATCACCGCGCCGATCCACTACGAGGGCGAGCAGGACTTCCGGGGCGTAAACGTTTACTACTTCGAGCAGACCATCCCCTGGACCAAAGTGCCCTTCCCGAAGATCATGCCCGTCGAAGGCATCACTCCGGAGTCGGTCGCCAAGACGGGCACGACCCGCTGGTACACCACGGTCCGCAGGTTCTGGGTCGAACCCACCACCGGAGCACCCGTCTACGGAGAAGAGATCCACAAGGAGGAACTGCGCGGCGGCACCCTCCTCGGCGGCCGCGAGAAGGTGACCGCCTTCGCCGGGCACGTGAAGATGCGCGAGGACTACATCCGCTCGACGGTCGACCTGGTCAAGTCCCAGCGGCTGCTCGTCCTGCTGATGACCTCGTACCTGCCGTGGGGCTTCCTGGTCCTGGGCGCCGGCCTGCTGTCGCTCTCCCTCTACCTGGAGGCCCGCAGCCGCCGCCCCGGCGACCCCTCACCGACGGAGACCCGCGAACCGGAACCGGTCAGCGCCTGAGACGTGCGTTCGTGTGCCTGGTCGGTTCGGCGGTGGCGGGGTTCTCCGGCCACGGGTGCTTCGGATACCGGCCGCGCAGCTCCGCCCGCACGCCCCGGTAGCCGTCCCGCCAGAAGGACACCAGGTCGGCCGTCACGGCGGCCGGGCGGCCTGCCGGCGACAGCAGATGCACGACCACGGGCACCCCGGCGACGGCCGGGGACTCCCGCGCCCCGAACATCTCCTGCAACTTCACCGCCAGCACGGGCCGTTCGGGATCCGTGTAGTCGACCCGGATCCTGGACCCGCTCGGCACCTCGATGCGCTCGGGCGCCAACTCGTCGAACCGGGCCGCCTCCCCGGACGCCCACGGCAACAGCCGGCCCAACGCCTGCCCGGCGTCGATCCGCTCCAGATCGGCCCGCCGCCGTGCCCGGCCCAACTCCGGCTCCAGCCACTCGTCCACGCGCGCGTGCAGCGCGTCGTCCGACACATCGGGCCAAGGGGCACCGAGCCGGTGGTGGAGGAACCCCAGCCGCTGCCGCAGGACCCCGGCGTCCCGCGACCACCGCAGCACCCCGAACCCCTCGTCCCTCAACCCCTCAAGCAGCGCCTCCCGTACGAGCCCGGGCTCGGCGTTCCGCAACGGCCGCACCGCCAGCTCCACTGCGCCCAGCCGCTCGACCCGCCGTGCCACGACGTCCCCGTCGGCCCAGCGCACCTCGTCGCCCTTGCCGTACAGGGCTCCGGCCGCCTCGCGCGCGACCCCCTCGTCCACCACGGCCCCGAGCCGCACGCGCGCGTGCCCCGCACCGACGGGCCGGTCGGCGACGGCGACCGCGATCCACGAAGCGTCCCGCAGCCCACTCCCGTCACCCACCTCGGCCCGAGTACCGGACACCATGAGAAAGGAGCCCCCTTGCTTCCGGGCAACCCGCTCGGGAAAGGCGAGAGCGGCGACGAGCCCGACGGCGTGGTCGTCACCGGTCTGCGGTGTCCCGGGCGTGCCGTTCCCGCCCGGAGCGCCCCCGCTCGGAGCCTCCCCGCGCGGAGCGTCGGCGCGCGGTTCCCCCGGGCGACGGTCACGGGTGGTGTGTGGGCGGGAGAGACTTCGCACCGAAGGCGCGGGCGCCGACGCGGCCCGCAGCCGCCGAACCTCCGTACGCCACCGCCCGGCATACGCGTCACCCCCGCGCCGGGCACCCCTCAACGCCGACGCGAGGTCATCCCCGTACTCCCGCGGCGGCTCCTCACTCAAGAGGGCGACGACCTCCGCTGCACGCTCCGCACCCACGGAGTGCCCCGCGTCCAGCAACGCCCGCCCCAGCCGCGGATGCAGCCCGAGCCGCGACATCCGTACACCCCGCTCAGTCGGACGCCCGTCGGAGCCCACAGCGCCGATGGCCTCCAGAACGCCCCGAGCGGCCGCCATGGCGCCTCCCGGCGGAGGATCCAGCAGAGCCAGCCCCGAGGCGTCGGGATCGCCCCAGCAGGCCGCCTGGAGGGCGAACGCCGTCAGATCGGCCACCTTGATCTCCGGCGCCGGGAAACGCGACAGCCGCCCGTCCTCCGCCTCCGCCCAGCACCGGTACACCGCGCCCGGGGCCTCGCGCCCGGCGCGCCCCGCCCGCTGCCGGCCGGCCGCCTGCGAGGCCCGTACCGTCGCCAACGCGCTCAGCCCCCGCGCGTGATCGACCCGCGGCTCGCGGGCGAGACCGGAGTCCACGACCACCCGCACCCCCGGAACCGTCAGTGACGACTCGGCCACCGACGTCGAGAGGACCACCCGTCGCCGCGCACCCCCGGACAGCACCGCGTCCTGCACCGCCGCCGGCGCCCGACCGTGCACCTGAAGCACCTCGACATCACCGAGCCCGCCGAGCTGCCCGGCGACCCGCGCGATCTCCCCGACACCGGGCAGGAAGCACAGAACGTCCCCGTCGCGTTCGGAAAGCGCCCGCCGCACCACCGACGCCACATGCGTCAGCAGCACCGGGTCCACCCGCATGCCGTGCGGCGGCCGCACAGGGCGTACGGGCGGCGCCCAGACCACCTCGACCGGATGGGACACGCCCTGCGCCTCGACCACCGGCACCTCGCCCAGCAGCCTCGCCCACCCCTCGGCATCGGTCGTCGCGGAGGCGGCCACCAACCGCAGCTCGGGACGCAGAGCGGCCTGTACGTCCAACAGGAACGCGGCCACCGTGTCGGCGTCCAGATGCCGTTCGTGGCACTCGTCGAGCACGACCACGTCGACGCCCGCCAGCTCCTGGTCCCGCTGCAGCCGTTGCAGCAGCACACCGGTCGTGACGACCTCCACGCGCGCGCGTGGACCGACCACCCGCTCCCCGCGCACCGTGTACCCGACGCTCTCGCCGACCTTTTCGTCGAGCAGCCACGCCATCCGCCGCGCGGCCGCCCGAGCCGCGATCCGCCGCGGCTCGGCGACCACGACACGGCGTACGGGCCCGTCGCCGACCAGACCGGCGAGCACGAGCGGCACGAGGGTCGTCTTGCCGGTGCCGGGCGGCGCGACGAGCACGGCACCGCCGTGCGCGTCCAGGGCGTCGCCCAGGCCGGGCAGCGCACCGCGTACGGGCAGAAGGTCCAGAGCGTCGTAACGGATCACATGCTCAGTCTCTCCCCCAGCCTCCGGCCGGGGGTGCCCCATCTAGCTTCGCTCGCACACGAAGATCGCCGACCCCGGGATGAGGTTTCCCCGAAGGGGCGACCAGCCGCCCCACTCCTGGGTGTTCCAGGCGGGCCACTGCGGCTCGACCAGGTCGACCAGCCGGAAACCGCCCGCGACCACGTCCCGGACGCGGTCACCGACCGTCCTGTGGTGCTCGACGTACACCGCGCGGCCCGTGTCGTCCTGCTCGACGTACGGCGTGCGGTCGAAGTACGAAGAGGTCACGGTCAGCCCCTCGGGGCCGGGCTCGTCGGGGAAGGCCCAGCGGATCGGGTGCGTGACGGAGAAGACGAACCGGCCGCCGGGCCGCAGCACCCTGTGGACCTCCCACAGGACCTTCACGGGGTCCGCGACGAACGGCATCGCCCCGTAGGCGGAGCACGCGAGGTCGAAGGAGGCGTCCGCGAACGGGAGTGCGCCGGCGTCCGCCTCCACGAGCCCCACCCCCTTGGCGCCGATCCGCAGCGCGTGCTGGAGCTGTCGGTGCGAGAGGTCCAGGGCGACCGGACGGGCCCCCTGGGCGGCCAGCCAGCGCGAGCACTGGGCGGCACCCGCGCCGATCTCCAGGACGTCCTTTCCGGCCAGTTCCTCCATCGGTCCGAGCAACTCGGCCTCGATCTCGTCGAGGCCCTCGGGGCCCCACACGAATCGGTCGTCGCCGAGGAACGTGCCGTGCTCGACCTGGTACTCGTCCGCGTTCCGGTCCCACCAGCCACGATTGGCGCGGGTGCTCTCGCCGGACCCCGCCTCCCGTCGTGTCGCCTCGGGCTCGAACGGTTCGGGCTCTTGGATGATCGGCTCCCTCGTACTAATCTGCGGTCTCTTCCGTCCGACCCGTCCGCGGCGGCCGTCACGCAAGGGGTGCCGCAGGGCCCTGGTGGCCTCGTGAGACGGGTCTTGTGCCGGGTATGCGGCGTTCCGCCCCGGGTGTGCGCCTTCGCGCATTGACCCTGTCCGGCTGCCCCCGTATGCTACAAGTTGCGCTGCGGGCCTGCGCTCCTCAGACGTAGCAGGCTGCGCTCGCATCTGTTGTATGTCCCCTCGGTTTTCGAGGCGCCACCGGCAAGTGTTCGTCATAGAACACGCCCGGATTCGGCGCTTCCTTGGCTGTCCGGCTTCTTCAGAGCGAAACGGGCTCCCGGCGTAAGCAGTACCTACGACTCACTGTCCGTACCGGAGCCCTTACCCACATGACGAGCAGCACCGAGACCACCGCCACCACCCCGCAGGTTGCGGTCAACGACATCGGTAACGAGGAAGCCTTCCTCGCCGCGATCGACGAGACGATCAAGTACTTCAACGACGGCGACATCGTCGACGGCGTCATCGTGAAGGTCGACCGGGACGAGGTCCTGCTCGACATCGGTTACAAGACCGAAGGTGTCATCCCGAGCCGCGAGCTCTCGATCAAGCACGACGTCGACCCGAACGAGGTCGTCAAGGTCGGCGACGAGATCGAAGCCCTTGTTCTCCAGAAGGAGGACAAGGAAGGCCGCCTGATCCTCTCGAAGAAGCGCGCCCAGTACGAGCGCGCCTGGGGCACCATCGAGAAGATCAAGGAAGAGGACGGCATCGTCACCGGCACCGTCATCGAGGTCGTCAAGGGTGGTCTCATCCTCGACATCGGCCTCCGTGGCTTCCTGCCGGCTTCTCTCGTCGAGATGCGCCGTGTCCGCGACCTCCAGCCCTACGTGGGCAAGGAGCTCGAGGCGAAGATCATCGAGCTGGACAAGAACCGCAACAACGTGGTCCTGTCCCGCCGCGCCTGGCTCGAGCAGACCCAGTCCGAGGTTCGCCAGACGTTCCTCACCACCCTGCAGAAGGGTCAGGTCCGCTCCGGCGTCGTCTCCTCGATCGTCAACTTCGGTGCGTTCGTGGACCTGGGTGGCGTCGACGGTCTCGTCCACGTCTCCGAGCTCTCCTGGAAGCACATCGACCACCCCTCCGAGGTTGTCGAGGTCGGCCAGGAAGTCACCGTCGAGGTCCTCGACGTCGACATGGACCGCGAGCGTGTCTCCCTGTCGCTCAAGGCGACGCAGGAAGACCCGTGGCAGCAGTTCGCCCGTACGCACCAGATCGGTCAGGTCGTCCCGGGTAAGGTCACCAAGCTCGTTCCCTTCGGTGCGTTCGTGCGCGTCGACGAGGGCATCGAGGGTCTGGTCCACATCTCCGAGCTGGCCGAGCGCCACGTGGAGATCCCGGAGCAGGTCGTCCAGGTCAACGACGAGATCTTCGTCAAGGTCATCGACATCGACCTCGAGCGTCGCCGGATCTCGCTGTCCCTGAAGCAGGCCAACGAGTCCTTCGGTGCCGACCCGGCCTCGGTCGAGTTCGACCCGACGCTCTACGGCATGGCCGCGTCGTACGACGACCAGGGCAACTACATCTACCCCGAGGGCTTCGACCCCGAGACCAACGACTGGCTCGAGGGCTACGAGTCCCAGCGCGAGGTGTGGGAGAACCAGTACGCCGAGGCGCAGACGCGCTTCGAGCAGCACCAGGCTCAGGTCATCAAGTCCCGCGAGGCGGACGCCCAGGCCGAGGCCGAGGGTGTCACCACCCCGGGTGCGGCTCCGGCCGCCTCCGGTGGCAGCGGTGGCGGCGGTTCGTACTCCTCGGAGTCGGACGACAACTCCGGCGCCCTGGCGTCGGACGAGGCGCTGGCCGCCCTCCGCGAGAAGCTGGCCGGAGGCCAGAGCTGATCGCACACCTCTAGGCAGTGACTAGCTGGTGACTGCGGGCCCGCACCCTTCTGGGTGCGGGCCCGCAGTGCGTTGAAACGTTGACCTCGCCCGGACCGGGCTCTGTCGTGCCTGGCGCCTGGCGCCTGGGGCCTGGGGCCTGGGGCCTGACGCCAGGCGCCCGGTGCCTGGTGTCTGCTGCCCGGTGCCCGGTGCCCGGCGTCGGCGGCGGCGTTCAGCCGGCCGAAAGCTCGCGGTTGCAGAAACTTGCGGGATACATGAATAACTGACGGGCCGTAACCGGCCATTGGGAGGCTTCCTCGGTCGTTCAAGATCGAGAAGGGGAGCCCCCGTCATGGCACAGCCTCAGAGCGGTCCTGGTACGAGTCGGCGTTCGTTCCTGCGCAAGGTGGGCCTCACCGGCGGCGCGGGCACGATGTTCGCCACCATGGGAGCCCTCGGCCTCGCCCCCACGGCCCAGGCAGCCCAGCGCGAACAGCCCTTCCACGCCCCGAAGCCGAGCGACTTCACGCTCACCGGACGCGGCGCGGCCAAGGTGGTCGTCGTCGGCGGCGGCATCGCCGGCCTCACGACCGCGTACGAACTCTGCAAGGCGGGCTACGACTGTACGGTCCTGGAGGCCAGAGACCGCACCGGTGGCCGCAACTTCACGGTGCGGGGCGGCGATACCACCACCGACCTGTACGGCAACCGGCAGACGGCCCGCTTCGGCGACGGGCAGTACATGAACGCGGGCCCGGCCCGTCTGCCCCAGTGGATGGTCACTCTCGACTACTGCCGCGAACTCGGCGTCCCGGTCGAGGTGTTCACCAACGTCAACGCGGACGCGTACCTCTTCAACGAGTCGGCCGGCATGACCGAGCCGATGCGGTACCGCACGGCGAAGGCCGATGTCTACGGGTACGTCTCGGAGTTGCTCGCCAAGGCCACCGACACGGGCGCCCTCGACGCGGAGTTGACCGCCGCCGACCGGGAGAGGCTCGTCGAGTTCCTCAAGGACTTCGGCGACCTGGGAGACACACTGGACTACACGGGCGGCGAGCGCCGAGGCTACGAGGTCGTCCCCGCGGCCGCGGGCACCCCCGGTGTGCTCCTGGGTGATGTCCCGTCCGCCTCCGAGGTGTTCGCGAGCGGCGTCGGCCGCTACTTCTCCTTCGAGTTCGGCTTCGACCAGGCGATGCTCATGTTCCAGCCGGTCGGCGGCATGGACCGGATACCGCACGCCCTGACGAGGGCGATCGGGGGCCATCGCATACGCACGGGGGCCGTCGTTTCGAAGATCACCGACAAGGGGAGCGGCGTCACCGTCACGTACACCCAGAGCGGCCGGACTAGGAGCGTCGACGCCGACTACTGCGTCGGCGCGCTGCCGCCCAACATCCTCGCCAGGATCCCGCACAACCTCGGCGCGGGCGTACAGACCGCGCTGGAGGCGATCACCCCGTCGTCCGCGGGCAAGATCGGCCTGGAGTACCGCTCCCGCTGGTGGGAGCTCGACCACCGGATCTACGGCGGCATCACCGAGACCGACCAGGACGTCACCCACATCTGGCACCCGTCCCACGGCTTCCACGGCGAGCGCGGCGTCATGATCGGCTACTACAACTACGGGGCCGACGCGGACGCGTACGCGAAACTCACGCCCAAGGAGCGCGAGACGCGTGCGGTCGCCGCGGGAGTGAAGATCTACGGGGCGAAGTACCGCACCGAACTGGCGTCCTCCTTCTCCCACCACTGGCGCCAGACACCCCACCTGGAGGCCGCCTGGCACGACACCGCAGGCGGCCCCGACCACGCCCGCTACAAGCCGCTCAACGAGCCGACGGGACGTGTCTACTTCGCCGGCGACTGGCTCAGCTACACGGATGCCTGGCAGCACGGCGCGTTCACGTCCGCCCGCAAGGCCGTCACCGCACTCCACGCGCGCGTGCTGGCGTCGTAGCACCGGCGTGGCGTTGTCACGGCCTCGCTGCACCGGCATGGCGTCGTTGCACTGTCATGGCAAGGTCAAGCGCGGTCGCAGCGGATGAGAAGCAGGTAAAAGGGGGCAGCGAACCGGCGTGAGCGGGGAATGCTCGTGTCCTGGTCCGCGTTGTGGAGTACGAACACGAGGAGGAGCGGTCACTGTGCTTGATCCGCAGGGTTTGTACGCATGGGAGCCGAAGGGCCTGGCTGTCGTCGACATGGCGCTCGCCCAGGAGTCGGCCGGTCTTGTCATGCTCTACCACTTCGACGGATACATCGACGCGGGCGAGACCGGCGACCAGATCGTCGACCGGCTGCTCGACTCGCTGCCCCATCAGGTCGTGGCCCGCTTCGACCACGACAGGCTCGTGGACTACCGCGCCCGGCGCCCGCTCCTGACGTTCAGGAGCGACCGCTGGGCCGACTACGAGGAGCCCACGCTGGACGTGCGGCTCGTCCAGGACGCCACCGGCGCGCCGTTCCTGCTGCTCTCCGGCCCCGAGCCGGACGTGGAGTGGGAGCGCTTCGCCGCGGCCGTCCAGCAGATCGTGGAGCGCCTCGGCGTGCGCCTGTCCGTGAACTTCCACGGCATTCCCATGGGCGTACCGCACACGCGTCCCGTGGGCCTCACGCCGCACGGCAACCGCACGGATCTCGTCCCGGGCCATCGCAGCCCCTTCGACGAAGCCCAGGTCCCTGGCAGCGCCGAGTCGCTGGTCGAGTACCGCCTGATGCAGGCCGGACACGACATCCTGGGCGTCGCCGCCCACGTGCCGCACTACATCGCCCGTTCCCCGTACCCGGACGCGGCGCTGACCGTCATGGAGGCCATCACCGCGGCCACCGGTCTGGTCCTGCCCGGGATCGCGCACTCCCTGCGCACCGAGGCGCACCGCACGCAGACCGAGATCGACCGGCAGATCCAGGAGGGCGACGAGGAACTCGTCGCGCTCGTCCAGGGACTTGAGCACCAGTACGACGCCGCCGCGGGCGCCGAGACGCGGGGCAACATGATGGCCGAGCCGGTCGAGATTCCGTCTGCGGACGAGATCGGGCTCGAATTCGAGAAGTTCCTGGCGGAGCGGGAGGGCGACGCGTGAGCGCTCCGCTTTGAGCCCGTATTCGTCCGCGGGTCGGTTGTGGCTTGTCGCGCAGTTCCCCGCGCCCCTGTGGGGCGCCCCGTCGGCGTGATTCCGATGGTGGGGCCTAAGCTCGTGGGCATGTTGAAGGTGGGCCTGACCGGTGGGATAGGTGCCGGCAAGAGTGAGGTGTCGCGGCTGCTCGTGGAGCACGGCGCCGTGTTGATCGACGCCGACAGGATCGCGCGGGAGGTCGTCGCGCCGGGAACCGCGGGACTCGCGGCGGTGGTGGACGCCTTCGGCGAGGACGTGCTCGCCGAGGACGGCAGCCTGGACCGGCCCAAGCTCGGGTCGATCGTCTTCGCGGACGCCGAGAAGCTAGCCGTGCTGAACTCGATCGTGCACCCCCTGGTCGGCGCCCGCTCCCGCGAGCTCGAAGAGGCCGCCACGGAGGACTCCGTGGTCGTGCACGACGTCCCCCTGCTCGCCGAGAACGGCCTCGCGCCCCTCTACGACCTCGTGATCGTCGTCGACGCGAGCCCCGAGACCCAGCTCGACCGGCTCGTGCGGCTGCGCGGCATGACCGAGGAGGACGCCCGCGCCCGCATGGCCGCCCAGGCCACGCGCGACAAGCGCCTGGAGATCGCGGACGTCGTCATCGACAACGACGTACCACTGGAAGCCCTGCAGCGGCGCGTACGGGACGTGTGGGCGGATCTGGTCCGGCGGGCCCGGGCGGCCTCGGAATAGTGGGCCCCTCGGGGGCGTTGACTCCGTGCAGTGAGGGAAGGACTCTGCCGTGCCCGAGACCAGCGGATTCACCGGACGTACTCCGGAGACGCATGTCATCGACTTCCGTGCCGCCGAGCAGTTGCTGGCCGCGCGGGATCCGCGGGGTGCGGTGAAGCTGCTGGACCGAGTCATCGCCGCACACCCCGAGAACACCGCGGCCCGGCTGCTGCGCGCGCGTGCCTTCTTCGCGGCGGCGCAACTGCGGCCCGCCGAGCTGGAGTTCACCATCGTGCTGGAGCGCGAGCCGGACAACGCGTTCGCGCACTTCGCGCTCGCCCGCACCTATGAGCGCTCCGGCCGCTCCGACCAGGCCCTACGCCACTTCAGGCTCGCCGCGGCGCTGGATCCGCAGCCGGAGTATCTGGCTGCGGCGCGGTTCGACTCCTGAGGCGTGGTACGAGTTCTGGGGCGCGGGGACGACTCCTGACGTGAGGCCGTTGGCGCTGAGAGCCTGAGAGCCCTGAGAGCTGGGCGGTGCCTGAGAGCTGGGCGGCGAAGTGCGCGCCCTAGAGGCGGTGTTCCGGCGGTCGGTACGGCGGGATGTCGGGGCCAGGCTGGTAGTGGGGCCCCTGGCGGATGTGCCTGAGGACCATCGACAGATCGACGGTGACGATCAGCCACAGCACTCCGCAGGCGATCGCCCAGCCCGGCCGCCCGGCGACAAGGAACGCGACCGTCCCCGCGATCGCCCAGACCAGCCCCCACACACTGAGCCACAGGCGCGCCCGCAGCACACTGCGTGCAGTCGACGGTTCACTACCCGTACGCATCGGGACCACTACTCCTACCGGGAAACGTACTCTTCGTGGTGCACGTTCACCAAGAGGCGGACGAACGGGGAGCAACTGTGCTGGTGGAGGAGCTGCGGGCGGACGAGAGGCTCGCCGGATGGCTGAGGGACCTGGAGAGCGAGGGCGAGCCCGACGGCCCACGGGCGGAGGACGCCCTGCCGGACGCGATCGCGCTGCCGGACATCCTGCTCGACCTGTCCGTGCCGCACGAGTACGTCAACGAACTCGTCGCGCTGCGCGGCAGGCTGGTGGCGGACCCGGAGGCGATGACGCTGCTGCGGCGGTGCGTCGCCAGGTTCGTACGCGGCATGGGGGAGATCGGCAAGGGGTGGGAGCCGCCCGCGTTCCCGGAGTCCACCGGAGCGCTGGGGCGCACCTTCCATGTGTTCGTCTTCCTCGCCGCGCTGCCGTATGTGCGCGCCTATCACCTGCAGCGGGGCGTTCCGGCGGACGTGTCCCGGCGCACCCTCGCCGACCTGGGCCGGCACATGGCCGTGCACCGGCGACGCGTCGGCACCAGCGGGCTGCTGGTGCCCTGGTGGATCGGGCTGCACTTCCACGGGGAGCTGTACCAGCTGGGGCGGCTGCAGTTCCAGCGCGCGCGGCTCGGCGGCCACACGGGGGAGGCGGCCTCGGCCGCGGGACTCGACACCGGCCCCGGAGACCTCTGTCTGAGCGTGCACATCGCCGACTTCCGGGGGCCCCTGTCACCGGAGGCCTGCGACCAGTCGCTGGACCTGGCACGGGAGTTCTTCGCCCGCCACTACCCGGACGAGCGCTACGCGGTGGCGGAATGCCACTCCTGGCTGCTCGACCGGCAGTTGCAGCGGTACCTCCCGGCGGACTCCAACATCGTGAGTTTCCAGGAGCGGTTCCGGATCGCGTACGAGGAGACGAAGGCCGACGACAAGGGTCCCGTGGGATTCGTCTTCGGCGACCCGGAGCTGCCGGTGGAGGGGTTGCCGCGGCGCACCAGGGTCGAGCGGGCGGTCGGGGACCATCTGCGGGCGGGCGGCCACTGGTACGGCGGACATGGCTGGTTCGCGTGGTGACTGACCGGACCGCGGACCGCGGACCGAAGGAACCGAAAGATTTGTGATCGGCTCACGCCGGTAACGGTCAACTACCGGTCAGTTCCTGGCCAGTTCGAGGTGTCACTCGAACGGGTGGTGTGGGCGGTGGTGGGAACGAGGCGGCGGGCACGGGCCGTTGGGCTGGTATGACGATCGAGATGCGTGAGGGATACGAAGGGACAGGACCCGGCGCCATCACGCCGGACGGCTGCGCGGTGGAGCTGTACTCGCGGCTGTCCGTCGGGGACGAGCCGGACATCATCGCCGGGGCCGTGCCGGCGGGGGCGCACATTCTCGAACTGGGCAGCGGTGTGGGGCGCATGACCCACCCCCTCCTGGAGCGGGGCTTCACGGTGACGGCGGTGGACGAGTCGGCCGAGATGCTGGAGCGGGTGCGTGGGGCGCGCACGATATGCAGCCCCATCGAGACGCTCGACCTGGCGGGGGAGAAGTTCGACGTGGTGATGCTCGCGTCGTTCCTCGTGCACAACGGAGACGACGAGGTGCGCCGCGGGATGCTCGACGCCTGCCGGAGCCATGTCGCGGACGACGGGTGCGTGCTGATCCAGCGCGAGGGCGAGGACTACCACACGAATCTGCCGCGCGAGCGGGAGGACCCGAGCGGGTTCACGATCCGGATGCTGTCGGCGGAGCCGGTCGGGAACGGGGTCAACTCGGTGCGGGCGGAGTACGTGTTCCCGGACGCGGTGTGGACGCAGACGTTCCTCGCCCGGCCGCTCACGAAGGAGGCGTTCGAGGAGGCGCTGGGGGAGGCGGGGCTGAAGGTCGACCGGTATCTGACGGAGGACCGGGTGTGGGTGCGGGCTGTGCCGGCGTGAGGGCCTGACGGTCTGTCGGTCGGCGGGTCCGTCGGTCGGTGAGCCTGTCGGCCGGTGAGTCTGTCGACTTGCGGGTCAGCCGACTTGCGGGTCTGACGGTCCGAAGCGGACGAAGCCCCTTTGCGGGCAACGAGTTCTTCGTGTGGCGATGAGTTTCGGACACAGGGCCGGTCTTCCTCTGTGACAGCAACGCGCACCGCTTCACACAGGAGACCCCCATGTTCGAGACCACCGCCACTGCCACCGCCACCGCCACCTCCGGCACCCGCACCGGCACCGTCATCGCCGAGTCCGCGACCGCTCGTGGCCGTCGTGCCCGCCTCGCCCTGCGGGGACTGCAGGTGCTGCTCGCCCTCTTCTACGCGTTCGCGAGCGCGCTGCCCAAGCTCATCGCGCACCCCTCGGCGGCCGAGGTGTTCAACGAGATGGGCTGGGGCAGCGCGGGGATGTACAGCATCGGTGCGCTCGAACTGGCCGGTGCCGTCGCTCTGTTGATCCCGGTGCTCTCGTCGGTGGCGGCGGTGTCGCTGGGCGCGCTGATGGTGGGCGCGTTCATCACCCAGGTCACCGTGTTCGGAGGGGAGAACGCGGCGACCCCGCTCATCCTGATACTTCCGCTGGCGCTCATAGCCTGGGCCCGGCGGAGGGATGCCGCCGAGCTGCCGAGGCTGGTCGGCCGACGCGCCTGATGGCGGACGGAGTCCGGTCGGCGTCCTGCGGGCCACCCCAAGGGCCCTGCCGGACGCGGTGCCGGGTGCCGGGGTCTGCGGGGACGCCCCTTCAGGGGCGCGGGGAACTGCGCGACCAGCCACGGACGGCCCGCACCCGGTGCACCCGACTTGCCAAGATCAAGAGGTAGGTGCCCCGGGGCCGCCATCAGGCGCCCCAAGCCCCCGCAGACGTTCCAGCTCGCGCCGGTCCCGCTTGGTGGGCCGCCCCGCGCCCCGGTCGCGGACACCCGCAGGGGCGACGGCCTCGCGAGGCGGAGGCGGCGGACTGTTGTCGACAAGGCACTCGGCGGCGACCGCCGCCCCCACCCGCTTGCGGATCACACGTTTCACGACGACGACCCGCTCCCGGCCGTCGTGCCGCAACCGGACCTCGTCGCCGACGCGGATGGTGTGCGCGGGCTTGACGCGTTCGCCGTTCACCCGGACATGGCCTCCGCGGCAGGCGGTGGCGCCCATCGAACGGGTCTTCACGAGGCGTACGGACCAGATCCAGCTGTCGACGCGCACGGTCTCGCCGTTCGCGGGCGCGGCCGCTTTCGCGGCCACCTTCGCGTCGGCCGCGGCGGCGTCGGAGCCGCCTGCGCCGGTCCCGTCCTTGCCGTTCCCCTGAGTCCCTGAAGCCATGGTCCGACCTTAGTCCTCGACGGACAGGCAGTCGGAACCGTTTTCCGCCGGGCATACCGTGGGGGTATGGATCAGGAGCGCCGTGGGGGTATGGATCAGGAGCGCAGCCTGGCCGAGCTGGACGAGCGGATCGCCGGGTGCCGGGCCTGCCCGCGGCTCGTCGACTGGCGGGAGGAGGTGGCCCGGACGAAACGGGCCGCCTTCGCGGACTGGACGTACTGGGGCCGCCCGGTGCCGGGCTTCGGGCCGCCGGACGCCTCGCTGCTGGTGGTCGGACTCGCGCCCGCGGCACACGGCGGGAACCGCACCGGGCGGATGTTCACGGGCGACCGGTCCGGGGACGTGCTGTACGCGGCGCTGCACGAGGTGGGGCTGGCGTCCCAGGCCACGTCCGTGAGCATCGACGACGGGCTGGCCCTCCACGGCGTACGCGTCACCTCGCCCGTGCACTGCGCGCCGCCCGCCAACAAGCCCACACCGGAGGAGCGGGACACCTGTCGGCCCTGGCTGGTGAGCGAGCTGCGGCTGCTCAGGCCCACCCTCCGCGCGGTCGTCGTGCTCGGTGCCTTCGGCTGGCAGGCCGCGCTGCCCGCGTTCGCCGAGGCGGGGTGGACGGTGCCCCGGCCCCGCCCGGCCTTCGCGCACGGGGCACGGGTCACGTTGGACGGCCCCGACCGGCCACTGGAGCTCTTCGGCTGCTTCCACGTCAGCCAGCGCAACACCTTCACGGGGCGGCTCACCCCCGAGATGCTGCGCAACGTGCTGCGCACGGCGGCGAAGGCGGCGGACCTACCGACCCGGACGTACGAGGGCTAGAGCCCCGGGCGTGACCAGCAACGGACGGCCCGCAGCGGCGGGTATGCGGCGGGTACCGCGTTGCCGTGGAGCGCTCAGCGTCGCGCCCGGTCCCGTTCGCCCGCCGACTGCACGAACTGCAGCTCAAGGGTGGCCGGGGGAGGCGCGACACCGGGGCCGCCGGCCCGCGCCCAGCGGAGTATCTCGTCGGTGCAGTCGTCGCCCATCGACCAGCCGATCCAGACGGGCCGGCCGCCTCGCCTGCGGCCCTCGCCCGACGGCTGTACGACGATGATGTTGGCCTGATCGCACGGGCCGAGGCAGTCCGTCGTACGGACCGCGAGGCGGCCGCCGGAGGCCTCGGCCGCGGCGCGCAGCCGGTCCAGCTGCCACTCGTGGTCGTAGTCCGGGTACTTGCGCGCATCGCCGCAGCAGCAGCCGCGGCAGACGACGAGCGTGCAGGGACGGGTCCTCGCGGCACCGATGGCCGTACGGACGGTCACGCTTCTCCCTCGGAGCCGGAGCCGGGGTTGGCATTGGCATGGGAGACGGCGCCGGGGCCAGGGCCGCTGTCGCTGTCGCTGTCGCCGAAGAGGTGGCGCACCGTCGAGCGGTAGTTGGCCTGTACGTGGGCCAGGGCGTGGGCGCGGGCCCGCTCACGGTCGCCGGAGGCGATGGCAGCGTACAACTCGCGGTGTTCTGCGAGGAGTTGGGGCCACTCCTCGTTCTGGCGGGTGAGCCAGCGCAGCCGGCCGTCGACCGGCTCCATCACGGAGATCAGCAGGCTGTTCCCGGCCATCGCCAGGATCCGGTCGTGGAAACGGGTGTTGATGTCGGTGATCGCCTCAGCGTCGTCCGCGCGGGTCGCGGTCGCCGCGCGGTCGAGGAGCTCCTCCAGCTCGGCGAGATCGGCCCGGGTGGCGCGCTGCGCGGCCAGACCTGTGGCGTACACCTCCAGGGCCTCGCGCAGTTCAAAGAGTTCCGCGACGTCCGTCGGGGTCAGGCGGCGTACGACCGTACGTCGCGGGGTCTCGAAGAGGACGAAACCCTCGGCGACCAGGGCCCGGATCGCCTCGCGGACCGGTACACGGGAGACCCCGAACCGCTCGGCCAGCTCGCGCTCGACCAGCCGGTCGCCGGGCAGCAGCCGCCCGGCGATGATCTCCTGCCGCAGCGAGCCGAGGACCCGCTCGCGTACCGCCCCCAGCGGTTCCACCGTTGTCATGGGTCCATCCTCGCCGAACCAGGGACGGTTTTACCGAGCTGTAACCGTACGGACATGGCGAGATGTCGTCGGTGGCGAGACCATGACGTCAGTTTGGTATACCAAAACTGTAAGCGGCTGCTCCCCGGCCTCAGGCCGCAGCCTCCCCACGTCCCACACCCCACGCCACCACCCCCGTCCCCTCCCTCTCCTGGCACCCCGCACCCGCACTCCCCGCAGTCCTCCCGCCGTCCCCTCGCTCATGGAGGCCTTGTGTCCCTCGCCGATCCAGCCACAGCCACCGGCACGCCGGCGTTCGTCCCCGATCCCCGGCTCACCAACGAAGACCTCGCGCCCGCGGGCAAGCGCAACTGGAAGGTCTTCGACCTCTTCGCCATGTGGATGTCCGACGTCCACAACCTCGGCAACTACACGTTCGCGGCGGGCCTGCTGGTCCTCGGCATGAACGTCTGGCAGATCTTCACGTCCCTGCTCGTCGGCTTCGTGCTCATCTACGTCGGCATGAACTGGATGGGGAAGATCGGGCAGCAACACGGCGTGCCCTTCCCCGTGATCGGCCGCATCAGCTTCGGCGTCTGGGGCGCCAACATCCCGGCCCTGATCAGGGCCGTCATCGCCATCATGTGGTACGGCATCCAGACCTATCTGGCATCCGTAGCCGTCAACATCATGCTGCTCGCGGCCTGGCCCGGCCTGGAGTCCTGGACCCACAGCTCGTTCCTCGGCCTCGACGCGCTCGGCTGGGTGTCCTTCCTCTCGCTGTGGCTGCTCCAGGCGCTCATCATCAGCCAGGGCATGGAATCCGTACGGAAGTTCCAGGACTTCTGCGGTCCGGCCATCTGGCTCGTCATGATCGCCCTCGCGATCTGGATCCTCGCCAAGGCCGACTGGACCATCTCGCTCACGACGACTCCGAACCCGGTCTCCGTCGGTGAGCAGTGGCGCCAGTGGTTCGGTGCGATCGGGCTGATCCTCGCCACGTACGGCACGCTGATGCTCAACTTCTGCGACTTCTCGCGCTTCGCGCCCGACTACCGGACGGTCAAGCGCGGCAACTTCTGGGGCCTGCCCATCAACTCGACCGCCTTCGTGATCGTGTCGGTCATCGTGACGGCCGGCTCGCTGGAGGTGTTCGGCAAGGCGATCACCGACCCGGCCCACCTCGTCGCCGAGATCGGCAACACCTGGGTCCTGGTGCTGGGCGCGCTGACCTTCGCCATCGCCACCATGGGCGTCAACATCGTCGCCAACTTCGTCTCGCCCGCCTACGACCTGGCCAACGTCTGGCCGCAGAAGATCACCTTCAAGGTCGGCGGCCTGATCAGCACGGTGGCCGCGCTGGTGGTGACCCCGTGGAACCTCTTCTCCAACCCCACGGTCGTCCAGTACTTCCTCGGCGGTCTCGGCGCCTTCCTCGGCCCGCTGTTCGGTGTGATCATGCTCGACTACTTCTGGGTCAAGCACGGCCGCATCGACGTCGACGAGCTCTTCAACGCCGAGCCCGGGTCGCGTCACTACTACCGGAAGGGCGTCAACCCCAAGGCCCTGTGGGCGTTCCTGCCCGCGGCGGCGGTCTCGGCGGTGCTCGCACTGGTGACGACCTTCAGCGAGGTCGCCCCGTACTCGTGGTTCATCGGGACGGCGCTGGCCGCCGGACTGTACGCGCTCCTGTGCCGCTCCGAGCGCGCCGCGGCCGCCCCCGTCACCGGGCCGGCTCCGACTTCGGCTCAGACCTCTGCTCCCGTGGAGGGCTGAGCGTGCGGATCGTCGTCACCAACTGCAACACGACGCAGGGGATGACAGAGGAGATCGTGCGAGGTGCCCGGGCCGCAGCAGGCCCGGGCACCACCGTGCTCGGACTCACCCCCGCCTGGGGACCCGAGTCCGCCGAGGGCTGGCTCGACAGCTATCTCTCGGCGGCCGCCGTCATCGACACCCTGCGGACGTACGAGGGTCCGTACGACGCCGTCGTCATGGCCGGCTTCGGGGAGCACGGGCGCGAGGGCGTGCGGGAACTCGTGGACGTACCCGTCGTCGACATCACCGAGGCGGCCGCCCATCTCGCGTGCCTGCTCGGGCGGCGGTACGGCGTCGTCACCACGCTGGAGCGGTCGGCCGGGCAGATCGAGGACAGCCTGTACGGAGCCGGGGTGGCCCAGAACTGTGCCGCCGTCGTGGGCACCGGGCTCGGCGTCCTCGACCTCGGCGACTCGGAGCGCACGGAAGCGGCCTTCGTGGCCGCAGCCGAGCGGGCCCGGGACGCGGGCGCCGAGGTCCTGGTGCTCGGGTGCGCCGGGATGACCGGGCTGCAGCGGGCGGTCGGGGACAAGCTGGGGCTGCCGGTCGTCGACGGGGTGGGCGCGGCGGTGAAACTCGCCGAGTCGCTGGTGTCGCTGGGCCTGACGACGAGCCGGGCGGGAAGCTACGCCAAGCCGCTGCCGAAGCGGCGTACTTGGGGGCCGCCGTCGGAGTGATTCTCCGGGCCCCCGAGGCGGCGAACGGGGTGGCCGGGCGCGGCTGACCGCAGACTCCGGGGGAGCGGTGCCGGCACGTGGGCGGTGCCCCGCGGAGGAGTCGCCGGCGTTGCCTCCGGCGGTGGGAACGGAGTCGGTCGTGGTCGCTGGTGTCGGTGCCTGTGTCCGGTTGGTTGCCTGTGCCACCCGTGCCCGCGCCCGTGTCCGGTGGCTTGCTGGTGGCCGGGGCCTTGCCGGGGGTCTGGCCCGGGTGGTTGCCGTCGTGCTTGCCGCTCTGGTGGTCGCCGCGTCGGCGGTCGTGTGCGGTGCCGGGACTTCGGGTGCACGTGAGGTGCCGGGTGCACGCGGAGTGCAGGGTGTCGGTCCGGCCGGGCCGCACGTGGAGGGGCGCGATGCCGTGGACGCCTTCTGGGTCGATCCCCGTTCCCGCGCCGCCCTGCAGGCCGCCGAATGGCGCCTCACGGGACGGACCGCGGACGCCCTGCTCATGGACCGGATCGCCACGCGTCCCCAGGCCGAGTGGCTCAACGGCCCCGCGTCCCGGGCGGTGGTACGGGCCCGCACCACCGCCGCCGCACGACAGGGACGTACGGCCGTGCTCGTCGCGTACTACATCCCGCACCGCGACTGCGGGTCCTATTCGCAGGGCGGGGCCCGGAACGCCGCGGGCTACCGGAAGTGGGTCGACGAGTTCGCGGCGGGGCTCGGCGACCGGGACGCGTATGTGATCGTCGAACCGGACGCAGTGGCGCAGACGGTGGCGGGCTGCGACTCGGTCGTGGCCGAGGAACGGTACGCGCTGCTGGCGTACGCCGTGGACCGCCTCAAGCGGCAGCCCGGTACCCGTGTCTACCTCGACGCGGGCAACTCCGCCTGGCTGCCGGACACTTCACGACTGGTCGAGCCACTGACGGAATCGGGCGTCGCCCGCGCCGACGGCTTCGCGCTGAACGTCTCCAACTTCCAGACGGACGCGGCCAGTTCGGCGTACGGGAAGCAGCTGTCGGCGGCTCTCGGCGGCAAGCACCTCGTGATCGACACCAGCCGCAACGGCAACGGGCCCCACACCGGCACCGATTCCTGGTGCAATCCGCCGGGCAGGGCCCTCGGAACACCGCCGACCACCGCCACGGGTGCCCCGCTGATCGACGCCTACCTGTGGATCAAGCGGCCGGGCGAGTCCGACGGCACCTGCCGGGGCGGACCGACCGCCGGGCAGTGGTGGCCGTCGTACGCGCTGGAGCTGGCCCGGAACGCCCGCGGTTGAACGGGCACGGCCCGGGAGGTCAGTCGGTCGAGGGGGCGTCGTCGAGGACGTGGTCGTCGAGGTGGGCCGCGAAGTAGTCCGCCTGTCGCGTCATGATGTCCCGCATGGAGGTGCCGCGCGGGACGCCGTACACCGTGCCCGGGAAGTCCAACTCCCTTTGCACCTCCCACAGTTCGTCATGCCGGCCAGGAGCGAAGAGCCTGGCCTCCGGGGCCCCGACGGCGATCCAGCCGATGGGCACGACCGAGCCGGGCGGCAGGATCGAGTTGACCTGCAGCACGCTGTTGATGCGCAGCTCCGAACCGGCGCCCGCGACGGCTCCGGGGAAGACGGAGGCTCCGGTGGCCACGAAGACCTCGTCCTCGATCCGGGCGCCGTTGACGTGGGCGTGCGGTCCGATGAGTACGGCGTCTCCGATGAGCGCGGGGTGCCGTCGCCGTCCCCGAACGAGGGCGTTCTCCATGACGACGACGTCCTCGCCGGTCCTCACCTCCCCGTCCTCCGCGGTGAGCACGGCGCCGTGCAGTACACGGGCCCGTTCGCCGAGGGTGACCGCGCCACAGAGGACGGCGGACGGCGCGACGTACGCGGAGGCCGGGACGACGGGGCGCTGCCCGCGGTGTTCGATCAACATGGGGGGACTCTAGGCCTGGTCGGAAGCGGGGTCCGGGACCACGGCCGTGGCCGTGATCTCCACGAGCTGGCCGGTGTACCCGAGGCACGCGACGCCGAGGAGGGTGGAGGAGTGCGGGCCGACGCTGAGGCGGGAGGCTTCCACGACGTCCCACACCTCGGAGAGCACCGCGGGGTCACTGCTCACGACATACACGTCGGTGTACGCCACATGCTCGAAGTCGCTGCCGATCGCCCGGAGTTGCTCGCCCAGGTTCGCGATCACCCGCTCGGCCTGCCGTACGGGATCGCCCGGGCCGACGAGCTCGCCGTCGTCGGTGAGAGGCACGGACCCGGCGAGGAAGGCGAGACGCGTGCCCGCCTCGACGACGGAGGCGTGGGAGTAGGTGGGCGGCGTGAAGAGGGTGGGGACGGTGACGCGCTTCAGCATGGGTGGCCTCCCGCGGACGGATCGGTGGATGTCGAGGGACTCGTGGCTGTTGAGGGGCAACCCGCCGATCATGCGGCCCCGGCTTGCGGGGCCGCATCCCAATATCCTCCGCCGATCCTCCGCGAGGTGTTGTCGGCCGCCGTCGGCCGTCACCTGGTGGCCGACTCGGCCGTCACCCGGTGGTGAACCGGGCCGTCACCCGGTGGTGAACCGGTCCGTCACCTGGTCGTGAACTGGGCCGTCCCCAGCGTCGCGAACCACTCCCGTATCAGCTTCTCGTCGTTCGTCGCCGCGAGCGACAGGAGCAGCAACAGCCGGGCCTTCTGCGGGCTCAGGTCCTCGGCACCGATGACGCCGGTGGTGCCGGTCGAGTCGTACACCGCGCCCGATCCGGTGCGGGTGGTCGACGCGAACGTCACCCCCTTCTTCACCGCGTCCGTCCGCGCGGTCGACATCGCGGGCGATATGCCGCCGGCGCCCGTGCCGGCCGTCACGACCCCCTTGGCGCCGCCGTCCGCGAACGCCTTGATGGCCTCGCCGCCCGCGTCCTGGTACGAGTACGCGATCTCCACCTTCGGCAGCGGCTTGCTCTCCTTGGCACTTGCCCTGCCGACGATCCGGTCCAGGTCGAAGGGCGTACGCCAGCCGGCCTTGCCGCACTTCTGGACGCGGGCCGGTGCCCGGTTGAGCCGGATGTTGTCCTGGTCGACGGCGCCGAGCACCCCGGAACGCCCGCTCTCGAAGGTGTCCATGCGCAGTGCGTTGGTCTTGCGGACCTCCCGGGCGGCCTGGATCTCGTCGTTGAGCATGACGACGGTTCCGTAGCACCTGGTCTTGCGGCTCGCGGCGAGCTTGACGGCGTTGTAGAGATTGGCCGGCGCGTCCGTGCCGATGACGGTCCACGGGCGCATCGAACCCGTGAGGACCACCGGCTTGTCGCTGCGCACGGTCAGGTCGAGCCAGTACGCGAACTCCTCCATCGTGTCCGTACCGGTGGTGACCACGACGGCGTCGTTCTTCTTCAGCGCGGCGTCCACGGATGCGGTGAGCTTGCGGTAGTCCGCGATGGAGTACCCGCTCGACCCCTTGTTCCCGAACTGCTCGGTCGTCACGTCGGCCAGCCCGTCCACCTCCGGCCGCAGCTCGTCCACCATCTTGGAGATCGCGAGCTGCCCCGACTTGTAGTCCTGGAACGAGACGCGGTTCGTACTGACCCCGGAGATGGTCCCGCCCGTACCGATCACCGCCACTTCGGGCAGGTCTTTCCTCTCCTCGGCATGGGCGCTCGCGCCTGCCAGCGAGACTCCCGCGGCTACGGCGAACGAACAGAGCAGGGCGGTTGTACGGTGGGCGATCTTCACGGGTGGCACGGCTCCTCGCGGGTCGGTGATCGGCGCTCGCCCGCCGACCGTAGGAAGCGGTGTTTTCCCGGGTGTTGCGTGTACGTGTCAATCACTGTGCGCGGCGATGTCCCCGGCCGGCGGGCCGAGTCGCTCAGGCGCTGGACTGAGGCTCTCGATGCCGTGCACGAGTGCGGTGCCGTAGGCGACGTACACGACGTCCGCGAGCTCGTGCGCCAGCCGGTCGAGCGGTCCGGCGACGGCGACCTCCGCCACCTCGGCGGCCTCCTCCGCAAGCAACTCGCCTCGATGGGCCGCGAGTTGCGGGGAGACCTCCGTCGGTGTCGTACGGGTGTCGAGTCCGAAGGCCAGATGAAATTCACGGACGAGACGTGCGGGGGAGGAGGGGGAGGAGTGCATCCGGGGATTTTATCGAGGGGCACGGAGTAGGCCGGTAACCGGAACCCCTATGCTCCGTTGAGTCTTCAAGCATGGCTGGAGTGTGGGCCCGTAACGCCCCGCCGCCGTCAGGAACGACCAGGAACACCGAAGGAAGCCCCATGACTGTTCCCCCCACCACCCCCACACCTCCCTCCTCTCCCACGTCTCAACCTCCCTCCTCTCCCACGTCTCACCGTGCCCGGTCCCGCGTCACGCGGCGCGGGCTGATCGGTGCGGCGGGCGCGGTCGCGGCGGGCGCCGCGCTCACCCCCGTCGTGATGGCCAACACCGACTCGGACGCGGCCGGTTCGGACACCACCGACGCCGAGCCCGGTACGACCTCCGAGACCTTCCCGAAGACCCGCGCCAAGGAGGCCACGGGCGAGGCGCCGGTGGAGGCCGCCTTCCCCATCGGTTACGTGGGCGTGCGCTGGGCCGGCACCCGTGAGGCCACCGGCGGCGGCATCCGGCTGACCGACGCCGACGGCGGCAAGGGAGCCTGGAAGTCCCTGAGCGGCAACGGCTGTTCGGACAGCAACGGCGGCGCGCTGCTCATCCCCGTCGACCGGGCCGCGGGCTACGAGGTGAAGGCGCCGGACGGAGCCACCGGGCTGCGTTCGCTGGCCATCGACACGACGCAGGGCCCGAGCCGCAAGGTGGCCGTTCCGGCGGACACGACCCGGGTGCGCGGTGTCGCCTACCTCTCGCGGGCGGCCTGGGGCGCGGACGAGAAGCTCCGCTTCAAGCCGGACGGCACGGAGAACACGCCGACGGCGTACTACCCGTTCCAGGCGTTCACGGTCCACCACACCGCCACCGCCAACGACGACCCGGACCCGGCCGCCACGGTGCGCGCGATCTACCAGCTCCACGCGATCACGAACGACTGGGGCGACATCGGCTACCACTTCCTCATCGACGACAAGGGCAACGTCTACGAGGGCCGTTACTCGGGCGACGACGGCGTCGCGGCCCACGACGCCGACGGCAAGCTCGTGACCGCCTTCCACGTGGGCGGCTTCAACTCGGGCAACCTCGGCATCGCACTCCTCGGCAACCTGATGGAACAGGGCCCGACCGACGCCGCCCGCGCGTCGCTCACCAGCCTGGTCCGCGCCCTGACCCGCTTCCACGGGGTCGACCCCCAGGCCCGGGTCACGTACACCAACCCGATCAACGGCACCACGAAGGACGTCCACGAGATCAGCGGCCACCGCGACTGGCTGTCGACGGAGTGCCCGGGCGACGTGATGTACGGGGAGCTCGCGAAGCTGCGAAAGGCCGCGGCGGGCACCGGCTGAGCAGCACCGCCGAGTGCCGCGGGGGTGCCGTCGGGTGGCCCCGCAGCGCTGCCTCCCGCGCTGCCCTCCCCGTACGCAACACGTCCGCCGGGCACGGGCGTTCGGGATCACTCCCACCGGAGTGTCCGCCCGGCCCCGCGTACGGGGGCGGACCGGTACCGGCGCACGCGGAAACGGCCGGACGGCGTACGAGGACCTGGATACGCGCTGATTCAGGAGCCCCGGCAGCCGACGTACGGCACAGCTGTCACACCTTCGGCCGGTCGACGGGACCGGGCGCGCCGGTGCGTGACTCGCCCGCCCTGCGCGACCTGCACGAGCGGCCTCGCGTGACCGCTCCGCGCCCGCTAGGGATGGCTTCCGTACGCCTCGACGGAGACCACACGGGGGACGGAGTCGGCCATGACGACGGAACGACCGCAGCCGAATCCGCGGCGGAATGGGCAGCCGAATCCGAATCCGCAGTCACAGCCGCGGTCACAGTCGCAGCCACAGCCTGACGACATCGGCGGAATCCTGATCCATCGCGGGCTGCGCGAGGAGCTTGGCCGACTGGCAGACGCCGCCGAGTCCGGCCGGCGGGCCGAAGCGGTCCAGGAACAGATCGAGCTGGTGATCGCCGTACTCCATCAGCACCACCACGGCGAGGACGAAAAGCTCCACCCCCTGGTACGCGACCGGGAGCCGAGCATCGGCACCATCCTCGACGAGCTGGAGAAGGAACACACCCTCATCCAGAAACTCGCCGACGACGCGGCCGACCGCAACCGCCCCCTTCCCGAACGCGCCCCGGTCATCCGTGAACTGCTGGACGTCCTGCGCCCTCACCTCGCCCTGGAGGAGGCCGAGGTCTTTCCGGCGATCACCCGCCAGGTCAGCCAGGCCGAGTTCGAGGAGTTCGTCAAGGGCGAGCTCAAGGCGGCGGGCCACCGACTGCCGGCCCTCTTCGGCATGCTGCTCCACTACGCCCTGCCCGGCGAACGCAAACGCCTCCTCGCGGATGTGCCCACGCCGATCGCACTCCTGTGGAGGGCGTTCTGGAGGCGGGGGTACGAGCGGAGGGTGGCACGGGTGTATGGGTGAGCGCGTGCCCCGGGGAATCCTCGGTTGCCGTGCGGGGGCGTTGTCGGTCGCTCCGGCTACCGTGGAAGCCCATACGCCGATTCGAAGGGGGCCCGATGGACGCGGAGTTGGCGGCGCTGGCGGCGGCCGGAGCGACAGCGCTCGTGCAGCAGATGGTGACCGACGGTTGGGCGAACGTACGGGATCGGGTCGTCGTTCTCTTCTCGCGAGGGCGGGACGAAGAGGCCGTCGTGGGCGAGTTGGAGGAATCGCGGGCCGATCTCGTCGCCGCGCGGGACGCCGACGACGAGGAGGCCGCGGCGGACGTCCAGGCGTCCTGGCGCACCCGGCTCCGGCGCACACTGCGCGACGATCCCGCGGCCGCCGCCGAACTCCGCGCGCTGCTGGACGAGTTGACCCCGCCCTCCACGGCCCCCGCCCCGGGCTCCGTCCACAACTCCATCAGCGGCGGTGTGCAGCACGGCACGGTGGTCCAGGCGCACACGGTCGCGGGCGGCGTAACGATCGGAGTGCCCCCGCGGCGACGACCGTGACGCGCACTTCAGAAGGGCCTGTGGCCAAGAGCCTTGTGGCCGAGAGACCTGCGAGCCACAACCCTCCGAGCCACAACCCTACGAGCAACAACTCTGCGAGTGACCGCCTGTGAACGACCGTGCTTTTCTCGACGCCGTCACCGACCGTCTGGCCGCCCTCCCGGCGGTCCGGGCGGTGGCTCTCGGGGGCTCTCGGGCCCAGGGCACGCACACGCCCGACAGCGACTGGGACCTGGCCGTCTACTACCGCGGGGCCTTCACCCCCGCCGCCCTCCGCGCCATCGGCTGGAAGGGCGAGGTCTCGGAGATCGGCGGCTGGGGAGGCGGCGTCTTCAACGGCGGCGCGTGGCTGACGATCGACGGCCGCCGCGTCGACGTCCACTACCGCGACCTCGACGTCGTCGAACACGAGCTGGCGGAGGCGGAGGAGGGCCGCTTCCACGTCGAACCGCTGCTCTTCTACCTCGCCGGAATCCCCAGCTATCTGCTGGCCGCCGAACTGGCCGTCAACGAGGTGCTCCACGGCACGCTGCCCCGACCGGCGGCCTACCCGCAGAAGCTCCGCCACACCGCCCACACCCGCTGGCACGACACCGCCCGCATGACCCTCGCCTACACCAAGGCCAACCATGCCCCGAACGACCGCCGCACAGAGGTCGCAGGCGCCATCGCCACAGCCGCCATGCAGGCCGGACACGCGGTACTGGCGGGACGGGGCGAGTGGGTGACGAACGAGAAGCGGTTGCTGGAGCGGGCGGGGCTGCGGGACGTCGACGACATCATCGGCTCCCTGTCCGCGGAATCGGACGTGAACCCGTTGCTCCGGGCCGTTGCGGCAACCGAGGCACTCTTCGAACGGGCGGGTGGGTTGTTCCCCGCACTGCCGCGCCGCTGAATAACCCTTGGAAATCGTCAAGTTGACACTGCTACCGTCACCGACGTGGCGAAACTCAATCAGATCATCGCGGTGGAGAAGGGCATCAAGTCCAAGTCCCATCAGGACCTGACGGCTGCTCATCATGGGCTGCAGAAGCCGGCGTTGCTGGCCGGCATCTCGCGTACGTATCAGCCCAAGGACGAGGAGGGTGAGCAGTTGCCGCCCGAGTCGACTCGGGTGCAGGTGCAGGCCGAGGATGTGCTGCGGGACACCGCGGCCACGCTGACCCGGCTGTTCGACGTGACCGCCACCAAGGACTGGGCCAACTGCACGGCCCGCGCGGACGTCAAGGTCGACGGGCGGGTGCTCGTCGCCGACGTGCCGGTGTCCTATCTGCTGTTTCTGGAGAAGCAGCTCACCGATCTCAACACCTTCGTGCGGAAGCTGCCCGTGCTCGACGCCTCCGAGTCGTGGGTGCAGGACCCGTCGACCGACGCGTGGAAGACCGAGCCGGTCAGGACGCTGCGGACGAAGAAGGTCCCGCGCAACCACGTGAAGGCGGAGGCGACCGACAAGCATCCGGCGCAGGTCGAGGTGTACTACGAGGACATCCCCGTCGGGTACTGGACGACCGTGAAGTTCTCCGGTGCCCTTCCCGCGCGGCGCGTCAACGAACTGCTCGACCGCGTCGAGAAGATGCAGCAGGCCGTCAAGTTCGCCCGGGAAGAGGCGAACGGCGCCGATGTCACCGACCAGCGCGTCGGGGACGCCGTGTTCGGCTACCTGTTCGGGTAGCCTCAGAGACTCCCCGGCCAACAAGAAGGACGGCCGGGGTGCGCGAGGAGCGCAAGCTGAAACTGAAGCTTGTCGTGACTTCGCGGTTCCAGTGGAGGTTCGAGTCCTCCCCGCGGCACCAACCCGGCACCCGTACACCACTCGTACAACCCGTACGAGGTGCCCATCGCGCCGCGGTAGCCCAATCGGCAGAGGCAGACCGCGATCAATCTCAGACTATTGCTCCAGACTCAGCATTCGCCGCCGATCGCCGGATCGACCGGACTCAGGCTCCGGGCGTCGAAATGCCGGTTCAAGTCCGGCCCGCACAGCTCGATGTGCGGTGGTCCAAAGGCAGGACGCGGCGACATAACACTGACCTGAGTTCTCAAGCGTGCCGGTGTGCGACATGGGTGGCATCACAGGGCTCGGGGGCCGGCTACGCCTCCGGGCCCGCTCCCGTTTGCTCGCGGATCGGCCCACCCCCGGAGAACCGATGCCGGGCCCGCCCCCTCGATTGCGTACATAAAGAACGCGGCCATCACGACAATCGTCACACCCACGAAACGCATAGGTCCCTTACTCTCCAGG
The DNA here is from genome assembly GCF_055577685.1 of Streptomyces sp. NPDC033178. Classification (NCBI taxonomy): domain Bacteria; kingdom Bacillati; phylum Actinomycetota; class Actinomycetes; order Kitasatosporales; family Streptomycetaceae; genus Streptomyces; species Streptomyces sp. NPDC033178. The sequence continues at coordinate 235,797 of NZ_JBVIPT010000005.1, forward strand.
AACCCGACCTACCGTAAGCACCACCGCCCAGGCCGACGTCGCCCGAAGGCATGCCACCCGCAACCGCCCTCGTCCCGACAGGAGCCCCGTGCCCGTGCCGCGACCTTTCTCCGTTGCCCTGCCTCCCTGGCTCACGCATGCGCTGCGTGCGCAAAGGGGGCCCGTGCCGTGGAATGCCGTCGTGCGCGGGGCGCTCGCCGCCGGGCCGTTGTTGCTCGCGGCCGTGCTCCTCGGGCGGGAGTCCGTCGGGGTCATGGCCGCCCTGGGAGCCATGCTCGCCGGGATCAACGACCGGCCGGGGAGCCGGCGGACCGCCGTGCACCGCATCGGGGTGCCCGGGCTCGCCGGGGCCACGGGGCTCGTCGTGGGTACGTACGCGGGTGAGGGCCTCGGGGCCGTTCCGCTGACCTTGATACTCACCGCGCTCGGGCTGCTCGCCGGGGCCGTGAGCGCCGTGGGGCCCGTGTCCTCCGGAGCCGGTACGCAGCTGCTCGTCGCCGCGGCCATCGGGGCCGGGATGCCACTGCCCGAACCCGGGTGGCAGCGAGCGTTGTTCTTCCTGGCCGGAGCCGCCTGGCTGATCGTGCTGCGGCTTGTGCTGCCCACGCCCGGTGCCCTCGCCCATGACTTCCGGTTCGACGGGGAGCGGGTGGCTGTCGCGGACGTCTACGACGCCATCGCCGAGTTGCTTGCCGCTGCCGGCGGCGAGCAGGCCGGGGCCCGTCGGGCCGCCCTCACCGCCGCGCTCGATCACGCGCAGGACGCGTTCGCCGGGCCGAGGCTGCGGCGGTACGCCAGTTCCTCCGCCGAGCGGCGGCTGCGCGCGCAGTACGCCGCCGCGCTGCCGCTCGCCGAGGCCGCGACCGCGCTGGCCTGGGCCGGGGACGCGCTGCCCGCCCGTACGGCGGAGGGGCCGCGACGGCTCGCCGTCGCCGTACGGACCGGCGAACCCTGCGGACCGCTGCCCGCGCCCGCCCGGTCCGTACCCGGACTGCGCGCCCTCGACGACGCACTCCTGCACGCCGCCGAGACCTTCGACCGCGGCGGCAGGAAGCCCGGCAGCCGGCAGACTGACGGGAACAAGGCCGGTGACGAGCACAGCGCTGCCGGCCACGGCGGCACCGGCACCAACCCCCTCGACCGCGGCGCCCGTCAGACCGCCCACAAGGGACTGCGCCTACGACCCTTCCGCGCCAAGGCCCTGCTCCACACCGTCACCGGTGAGGGCGGCCGTGAGTACGGCTTCCGCGTCGCCCTGTCCTACGGAGCCAGCGCGGCGGTCGCACAGGCCTTCCACCACGTGCACTGGTACTGGCTGCCGGCCACCGCCGTCTTCCTTGTGAAGCCGGACCTCGGGCCGCTCGTCTCGCGCGTGCTCAACCGGGCGGCCGGCACCGTCCTGGGCGCCCTCGTCTTCGCGGGGTTCGCGGCCGTGCTGCCCCGGCCGGAGGGGCTGGTGGCGCTCGTGGCGATCAGCGGCGCCCTGATACCCGTCGCCACCAGGCACTTCGCCGCACAGACCGCCGTCGTCACCGTCCTCGTACTCGCCCTCGTCATGGTCGGCGGGGAGCCGGAAGCATCCTGGAGCCGTATCGGCGAGACGCTGCTGGCCTGCGCGATCGTGCTGATCGTCGGCCACTTGCCGGCTCCGGGACAGCGCGGCGGGAACGTGAAGGCCCGCCTCACCGCCGCCACCGACGCCGCCCACGCGTATCTCACCCACGTGCTGAGCGGCGCCGACGACCGGGCCGCCCGCTGGGCGCTGCGCCGCGAGGCCTACCGGAAGCTGGCCGAGGCGCGTGCCGCGATCGACCGTGCCGCCGCCGAACTGCCCACCATGGCCCGGCACACGGAAGGCACCGACGAGGTCGCCGCCACCCTCGAACGCCTCGTCGACACCACCACCGCCTGCGCCGTGCACCTCGACGACACGGGCCGGCTCACCCCGCGGCACACCGAGCGCCTCGCCACCCTCCTCGACGAACTCGTGGAACAGCGCGAACGCGCCGGCCTCGCGGACCCGCCGGCCAACCTCCTCAGCGCTTGAGCGGCGAACTCCGTCAGGACTCGCCCAAGACGTAAGGCATCAGGCCTTCAGGTCCCAGGCGTCAGGCATCATGCGTCAGCCCTCAGCCCTCAGCCCTCAGCCCTCAGCCGTGAGGCCTCAGGCCTCTCCCGGCCTCACGGCTCTATCCGCGCCCACACCGGCGCATGGTCCGAGCCCGCCGCGTCCCGCCGCTTTCCCGGGTCCTCGTCGATCGACGGCAGCGGGGTCTCCTGGACCGGTGTCCCTGTCCCCGCCGCGGTCACATGGTCGAGCAGCAGTCGGCTGACCAGTATGTGGTCGATCAGTTCGGGACGCCCCGCGTGGACGCGGGAGAAGCGCTGCTCCTCCGGGATGAGCGGTGCGATGTTCCAGAGCCGCGCCGCGTCGCCCTTGTCGGGCCGTTCGAAGCCCGCCGTGCCGATCTCGGAACCGGTCGGACCCTGTGTGATCTGGGTTGTGGCTGCCGTGACCTCGTCGTTGAGGTCGCCGAGCACGGCCACGTTCCGTTCCTTGCCCCTGCCGTCGAGGAGGCCGTCCGCGACGGTCCGCAGTGTGGTGGCCTCGGCGGCCCGCCGGAACAGGGCGTACGCGCCGTAGCGGGCCCGCTCACCCTCGTCCCGGGGCTGGAACCGCTTGCCCGGGTACGTCAGCAGCTTCGACTTGAGATGGCAGACCGCCACGGCCAGGGTCATCCCCCGCACGGTTATCTCCGCGGTCAGGATGCCGCGGCCCGTCCGGGAGACCGGCTCACTGTCGTCGTCGCTCTGAACGGCCCGCAGCGGTTCGGAGAAGGTGTTCGTGTCGGTGATCTTCCGTGGCTTCGGGCGGCTGAGGAAGCCGACCCTGATGCCGCGGCTGTCCGGATGCTCCGAGAGCGCGATGTGCCAGTCGCCGTCCAGCATCGCGGCCAGGTCCTCCAACGCCTCGGGATCGCCGACCTCCTGCACGCCGAGCAGCGTGGGGTCGAGCTCAGTGACGACCGACGCCAGCGCGGCGAGCTTCGCCTTGTACGCGTCCTCGCCGCGCGGTCCGAAGTCGCCGCCGGGCCGGTACAGATTCTCCAGGTTCCAGGTGCCGAGGAGCATGCCGGGCTCCTTCCCGGACGCGCCTTCCAGGGCCCGCCCGTCGAATGGTGAGGCCAGCGTGCGCGCGAAACCGCCGGGGCGACAGGGCAGGAACAGGATGCGCGGTTCACGTCACCCGACGGCACGATCCCGTCGTACCGTGGCGTGATGACCTCGCCCGAGCCCATGCCCGACGCGACGCCCAACGCCTCTGCCGATGATCGGGCCAACTCGCCCGGCACAAAAGCCCCGGCCGATCTCATTATCACCCGGTGCACCGCCCTGGTGCACGACGATCACGAACAGATCGGCTTCGTCGAGGACGCCACCATCGTCGTACGGGCCGGCCGCATCGAGACGATCACCACGGGCGCCGTGGACCTCTCCGCAGCTGACCACCCCGCTCCCGGCCTCTCCGCCGTCGAGCACATCGACGCGCGCGGACAGGTGGCGATGCCCGGCCTCGTCAACTGCCATACGCACGCCCCGATGGTCACCCTGCGCGGTATCGCGGAGGACGTGCCCGTCGAGGAGTGGTTCAACGACTTCGTCTGGCCCATCGAGTCCAACCTCCAGGACAAGGACGTGGAGTTGGGCGCGCGGCTCGCCTGCGCCGAGATGATCCGGGGCGGTGTCACCTGCTTCGCCGACCACTACTTCTCGATGGACACCGTCGCCGCCGTGACCGCCGAGAGCGGGATGCGCGCCAACCTCGGACAGGCCTTCTTCTCCTCCCAGGGCGCCGAGGGGCGCGAGCGGTCGCTGGACTTCGCCCTCCGCCACCGCGACACCGCCGACGGCCGCATCACCACGTCACTCGCCCCGCACGCCCCGTACACCGTCGAGGACGCCGACCTCGCCGCCACCGCGCAACTCGCCCGCGAGCACCGCCTGTTGGTGCACATCCATGCCTCCGAGAACCGCGACCAGGCCGACACCAGCCTCGCCCGCCACGGTCGCACACCCATCGGGGTGCTGGCCGGGGCCGGGCTCCTCGACACCGACCTGCTCATCGCGCACGGCACCGGGATCATGGAGCGCGACCTGCCCGTACTCGCCCGCGCCACGGGCCGGATCGCGGTGGCGAGCGCGCCCCGGGGCTACCTCAAGTTCGCCTGGCCCACGACGACTCCGGTACGCGCACTCCGTGAGCTCGGCATCCCCGTGGGTCTCGCCACGGACGGGGCCGCGTCCAACAACTCCCTGGACGTGTGGGAGTCCATGGCCCTCACCGCGCTGGTGCAGAAGTTCACCGAGAACGACCCGCGCCTGCTGACCTCCCGACAGGCCCTGCACCACGCGACACTGCAGAGCGCGCGGGCGGTCGGCCTCGGCGAGGAGATCGGCAGCCTCGCGCCGGGGCGTCGCGCCGACATCATCCTCGTCGACGTGAGCGGCCCGCACACCCAGCCCGTGCACGACCTCGCCGCCACCCTCGTGCACAGCGCCCGCTCCGGTGACGTACGCACGACGATCGTCGACGGGCGGGTGATCATGCGCGACCGTGAGCTGCTCACGCTCGATGTGCCCGCGATCGTGCGGGAGATGAGCGAACGGATGCCCGCCCTGATCGACCGGAGCCACGGCAAGCGGATCCAGGACTACGACACGTGAGCGCTCCGCTGGGTGTGGGGGTGTGCGGTTCGTTCTGCTGCGGGCCGGTGGGGGCTGGTCGCGCCCACGCGGCGGAGCCGCATATGTACGCAGCCCCGCGCCCCTCCAGGGCGCCTAGGGTTGGCTCATGTCCACTGACCAGGACCTCGTCACCGATGGCCTTCTCGCCCACCCGTACGCCGTCTACGACCGGCTGCGCGACACCGCCCCCGTGCACCGCATCACCGGCCCCGACGGTAGCCCCGCCTGGCTGGTCACGCGCTACGACGACGTACGCAAGGCGCTGGCGGACCCGCTTCTCTCGCTGGACAAGAGGCATGCGCTGCCCGGTGGTTACAAGGGCTTTGCTCTGCCGCCCGCCCTGGACGCGAACCTTCTCAACATGGATCCGCCCGACCACACACGCATCCGCCGCCTGGTCGGCCGGGCCTTCACGACGCGCCGCGTCGAGCAACTGCGTGTCCCCATCCGGCAGACCGCCGACCGGCTTCTCGACGCACTGGGTACGGACGACGTACTGGGCACGGACGACGCACTGGGCACGGACGACGTACTGGGTACGGACGATGGTCCGCACGGCAGTACGGACCTGATCGCCGCCTACGCCGCGCCCCTCCCCGTCACCGTCATCTGCGACCTGCTCGGCGTACCGCACCAGCACCGTCGCGACTTCTGGGCCTGGACCGACGTGCTCGTCGCGCCGGACCCGGCCAGGCCGCAGGCCGCCAAAGAGGCCGTCGTGGCGATGCTCGGCTTCTTCACCCAACTCCTCGCCGACAAGCGGAAAGAGCCCGCCGACGACCTGCTCTCCGACCTCATCGCGGTCAGGGACGAGGGTGACAGCGCGGGGAACGGCCGGCTCACCGAGGACGAGTTGATGTCGCTCGCCTTCCTCATCCTCTTCGCGGGATACGAGAACACCGTGCAGCTCATCGGCACCGCGGTCCTCGCGCTGCTCCAGCACCCCGACCAACTGGCCGCTCTCCGCGCGGACCCCACCCTGCTCCCGGCCGCCGTCGAGGAGTTCGTCCGCTACGACGGACCGGCTCTGCTGGCCATCCGCCGCTTCCCGCTGGAGGACGTGACGATCGGCGACGTCACCGTCCCGGCGGGCGAGACGGTCCTGCTGTCCCTGGCCGCCGCCAACCGCGACCCCCGCCGCTTCCCGGACGCCGACCGGTTCGACCTCGGGCGCGACGCCACCGGACATCTCGCGCTCGGACACGGCATCCACTACTGCCTGGGCGCACCGCTGGCCCGACTGGAGACGGAGATCGCCCTGGCCGCCCTCCTGGAACGCCTCCCCGACCTGAAACTCGACGGCGACCCGGGCGCCCTTCGGTGGCGACCGTCCCTCCGCGCCCGGGGCCTGCTCACGCTTCCGGTGACGTACTGAAGAAACTTCCGGTGACGTACTGAAGAAAAGAAATTCCGTGCCCCACCGATGAGTTCCGCTCCTCCTTCCGGTCCACCCCAGGGAAAGCACCGCACCGGAGGAGGGGCAGATGACGCTTCCGCGGATCGTGTCGCGCGACGAGTGGCGCGGCGCGCGCGAGGAACTGCTGGTCAGGGAGAAGGCAGCGACCCGCGCGCGCGACGCGCTGAACGCAGAGCGGCGACGGATGCCGATGGTCGAGATCGACAAGGAGTACGTCTTCGAGGGCGGGGACGGCAAGGCGACGCTGTTCGACCTCTTCGAAGGGCGGCCTCAACTCGTCGTATACCACTTCATGTTCGCGCCGGAGTGGGACGCGGGCTGCCGCAGTTGCTCGGCGTTCGTCGACCAGATCGGGCACCTCGCGCATCTGCACGCGCGGGGCACCGAGTTCGCGGTGGTCTCCAGGGCGCCGTACACCAAGATCCTGCCCTTCAAGGCGCGGATGGGATGGACGGTGCCCTGGTACTCGTCGTACGACAACGACTTCAACCACGACTTCCAGGTGTCGTTCGAGGGCCACGACAGCAGTGCCGGCGGCCAGAGCCACGAGCCCTGTGAACGGCCGGGGCTGAGCTGTTTCCTCCGCGACCGCGAGCGGATCTTCCACACCTACTCGACGTACGAGCGCGGACTCGACGGACTCGGCTCCACCACGAGTCTCCTGGACCTCACAGCCCTCGGCCGGCAGGAGGAGTGGGAGCAGCCGGAGGGGCGCGCGTCGGCACTGGGCGCGCCCGCGGGCAGCGAGCGCATCCGGTACCACGACGAGTACGAGGACTGAGTCCGGCCGCGGCACAAAAGGCCACGCGAAGGGCCGTACAGAAGGTCGGTACGGCCTGAGAGATGTTTCACAAGGTGTGATGACCGCGTGTCAGCTACGTCTCAGTAACGTCACTTCGCGAGACGTCCACCCCATCATTGGCGTTTAACTCTTCAAGGGCTCTCAGGAGATCTCAGGAGAGCAGCGCTAAATGGAGGTGCAACGTGGTGAACGGGCGAACGGTGCTGGAGCGCTTTCCCGCCGGTGGGCCGCGTGGTTCGTGGCCGGCCGAGGAGTTCGCGCAGGCGCGCCGCCTGGAGGGGCAGCACGTCGAGGTCGTGATGGACCTGTCGACGGACGCCTTCCTGGTGGTCGTGCGGGAACTCGCCGAGTGAGCCGGGGCGGCGGCCGCAGCCGGAGGCCTCACCCGGCGTGAGCCGCATCCGGCCCAAGCCGCATCCGGCCCAAGGCGCGCCCGGCCCAAGGCGCGCCCGGCGTAAGGTGCACCGGCCTTCGGCCGACCCTCACCCGGCCTTGGGCGCCGGTACCTTGGCCGCGAACTGCTCCGCCTGGAGCGAGTACAGCTCGGCGTAGACCCCACCCGAGGACAGCAGCTCGTCCGGAGTGCCCGACTCCACGAGCCGGCCCTGGTCGAGGACGTGCACCAGGTCGGCGTGGCGCACCGAAGCGAGGCGGTGTGTGATGAGGATGACCGTCTGACCGGTACCCGCGAGGGCCCGGATCTTCTCGAAGACCTCCAGCTCGGCGCGGGCGTCGAGAGCCGCCGTCGGCTCGTCCACGACCAGGATCGCGCCCCTGCGGTAGGCCGCCCGCGCGATACCGAGCCGCTGCCACTGGCCGCCCGACAACTCGTGGCCGCCGCTGAACATACGGGCCAGCAGCGTGTCCAGACCGCGCGGCAGATCGTCCACCACGTCCTCGGCGCCCGCCTCGGCGACGGACGTGCGCAGCCGCTCGTCGGTGATCGGCGCCGACGTCCGGCCGATCGCGACGTTCACCCGGGCCGTGAACGGCCACCTCTTGAAGTCCTGCGCCACCATCGCGATGCGCTCGGCGAGCTGGTGCCGGTCGACGGTCGCCGCGTCCACGCCGTCCCACAGGATCCGGCCCCGCTGCGGCGCGTACAGGCCCGACAGCAGCTTGACCAGAGTGGTCTTCCCGGAGCCGTTCTCCCCGACCAGCGCCACGATCTTGCCGAGCGGCACGCTGAGCGTCAGGTCCGAGAGCGCGGGGCGGGCCGCACTGCCCGGATAGGTGAACGTGACGTTCTCGAAGCGGATCTCGCGCGGCTCCTCGGGCAGCGGCTCGCCGCCGACCGGGATGGCGCGTTCGGCCGCCTCCACGTACAAGCGTTGAAGATCCCCGACGAACAGGGCGTCCTCATGGAGGCTGTTGACCTCCAGGACGAGTGTGTCGAGATTCCCGGAGCCCGTACGGATCGCGATCACCGCCGTGCCCGCCACGGACAGCGCCATCGCACCGCCCAGCAGCAGCCCGCCGAGCGTCGCGTACGTCGCCACGGTCGCGAGGCCCGTCCAGGCGGCCGCGATCAGCCCGGTCCGTGCCCCCAGCCCGGCCAGCCGGGCCTGTTCCGCCTCGGCGGACTCCGACATCGCGCGGAAGTGCCGCAGCAGGAAGGGACCGACCCCGTGGACGCGGATCTCGGGCGCCGCGGCGGGCTCGGTGAGCAGACCGCTGATCAGCTGGCCGGCCCGGGCATGCTGCACCCAGGCGTGGAACGACGAGTAGCGGTGCCGCGCCATGGTCAGCGCGCTCCACGCGCTCGGCAGCGTCATCGTCACCAGCAGCGGCAGCAGCGCCACGTGCAGCACCGTCAGCACGCCGGCCGCCGCGATCAGTGAGATCCCCGCGTTCACCACGCGCGTGGCGATCCTGATCATCCGCCGGGCGGACGAGGCGCCGTACTGTGCTGTGTCCAGCAGCTTGTGGAAGGCCTCGTCCTCGATCGCGGAGAGTTCGACGGCCGCGGCCCGCTCCAGATACAGCTCCGTCGCGACGCGCTCCACCTTCGGTTCGAGACGGCCCGTGGCGTACGTCGAGGCGGCTCGCAGCAGTGCGGCGACCAGCATCACGACGGCGACGACGACGAGCGCGGGCACCGCGTCGCGCAGCCGGTCCTCCACCGGGCCGGTCGCCATCAGACGCCCCAGGACGCTGTTGACGGCCAGCAGGCTCACCGCCTGGGCCAGGCCGCGGCCCACCTCCGCGCCCACCACGATCCGTGCCGCCCGCCGGTCCGCCTGCCAGGCGAGCCGGAAACTGGACGCCAGCAGCGCGGGCAGCCGCGTCACCATGGCCCGGAAGTTCAGCTCCAGAAACGCGTCGGAGTGCTGCGACCAGCCCATGTCGTAGCGCAAGGCGCCACCGAAGAGCAGCCGCTCGGACTCGGACGGCCCGGGCCCGGACGACTGGGGCTCGGATGGCTCGGGCTCGGACGCGCCGGGTTTCCCGTTCACAGAGCCCGTCTTCACAGAGCCCGTCTTCACGGGTCCCGTCGGCCCGGTCTTCTTCGTGGTTCTCCGCCCGGTCTTCTTCGCAGCTCCCGCAGATTCCGCCGGTCCCACCGGTGACCTCCCCCGATCGTGGACGAACGGCCACTATCGCGGCGCGGGACGCCATCGGGCAGGGCGCGCGCCCGGTCCGCCACGGCGTAACCGGAGCACGCCCGGGCGCTTACGGCCGCGCGCTGTGGGGGCGCGCCCCGAAGGGACGCGGGGCTGTGACATAAGCGGCTCCGCCGCGGGGCACGACCAGCCCACGACTATCCGCAGACGAATGCAGCGCACCCCAGCGGAGCGCTCACGCGCTGACCGGCCTCGTCCAGGCCGGCGGAGTCCCCGTCAACCGGCACAGCGCCAGATAGAGCGGGATCGGCGGCGTGTAGGGGAGCGTGCCGCCGGGCTTGTGGATGAGTCCGGGGAGACCGGGCGAGGCGGGTACGAGTGCCCCCGTGGCGTAGTGCGCGGGCGCCGGCCATTCCAGGGCGACGTCGGAGTCGGAGGGCACGAGCCACCACCAGTGCGTGCTGTCGGCGTACACACAGCCGACGCGCGGCAGGCGGGGCATCAGCAGCGGGCCGAGTCTCGCGGGCATGGCCACCGCGTCACAGCCCAGCGGCGCCCGCATGCCCTCCGGCACGGTCAGCCGCCGCGACGGCCCGGTCCCGGACGTCGTCCGCAGGCCGCGCTCCAGGCGGACCAGCGTGTCCAGGTTCAGCACCCGTGGCGCACCGGCCGACGTCGCCCTCACACCCATTCAGCCCCCGTCCGTTCTCCAATTTTTCCGAACCATCCGGAAACGGCTGTCGCCGCACCAGCCGGGAAGCCGGCTGGAACGATTCAGGTCACTACCAGTCGTGCCCGGCCGGGGGCGCCTGCGAGCCGCTCGGCTCCGCATGCGCGTGTTCCCCGTGCGCGTGTTCCCCGGTCGGCGAGGAGCCGGCTGGGGCCGGCCGGCTCCTCGCACTCCAGCCCAGGTCCGACCGCGGCTCGGCGCCGTTGTTCGCCGAGCGCGGCAGTTCGGCCCAGACCAGCAGTCCGGGACCGGTTTCCTGGGCGCCCCAGGCTGTGCACATCGCCGCGACGAGAAGCAGTCCCCTCCCGTGCTCCTCTTCGGGACGCTGTGGCGACGGGTGGGGCTCACCCGGCGCACACCCCTCGTCACGGACTGCTATCCGCACCAGGTCGCCGCCGTCGTGCAGCTCGCACACCACATGGCGGCTCGCCGTGTGCACGATGGCGTTGGTGACCAGTTCGGAGACGACGAGCTCCGCCGTGTCGCAGGTGTCCTCACAGACCGACCAGCCCGAGAGCCGGGCACGCGTCAGATGCCGGGCCTGTGCCGCGGAGCCCGGATGTGCGGCCAACTCGAAGCGGAACCGGCGCTCGGCTGCTGCCTCGGGGCGTACCCCAGCGGCGGCACCGAGACGGAACCGGTCCTCGGCTGCGTCTGTTCCTAACGGCGCGGACGGAATCACGTTTGCCACTATCTCCCCGTCGTGAACACTTGGCAAGTGTCACTCTGAAAATTGCAGAGTGCAGTGTTCCGTGCCGTATGGCCATGGCACACTGCTCGCAACAGCACGTGGCGCGGCGTCAGTTGGGTACCCGGTTCGGGGCCCGAACGGGCGCCGCCCGGGCTGTCCGGACAAAGTGGAGGTGGACGTGAGCGAGCCGCGGTCCGCGCCGACGGTCGGGCAGGTCGTCCTCGGACGGCGCCTGCTCGACCTGCGGGAGCGCGCGGGGCTCAAGCGCGAGGAGGCAGCGCGCATCCTGCGTGTCACTTCCGCCACCGTCCGCCGCATGGAGATGGCCGAGGTAGCGCTCAAAATCCCGTACCTCCAGCTCCTGCTGAAGTCGTACGGCGTCTCCGACGAAGAGGCCGAGGCGTTCGTCGCCCTGGCGGAGGAGGCGAACCTGCCGGGCTGGTGGCAGCGCTTCCACGACATCCTGCCGGGCTGGTTCTCGATGTACGTGAGCCTGGAGGGCGCGGCCGCCCTCATCCGCTCGTACGAACCCCACTTCGTTCCCGGAGTGCTGCAGACCGAGGAGTACGCGCGTGGCGTCATGGAATCCGGCGCCATCGGCCAGACCAGACCCGAGGACATCGAGCGCCATGTGGCGCTGCGCATGCAACGCCAGGAGCTGCTGACGCGCGAGGGCGCGCCCCGGTTCTGGGCCGTGATGGACGAGACCGCCGTGCGCCGCCCCGTCGGCGGCCCCGAGGTCATGCGCGCCCAGATCGACAGGCTGCTCGAGGCCACGAAGCTGCCCAATGTGACGCTGCAGATCGCCCCCTTCTCCTCGGGGCCGCACGCGGGCACGTACGGGCCCTTCGTGCTGTTCCGCTTTGCCATGCCCGAACTGCCGGACATGGTCTACAGCGAGTACCTGACCGGCGCCGTCTACCTGGACGGACGTACCGAGGTGGCAACCCACCTCGAGGTCATGGACCGCATGGCGGCGCAGGCCGCCACGGCACATCGCACGAAGGAGATCCTGCTGGATCTCCGCAAGGAGCTGTGAATGGATCGCATCAAGACCCGGATACGCAACGCGCGGATCTACAACGGCATGCCCGCCAGGGAACTGGGCAGCGAAGGCTGGCACAAGCCGTGGAGCGGCGGCAACGGCGGCAACTGCCTGGAGGCGATGAAGCTCTCCGACGGCCGGATCGCGGTCCGTCAGTCGGCGGATCCGGATGGTCCCGCCCTCATCTACACCCCCGGCGAGATGACCGCGTTCATCCAGGGAGCCAAGGCGGGGGAGGCCGACTTCCTGCTCTCCTGAGGCCGCCGACCGGCCGCTCCTTGATCCGCATCCACTTGTCCCACGTGCTTCCTACCTTGGCATTCAGTTGATCCAGTGACCCAGTCGATTCACCACCAGGACCATATGCGCCGAGGCGCGTCCACCAGCCGGCTCACCGCCACGATCGGGAAGGGCGGCTGCTCTGCACGGTCCTGGCCGAGGCTCAGCGCGTAGTAGATCTGCTCGATCGAAGGCGGTCCGACCGCGAGGTTGCGCCGGACCGCCGCCGACGGGGACTCCTGCCCGGCCTGCACGAGATACGCCGCGGCCATCGTCCCCGTACGGCCCACACCCGCCCCACAGTGCACGAACACCGGCCCCGGGGCCGCGCCCACGACGCTCAGGAAGCGTCGTACCTGGTGCGGCGTCGGGGTCTGTCCGTCCCGGATCGGCAGCCGTACGGCATCGAGACCGGCCCTGGCGGGACCGGCCAGCTGGGAGGCGCTCAGGTCCTCGGCGCGCAGGTCGACGACCGTGGTGAAGCCGAGCCCGGCCAGCTCCCGGTAGCCCGCGGGGGAGGGCGCGGCGCCCCGCCACAGCGCACCCTCGGCGTCCACGGGCTGGAAGTGGTGAATGCCCTGAACCGCGTGCGTCCCCTCCGGCGGAGGGGTCTGTTCCCGGGTCCAGTACGACAGCGCGAGGATGCCCAGCGCGCCGGTCGCCCAGAGGGCGAGATAGCCGAGACCGAGCGCGGCGAGGACACGCAGCACCGTTCTGCGCAGGGATCTGCGCGGACGGCCGGTGGGCAGGGTGCCGCGGGGCGGGGACGGGGCGACGACAGCCATGGGCGACCCGGAGGCTCGGGGAGGAGGGGCGCCTTGGCATCGTAACCCGGGCCGCCGGGGCGCGAGTTGTCCGTGTATGGCAGAAGTTGCCCGTGTGGGGGAGGGGGCGGAAGCGACCGGAGTTCCCGGTTCGAATCACTGTCTCGGTTCACTGTCTCGGGTCAGGGTCTCGGGTCGCTGCCCCGGGGCCCGGCGTTGACCGGGGGTGCGCGCTCAGTCGTCGTCCGCGTCCGCGTCGCCGATGCCGACCACCGTGAGGTGCGTACGGTCCAGGCCGGTGTCCTCCAGGCAGCCGCGCAGCCGCATCCGGTCGTGGTCGGTCAGCGCGGGCTGGACCACGCCCGCGAAGAGACCGTCGCCCAACTTGCCGAGGGTGGCGCGGTTCAGCGGTACGGACGTCGAGTCCCGGCAGCGTTCCCAGAGCTGGTGCGCGGCGAGCGATTCCCGCTCGGCGGTCATGTTCGTACCGCGCATGTCGACCTTCAGCAGCAGAGAGGTCGCCTCGGAGTTCTTCGCGTCCTCCTCGCGGGTCTGGGTGAGGTCGGCGAGCCCCACGACGAGCGCGCCGACCAGCGCGGCCCCGACCGCGCTCACGACGAGCGCGCGCACGGTACGGGCGTGCCGTCCTCGCGCGCCGATGGGTGGCAGGCCGTCCAGGTCGTCGAAGGCGTCCTTGCCGTCCGGATCGGCGTCCCGGGCCGGATCGGGTGCCGCCAGGACGGCGAGCCGTCCCGCGAGCCGCCGTTCCGCCGTGGGCCGGGCCGTGGCCGACGCGATCCGTTGCACGATCCAGGCGAGACCGGAGAGCAGCACACCGGTGACCATCAGGACCGGCACGAAGACGTACGTACGACTCGTCGGCTCGTCCAGCCAGCGGAACCGGTCACCCGCCGGCCGGGCGTCCTTCTCCCGCAGCCGAGCCAGCACATCCTCCTGCCGACGGTCCGCGTCACGCATGCGCTCCTCGATCCGTGCGAGCCGCCCGAGCAGCACGATCCCGAGCAGCATCACCTCGACGACCAGCAGCAACACCCCGCACAGGATGGCCCGTTGCCACTGCCACCGGTACAGATAGATGACGACGTACGTCCCCGCTCCCGCGGCCGCCGCGCCTCCGAAGAAGTAGGCGACGCGCCTCACCAGGGGTCTCCCTGGGGCTCCTGACCGAGGACCTGTTGTTGTTCTTGTTGTTCCTCCCGTTGTTCCTGTTCCTCTCGTCCGGTACGCCGAGGGCGCGGGACTCGGTGAGAGCGGCGAGGGCCGTGCCCGCTGCCGTGGCGCGGGGCTCGGGGAGGAGGGCGCCCGCGAGAGCTTCCTGGGCGTGCAGCGAGACCAGCACGGTACGGGTCCAGCGGAGGGTGGAGAGAAGATCGGGGCGGGTGAGCCGGTCCGTGGACGGTGTCTCGGCGAGCCGGCGGTCGACGTCCGCGACGAGGTCCACCGCGAGACCGGGCAGCGCCGACGTCAGCCGGCCCACCCGCCACGCGGCGGCCAGCCGGCGGGCACCCGGTGCCGGGTTGAGCAGCGCGAGCCATCGGTTCCGGGGCGGTGCGGCGCCCAGCAGCCGCAGATCCGCCGCGGCCCGTCCGCCGACCGCCGTGACGACCGGGACCGAGCGCAGCTGACGCTGGGGCGCGGTGCCCCCGATGTCGAGCGCGGCGGCCAGCCCCCGTGCCATCGGGGCCACCCACAAGTCCTCCTCCAGTGGCTCCAGTTGATCCGGCAGTGTCTCCGCCACTGGTCCGGGGCCGAGCAGTCGTGCCCCGCGCGTGGGCCGCGCCGCCATCGCCGTGATCGGCCGGCTCTGGAACAGCCACAGTTGCCCCGACGCGTCGAACCCGAACTCGATGTCCTGCGGCCCGCCGAAGACCCCGCGCGCCTGCCGCGCCAGCCGGGCCAGGCGGCGCAGTCCGTCGGCTCCGAGCAGTCCTTCGGGGTCGTCGGGCTCAGTGCGCAGCAGCCGTCCCCAGCGGCTCAACCAGTAGTTCGTGCCGGGCTGTTCACCGCTGACCAGGGAGTGGGGCCCGCCCCGCACCGCACTGACCAGCATCCGGTCCGTCCGCCCCTCCACGGGGTCGGCGCCGAACATGACCCCACCGACGCGGGCCGTGAGCATCGGCTGCACCAGGACCGCCATCGGAGCCACCGTGCCGTCGGGCCGGTGTGCCGAGTCGAGCACGGTCCGCACGGCCGCACGGAACTCGTGCCAGCCCTGTACGTCCAGCACGGACGCGAACTGGCCCGCCAGGGACGACTCCTGGGTGTCCTCCTGAGGCGAGGAGGACCGTACGACGAGGGGGCGTGTGCCGTCGGCGGAGAGCTCCCGCCAGGCACGGCGCAGCGATTCCAGGTCGCCGTCGCCGGCCCACTCGCCGGCCCGCTCGCCGTACGGCACGACGAACCCCGGCAGCACCGGCAACCCGGCCGGCGCGGCGCGCGCCAGATGCGCCGCCTTGGAGCCTGCGAACGGGATGCGTGCCGCCCGCGGATCACTCAAGGGGACCGCTTCCGCGGCGAGTCGAGGAACTTCAGGGGCGGTCCGAGGAAACCGGGAGGCCAGCGGATCGCGTATGCGGGGGACACCGCCCTGGTCGTCCCCGTCGCGCGCACCGTCTCCATGACGTTCGTCGACCGTCGTCATCGAACACCCTCCAGGACCGACCGCCAACAGGGGGGACGCGCGGGGGTGGCCCTGCGCCTGACGACGGAACGAAGGATGGGGGCGAGTTCCCGTCCGACCGGGGTACGGCCGCGACAACAACGCGCCTCCTCAGCCGAGGATCCCACTTGCTGTTGTGTTCCATGTCATCCGGAAGTCGGATTCCGGCCGACGAACTGCTCCTCACCCCGTACTCACCCGGCACCCGGTACTCACTCCTCACCGGTACTCACGGTGGCGGCAGCGCCGCGCACAACGCCTCCAGCGCCGCCCCGTAGGCGTGCTCCGAAGGCGTCGCATACCCCACGACCAGACCGTCCGGCGCGGTCATGGACGACTCTGGGTGCCGGAACTCCGCGAGCCCGTCCAGCGCCAGGCCCTGCCACACGGCGGCCTTCACCGCGGACTGCTCGCTCCCGGGCGGCAGCCGCAGCACCGCGTGGAGCCCGGCCGCGATCCCGGTGACCTCGACGTGCGGGGCGTGCACGGCGAGCGCGTCGACCAGCCGGTCCCGCCGCCTCCGGTACCGCTGGCGCATCCGCCGCACATGACGGTCGTACGACCCCGAGACGACGAAGTCCGCGAGCGTCAGCTGGTCCAGGACGCTCGCCCACGCCTCCCGCTCGCCCTTGGCCTCCAGGACCCCTTCGACGTACCGCTCCGGAAGGACCATCCAGCCCAGCCGCAACGCGGGCGACAGGCTCTTGCTGACCGAGCCGATGTGGACGACCCGCTCAGGGTCCAGGCCCTGTACCGCCCCCACGGGCTTGCGGTCGTAGCGGAACGCCCCGTCGTAGTCGTCCTCCAGAATCACCCCTCCACGCGCGCGTGCCCAGTCGATCACGGCGGCCCGCCGCGCGGGATGCAGTGGTCCACCGGTCGGGAACTGGTGCGCGGGCGTGAGCAGTACGGCCCGCTCCCTGCCCAGGCCGTCCACCCGGGCGCCGTCCTCGTCGAGCGGCAGGGGTACGGTCCGTACGCCCGCCGCGGTCAGCAACTCGCGGTGGAAGGCGAGGCCGTACGACTCGACGGCCAGCGGACCGCGCAGCACCTTGGGGAACAGCAGCAGCAGGGCGTGCGCGAAGCCGGAGCAGATCACGATCCGCCCCGGCTCCGTACGGACGCCACGCGCGCGTGCCAGGTACTCCGTGAGCGCCACCCGCAGTTCGATCCGGCCGGCGGGATCACCTGGCCCGAACGCCTCGTTGGGGGCCTGCCGCAGAGCCCGCCGGTACGAGGCCAGCCATGCGGCGCGCGGGAACGACGACGCGTCCGGCGTGCCCTGCCGCAGGTCGTGGCGCGGTCCACGCGCGCGTGGGGGTGCCTTTTTGGGTACGCGCGCGTGCGCACCCAACGGCTCGGCCCGCTCGGCGACCAGCGTGCCCGAACCCTGCCGCGCGGTCAGCCAGCCCTCGGCCACGAGCTCGGCGTACGCGTCGGCGACCGTGTTGCGGGCCACGCCCAGGTCGGCGGCGAGCGAGCGGTACGGAGGGAGACGGGTGCCCGGGGCGAGGCGCCCGCTGCGGACCGCCTCGCGTAAGGCGCGGCTCAGAGCGGCGCGACGGCCACCCGGACCGCCCAGTTCCAGATGCAGGTCGGCGCCGATGCGCTCCGCCGAATTGACCCATGAATCCGCCATGGAAATGCACCCTACAAGGGGTCTTTCCGGCTCGTAGATTCATAGTCATGACGACGAACACGATGAACGCGACGACCACGATGAACGCGGCGCACACGACGAACGCCCGGATCGACTTCTCGAAGGCCGCTCCGAAGGCGTTCCGCGCCCTGGTCGGCTTCGACATCGCGGCCCGCGAGGGGCTCGACCCGGCCCTCGTCGAGCTGATCCAGATCCGCGCCTCGCACCTCAACCACTGCGCGTACTGCCTCCACATGCACACCAATGACGCGCGAAAGGCAGGCGAGAGTGAGGACCGGCTGCACATGGTCGCCGTGTGGCGCGAGGCCCCGCACTTCTTCACCGAGAAGGAGCGCGCGGCCCTCGCCCTGACGGAGGCGGTGACCCTGGTCGCCGACGGAGGCGTCCCGGCCGACGTCTACGCCGAGGCCGCGGCCCGGTTCGACGACAAGGAACTGGCCCAGGTGCTGGCACTGATCTTCGCGATCAACACCTGGAACCGGGTCGCTCTGTCGACGGCGAAGACGGCTGGGACGGACGAACGCTGACGAGCGGGAGCGAGAGCCACAGCGGCGGGCGGGAGCTGAGAGAGTGCCGGGCGGTGTGCGGTGGGCGGCGTGCGGTGGGTGGGAGCGGCGGTGCCGGTTGCGCGGTGGGCTATGCGGTCATCGGGCGGTCGTACGGTCCGATCGGTGCCGGCAGCCGAGAGGTGCCCGTCAGATGGCGGTCCACCGCTGCCGCCACCGCCCGCCCCTCGGCGATGGCCCACACGATCAGGGACTGGCCGCGCGCGGCATCCCCCGCCGCGTACACGCCGGGCACGTTCGTCGCGAAGTCCGCGTCGCGGGTGATCGTGCCACGGGGGTCGAGCCCGAGTCCGAGCTGGTCGACGAGGCCGTCGGAGCGGTCGGGGCCGGAGAAGCCGAGCGCGAGCAGCACGAGGTCGGCGGGGAGCACCCGCCCGGTCCCGGGGCGCGGGCGGCGCTCCGCATCGACCTCGACCAGATGCAACGAGCGCACCCGCCCGGCCGCGTCACCGGTGAACCGGAGCGTCGACGCCGCGAAGAGCCGCGCGTCCGCGTCCGCCGCGGGCGCCGTCTCCAGGTCCCGGGCCTCCTCGTGCGCCGCCGACAGCCGGTAGATCTTCGGGTACACCGGCCACGGGTCGGCGTCCTCGTCCCGCTCCACGCCCGGCTGCGTGTAGATGTCCAGCTGCGTCACGGACCTCGCGCCCTCGCGCACCGCCGTGCCCAGACAGTCGGCGCCCGTGTCGCCACCACCGACGATCACGACATGCTTGCCCGCCGCCGACAGCGGTGACGTCTCCAGATCCCCCTCGCACACCCGGTTGGCCAGCGGCAGATACTCCATCGCCTGATGGATGCCGCTCAACTCCCGCCCGGGGACCGGAAGTTCACGCCAGGCCGTGGCACCCACGGCGAGGACGACCGCGTCGTACCTGGCCCGCAACTCGGCCGCCCCGACGTCCCGGCCGACGGCGGTCGACGTGCGGAACTTCGTTCCCTCCGCCCGCATCTGGGCGACCCGCCGTTCCACATGCCGCTTCTCCATCTTGAACTCGGGGATCCCGTACCGCATCAGCCCGCCGATCCGGTCGTCCCGCTCGTACACGGCGACCGTGTGCCCGGCCCGGGTCAGCTGCTGCGCCGCGGCGAGCCCGGTGGGCCCCGAGCCGATCACCGCGACCGTCCTGTCGGACAGCCGGTCCGGCGGCCGCGGCGGCGCGAACCCGTCCTCCCAGGCCCGGTCGGCGATGGCGACCTCGACGTTCTTGATGGTGACCGCCGGCTGGTTGATCGCCAGGACACAGCCCGCCTCGCACGGCGCGGGGCACAACCGGCCGGTGAACTCGGGAAAGTTGTTCGTCGCGTGCAGCCGGTCGCTCGCCGCCCGCCAGTCGTCGCGCGAGACCAGGTCGTTCCATTCGGGGATCAGATTGCCCAGCGGACAGGCCTCGTGGCAGAACGGGACACCGCAGTCCATGCACCGGTCGGCCTGCGTGCGGATGATCGGCAGCAGAGCCCCCGGGACGTACACCTCGTCCCAGTCATGGACACGCTCCCCGACAGGGCGCCGGGGCCACTCCTCGCGGGAGGCATTGAGGAAACCCTTGGGATCGGCCACAGCCGTCTCCCTCACGTACGTGAACGGTGCCCCTGCGGTCTCCGTCTCCGACGCCATCGTCCGGGCGGCGGGCCGAGGGCCTATCGGCAGACTCTTCCCGCCACGATACGACGCCGTGGCCGCGCCCGCCTCGGACGTGCGCGGGCACATCCACCGGAGGCACATCCACCGGGGGCGCGGCCATCGGGGGAGCGGCCACGTGGGCCGACGAGCGCTACCGGGTACGCCTCAGGTCAGCGCCAGTACGTACGAGATCGCGGCGGCGGCCGACGCGACCGTGCGGACGTGGTTCCACATCGACCACTCGCTCACATACGTGGGCCAGTACGCGACGGCCTCCGGCGTACCGGCCTCCATCGTGGCCAGCTTGTTGTTGCGCGGGACATTGGCCGCGATCGTGACCCCGAAACAGCCGAACAGATACAGCGCACTGCCCAGCAGCATCTCCACGGTGCCCTCGTCGGGCCACAGCACGAAGGTGACCACCGCGAGCACGGCACACATCACGGCCGAACCGATGAACAGGAACATGAACGCCGGCATCAGCGCGGTCACGTTGATCGCCTGCATCGCGGCGACTCCCTGCGCGGGCGGAAGCGCGGCGAGGCCCTTCATCACGAACGTCGAGAACCCACAGAAAACACCGGCCACCAGCCCGGTGCCGAGCACCCCCACCATGGTGATGACGAAGAACGGTCCCTCGATCATGGCAACTCCCGCGTAAGCAAAACCCTTGGGCAACAACTCGCGCACCGCTCCCAGAACCGCCGGTCCGGACGACCCCGAACCCAAAGATCCTGCCCGGCGCTCCCTGTCACCACAAGTGAAATGCCGTACGGGAAGGGTGACCATGGCCGAGGAACTCGGGGGCATGTTCGGTCGTCTCGGGGCGGACCCGGGATGGCCCCGGGTGGACCCTGGGCGGGCCCGGGATGGCCCCGGGTGGACCCTGGCGGACCCGGGGTGGGAGCGCCTGGAGAGCCGGGGCGTGACCGAGGGCTGTTCGGGTGAGTGGCCGGGGCGGATTTCACTCACCCCCGCAGTGCCTCACCCTCGCAGTGCCTCACCCCGGCAGTGCCTCACCCCCGCAATGCCTCCCCCCGCTTTGTCCCGCCCGCGCTCGCCCGCCACCCCGCGAGCGTCGCCTCGACCGTGGGAGCGATCCGGCGCCGGGCCTCATGCCGCGGAACGCCGCTCATCAGCAGTTGGTCGTACGGGGTGTCCGTGTGCCGGACCGCGGCGCGCACCGCCGATGTCACCGCGCCCTCGGACAAGGCGCGCCCGGCGGCACTGCGGCCCACGCGCCCGCTGCCCCGCACCGAGGCGTGCCCGGCGATCGCGTGCGCCCGACCGTCCGGACAACCGGGAAACAGCCGCCGGATCTCCTCCGCGAACGCCTCCGTGAACCGCACATCCTCCGCGGCCCGCCGTCGCGCGTCCCGGGCCCGGCGCCGCCGCCGCGCCTCCGCGTCCGCGAGACAGCGCTCCTCGGCCCGCGCGAGCGCCGCGTCCTCGACGAGCACACCCTGCCGCTCGTACCGGCCGCGCCGCCGGTTGAACCGTACGACCACTGCCGACAGCGCGCTCCCCTCCCGCGACCTCCGCGTCAACGCCGTGTCCCCCCGGGGCAGAAACACCAGATGCCCGAGGTCGGCACAGTCGAGACACCGAGGCGACCCCTCCTCCAGTACCAGCAACGAGAGCGGCCCGCCCCGGCACTCGGCACAGTGCCGCCGCTTGACCGGCTGGACGACGAGAAGCCCGGTACGGGGCGGGGGAGTTGCCGTGGTCGTCATGGGTGTGTCATTCCCGTCCGGCGAGGCGGCCCGTCCGCTTCCCGCCGAGAATCCTGTTCACGCCGAGAAGCCGACGATCCGCTCGGGCACGACACGGACGATCACGCGGACCTCGTCCTCCTTCTCCGAGGGAGGGTCGACGCCGAGGTACTTGTGCGAGAGCTCGTACGGAAGGCGCTTGCCCTCGTCGGGGAGGATCTCGGCGGTGCCGCGGATCTCCACCGAGGTGTAGGGGTTGGCGAGGTCGTAGACCGAGATACTGATCCGGGGGTCGCGCCGGAGGTTGCGGATCTTCTGCCGGCCGTCGGTCGAGGAGAAGAGGACGGTGTCGCCCTCGCGCTTGAACCAGACCACCGAGTTCTGGGGAGCCCCGCCGGGACCGAGAGTGGCGACGCTGGCGAAGTTCTTGCCGTCGAGGAGTGCACGGACCGAGTCGTCGAAGGAGATCGTCATACCGCCACACTAACTATATGCGCGTGCATGTAAAAGTCCTTTCGTGAGAATCGCGAGACGGAAGACCCACCTCGGATCATCCGTTCCACGCCGGGTGGCGTGGGTCGTCCGCGCGCACCAGGACGTCGGCCGTGTCGCCCGGGGCCGTCTCGCTCTCGTAGCGCTCGTACGCGGGAAGCGTCCAGTGCTCGCTCTCGGGGGTGCGCCGACGCAGCGCGGCCGGTGAGAGGCGTACGTGAACGGTGAGGTCGAACGGAAACCAGTGGTGCAGCAGTAGTGGACCGTGCAGCAACAGCACGGCGCCGGGCGGGAGTTGGACGTACGGGCTACGGGTTGCCCGGTCGGTGTTCGGATCCCAGAGGTCGGGAAGTACACGGCCGTCGCCGCCGGCTTCCAGCGGGCCGAAGACCTCGCGCCACAGGGCGCCGGTGTCGAACCAGCCGTCGTAGTACGCCTCGACGTCCTGGTGGCCGTACTCGAACCGGAGGGAAGCGGGCCGCAGGAAGTCCCCCGTACCGACGACGAGTGCGGACCGGCCGCGCAGGCGCAGGGCCTCGGCGACGAGTTCGGCGAGGTCGCCGGGCCGGGCGGCCGGAGCCCCGTCGAAGGCGATACGAGGCCAGGGGCTGCCGTCGGCCGGCTTCAGGTCGAGCAGACGCTCGGCGAGGAGGTCGCCGAGCCGGTCCCAGGTGATCGCTTCGAGTCGCACCCGGCCCATGATGCCGCGCGGGCGGACGGGTGTGGCGGGCCGGGATGCCGGGCGGAAGCCGCGAACTTCCGGGTGCGTATCTCCTCGTACCCGGCGAGAATGTAGGGCGCCGGGACTAGCGGTGCCTCCCCGCGCCGCGCCGGCCGTCCGGCACCGGGAGGTACTACATGACCACCGCCGGAGACATCATGCACCGCGGCGCCCAGTGGATCCCCGCTCACGAGACGCTGGACCGTGCCGCCCAGCTGATGCGTGAACTCAATGTGGGCGCGCTGCCCATCAGTGACGAGAACGAACGGCTCTGCGGCATTCTCACGGACCGGGACATCGTGATCGGCTGCGTGGCCATGGGCCATGACCCGGCACGCATCACCGCGGGGGAGATGGCCAAGGGCACACCGCGCTGGATCGACGCGGGCGCCGACGTGAGCGACGTGCTCCGCGAGATGCAGGGGCACCAGATCCGCCGCCTTCCTGTGATCGAGAACAAGCGCCTGGTCGGGATGATCAGCGAGGCCGACCTGGCCGCGCACCTGACGGACGAACAACTCGCGGGCTGGGCCGAGAGCGTCTACGCGAAGAGCGCGGCACGCTGACCCCGAGGTCCCCACGGCACGACCGGGACACGCGCTCGTCCGGCCATGCGCGCCGGACGAGCGGTGTCACAGCCAGCCGTTGCGCTTGAACCCCCGGTAGAGCGTGGAGCACACGATGGCGATCACGCCGACGGCCATGCCGTAGCCGAACTTCCAGTGCAGCTCCGGCATGTAGTCGAAGTTCATGCCATAGACCCCGCAGACCATGGTCGGCACGGCGATCAGTGCCGCCCATGCCGTGATCTTCCGCATGTCCTCGTTCTGCGCGACGCTCACCTGCGCGAGATGCGCCTGCAGAATCGAGTTGAGCAGTTCGTCGAACGCGGCTATCTGCTCGGCGGCCCGCAGCTGGTGGTCGGAGACGTCGCGGAAGTACGCCTGTATCTCCGGGTCGATCACCCTGATCGGCCGGGTGGCGAGATCCATGATGGGGCGGCCGAGCGGGACCACCGCCCGCTTCAGCTCAAGGAGTTCACGCTTGAGTTGGTAGATACGCCCGGGGTCGGCCCGCGCGCCGTTCGCGGCGAACACATCCGTCTCGACCTGGTCGATGTCCTCCTGCACCGAGTCCGTGACGTTCAGATAGTCGTCCACCACATGGTCCGCGATCGCGTGCAGCACCGCGGCCGGGCCCTTGGCGAGCTGCTCGGGGCGGGCCTCCAACTCCTCGCGCAATGGGCCGAGCGAACCGTGCCTGCCGTGCCGCACGGTGACCACGAAGTCCTGGCCGACGAACACCATGATCTCGCCGGTGTTCACCACCTCGCTGGTCGCGGTCAGTTCGGTGTGCTCGACGTAGCAGACCGTCTTGAACACGGCGAACAGCGTGTCGCCGTACCGCTCCAGCTTCGGGCGCTGATGGGCGTCCACCGCGTCCTCGACCGCCAGCGGGTGGAGGTCGAACAGCTCGGCGATGCCCGCGAACTCCACTTCCGTCGGCTCGTGCAGCCCGAGCCAGACGAATCCGCCGTCGGCCTTGCGGATCCGCTGCACCGTCTCGACCAGATCGCGGCCGGCGGGGACCCTCGACCCCTCTTCGTACGCCACGCAGTTCACCACCGCTGTGCCCAGCGGAGACCGGGCGGGGTGACTCAGGTCGACACGGGCGCGCCGTCGTGTCAGCCGTGCCACCCTGCGGAGGCCGCCGACCTTGCTCAGGCCCGTGACCTTCCGCAGATTCCCTGCCATGGACATCTGGATCTCCTTGCGTGGATCTCCTCGCGCCGCACTCTGCGCCTTGCCGCGGCCAGTCTGCCAGGATGTTTTGACGGCCGGGAAAGCCTGTGGGAACGGAGGATTCCGTTCCAGGTCCACCGTGTCGGCCGGTACTGACGAGGCGACGACGGCTGTTGGCGGGCCGAGCGCGGCCCATGCGGCCGACGACGCGCTTGACTTCGGGAGCGTCAACCATCATGGACAAGCGAGACAACTGGGATGATCGGCGCATGACGCGCACCGACGGGTATCTCCTCGACAACCGGCAGACCGAGGCGGGGCAGCGTTTCGACGCCCTCGCCGCTCTCTTCGACCCCACGACGTTCCGGCACATCGAACGGTTCGGTATCGGATCCGGCTGGCGCTGCTGGGAGGTCGGCGCGGGCGGCACGTCCGTGGTGTCCTGGCTCGCCAAGAAGGTCGGCCCCACCGGCAAGGTGGTCGCGACCGACGTCGACACCTCCTGGGCCACCTCGGCGTTCCGTCCTCCCGTCGAGCTGCGCGTCCATGACGTGGGCGTGGACGAGCCGCCGGGGGAGGGCTTCGACCTCGTGCACGCCCGGCTCGTCCTGGTCCATGTGGCGGACAGGGAGAGGGCGTTGCACTCGATGATCAGAGCGCTGCGGCCCGGCGGACGGCTCCTGGTCGAGGACGCCGACCCGGCGCTCCAGCCGCTGGCCTGCCCCGACGAGCGCGGCCCCGAACAGCAGTTGGCCAACCGGCTGCGCCACGGCTTCCGTGAACTGCTCACCGAGCACGGCGCCGACCTCGCGTACGGGCGTCGGCTTCCGCGGCTGCTCCGCGAGGCCGGGCTGCGACAGGTCGAGGCCGACGCGTACTTCCCGATCACCTTGCCGGCCTGCGGAGCGCTGGAGTCCGCGACGATCCGTCAGGTCCGCGACCGGCTCGTCGCCGCGGGCCTCGCCACGGACCAGGACATCGACCGGCACCTCGCGAACGTGGCCGCGGGCGGGATGGACCTGGCCACGGCGCCGCTGATCTCGGCGTGGGGGCGCAAGGTGTAGCACCGCGTGGCGAGGGCGCAGTCCGCGGCGAGGGCACAGTGCCCCGCGAGGGCCGGAGTGCTTGTGCCTCGCCGCCGCGGGGCTCGGACGCGCATGCCTCCACGGCCGGCCCGGGCCGGCCCGGGCCGAACCGGGGCGGTCCGGGGCAGTCCGGAGTGGTCCGGGGCAGCCCGGGGCAGTCCGGATGGGCTGCCGAGGCGGATCGGGGCGGCCCACGGCACGGGCCCGGGAGGCCTACGCGTTCGTCGTCGGCCTCCCGCCCACCTGTTCCACCGCCCGTGCCCCGGCCCGGCACCCCTCCACAGCCGCTTCCTCCGGTCGGGTGCCCGCGAGGAGCGCGGCCAGGAAGGCTCCGGTGAAGGCGTCCCCGGCACCCGTCGTGTCGACCGGGATCGCGGGCACCGCCGGAACCCGGGCCCGGACCTCCCCCGACCGGGCGACCAGGGCTCCGGCCCCGCCCTGCTTGACGACCACCAGCGGAACGTGGCGGCTCAACTTGGCCGCCGCGTCCGCCGGATCGGGCAGACCGGTCAGCAGACAGGCCTCGTCCCGGCTCGGCAGCAGGACGTCGACGCCCTCGGTGAGCGCGAGAAAGCGGTCCACTCCCAGCTCCGTGAGGAATCCCGCCGACGCCGGATCCACGCTCACCGGCACCCCACGCGCGCGTGCCGACTCGACCGCCACCGCCACCAGCGCACGGCACGGCTCGGAGAAGAACAGATAGCCCGACAGATGCAGCCGGGTGACACCGTCGAGCAGTGACTCCGACCAGTCGCCGGGGGTGAGCCGCAGGGACGCGCCGCTGTCCGTGAGGAACGTGCGCTCTGCCGCAGCGCCCGTGTCCACCAGGCAGATCACCGTCCCGGTCGGCGCCTCGGGGTCGATGACCAGGAGGGGGCGTACTCCCGAAGTGGCCAGCTCGCGCTCGTGCCACGCGGCGGAATCCATGCCCACCTTGCCGAGCAGGCGGACCTCCGTGCCGTCCCGGCGGGCCGCCCAGCACGCGACGTTGGCGCCCGCGCCGCCCGGCACGGTCCGGACGACAGCGGCTGTGTCGGTGCCGGACGCGAGCGGCCCACGGTGCCGGGCGACGACATCCGTGACGACGTCGCCTACGACCAGGAGAGCCCCGCCGGGAGCACTGCCGGGAGCTCTGCCGGGGCCGCTCGCCCCGGTCACGCGCCTGCCCAGGCCGCCGCGATCCGCCCCGCGAGCCGTACGTTGCCGCGTACCGCCGCCAGATTGGCGCTCAGTGACGCCCCTTCGGTGTGGCGCACCAGGTAGCCGAGGAGGAACGGTGTCACCGCCTGGCCGCTCACACCCTCCGCCTCGCACGCGTTCAGCGCGTCGGCGAGCACGCGCGCGTGGAGTTCGGGATCGAGCTGCTCCGCCTCCGGCACCGGGTTGGCGACGATCAGCGCCGACTCGGGCCCGTCGAGTGCGTCCTGCGCGCGCATGACGGCCGCGACCTCGCCGGGCGACTCCAGGGTCCAGTCCACCGGGTGACCCGAGTCGGACAGATAGAAGCCGGGGAAGTGCGTTGTCCCGTATCCGGCGACCACGACCCCCAGCGTCTCCAGCCGCTGCAGGGTCGCCGGCACATCCAGGATCGACTTCACCCCTGCGCACACCACCGTGATCCGGGTCCGTGCCAGGAGCCCCAGATCGGCGGACTCGTCCTGCGTCACCGTCCACTCCCGGTGTACGCCGCCGAGCCCGCCCGTCGCGAACACCCGTACGCCCGCCTGCGCGGCCAGCAGCGCGGTCGCTGACACAGTGGTCGCCCCGCTGACCCCCGCGGCGACCGCGAGCGGCAGATCGCGATGCCCGAGCTTGCGGATGCCGTCCTCGTTGGCGACCCGCTCCAACTGCTCCTTGTCGAGACCCACGCGGGGCTGCCCGTCGAGCACGGCGATCGTCGCGGGAACGGCACCTTCCTGGCGTACGGCGTCCTCCAGCTCCAATGCCACCTGGAGATTGCGCGGACGCGGCAGCCCGTGCGCGATGATCGTGGACTCCAGTGCCACCACGGGCCGCCCCGCGGCGAGCGCCTCCCGTACCTCTTCGGAAACCACCAGCACGCGCGTGCCTCCTGTC
Organism: Streptomyces sp. NPDC033178; assembly: GCF_055577685.1. Taxonomy (NCBI): domain Bacteria; kingdom Bacillati; phylum Actinomycetota; class Actinomycetes; order Kitasatosporales; family Streptomycetaceae; genus Streptomyces; species Streptomyces sp. NPDC033178. The sequence goes on from NZ_JBVIPT010000005.1 coordinate 263,190, forward strand.
TGTCGGTTCTCCCCTCATCCCTGGCGGGCGACGCGCCTGGCCAAACCCTTGCGACCAGCACAACGGGGCAGCAGCCTGAGGCCATGACGGACAACTCGACACGTCTCGACCATGTCGTCCTCTGGGTACGCGACCCGGTGGCCTCGGCCGACTTCTACGAGAAGGCGCTGGGCCTTGAGCCCATCAGGGTCACCGAGTTCGCCGCGGGGAAGGTGTCCTTCCCCTCCGTACGCCTCAACGAGGAGACCATCTTCGACCTCGCGCCCCTGACCATGGCCCCCCGCATGGACGTCGTCCCCGACGCGGCCGCAAGCGCGGGCCACCCGGTCAACCACGTATGCCTGTCCCTCCCCGGCGAGGACTTCGACGCGCTCCGCGCCCGCCTGGAGGAGCGTGCCGTCCCCCTCTCGGACTTCACCCACGACGCGTACGGCGCCCGCGGAAAGGCCAAACGGAGCTTCTACTTCCGCGACCCGGACGGGAACGTCTTCGAAGCGCGGCACTACGACTAGCTCTCAGGTCCCCGAGCATTCCCGAGCAGCTCTCGGACCTGACTGGGGAAGGGGTGTCCACGCGCGCGTGGACACCCCTTCGGCCTTCGGGGCTCAGACAGGCCTCGCTCCGTTCAGCGCCCCGTGCGGATCGAGGACGTACTTGCGGCTGGCGCCCTGATCGAACTCGGCGTAGCCGCGGGGAGCGTCCTCCAGGCCGATCACCGTCGCGTTGACGGCCTTGGCGATGTGCACCCGCTCGTGAAGGATCGCCTTCATCAGGCCCCGGTGGTACTGCATCACCGGACACTGACCGGTCGTGAAGCGGTGGCTCTTCGCCCACCCCAGACCGAGCCGTACCTTCAGCGTCCCGGTCCGCGCGTCCTGGTCGATCCCGCCGGGGTCGTCCGTGACGTACAGGCCCGGAATGCCGAGCGCGCCACCCGCGCGCGTGATGCCCATCAGCGAGTTGAGGACCGTGGCGGGTGCCTCCGGGGCGTCGGGACCGTGGGCCCGCGCCTCGAAACCGACCGCGTCGACGGCCACGTCCACCTCCGGCTCACCCAGGAGCTGGTCGATCTGCTCGCCCACGTCGCCCTGGCTCACGTCGACCGTCTCGCAGCCGAAGCTCCTGGCCTGCGCGAGACGTTCGGCGTTCAGGTCGCCGACGATGACGACGGCGGCGCCCAGCAGCTGCGCCGACGCCGCGGTCGCGAGACCGACCGGCCCCGCCCCGGCGACGTACACCGTCGAGCCGACCCCGGCGCCCGCGGTCACCGCCCCGTGGAACCCCGTCGGGAAGATGTCCGACAGCATGGTCAGATCGAGGAGCTTCTCGCGCGCCTGGTCCCGGTCCGGGAACCGCAGCAGGTTGAAGTCCGCGTACGGGACCATGGCGTACTCCGCCTGGCCGCCGACCCAGCCGCCCATGTCGACATAGCCGTAGGCTGCTCCGGGGCGGGCCGGGTTGACGTTCAGACAGATGCCGGTCTTGCGTTCCTTGCAGTTGCGGCACCGTCCGCATGCGATGTTGAACGGCACCGAGACGATGTCCCCGACCTCGACGAACTCGACGTCCGGGCCTCGCTCCACGACCTCCCCGGTGATCTCGTGCCCGAGGACGAGCCCCTCGGGCGCTGTCGTCCGGCCGCGCACCATGTGCTGGTCGCTGCCGCAGATGTTGCTGGCGAGCACCTTGAGAATGACTCCGTGCCGGCACTTGCGGCCGATGTTCGCGGATGCCACCCCTGGCCCGTCCTGCAGTTCGAGCGTCGGGTAGTCGATGGTCCTGACTTCCACCGCGCCCGGCTTGAGATACGCGACTGCCCTGTTCCCGCTCATACGTGATCGCCGTCCCTTCGGCCCCCGTGACTTCGGATGCCAGTGGCTGTGCGCATGGCGGAGTCTGCTACCGCCGCACCGTTCCGGCCAGCCTTCGCGCGGGTCTCCATGGGGACGTCACGATGTGGCGGGCCGGCCCCGGGTGAACAGCGCCAGCGCGCCGAGCGGCAGCAGCAGACAGGCGGCGACCAGGTTCAGCCAGCCGTAGCTCGCCTGGGCGACGACGAGTCCGGCCGCCGCGCCGCCGAGACCCGCCGCGGTGTTCATGGTCAGGTCGGACAGGCCCTGTGCGGCGGCACGCGCGGGCTGCGGCACGGAGTCCGTCAGGAGCGCGGAGCCGGAGACGAGACCGGCCGACCAGCCGAGACCCAGCACGAAGAGCCCGACGGCGGTCTGCGTGTGACTGCTGCCCGCGGTGCCAGCGAGCAGCGCCGCGCAGGCCAGCAGCCCCACGGCAAGACCGATCACCGCCAGCCGCCCGAACCGGTCGGACAACCGGCCCATGACGGGCGAGAACGCGAACATGCCCGCGATGTGGATGCTGATGACCAGCCCGATCAGATCGATGCTCGCGCCGTGGTGACCGAGATCGACCGGTGTCATCGACATGACCGACACCATCGCCGTGTGCGAGACCGCCACGGTCATCAGGGCCAGCCGGGCCCGCGGCGAGGCCCGGACGGCGGCCGCCCCGGCCCGTATGGAACGCGCGGCGGGGGACTGCTCCTCGACCGGAGCCAGCGCACGTGCTGTGAGCAGCGGGTCGGGCCGCAGCAGCACCGCGACCAGGAGCGCCGATATGAGGAAGACCCCGGCCGCCCAGAGGAAGGGGCCCGCCGCCTCCGGTATGCCGAACCCGGAGACGCTGCGACCGGCGGGCGCGGCGATGTTGGGACCGAGGACCGCGCCGATCGTCGTGGCCCACACGACGTTCGAGATGGCGCGTGCCCGCCGCTGCGGCTCGGCCAGATCCGCTGCCGCGAAGCGCGCCTGCAGATTCGCGGACGAGGCCGCGCCGAACCCCGCCATGCCGAGCAGCAGCAGCGGAAAGTTGTCCATCACCGCGGCGACCACGACGATCCCCGCGCCCAACGCTCCGATGAGGTACGCCAGCACGAGCCCCGGCCGGCGGCCGCGCGCGGTCATCAGCGCGGCGAGTGGCACGGAGAGCACGGCCGTCCCCGTGACCGTCGCGGTGGGCGCCAGCCCGGCCAGCGACTCGGTGCCGGCGACCTCCTGGGCCAGTACGACCGCGAGCGCGATACCCGTGGCCACACCGAGCCCGCCGAGGATCTGGCCGGCGACGAGGACGGCGGTTGTCCGGCGCCGCAGTGCCGGCAGTGCTTCCGCGTCGACTGGCCCGGCGACCGGCCGCTCGACGGCGGTCACCGGCAGCGTCCCGCGGCACTGCAACTCGACGCGCCTACCCGGCCCGCCGCCGCGAACCGCACCGTTTCGGACACATCCCCGCGCGTGATCGATGTGGTCACCGGCGCATCCTCCCCCCTGGTCCTGAGCTCAGGACACCTTCACGACAACAGCGACCGCGCCCCCACGGCCGAGCGCTTCGAGGCACCCCTCAGACCGAGGCACCCCAGGTACTCCTCGGGAGGAGGCACCCCTCGGACGGAGGTACTCCTCAGACCGAGGCACCGTCAGCACGAAGGCACCCTCAGAACAACGGCTCCGGCAGTACCCCTTCCAGCGCCAGCAGCTTCCGCTTGGTCTCCAGGCCGCCCCCGAACCCGCCGATCCCGCCGTCGCTCTCCACCACCCGGTGGCACGGCACGACGACCGGCAGCGGGTTGGCGCCCATGGCCATGCCCACCGCCTGGGCTGCCCCCGGCTGGCCGACCCGCCGGGCCAGATCGCCGTACCCCACCACGGACCCGTACCGAACGCCGGACGCCAGCTCGCGCAGCACCTGGCGGTTGAACCCGGAGATCAGGGACCAGTCCAGCGGCAGGTCGAAGTCCTTGCGCTCGCCCGCGAAGTACGCCGCGATCTGACGTATCGCCTCGGCCAGGAGCGGGGACTGGGGTGCCTCGACGGGCTCGGTGCCGAACCGGGACCCGAGCCGGTCGAGCGCCTTGTCGCGCACGGCGTCCGTGGCGTGGAAATCGACGCTGACCAGGCCTTCGCCGGTCGCGGCCAGCAGCAGCGGACCGATGTCGCTGTCGACGACGGCCCACACCACTCGCTGCTCGTTCTGCCCATGGCTGTCCATGCGCTCCACGGTACGGCGCACCACCGACAACGCCGGAGGCACGGACGCATGCGAGCGTCCGTGCCACCGGCGAGAGCTGGTGAAGGCGGGTTCAGCCCTCGTTCAGCGCCTCCTGCACCACGTCCGGCTTGTTCGTGATGATGCCGTCCACGCCGAAGCCCGCGACGCGCCGTGCGTCCGCCGCGGTGTCGACGGTCCAGGTGGAGATCTCCAGCGGCTTGCGGTGCGGTCCTTCGAGCGCGTGGATCGCGGTGACGTAGCCGAGGGAGATCGTCGTGTGCGACGAGTTGATCTGGTCGGCGAACTGCGCGTACGCGGGCAGCTCCGCGACCGCCGGCGTACCCAGGAAGCCCGTCTTGATGTCGGGCCGCAGCGCGTGCACGGTCCGAAGGCTGTCCGCGCTGAAACTCTGTACGACCAGCTTGCTCCGAACGTGGGCCGGCCCCAGCCAGCCCTCGTTGCCGAGGACCTTGAGGGTCTCCCGCTCGATTCCCGGGTAGAGAGCGGGATTCTTGATCTCCAGGACGAGCTTCTGGTGATTTCGTGAAACCCGGTTCATGTACTGCTTCAGGGTCGGTACGTGCGCGCCCGCGTACCGGGGGCTGAACCAGCTGCCCGCGTCCAGCTGCGCGATCTCCGCGGCGGTGAAGTCCTTGACCTTCCACGGGGCCCGCCCGGGGAAGACCTCCTCGACGTCGGTCGTGCGGGTCAGGCTGTCGTCGTGGATCACCACGAGCTGGCCGTCCTTGGTGCGCTGGACGTCGTTCTCGACCCAGCGGAATCCGAGGTCGTCGGCCTTGTCGATGGCGGCCAGGGTGTTCTCGGGGGCGTAGGCCGAGGCGCCGCGGTGGGCGATCACCTGAGTCCGGTCGGTGTCCGGAGCGGCGTGGGCGGTGGGTGCGGGGAGAACAACGACAGCGGCTCCCAGGAGCGCGGTGGTCGTGGCGGCGGCAGCGCGCGCATGCATGCGTACTCCTTGCGTCTGTGTTCACGGACCGTCCTAGAGTGACAGCAGAGGGTCAACAGCAGGGGGGTGCAGGATGGCCACAGATTGAATGGAGTTGCCCATGTCCGATCACGTGTGCCGCACAAGTGGGGCAAGGTCGTGATTCTTTGCCGGAAAATCGTTCGAGCGTTCCGGGGCGAGTCATACTCTCTGCGTCAACCCTGACCGCCGTGGCGGTCCTGGGACGGGGGCATCTCACGAATTTCCGGGACTCAACAGGGCGGAAGGGCAACCGCGCATGCAGGGCACGGTCGACGGATTCAGCTACGGGCTCGTCACGCCGCTGGTGGCGTACCTGATGGCCTGCCTCGGTGGAGCGCTGGGCCTGCGCTGCACCACGAGGTCGATGCTCGTCACCCGCTCCTGGCGGCCGGGCTGGCTCGCTCTCGGTTCGGCGGCGATCGGTTCCGGCATTTGGACCATGCACTTCATCGCGATGATGGGCTTCTCCGTCCAGGAGACCCCGGTCCGTTACGACAAACTGACGACGTTCGCGAGCCTCGGCGTCGCGATCGTCATGGTCGGCATCGGGATCTTCATTGTCGGCTACAAGGGAGCCTCAGGAACGGCCCTGTTCACAGGGGGCACCATCACCGGCCTCGGCATCGCCTCGATGCACTACCTGGGCATGGCCGGAATGCGACTCAACGGAGAGCTCGAGTACAACACCTTCACCGTTTCCGCCTCGGTCGTCATAGCCGTCGTCGCCGCGATCGCGGCCCTGTGGGCGGCGGGTCAGGTCCGCGGCTTCCTGTGGAGCGTGGGCGCGAGCCTCGTCATGGGTCTGGCCGTCAGCGGCATGCACTACACCGGCATGGCCGCCCTCGACGTTCATCTGCACAGCGCCGTCAGCACCCCGTCCGGGGACTCGCCCGCGACCCTGCTGGCCCCCATGATGGTCGGCCCCCTGGCCTTTCTGCTGCTGGCCGGTGTCGTCGTGATGTTCGACCCGCTGATGGTCATGGGCAAGCCCGACTGGAGCCCCGCCGAGCAGAAGCCCGGCATCCCGGCCCACACCGTCCGCCACACCGGCCGCCGGTCCGTGCCGGGCCAGCGCCGGAGCTCCAGGCGCCCCGGTTCCCGCACCCCGCAGAACTGGTGACGCGACCCCGTTGTCAGTGCGGGGTCGTACGGTGGAACCCATGCGGCCCGTATCAAAGATCGAACGCACGGTGGCGCCCTTCGAGGTCGTCAGCCCCTACCAGCCCAGCGGCGACCAGCCCGCTTCCATCGCCGACCTCGAACGGCGTATCCGCGCAGGTGAGAAGGACGTGGTCCTCCTCGGCGCGACCGGCACCGGCAAGTCCGCCACCACCGCGTGGATGATCGAGAAGCTCCAGCGCCCCACCCTCGTGATGGCGCCGAACAAGACACTGGCCGCCCAGCTGGCCAACGAGTTCCGCGAGCTGCTGCCGAACAACGCCGTCGAGTACTTCGTCTCGTACTACGACTACTACCAGCCCGAGGCCTACGTCCCGCAGTCGGACACCTACATCGAGAAGGACTCCTCGGTCAACGAGGAGGTGGAGCGCCTGCGCCACTCCGCGACCAACTCGCTGCTCACCCGCCGGGACGTCGTCGTGGTCGCCTCGGTCTCCTGCATCTACGGCCTGGGTACGCCCCAGGAGTACGTGGACCGTATGGTCAACCTCAAGATCGGCGACGAGATCGACCGGGACGACCTCCTGCGCCGCTTCGTCGACATCCAGTACACGCGCAACGACCTGGCCTTCACCCGCGGCACGTTCCGCGTCCGCGGCGACACCATCGAGATCTTCCCGGTCTACGAAGAGCTGGCCGTCCGCATCGAGATGTTCGGCGACGAGATCGAGGCCCTCTCCACGCTGCACCCGCTCACCGGCGAGATCATCAGCGACGACCAGCAGCTGTACGTCTTCCCGGCCTCCCACTACGTCGCGGGGCCCGAGCGCCTGGAGCGCGCCGCCAACGACATCGAGAAGGAACTGGGCGAGCGTCTCTCCGAGCTGGAGAAGCAGGGCAAGCTCCTGGAGGCCCAGCGCCTGCGGATGCGCACGACGTACGACCTGGAGATGCTCCGCCAGATCGGCTCCTGCTCGGGCGTCGAGAACTACTCGATGCACTTCGACGGCCGCGAGCCCGGCTCCCCGCCGAACACGCTGATCGACTACTTCCCTGACGACTTCCTGCTCGTCATCGACGAGTCGCACGTCACGGTCCCGCAGATCGGCGCGATGTACGAGGGCGACGCCTCCCGCAAGCGCACCCTCGTCGACCACGGCTTCCGGCTGCCGTCCGCCCTGGACAACCGCCCCCTGAAGTGGGAGGAGTTCCAGGAGCGCATCGGCCAGGCCGTCTACCTGTCGGCGACACCGGGCAAGTACGAGCTCTCGCGCGGCGACGGCTTCGTCGAGCAGATCATCCGCCCCACCGGCCTCATCGACCCCGAGGTCGTCGTCAAGCCCACCGAGGGGCAGATCGACGACCTGGTGCACGAGATCCGCAAGCGCACCGAGAAGGACGAGCGCGTCCTGGTCACCACCCTCACCAAGAAGATGGCCGAGGACCTCACCGACTACTTCCTCGAACTGGGCATCCAGGTCCGCTATCTGCACAGCGACGTCGACACCCTGCGCCGCGTCGAGCTGCTGCGCGAGCTGCGGGCCGGCGAGTTCGACGTCCTCGTCGGCATCAACCTCCTCAGGGAGGGCCTCGACCTGCCCGAGGTCTCCCTGGTGTCGATCCTCGACGCCGACAAGGAGGGCTTCCTGCGCTCCGGCACCTCCCTGATCCAGACCATCGGCCGCGCCGCCCGCAACGTGTCCGGTCAGGTCCACATGTACGCCGACAAGATCACCCCGGCGATGGAGAAGGCCATCGAGGAGACCAACCGCCGCCGGGAGAAGCAGGTCGCGTACAACACGGAGAGGGGCATCGACCCGCAGCCCCTCCGTAAGAAGATCAACGACATCGTGGCGCAGATCGCCCGCGAGGACGTCGACACGGAACAGCTGCTCGGCTCGGGCTACCGCAAGTCGTCGGACGGCAAGGGCGCCAAGGCCCCCGTGCCCGCGCTCGGCGGGAAGGCCGCCAAGGGAGCCAAGTCCGCCAAGGGCAAGGCCAAGGAGACCGTCCCGACCGACCGGCCCGCGGCGGAACTCGCCGAGCAGATCGAGGAGATGACACAGCGGATGCGCGCGGCCGCCGCGAACCTGCAGTTCGAGATCGCCGCGAGGTTGCGTGACGAGGTCTCGGAGATGAAGAAGGAACTGCGACAGATGAAGGAAGCCGGCATCGCCTGACACCCGGAGTGGCGCGCTGTGTTGCAAGACCGACACAAAGTGTGCACCAGGGTTCGGCGCTGTCAGTGGCTCTGCGTAGGGTTGCTGGTCAACCGCAGGACTCTGCGGCAACAGGGGACAGTTCGAGAGGGGAACAGCGCGTGACGGTCAACATGACCAAGGGTCAGGCCATCAGTCTGCAGAAGAACGACGGAGGCACGCTGACCGCGGTCCGCATGGGGCTCGGCTGGCAGGCCGCCCCGCGACGTGGCCTGTTCGGCTCTCGCACTCGTGAGATCGACCTCGACGCGTCCGCCGTGCTGTTCGCGGACAAGCAGCCGGTCGACGTGGTGTTCTTCCGCCACCTCGTCAGCGACGACGGCTCCGTGCGCCACACCGGTGACAACCTCGTCGGCGGCGTGGGCCAGGGCGGCGACGACGAGGCGATCCTCGTCGACCTCGCGCGCATCCCGGTCCACATCGACCAGATCGTCTTCACCGTGAACTCGTTCACGGGCCAGACCTTCCAGGAGGTGCAGGACGCGTTCTGCCGTCTGGTCGACGAGACCAACGGCCAGGAGCTGGCCCGTTACACCCTGGCCGGCGGCGGCCAGTACACGGCGCAGATCATGGCGAAGGTCCACCGCGCGGGCACGGGCTGGCAGATGACCGCTCTCGGTACGCCTGCCAACGGCCGTACCTTCCAGGACCTGATGCCGGCGATCCTGCCGCACCTGTAGGCAGCCCGGCACCCGGCGCACGAGTACATAGGGGGAACGAAGGCGATGACGGCTGAGCTGGTCCGGGGGCAGAACCACCCGCTGCCCCAGGCCCGACTTGAGATCCGGGTGTCGGCCGGAAAACCGATCGTGGCCGGGGCCACGCTCAGCGACGAACAGGGCACGGTGCACGGCGTCGAGTGGGTGGCCCACCCGGGCTCACCCACTCTGCCCGGCCTGGAGGTCTCCAAGCAGGCGGCGGCCGACCACCGCCTCGCGTGCGACCTGGACGCCCTGCCCGAGTCCGTGCACCGTGTCAGCGTGCTGCTCGCGCTGCCGTCCGGAGGCAGCGGGCCGGTCAGGTTCGGCTCCGTCGCCGCGCCCTTCATCGCGGTCACCGGACTCGACGGCTCCGAGGTCGCCAGCTACACGATCACGGGACTCGACGCGGAGTCGGCCGTCGTCGCACTCGAGCTCTACCGCAGGCAGGGTGCCTGGAAGGTCCGCGCCGTGGGCCAGGGATACGCGGGCGGCCTCGCCGAACTCCTCGCCGACCAGGGCCTGCCCGAGGCCCGCCAACTCGCGGGCAGCATCAACGAAGCGGTCGCCCAGGGCCTTGCCCGTTCGGTGGCCGCGCCCCCGCCGCGCACGTCGGAGGGCGACCGTTCGCGGCACGCCACGACCCCGGCGCTCGGCCAGAACCAGGGCGGAGCCACGCCTCAGGGCGCCCCCGGCCACGTAACACCGCAGCACGGACACCCGGGCGGGCAGGGACACACGGCGTCCGGCACTCCCGGGCACGCGACGCCGCAGGGCGGCCACCCCGGACAGCCGGACCCGTCCGCCGTCACCCAGCCCACCGGCCCCGGAGGCGGACCCGTCAACTACAGCCACCCGGGACGGCAGGCCGCCGCGCCTCCGCCGCCCCCGCCGACAGCGCCCCCGGCCCAGCCGGGACAGCCCGCGCAGCCCGTCGCGGGCGATGCGACCGGCTGGTCGATGGAGGAGCGCCTGTACAACCAGGTGTGGGGCATGTTCGAGGACCTGGCCCGCGCCACGGCCGCGTACCGCAGCGCGGTCGACTTCGCCGAGTCGCGTATGGAGCAGGAGCTCGACAGGGTCCTGTCCGACCCGCGCAGCCGCATCGGCGGACAGGGCGACGCGGCGCGTGAGGCCGCCCGCGCCAAGCATTCCCAGTTGATCGACCGGGCCAGGGAGGCCCTCGACCGCGACCTCGCCCAGCTCACCGCCGAGGCAGAGGTCGTCGAGCCGGCATTGCCGCCCGCCTTCGCCCGCTGGGACAACCCCGTCTGGCACGGCTACCGGGTCCCGATGGAGGTCCCCATGGCCCTGCGCCTGGGCGACCTCCACCTGCCCGAGAGCGCGGGCCTGAGCATTCCGATGCTGGTGCGGCTGCCGCTGGAGCGCGGTCTGTGGATCGACAGCGGACGCTCCGGATCCTTCGACGGTTCGATCGCCGACTCCGACGACCTGCGCCGCCTCGGCATGGACACCGCGGTGGCGATAGCGGCCCGGTTGCTCGCCGTCTACCCGGCGGGCGAGTACACACTGCATGTCATCGACCCGGCGGGCTCCGGTTCCTCGTCCCTCGCTCCCCTCGTGCAGACCGGCGTGCTCAACGGCCCGCCTGCCGCAGGTGCCGCCGGCGTGACCGACGTTCTGGCCCGGCTCACGCAGCGCGTCGATCTCGTACAGATGGCGATCCGCGGCGGCGCTGCCGACTCCCTGCCGCCCGGCCTCGACACGGCCGAGCAACTGCTGATCGTCAACGACTTCCCGCACGGCTTCGACGACCGTGCCGTGACCCAGCTGCGCTATCTCGCGGACGAGGGCCCGGCCGTCGGCGTCCACCTCATGCTGGTCGCCGACCGGGAGGACGCCACCGCCTACGGGCCGCTGCTCGACCCGCTGTGGCGCTCGCTGCTCCGGCTCACGCCCACGCCCGACGACCACCTCGCCGACCCGTGGGTCGGGCACGCGTGGACCTACGATCCCTCGCGCGTCCCCCCGAGCAGCCAGGTGCTCCAGGACGTCCTCACCCAGGTCGCGGCAGCCCGCCGCTCCTGGAACCGCTGAGGCCCGCGCACCCTTTACCAAGAGTTCTTCAAGTCCTCTGACCAGCACTTTTGGTTCTTCTTTTACTAATCTCTTTACCTTTCCTTGGTGATTGGGGTACTGTCGTCCGTGCGGAGGGGAGTACTCCCTACCTACTGCGGCGTACCCGTCAATACGGATCTGGTTCAGATCCCGGGGCGTCGGCCCGAGTGCACCGGGCGCATCACGCGCCCCACATGCATCGGGTGGAAGAGACCTCCGGCAGCGACGACGCTGACACTTGCCGTTACGTACTGCCGGAGGCGCAGTGGATGTTTCCGTGACCCTTTGGGTCCTGACGATCGTGGGCCTTGCCGCCCTCATCGCGGTCGATTTCTTCATCGGCCGCAAGCCGCACGACGTATCAATCAAGGAAGCCGGAATCTGGACGGTCGTCTGGATCATTCTGGCCGCGCTGTTCGGCCTCGGACTGCTTGTCTTCTCCGGCGGCCAGCCCTCCGGAGAGTTCTTCGCCGGTTTCATCACCGAGAAGTCGCTGAGCGTCGACAACCTCTTCGTCTTCGTCCTGATCATGGCGAAGTTCTCCGTGCCCACGCAGTATCAGCAGCGGGTGCTGCTGGTCGGTGTCCTCATAGCGCTCGTCCTGCGCGCGATATTCATCGCCGCGGGCGCCGCGATCCTCGCGAGCTTCGCGTGGGTGTTCTACATCTTCGGCGCGTTCCTCATCTACACCGCCTGGAAGCTGATCCAGGAGGCCCGCGCCGACGACGAGGACGAGGAGTTCGAGGAGAACAGGCTGCTCAAGGCCGCCGAGAAGCGCTTCGGCGTCGCCGACCGCTACCACGGCACCAAGCTGTGGATCCAGCAGAACGGCAAGCGGGTCATGACGCCGATGCTGGTCGTCATGCTCGCGATCGGCACCACCGACGTGCTCTTCGCGCTCGACTCGATCCCGGCGATCTTCGGCCTGACGCAGGACCCGTACATCGTCTTCACGGCCAACGCGTTCGCGCTGATGGGTCTGCGGCAGCTGTACTTCCTGATCGGCGGACTGCTCAGGAAGCTGGTCCACCTCAGCTACGGCCTGTCGGTCATCCTCGGCTTCATCGGCGTCAAGCTCGTGCTGCACGCGCTGCACGAGTCCGGCGTCCACGTCCCGGAGATCTCCATCCCGGTCTCCCTCGGCGTGATCTGCGCGGTCCTGGTGGTCACCACGATCACCAGCCTGATGGCCTCCAAGAAGCAGGCGGCGGCCGAGGCGGCGCAGAGCGACGACGAAGGCGCTCCGAAGGACAGTATCGAGGCCTGACCACGTCGGACGTAGAAACAACCAGCACCGGGAGCGGCCCGCGGCGAATTGCCGACCACCGCTCTCGGTGCTTGCTTGTTTCCTGAGCGCGTTTCCCGGCCCGGGAACGCCGTGGCCGGATGGAGGCACCGATGAAGTTCGTGCAGATCATCGACTTCGAGACCGAGCGCCTGGAAGAGATGCAGCAGTTGCTCCAGGAAGCCGGGGAGCGCAACGCCGGCAGGCCGGGTGGGCCCACTCACCGCGTGCTCCTGCAGGACCGCGACAACCCCCGCCGCTATCTGGCCCTGATCGAATTCGATTCGTACGAGGAGGCCATGAGCAACAGCGACGCCCCCGAGACGGCCAAGCTGGCGGAGCAACTGGGCGCGCTGTGCGTCGGTGAGCGCGTCTACACCAACTGCGACGTACGGGAAATGGGCCCGCTCAAGTAGCCCATGCCGTCCGTGAACGGGGCCCGTGCGACCGGAGTGCGGGGCCCGTTCACCTCTGCGACGATCGCTGCATGATCGTTCGGCTCCGGTCACTCGTGACGCAGTGGACGGCCGTCGTGCCCGTGCTGGCGGTCGTTCTGCTGGCCTTCACCTGGGGCCGCGATCTGCCCGGCGCCGTCGTCGCCGTGGTGACGCTGGTACTGGCCGGGGCCGTGCTGGCCGCCGTGCACCACGCCGAGGTGGTCGCGCACCGGGTCGGTGAACCGTTCGGCTCACTGGTCCTCGCCGTAGCCGTCACGATCATCGAGGTCGCGCTGATCGTCACCCTGATGGCGGACGGCGGCGACAAGAGTTCCACACTCGCCCGCGACACCGTCTTCGCGGCCGTGATGATCACCTGCAACGGCATCGTCGGGCTGAGTCTGCTCGTCGCCTCACTGCGGCACGGGATCGCCGTCTTCAACGCGGAGGGCACCGGCGCCGCCCTCGCGACCGTCGCGACGCTGGCCACGCTCAGCCTGGTGCTGCCGACCTTCACCACCAGCAAGCCGGGCCCCGAGTTCTCCACCGCCCAGCTCACCTTCGCCGCCCTCTCCTCACTCGTCCTCTACGGCCTGTTCGTGGCGACCCAGACCGTGCGGCACCGCGACTACTTCCTGCCCATCACCCGGCAGGGCGAGGTCATCGACGCGGACGACCATGCCGGCGCCCCGTCCTCCTCAAGCGCACGCATCAGCCTGGGACTCCTGGGCCTGGCCCTCGTCGGCGTGGTCGGTCTCGCGAAGGGCGTGTCGCCCACCATCGAGTCCGGAGTGGAGGCGGCCGGAATGCCGCACTCCGTGGTCGGCGTGATCATCGCCCTGCTCGTGCTGCTCCCCGAGACGATCGCCGCACTGCGCTCCGCCCGCCGCGACCGGGTGCAGACCAGCCTGAACCTCGCCCTCGGCTCGGCGATGGCCAGCATCGGCCTCACCATTCCCGCCGTGGCCGTCGCCTCCATCTGGCTCTCCGGCCCGCTCGTCCTCGGCCTCGGCGCCACCCACATGGTCCTGCTCGCCCTGACCGTGGTGGTGAGCTCCCTCACCGTGGTCCCCGGCCGGGCCACCCCACTCCAGGGCGGCGTCCACCTGGTCGTGTTCGCGGCGTACTTGGAACTCGCGATCAACCCGTAGAAGCCGGGCCCGCGCCCAGTAGGCCGGGCCCCGAAGGGGCGCGGGGAACTGCGCGACCAGCCCCCACAGTCCCGCAGCCGCCACGGAACCTGCCCTTGGAGCTCATGGGCGTATCGGCAGAGCCCAACGAGCCCTGCAGGCCGTACGTAAACGCTTACGCAAGCGTTTACGTACGGCCTGCGGAGGGCTCACCCCGTGGCCGGCTCCGTAGCCACAACAACCACCGGCCGAGTCTCCGGCAGCAACGCGAAGCACCCCAGACTGAGCAGCGCGATGCCCGTCAGATAGGCGGGCACACCCCAGGGAACCCGCCCGCTCTGCTCGGCGACCGCCGTGGCCACGATCGGCGTGAGCGCGCCCCCGAGCACACCGCCCAGGTTGTAGCCCACGGCCGCACCGGTGCACCGCACCCGCGGCTCGTACAGCTCCGGCAGATACGCGGCGATCACGCCGAACATCGTCACGAACGCGATCAGCGCGACCAGGAATCCGAGGAACATCAGCAGCGGCTCGCCCGTCGACAGCAGCGCGATCATCGGGAACATCCACAGGGCGGTGGCAGCGCAGCCCGCCAGGCACAGCGGCCGCCGCCCGTAGCGGTCGCCGAGAATCGCCACCACCGGAGTCAGCGCGCCCTTCACCACGACGGCCGCCATGATGCAGGCCAGCATGACCGTACGGCTCACCCCGAGCCGCTCGGTCGCGTAGGCGAGGGACCAGGTCGTCACCGCGTAGAACACCGCGTATCCGATCGCGAGCGCCCCCGCCGTCAGCAGGACGAGCCGCCAGTGCTCGCGTACGACCTCGGCGAGCGGTACGCGCGCGTGCTCGCGCAGTTCGAGGAACTGGGGGCTCTCCGCCAGGGAGGAGCGCAGCCACAGCCCCGCCGCCGCGAGCACGCCCGCCGCCCAGAACGGCACCCGCCACCCCCAGCTCGCGAACTGCGCCTCGGAGAGTGTCGCCGACAGCACCAGCATCACCCCGTTCGCGAGGACGAACCCCACCGCGGGCCCGATCTGCGGGAAGCTCGACCACAGCCCACGCCGGTCGGGCGGAGCGTGTTCCGCGGTCAGCAGCACCGCCCCGCCCCACTCCCCGCCGAGCCCCAGCCCCTGCAGAAAACGCAGCACAAGGAGCAGCACGGGAGCGGCCGTACCGATGGAGTCGTACGTCGGTACGCAGCCGACCGCGACGGTCGCGGCGCCGGTCAGCAGCAAGGAGATGACGAGAACGGGCCGTCGTCCGTGCCGGTCCCCGATGTGCCCGAACAGGACCGAGCCCAACGGCCGCGCCACGAACCCGACACCGAATGTCCCGAAGGCCGCCAGCGTCCCCGCCACCGGCGAGAACGTGGGGAAGAAGAGCGGGCCCAGGACGAGCGCGGCCGCCGTTCCGTAGACGAAGAAGTCGTAGAACTCGATGGCCGTACCGGCGAGCGAGGCCGCCGCGAGCCGCGGCATGGAAGGGGGCTTTACTGTGCGTGCACGGTGCATGCCGCGTCAACTACCCACGGTCACCAAGAGTTACGGGGGCGCGCGGGGGCCCGGTGGCCTCAGTAGGTCACTGTGATGCGCCGGGCGGGACCGTCCACGCGGATCACGCCCCCGTAGGGGATGACGATTTGCGGGTCGGTGTGTCCGAGGTCCACATCGAAGACGATCGTGGTGTCGGGGGCGTACGCCCGCATGGCGCGCAGTACGGCCTCGCGCTGTTCCGCCGCGTAACGGGCGCCCTCCTGAGGGCTGTTGGGGTGTTCGAAGGACCACGTCTTCGCCCGGCCCATCAGCAGCGCGGAGAAGCGCCGGAGCAGCCCGCGCTCGCCCATGTTCCGCAGGACGCGGAAGACCTCCTCACCGCTCGGCAGTTCCTCCGAGGTCTCCAGGAAGAGCACGCCGCCGTCGTGGACGGAGAGGTCGCGCGGGATCTCCCGGTCTGCCATCAGCAGCCAGGCCAGGATCTCCAGACAGCCGCCCCAACCGCGGCCCTCCACCACCCGGTCGGCGTTGACCCAGATCCATCCGCTGCCGGGCCGGGTCTCGGGTTCCGACCCGAAGGTCGCCGGGTCCGCCCAGTCGCGGTCGACGTCGCGCCACCGCTCGGCCGGACGCAGTTCGTACTCGCCCGAGCCGAAGAGTGCCGCCCGCACGGATTCGGCGGTCAGCGGGTCCATGGCGCCGGGCCGGCCGAGCTCGCACATCACACTTGCGCCGTGGTAGCCGACGATCCCCGTGTTCCACAGGTAGGCGAGCAGGTTCGTGTTGTCGCTGTACCCGAAGAACGGCTTCGGGTTGGCGCGGATCAACTCCCGGTCCAGCAGCGGCAGCACGGTGATCTGGTCGTCACCGCCGATCGACGCCATGACCGCCCTGACGTCCGGGTCGGCGAACGCCGCATGGATGTCGTCGGCCCGCTCCTGGGGCGTCGAACCCATCCTCCGGGTCGCCGGATACTCGACCGGTTCCAGGCCGTACTCCTTGCGCAGCCGCTCCAGGCCCAGCTCGTACGGGAGCGGAAGGATCCCCGGCAGCGCGGCGGACGGCGAGATCACGGCCACCCGGTCGCCGGGCACGGGCTTGGGCGGGTACGCGGGAGTCGTCATGCGAGGGAGGGTAGGGGCCGTCGCGGTGTCGGCGCACCGTGATAAACCGGGTCCGAGCAGCGGTCCCGAACGGGCCGAGCCATCCGACCGGACCGGAGGAACCGTGCCCCGCACCCTCGCCAACGCCCCGATCATGATTCTCAACGGCCCCAACCTGAATCTCCTCGGGCAGCGCCAGCCGGAGATCTACGGCTCCGACACCCTCGCCGACATCGAGGCGATGTGCGCCAAGGCGGCGGCCGCGCACGGCGGCACCGTGGACTTCCGCCAGTCCAACCACGAGGGCGAGCTGGTCGACTGGATCCACGAGGCACGCCTCGGCCACTCCGGGATCGTGATCAACCCGGGCGCCTACTCGCACACCTCCGTCGCGATCCTGGACGCCCTCAACACTTGCGACGGGCTCCCGGTACTGGAGGTCCACATCTCCAACATCCACAAGCGCGAGGAGTTCCGCCACCACTCGTACGTCTCGCTCCGCGCCGACGGCGTGATCGCGGGCTGCGGAGTACAGGGTTACGTGTTCGGGGTGGAGCGGGTCGCGGCGCTGGCGGGAGCGGCTCGGGCGGATGCCTGACGGGAGGCTCCGGGCGGACGGCGGCCGATTGTCAGTGGCGGGTGCCACCATCGACGCATGACCTTGATCCAGGATTTCCGAACGCCGTCCACGTCCGCCCCGGGCCGCGAATCCCGCCCCGCCTCACGCCAGGCGGTCAACTACAGCCGACTCGCCCCGCGCCAGGCCGTCGGCTACAGCCGTCCCGCCTCCACGATCCGGCGCAGGAAACGCCGCGTGCGCTCCTCCCGCGGGTCACCGAACACCTCCTCGGCGGTGCCCCGTTCGAGTACGACGCCGCCGTCGAGGAAGCAGACCTGGTCCGCGACATCGCGGGCGAAGCCCATCTCGTGCGTGGCCAGCACCATGGTCATGCCGTCGTCCTTCAAGTCCCGTACGACAGCGAGGACTTCACCCACCAGCTCCGGGTCGAGGGCCGCGGTGATCTCGTCGAGGAGCAGCAGCCTGGGGCGTACGGCCAGGGCGCGGACGATCGCGGCCCGTTGCTGCTGGCCGCCGCTCAGCCGGTCCGGGTACTCGCCCGCCTTGGCGCCGAGCCCGAGCCGGTCGAGCAGCTCACGGGCGTGCGCCTCCGCCTCCGCGCGGTCCACGCCGTGCACGCGGCGCGGGGCCAGCGTGATGTTCTGCAGGACGGTCATGTGCGGAAAGAGGTTGTACGCCTGGAAGACCACGCCGATCCGGCGGCGCACCGCGTCCTGGTCGGCCCGGGGGTCGGTGATCTCCTCGTCGTCCAGCCAGATGGCGCCGTCGTCGATCTCCTCCAGCAGGTTCGCGCAGCGCAGCAGCGTCGACTTGCCCGAGCCGGAGGCCCCGATCAGCGCCGTCACCGTGTGCGGGGCGACCTCCAGATCGACGTCCCGCAGGACGACCGAGTCGCCGAAGGTCTTGCGGACGGCCTCCATCCGCAGCACGGGCACACCGGAGTCCTTGGGTGTCTCGCTCATATGCTCCCTCCCTGCGCCTGCCGCCGGTCCATCCGCGCAGTGACCCAGTCGGTGAAGCGGGTCATCGGGATGGTCAGCGCGACGAAGACGAGTCCCGCGACGATGTACGGCGTGTAGTTGAGGCTGCGGCCCACGATGATGTCCGCGGCGCGCACCGCGTCGACGGCTCCGCCGATCGAGACGAGCCCGGTGTCCTTCTGCAGCGACACCAGGTCGTTGAGCAGCGGCGGCACCTGACGGCGGACGGCCTGGGGGAGTACCACGTACCGCAGCGCCTGCCGGTTGCTCAGCCCCAGCGAGCGGGCCGCGGCGCGCTGCGAGGGGTGGACCGACTCGATGCCGGCGCGGAACACCTCGGCGACGTACGCCGAGTACGTCAGGGTGAGCGCCGTCCCGCCCAGCAGCACCGGATCGACCGTGACGCCCTGCAGCCGCAGCGCCGGCACACCCAGGACCACGATCATCAGGTTGATGATCAGCGGCAGCCCGCGGAAGAAGTCGGTGTACGCGGCGGCCAGCGCCCTCAGCGGGAAGAACACCGGACCGCGCAGGGTGCGGGCGACGGCGATCAGCATGCCGAGGACGAGGACCGCGACGCCGCACACCAGCAGGAGCCGGACGTTCAGCCACAGCCCCTCCAGGACCTTGGGGAACGCCTCGCGCGCGTACTGCGCGCTGAAGAACGTCTCCTTGGTGCGCGGCCAGCCGGGCGCGTTGACGACGACGAGGTACAGGACGATGCCGGTCACGAGGGTGGACAGCGCGGCGATCGCCGTCGCGCGGCGGGCACGGGAGCGCTTGTACCGCTCCCGCTCGATCCGCCGCCGCGACGGGACGTACGCTTCGCGCACCCCTCCCTCGCCGGAGTCTCCTTCCGGCTCCCCGGCCGACTCCTCCTTCACGAGCGTCACTTGAGGACCGGTGCGTCGACGGCGTCGGACAGCCACTGCTTCTCGACGGCGGCGAGGGTGCCGTCCTCGCGCAGGGCGTCCACGGCGTCCGTCACGCACGACGTGAGCGCGCTGCCCTTGTCCAGGACGAGACCGAACTGCTCGGGCGTACCGCCCTGGTTCTCGAACTGCCCGACGATCCTCGCGTCCGTCACCTCGGCCGCGGTGATGTAGAACGCGGTCGGCAGGTCGACCACGATGGCGTCCACCTGGCCGTTCTTCAGCGCGGACTTGGCCTGGTCGTTCTTCGCGTACGCGGCCGGCTCCTCGGTCGGCTTCACGACGTCGTCGATGTAGTTCAGGCTGGTGGTGCCGACCTGTGCGCCCAGCTTCACGCCCTTGAGATCGGCGATGCTCTTCGCCTTCGCGGCCTTGGAGTCCTTCAGCGCGATGACGGCCTGGCGCACGTCGTAGTAGCCGGACGAGAAGTCGACGGCCTTCTTGCGCTCGTCGCTGATCGACACCTGGTTGATGTCGAAGTCGAAGGTCTTCTCGCCGGGCGCGAATGCCTTGTTGAAGGGCACGCTCTGCCAGACGACATCGCCCTTGTCGTAGCCGAGCTGCTTCGCCACGGCGTACGCGACGGCCGATTCGAAGCCCTCGCCGTTGGCCGGCTTGTCGTCCTTGAACCACGGCTCGTACGCGGGTTCGTCGGTCGCGATGGTCAGCTTCCCGGAGACTTCCGTGCCCAGCTTGCCCTTGGCGCACGATTCGGCGCCGGAACCGGAGGGCTTGTCGGAGGCCTTCTCCTCGGGCTGCGGGGCGCAGCCGACGGCGACGGCGAGCAGAGCGACGGTGGCGGTGGACGCGGCACGGCGCAAGGTGCGTTGGGCAAGATGCATGGCGGGAGAGTGACAGTGGGCAGGCCTGTCTGTCGAGGTCACAGGGGCAACTGTCCGCATAATGGGAACGGGTGTTGCAATGTTGTGAACTCGTGGGGCGCCGGGGCGTCACGGGGTCCTGGGCGGTGGCCGCCGGACGTCGGCCACCGCTGCCAGGGCGGGGCCGCCGGCCGAGGGCGGGGATCGATAGGCCGGCGACCCGTCCGCGCAGGAGCCGTCATCCTGTGCGGGACCAGCTACCAGTGGACCGCGCGCTCCCCGTGCGCCGGGAGCGCGTGCGGGGCACCGGAGTGTGCGCTCCGTTCACACGGGGCGCGCACCGGCGCGCACGGCCGGGGACCGCACACCCGACATCGGACGCCTCACCAACTCCGGCCCGGTGCCCGACGGTTCGCCGCGGCCCGGCGTGCGGCCGTGCCCCGGCGCACGCCGGGGCACGGTGTTCGAACGGCTCACCAATGCCCGTCCGGCGCCGTACGGTTCACCAACCCCGCGCGTGCCACTCCGGCAGATGCGGACGTTCGGCGCCCAGCGTCGTGTCGTCGCCGTGTCCCGGATAGACCCAGGTCTCGTCCGGCAGCGCGTCGAAGATCTTCGTCTCGACGTCGTGGATCAGACTGGCGAACGCCTTCGCGTCCTTACGTGTGTTGCCCACACCGCCCGGGAAGAGACAGTCCCCCGTGAACACATGCGGATGCCCGTGCGGGTCGTCGTAGACCAGGGCGATCGAGCCGGGCGTGTGGCCCACCAGGTGGCGTGCGGTCAGTTCCACGTGCCCCACCCGGATCGTGTCGCCGTCCTGGACCGGCACGTCCGTCGGGACGGGGATGCCGTCGGCGTCGTCCCGTCCCGCGTACGTGCGCGCGCCCGTAGCCGTCACGACCTCCGCGAGTGCCTGCCAGTGGTCGCCGTGCTGATGCGTGGTGACGACGGACGCGATGCCGTCGTCACCGATCAGAGTGAGCAGCGTGCCGGCGTCGTTGGCCGCGTCGATCAGCAACTGCTCGTCCGTGGCGCGGCAGCGCAGCAGATAGGCGTTGTTGTTCATCGGGCCGACCGCGACCTTGGAGATCATCAGGTCCCGCAACTCGTGCACGTCCGCAGGGCCGCCGACTGTCACCGCTCCGCTGTACGTCATGACGCCCAGCCTATAGCGGGGGGAGTGCGGGCAGCGGACCGCCGTCGACGCTCAGCGCGGACCCGTCGCGGCGGCCCGCGAGCCAGCCGAGGAGGGCGGGCGCGGGGCCGGTCACCGTCACCTCCGGACCGCCCCCGGTGCCCACCGCTCGCTCCGGGCCGCCGTCTCCGGGGACGCGTCCCGTGCTCCACGCGCGCGTGCCGTCGGTGACGCGCGTCTGCGGCACCTCGGGGTGCCCGGCGAAGCGGTCCGTGAGGAAGACGATCTCGCGCTCCACGAACTCCTCCGGGAGGTCCTCCAGGTCGTATCCGATCCCCAGATCGACGTGGTGCAGCTCGACCTCGATCCACCGCCGGAACGGCACTCCGGACGCCGAGTCGGTGACGCCGTTGCGCAGCTCCACCGTGCGGGACCAGTCCGCGGGCGCGGCTCCCGTCTCCTGGAAGCGGGCCGCGCTCTCGCGGAGGTCGGTGAGCTGTGTCTCCAGGGGACGCGGGGCGTCCCGCCCGATGTCGGCGTCCCGGGCCTCCCCGGAGACGTACATCGGCCGGCCTTCGAGGACGTTCACGAGGGCGTCCGCGTTGCGGGCCAGGTGGGCCAGGACGTGGCCGCGGCTCCAGCCGGGCAGCCGTGACGGCTCGGCCACGGAGGCGTTGTCCAGTTTGCCGACTGCGCTGAGCAGCCGTTCGGTCGCGTCACGTACAGACGCCAGGTCGCGCACATGATCGTTCATGGGCCCGACGATAGTCCCGCCACACGTTTGGGTGAAGGTTGCGGGCGGCCGCCGTAAATCGAATGCGCGTGCTATATGGTCGGGTGCGGCGTCGGGCATGCTGGAGGGCCCGGGATTGTTGTGAAGCAGGGAAACCAGACCGGCGCTGTCAGTGGCTCCCTCTAGTCTGAAAAAGACGGGGGCCCCGTCGTCTGAAAAGCCGGGGGCCTCGCCCCTGTCACTTCTCTCAAGAAAGGTGCGGACCGGCGTGGCCGACCGTCTCATCGTCCGTGGAGCGCGCGAGCACAATCTCAAGAATGTCTCGCTCGACCTCCCGCGCGACTCGCTCATCGTCTTCACGGGCCTGTCGGGGTCGGGCAAGTCCTCGCTGGCCTTCGACACGATCTTCGCCGAGGGCCAGCGGCGCTATGTGGAGTCGCTCTCCTCGTACGCCCGGCAGTTCCTCGGCCAGATGGACAAGCCGGACGTCGACTTCATCGAAGGCCTCTCCCCGGCGGTCTCCATCGACCAGAAGTCGACCTCGCGCAACCCGCGCTCGACGGTCGGCACCATCACCGAGGTCTACGACTATCTGCGTCTGCTCTTCGCGCGCATCGGCAAGCCGCACTGCCCCGAGTGCGGCCGCCCCATCACGCGCCAGTCGCCGCAGGCCATCGTCGACAAGGTCCTGGAGCTGCCGGAGGGAAGCCGCTTCCAGGTCCTGTCGCCGCTGGTGCGCGAGCGCAAGGGCGAGTTCGTCGACCTCTTCTCCGATCTCCAGACCAAGGGGTACAGCCGCGCCCGGGTCGACGGCGAGACGATCCAGCTCACCGAGCCGCCCACGCTGAAGAAGCAGGAGAAGCACACCATCGAGGTGGTCATCGACCGCCTCACGGTCAAGGAGGGCGCCAAGCGCCGTCTGACCGACTCCGTGGAGACCGCCCTCGGTCTCTCCGGCGGCATGGTGGTGCTCGACTTCGTCGACCTCCCCGCGGACGACCCCGAGCGCGAGCGCATGTACTCGGAGCACCTGTACTGCGCGTACGACGACCTGTCCTTCGAGGAACTGGAGCCCCGCTCCTTCTCCTTCAACTCGCCCTTCGGCGCCTGCCCGGACTGCACGGGTATCGGTACGCGCATGGAGGTCGACCCGGAGCTGATCGTCCCGGACGAGGACAAGTCCCTCGACGAGGGTGCCATCCACCCCTGGTCGCACGGCCACACCAAGGACTACTTCGGACGCCTCATCGGAGCCCTCGCGGACGCGTTGGGATTCCGGACCGACATCCCCTTCGCCGGTCTTCCGCAGCGCGCCAAGAAGGCGCTGATCCACGGACACAAGACGCAGATCGAGGTCCGCTACCGGAACCGGTACGGCAGAGAGCGTGTCTACACCACGCCCTTCGAAGGGGCCGTCCCCTTCGTGAAGCGGCGGCACAGCGAGGCCGAGAGCGACGCGAGCCGCGAGCGCTTCGAGGGCTACATGCGCGAGGTACCCTGCCCCACCTGTCAGGGCACGCGCCTCAAGCCGGTCGTCCTCGCGGTCACGGTCATGGAGAAGTCGATCGCCGAGGTCTCCGCCATGTCCATCAGCGACTGCGCGGACTTCCTGGGCGAGCTGAGGCTCGACGCCCGGGACAAGAAGATCGCCGAGCGCGTCCTGAAGGAGGTCAACGAACGACTGCGGTTCCTGGTCGACGTAGGCCTCGACTACCTCTCGCTCAACCGCGCCGCGGGCACCCTGTCCGGCGGCGAGGCCCAGCGCATCCGCCTGGCGACCCAGATCGGCTCGGGCCTGGTCGGCGTGCTGTACGTGCTGGACGAGCCCTCCATCGGCCTGCACCAGCGTGACAACCACCGGCTCATCGAGACCCTGGTCCGGCTGCGCGACATGGGCAACACGCTCATCGTCGTCGAGCACGACGAGGACACCATTAAGGTCGCCGACTGGATCGTCGACATCGGCCCCGGCGCGGGCGAGCACGGCGGCAAGGTCGTGCACAGCGGTTCCCTGAAGGAGCTGCTCGCCAACGACGAGTCGATGACCGGTCAGTACCTGTCCGGCAAGAAGGCCATCCCGCTGCCCGACATCCGGCGTCCCCACGACCCGTCCCGGCAGCTCACGGTGCACGGCGCCCGCGAGAACAACCTGCAGGACATCGACGTGTCGTTCCCGCTGGGCGTCCTCACGGCCGTCACGGGAGTCTCAGGATCCGGCAAGTCCACGCTGGTCAACGACATCCTGTACACGCACCTGGCCCGCGAGCTGAACGGCGCCAGGAGCGTTCCCGGGCGGCACACGCGCGTGGACGGCGACGACCTCGTCGACAAGGTCGTGCACGTCGACCAGTCGCCCATCGGCCGCACCCCCCGGTCGAACCCGGCGACGTACACCGGAGTCTTCGACCACGTCCGCAAGCTGTTTGCCGAGACGACCGAGGCGAAGGTCCGCGGCTACATGCCCGGCCGCTTCTCCTTCAACGTCAAGGGCGGCCGCTGCGAGAACTGCTCGGGTGACGGCACGATCAAGATCGAGATGAACTTCCTCCCGGACGTGTACGTCCCGTGCGAGGTCTGCCACGGAGCCCGCTACAACCGGGAGACCCTGGACGTCCACTACAAGGGCAAGTCCATCGCCGACATCCTGAACATGCCGATCGAGGAAGGCATGCACTTCTTCGAGGCGGTCCCGGCGATCTCCCGCCACCTCAGGACGCTGAACGACGTCGGCCTCGGCTACGTCCGGCTCGGTCAGTCCGCGACCACCCTGTCCGGCGGTGAGGCCCAGCGCGTGAAGCTCGCCAGCGAGCTCCAGAAGCGCTCCACCGGACGCACGGTGTACGTCCTCGACGAGCCGACCACCGGTCTGCACTTCGAGGACATCAGCAAGCTGCTCACCGTGCTGTCCGGCCTGGTCGACAAGGGCAACACGGTCATCGTCATCGAGCACAACCTCGATGTCATCAAGACCGCCGACTGGGTCGTCGACATGGGCCCCGAGGGCGGTGGTGGCGGTGGCCTCGTCATTGCGGAGGGCACACCCGAGGAGGTCGCCGGGGTTCCGGCCAGCCACACGGGCAAGTTCCTGCGAGAGGTCCTGGGCGCCGAGCGCGTCAGCGACGCCTCGGAGGTGAAGGCCCCGCGCAGGACGGCCGCCAAGAAGGCGGTGGCCGCCAGGTCGACGACGAAGAAGACGGCGACGGCCAAGACCACCGCCAGGGCCACGACCAAGGCCACCGCCAGGGCCACGACCAAGGCCACCACCGCCAAGGCCACCACCGAAAAGGCGGCCAACAACACGGCCACCAAGAAGGCGGCCGCGGTCACGAAGAAGGCGACCCCGGCGAAGAAGACGACGAGGGCCCGCAAGGCCTGAGGCGGCTCCGCAGCCCACGTCCAACGCGCCGCGCTCCA
Source organism: Streptomyces sp. NPDC033178 (assembly GCF_055577685.1). Lineage (NCBI taxonomy): Bacteria > Bacillati > Actinomycetota > Actinomycetes > Kitasatosporales > Streptomycetaceae > Streptomyces > Streptomyces sp. NPDC033178. The sequence continues at coordinate 288,401 of NZ_JBVIPT010000005.1, forward strand.
TGGGAACTCGCCAGGGGGCGCGGCGTGTTGCCGCCTAGAAAACACCCACCTCATGCGCGTACGGCGGTTCCGCGCCCGCCCGTGAGCAGGTGATCGCCGCGGCCCGTGCGGCGAACCGCAGCAACTCGGCCCAGCCATCGGCTCCCAGACCCGCGAGCGCCGGCCCGGAGAGTGCGTCGCGGGCGGCGAGGCCGTGCAGCAGCGCGGCGTTCACCGTGTCGCCCGCGCCGATCGTGTCCACCACGTCGACGGGTTCGCCCGGCACGGAGTACTCCGCGCCGTCACGGGTGAAGGCGGTCAGCCCGTCGCCGCCCCGCGTGACGACCACGGCCGAAGGGCCCGAGGCCAGCCACTCGCGCGGAGTGCCGCCGAGCCACTCCGCGTCCTCCTCGGACAGCTTGAGCAGCGACACCGACGGCAGCCAGCTCTTGAACCGGGCCCGGTAGGCGTCCGCGTCCGGGATCAGCACCGAGCGGATGTTGGGGTCGAGCGCGGTGAACACACCCTGCGCGGACGCGATCCGCATCAGCTCCTCGTACGCGGTCGCACCCGGCTCCAGTACGAGCGAACACGTACCGAACGACACCGCTCTTGTCCCGTCCGGGAGTTGGGAGGGCGCCGAGAACAGCCGGTCCGCGGTGCCCTCCACGTAGAAGGAGTAACGGGCCGAACCGCCCGCGCCGATCGACGCGACGGCGAGGGTCGTCGGCTCGGCACCCCGCTGCACGGACGACACGTCGACGCCCGCCTCGCGCAGTCCGCCGACCAGGGCCTCGCCGAAGGCGTCCTGAGAGATCCGCGAACAGAATGCCGCGGGGGAGCCGAGCCGGCCCAGCGCCACCGCCGTGTTGTAGGGGCCGCCGCCGCGCCGCGGGTCGAGCCCCGCGAGCGCGCCCGCCTCACGCGGCACCAGATCGATCAGGGCCTCACCGGCGACGACGATCACGAGTCGGATCCTTTCTCGGGGCAGCCGCACGAGGTGCGGTGTACGAAGGCGGAGGGCAGCCGGACCGTTCGGGCCTCGCGGCCGGGGGAGTCCAGCCGGTCGAGCAGCAGCCGTACGGCCTGGGCACCGATCTCCTTGCTTGGCTGGGAGATCGCGGTGAGCCGGGGCGAGAAGAGGTCCGCCCAGGAGAAGTCGTCGAAGCAGCACAGGGCCAGGTCACGAGGCACGGACAGGCCCCTCTCGCGCACGGCCCGCAGCGCGCCGATGGTCATCGCGTTGTTCGCGGTGACCAGTGCCGTCGGCGGCGCCGGGAGGGACAGCAGGGCGTCGGTCGCGCGCTCGGCGCCCGCCGCCTCGGAGTTGCCGGGGACCACGAGCCGTTCGTCGTACGGGAGGCCCGCGTACGCCAGGCCGTGCCGGTAGCCGGAGATCCGCTCACTCGTCGTGCTGAGCCCCGGCATGCCCGCGACCAGGCCGATCCTCTTGTGACCCAGCTCGGCGAGATGCCTGACCAGGAGAGTGACGGGTTCGGTGTTCTCCGCGCAGACCTGGTCGAACACGAAACCTGGTGGCGTCCGTCCGTCGGCGACCAGCCGGTCCAGGAACACCGTCGGTACGTCGTGCCGCCCGAGGTAGCCGAGAAGCTCCTCCGGATGCGCGGACGGCGCGACGAGCATGCCGTCCACCCGCCGCTCGTGCAGCAGCTGGACCACCTTGCGCTCATGCACCGGATCGTCGTGCGGGTCCGCGATCAGCAGGCTGTAGCCGCGCTCCAGGGCACCGGCCTCCACGCCCTGAAGGATCTCCGTGAAGTACGGGTTGCTGATCGCCGACACCGCGAGCCCGATCGACCGGGTGCGCGAGGTGACGAGGGATCTGGCCAGGGTGTTGGGCGTGTAACCGAGTTCGTCGATGGCGTCGAGCACGGCCTGGCGGGTGGCCGGCCGCACCGGGCGGGTGTCGTTGAGCACGTGCGAGACCGTCGCGACGGACACGCCCGCGCTCCGGGCCACGTCGACCATGGTCGCCATGGATGAGCCCCTCCCTCGCCCTCGCCGACGCCCGCGTCGGGCGCCGTCCCGGATCGGACCGTACCCGATACCGCGGAAGACGTAAACGCTTACGTAAGCGTTTACGTCAAGAGGTCCGGAGCCGGCCTCTCACTCCCAGTCCCACCCGATCCCCACGATCCCCGACCGCACCCGCTGCTCCACCACGTGGACCGACCGGTGGCGGTCGCTCAGTGCCAGCTCCTGGCGCCCGCTCCGCGGTGCCGCGGCCGAGTGCTGGGTGAACCGGTGGCAGCGCACGGGCAGCGTGTCCTCGGCGAAGCGCACCTGGAGGGCGTACTGCCCGCCCGAGAAACCGAACCCGCGGACGTACTCGGTGCACGCGCCGGCCGTGCCGTCCTCGACGCCGTAGCGGAACAGGAAGGTGTCGCCCGCGCGCAGCCGTGTGTCGAAGAGCAGCTCGGCGACGAGGACACCGGTGTCGTGGTGCCACAGGACGCGTCCCGTGCGGCAGTTCTCCAGGGCCTGCACCGCCATGTCCTCCGGGGCGCATCCCGGATCGCCGTGGTGGATGGCGACGAAGCGGTCGATGCCCTCCTTGTGGGCGCGCACGATGTGCTGGGAGTCGCGTCCCAGCAGCTCGCGCCGGGTGCCGATCCGTACGCGCTCGTGGTGGCCGATGGTGTGCAGCCCGCCGTCGAGCGGTGAGTCCAGCTCGGCCAGCAGCTTCTCCAGGGCGCCGGAGGCCTCCACCAGGGAGCGGTACGAGCGGGCCGCGGCGCGTTCCGCCTCGGGGCGCTCGTCGGCCTTCGCGAGCAGCCGGATCAGGGACTCGTCCGGCAGTTGGAGTATCTCCTCCAGGGCGCGCACGGCCCGCAGAGACTCGGGGCGCTGTGGACGCCGGGCGCCCTGCTGCCAGTAACTCAGGCTCGTCACACCGACCTTGACCCCGTACCGCGTCAGATGGTGCTGCACGCGCTGCAGTGGCAGTCCGCGGGTGGCGATCGCGGCGCGCAGGGCGACATGGAAGGGGCCGCCCCGCAGGGCCGTCTCCAGCTCCGCCGTGGCATCGCCCGCGTGTTGTGTGCCGTCCCGCATTCAGGGGCCTTTCTGTGAGTGCTGGCAACGGCTGGTCGGGCCGTTCGGGCTGGTCGGAGGGGCCACACGGTCGGCGTGCGGGGGACGCCGGCGTCCCTGCGCGGTGCTGCCCGCCCCAAGTCACCCCGCATTGAAGCGTGTTGATCAGGCCCGGACAACACCTGGTGCGCAACCGCGCTGTCCGGACGAGTTCCCCACCATGCCGGTCAGGGCGTCCGTCTCAGGGCTCCAGAAGGTCCCGGATCGTCCGTGCCGACAGCGCCGACTTGGGCAGGAAGCCGCGGGCGGGGCTGTCCGCCACCAACTCCTGGAAGTCCTCCAGGGAGTGCGTCGAGATGAGGATCACTGCGGGCACGGTGTCCGCGAGCAGTCCCGCGACGTCGAGGCCGCTCTCGCCGTCCAGGTCGAGATCGACGAGGGCGACGTCCGGGGCGAGTTCCCGCGCGCGCGTGAGCGCCTCCGCGCCCGTCGAGGCGACGCCGACGACCCGGACCCCGCCACGCTCCAGCAGGGCGCGCGCGGCCTCCAGGAACCGGGCGCTGTCATCGACGATGAGACAGCGCATGGACATGCGGACAGCTTCCCAACCGGCTGCCGGGTTGGCTTTCCGGCTAGCCGGAAAGTGCTGAAGTCCCATGCCGGAGAACTTCGTTCGAGCTCACACAGCGCAGTGGCGGGTGACGCGCGGTAGCATGTCGCTGCCCTGGGGTGACCGTGTCCTTTCGGTCTGGTGGGGGTGCGCGATGAAGAAGCCCAACAGGAAAGCCGGGATGCACCGGATGCGCCGCGCGGTCCTCGCGGGAGTGCTGTCCGCAGCCCTGGTCGCCGTCGGCTGCGACGGGGGTGGGGACGACGGCGAGCGCCCCGACAATCGCGGCGACACCACGTGCGACGGCAGGCTCGAGGGCGCCACCGACATCACCGTGTGGTTCCACGCGGGACCGAGCGGAGAGCTCGACACACTGCGCCGCCAGGTCAAGGACTTCAACGCAGCACAGAAGGACGTACGGGTCGAGCTGATCACGCTTCCCGAGGAGCGCCCGTACGACGAACTGGTCGTCTCCGCGGCCGCCAGCGGCGAACTGCCCGACCTGCTCGACTTCGACGGCCCGAACCTCTACAACTACGCCTGGTCGGGCAAGCTCAAGCCGATCGACTCCTGCGTGCCCGAGGAGGTGAAGGCCGATCTCCTGGCCTCGATCCGCAAACAGGGCACCTATGAGGGCCGGTTGTGGGGTGTCGGCACCTTCGACTCCGGGCTCGGCCTCTACGTACGCCCCTCCGTCCTGAAGACGGCCGGTATCCGTGTCCCGAGCGGCCCGGACGACGCCTGGACGGCCACCGAACTGACCGGCATCCTGCGGAAGCTGCGCAAGGAGGGCTACGAAAAGCCCCTCGACCTGCGCCTCAACTACACGCTCTCGGGCCAGGAGTGGAACACCTACGGGTTCGCGCCCGCCGTCTGGTCGGCCGGCGGCGACCTCATCGACCCCCGGGACCTGCGGACGGCGGAAGGTTTCCTCAACGGGCCGGAGGCGGTCGGGGCGATGACCACCCTCCAGAACTGGGTCGAGGAAGGGCTGGTCGACCCGAACAAGGACGACAAGGCCTTCACCAGCGGGCGCAGCCCCGTCTCCTGGGTGGGGCACTGGACGTACCCGGAGTTCAGCAAGGCGTTCCCGGACGACGTGAAGATCGTTCCGCTGCCCGACTTCGGCAAGGGGACGGTCACCGGTATGGGCTCCTGGCAGTGGGGTGTCACGGCGGGCGCCGTCGACGGGGACGCGGTCTGGCGGTTCCTCGCGTACCTCCTGAAGCCCCGGGAGGTCCTGCGCATGAGCCGGGCCAACGGGGCGATCCCGGCGACGGACAGCGCCGTCGAGCTCTCGCCGAGGTTCGCCGAGGGCGGTGCCGAGCGCCTGTTCATCGAGCAGCTGAAGAGCGGAGTCGCGCGGCCGAGGTCGCAGACCCCGGCCTATCCGGCGGTCAGCGGTGCCTTCTCGCGGGCCTTCGCGGAGATCATGCTCGACCGTGCCCCGGTGAAGGCCGCCCTGGACAGGGCGGTCCGCCGGATCGACAAGGACCTGGCCGACCACCAGGGTTACCCGTCGGCCGGGCCATGAGACCCGGCGGACGACGTACCCCGGGCGGTATACGCGGGCCCGAGGACGCGGAACGAGAGCAGCCGGGCATCGTACGGAGATCCGTCGGCGCACGCGGCCCTCTCCGCCTGCGGAGGCCCGGCCGGGGCGGACGGCCCGGACTTCCTGGCTGGTCCGGACCGCCTGGACCACCTGGACGGTCCGGACGAACCGGGCGCACGCGCGCCGGAACCCCGCTGCTCGCCCGGCTGCGCGTCGGCACCAAGCTCATGCTGCTGGTGCTGCTGCCGGTTTCCGGGCTCCTCGCCTTCACGGTCTTCTCGGCCGTGACCGACTGGCGCGAGGCGCGCACCCTGCGGGACTTCAGGACCGCCACGCGCATCTCCTTCGCCCTGACCGCGCTCACCGAGACCCTGGCCCGCGAGCGCCTCGCCGAGGTCCTCGTGGCGGTGGACCCGGGCCGGCCGGGCGTGACGGCCGAACGGGACGCCGCCCGGCGCGCCACGGACCGGGCGCTGACCGCCGCGCGGGAAGGCGCCGCGGACGGGGCCGGGCAGCCGGACGTCCTCGGACAGCTCGACGCCAAGGGCCGGCAGCTCTTCGCGACCAGACTGGAGGCGGGCAGCGGCTCGTTCACCGCGACGGAGACCGAGCAGACGTACGCGAGCCTCACCAACGACCTGCTCAACACCGTCCACCAGCTCGACTCGGGCCGCCCCTCACGGGCCTCCGGCCGTGCCGCGGACGGCTATCTGGCCGTACTGGAGGCCATCGAGGCCGCCGAGCGCGAACGCGCCGACCTGGCCGTCCTGTTCGCGACGGGCCCCGGCAACGCCCCCGGTGCCAGGGGCGACCCCTCGCAGGCACTGAGCGACCCCTGGCAGGCACTGGAGGCGGCCCAGCTCGACACCTTCCGGCAGAACGTCTCGGGACGGCTCAAGGTGCGGCTGTCGGGCGTGCTGCTCCAGCCCGCGGGCCGCACGGTCCGGGCCACACGCGAGGCCCTCGCCGCGGGTGACACCGCGAAACTGCCCTCACTGGACCGCTGGTTGGCCGCCTCCACCGGCCGCCTCACCGCCCTGCGCGCGATCGCGGACGCCGCCGAGGACGAGCTGGCGACCGCCGCCGACCGTGATCTGCGGGCCGTGAAGGACCGCGGTGAACGCGAACTGGGCCTCTCCGTAGTGGTCCTTCTCGCCGTCACCGTCTTCGCGCTGGCCCTGCGCCGCTCGATCAACCGCCCCCTCACCGAGGTGTCCGAGGGCGCCAAGGCACTCGCCGACGGCGACCTGTCGTACGACATCCGCTACACGGGACGCGACGAGATCGGCGACGTGGCCGACACCTTTCGCGAGCTCCACGTGACCAGCGAGCGGTTCGCCGCCGAGATCCGCACCATGAACACGGCGATCGACGACAACCGGCTCGGACACCGGGCCGACGTCGCGGCCTTCGGCGGGACCTGGGCGCAGCTGCTGTGCGGCATGAACGCCACCATGGCGTCGTTCGCCGCTGCCCACGGACGGCGCGACAAGGCCGAACAGGAGCTGGAGAGCATCTTCAACCTCTCCCTGGACCTGCTGTGCATCAGCGGTCTCGACGGCTATTTCAAGCGCGTGAACCCGGCCTTCGAGAGAACACTCGGCTACCCCGGCAGCACCCTGCTGTCCCGGCCGTACATCGACTTCGTGCACGAGGAGGACCGGGACCGCGTCCAGGCCATCCTCGACCGGCTGGCGACCGGCGCCGAGGTCGTCGAGTTCGAGAACCGCCACGTACGCGGCGACGGCACCGAGTGCTGGCTCCAGTGGAGCTGCCGTCCCGTCATCGAGGAGGGCCTCATCTACGCCGCCGCGCGCGACGTCACCGAGAGCCGCCGGGCCGCCCGCGAACAGGCCGCGCTGCGCAGCGTCGCCACCCTGGTGGCCCGCGGCGTCCCGCCGCACGAGGTGTTCACGGCCGTCGCGCACGAGGTGGGACTGCTGCTGAGCACGAGTTCCGCGGCCGTCCTGCGGTACGAGGCCGACGGTGCCGCCACCGTCCTCGGCTCCGCCCGTACGGCCGCGACCGAGGGCCAGGAGGCGGCGCGGGCGGTGGCCGCCACCGGGCGCGCGGCCCGCGTCGGCCGTTCCGTCGGGGCGCCGATCGTCGTGGACGACCGCCTCTGGGGTGCCGTCGTCGTATCCGCCTCGCGCCCCGAACCGCTGCCCAGGGGAGCCGAGTCGCGCCTCGCCGACTTCACGGAGCTCATCGCCACCGCCATCGCCAACGCGGACAGCCGCGCCCAACTGGCCGCCTCACGCGCGCGCGTGGTGGCCGCCGGTGACGCGTCCCGGCGGCGCATCGAACGCGATCTGCACGACGGCGTCCAGCAGCGTCTCGTCTCGCTCCAGCTGGACCTGCGCATGGCCGAGTCCATGACGGAGGACCAGCCGGCCGAGCTCGTCGAGCAGCTGGCGCACATCGGCAAGGGTCTGGACGACACCTTCGAGGACCTGCTGCAGATCTCGCGGGGCATCCATCCGGCGATCCTCTCCAAGGGCGGCCTGGGCCCCGCCCTGCGCGCCCTGGCCAGGCGTTCCTCCGTGCCGGTGGAGCTGGATCTGGAGCTCCCGGGGGCCCGCCTCCCGGAACGGATCGAGGTGGCCGTCTACTACGTGACCTCCGAGTGCCTCACCAACGCCGCCAAGCATGCGCGCGCGACGGTGGTCGAGGTGCGGGCGAGGGTGTACGAGGACGTCCTGGAGGTCGTCATCGGCGACGACGGGGTCGGGGGAGCCGAACCGGGCGGCGGCTCCGGGCTGATCGGGCTCACCGACCGGGTCGAGGCGACCGGCGGCAGGCTGACCGTCAGAAGCCCGCCGGGCAGAGGGACCACGCTGATCGCACGGCTGCCCCTGCCGCGGTCCGCCGCGGAGTGACCGGCGGCCCTCCCGGGACTGATCGGCGGCCCTCCCGGGACTGACCGGCGGTCGTCCACCGACTGACCGGCAGTCGTCCCCGGCGTGACCGGTGGTCGTCTCCGGCCTGACCGGCGGTCGTCTCCGGCCTGACGGCGGCCGTCCCCGGACACGTGACGGCCCGGAACGCACGCAGTGTCGGAGATCCAGCGAGGGGGAGTCCTGGAACTCGGTGACGTACGCGCGCTCCGGGCGGTCTGTACGGACGGTGAGGCGGCCGTCCGGCCTCAGGGGCGGGGTGTCCCGCCGTTCGGTGCCGACCGCAGGCGCTTGGCGCGCACGATGTCGGGGTCGCGCGGGTCGAGGCCGGACAGCAGGCCGTCCGCGTACCGCTCCTCGTCCCCGTACGGGGAGAACTCGTCCTCGTACGGCCGCACACGGACCGACCGCCGTCGCTTCTCGATCCGTGTCTGTCGCATCTTCCGCAGCCTTTCGGTCATCGGCCCGCCGCTCCTCGCCCGGGGCGGCGGCCCACCTGCATCTGCACTGCTACGAGCATTCCCTCGAACTGTCTTCGTGTCGTCACGGCCAGCCCCCGAAACGGCTTCCGGTTCTCCACCATTGCCCACCTGCGGCTAGCCGTAACCGGCCATGTCCGGCAGGCTGTTGGAGGCGTACCGCAGACGCGCACCGCACCGGTCGGCCGAGCGGACGGGGAACACCATGGACGCAGCACAGCCATCCGCGCGCGGGAGAGTCGTCCTGGCCGACGACGACGTCCTGCTCAGAGAGGGTCTGGCCAGCCTCTGCGAGCGCCTCGGCTACCAGGTGGCGGGCCAGGCAGGCGACGCGAACGCACTCCTGGAACTGGTCGCCGAGCACGTGCCGGACCTGGTGATCGTCGACATCAGGATGCCGCCCACCCACTCCACGGAGGGGCTGAAGGCGGCCCGCGGCATCCGAGAGCGGTATCCCGACCTCGGCATCCTCGTCCTGTCCGCCTTCGTGGAGGTCGAGGACGCCCTGGAGCTGCTCGCGAGCGGGCGGCGGATCGGCTATCTGCTGAAGAGCCGGGTCACGGTCGTGGACGAGTTCATCGAGGCGCTGGACCGCATCCGCAAGGGCGGCTCGGTCGTCGACCCCTCCCTGGTGCGGGAGCTGGTCTCGGCCCAGCGCCGCGACGACCCGCTGTCCTTCCTCAGCACCCGGGAGCGTGAGGTCCTGGAGCTCATGGCCGAGGGCCGCTCGAACGCCGGCATCGGCCGGCGTCTGTGGGTGACCGAGGGCACCGTCGAGAAGCACGTCCGCAGCATTCTCGGCAAGCTGCGCCTGCCGGAGGCCGCGGACGACCACCGGCGGGTGCTGGCGGTTCTCACGTTTCTGGAGTCACGCTAGCCAGTGGCCCACCGGGGGCCGACAGGCCGTCGCGCTGTCACACCCCGCCAGTAGGGTGTGAGACATGGCCGACCCCTCCAGCTACCGCCCCAAGCCGGGACAGATCCCCGACTCGCCGGGGGTCTACAAATTCCGCGACGAACACCGCCGGGTGATCTACGTCGGGAAGGCGAAGAGCCTGCGCCAGCGCCTGGCGAGTTACTTCCAGGACCTCGCCGGCCTCCACCCGCGGACGCGCACGATGGTCACCACGGCCGCGTCGGTGGAGTGGACGGTGGTGTCCACGGAGGTCGAGGCGCTGCAGCTGGAGTACTCCTGGATCAAGGAGTTCGACCCCCGGTTCAACGTCAAGTACCGCGACGACAAGAGCTATCCGTATCTCGCGGTCACCATGAACGAACAGTTCCCGCGCGTGCAGGTGATGCGCGGCCAGAAGAAGAAGGGCGTGCGCTACTTCGGTCCCTACGGGCACGCGTGGGCGATCCGCGACACCGTGGATCTCCTCCTGCGCGTCTTCCCCGTACGGACGTGCTCCGCGGGCGTGTTCAAGAACGCCGCGCGTACCGGCCGCCCCTGTCTGCTCGGCTACATCGGCAAGTGCTCCGCCCCCTGCGTCGAGCGGGTCTCCCCCGAGGAACACCGCGAACTCGCCGAGGAGTTCTGCGACTTCATGGCCGGCCGCACCGGGACGTACATCCGCCGTCTGGAGCGCCGGATGACGGACGCGGCGGAGGAGATGGAGTACGAGCGGGCCGCCCGCCTGCGCGACGACATCGAGGCCCTCAAGAAGGCCATGGAGAAGAGCGCCGTCGTGCTCGCCGACGCGACGGACGCCGACCTGATCGCGCTCGCCGAGGACGAGCTGGAAGCGGCCGTGCAGATCTTCCACGTACGCGGCGGCCGGGTCCGCGGCCAGCGCGGCTGGGTCACCGACAAGGTCGAGGCAGTCACCACGGGTGACCTGGTCGAGCACGCGCTCCAGCAGCTCTACGGCGAGGAGACCGGCGACTCCGTACCGAAGGAGGTGCTCGTCCCGGCGCTGCCCGAACTCGTGGAGCCCGTCCAGGAGTGGCTCGCCGAGCGCCGCGGGTCGAACGTGTCGTTGCGGATCCCGCAGCGCGGCGACAAGAAGGCCCTCATGGAGACGGTCCAGCGCAACGCGCTCCAGGCGCTCGGCCTGCACAAGACCAAGCGGGCCTCCGACCTCACCACCCGCTCCCGGGCGCTCGAAGAGATCGCCGAGGCCCTCGATCTGGACAGCGCGCCCCTGCGGGTCGAGTGCTACGACATCTCGCACCTCCAGGGCGACGACGTCGTGGCGTCGATGGTTGTCTTCGAGGACGGGCTGGCGCGCAAGAGCGAGTACCGCCGCTTCCAGATCAAGGGCTTCGAGGGCCAGGACGACGTCCGGTCCATGCACGAGGTGATCACCCGCCGCTTCAAGCGGTACCTCGCCGACAAGGAGAAGACCGGCGAGTGGGCCGACGGCGAGACCGGGCTCACCGAGGAGGACGGGCGGCCCAAGCGGTTCGCGTACCCCCCGCAGCTGGTCGTCGTCGACGGCGGACAGCCGCAGGTCGCCGCAGCCCAGCGCGCGCTGGACGAGCTCGGTATCGACGACATCGCCGTGTGCGGCCTGGCCAAGCGCCTCGAAGAGGTCTGGGTGCCCGGCGAGGACGACCCGGTGGTGCTGCCACGTACCAGTGAAGGGCTCTATCTTCTTCAGCGTGTGCGCGACGAGGCGCACCGCTTCGCGATCACCTACCAGCGCGCCAAGCGGGCCCGGCGGTTCAGGGCGAGCCCGCTGGACGACGTGCCGGGCCTCGGTGAGACGCGCAAACAGGCGTTGATCAAGCATTTCGGCTCGGTGAAGAAGCTGCGGTCCGCGACAATCGACCAGATCTGCGAGGTTCCCGGCATAGGCCGCAAGACGGCCGAGTCGATCGCCGTGGCCCTCGCCCAGGCGGCCCCGGCGGCTCCCGCCGTGAACACCGCGACTGGAGAGATCATGGAAGACGAGGAACTCGCGACAGAGGAATACGCGACAGACGCGGAATCCGAGACGACGGCGGGTTCCGCGGGGGAGCCCGTGTCCGCGGGCTCCTCGGACGAACGACGGGGGCAGGAGAGATGACCGAGCACGAGCAGGAAGAACCCTCGGCAGGGCGCACGGCGGAAACCGAACCGCCCGCGGCCGGAACCGGGGAACCGCAGGCGGCCGAAACAGAGGCATCGCACAGCGAGGCACGCGAGGATCGAACGCAACGAGAAGCGGCCGGCGAGGAAGCCGGCCAGGAAGCCGACGAAGCGGCACAGAAAGACGGAGCGGAAGTGAACACGGGCACGACCAACGAGACGGCCGGCGTCCCCGAGGCGGCCATTCCGGAGCTGGTGATCATCTCCGGGATGTCGGGCGCGGGCCGGTCCACCGCCGCCAAGTGTCTGGAGGACCTCGGCTGGTTCGTCGTCGACAACCTGCCGCCCGCGCTGATCCCCACCATGGTGGAGCTCGGCGCCCGCTCGCAGGGGAACGTGGCGCGGATCGCGGTCGTCGTCGATGTCCGCGGGCGTCGATTCTTCGACAACCTGCGCGAGTCCCTCGCGGACCTGGAGACCAAGCACGTCACCCGGCGGATCGTCTTCCTGGAGTCCTCGGACGACGCCCTGGTGCGCCGCTTCGAGGGAGTGCGCCGACCGCACCCCCTCCAGGGCGACGGACGCATCGTCGACGGCATCGCCGCCGAGCGCGAACTGCTGCGCGAGCTGCGCGGCGACGCCGACCTGGTGATCGACACCTCCAGCCTGAACGTGCACGAGCTGCGCGCCAAGATGGACGCCCAGTTCGCCGGCGAGGAGGAGCCCGAGCTGCGGGCCACCGTCATGTCCTTCGGCTTCAAGTACGGCCTGCCGGTCGACGCCGACCTGGTCGTGGACATGCGGTTCCTGCCCAACCCGCACTGGGTCCCGGAGCTGCGCCAGTACACCGGCCTGAACGAGGAGGTGGCCGCGTACGTCTTCAACCAGCCCGGTGCCAAGGAGTTCCTCGACCGGTACGCAGAGCTGCTGCGCCTCATCCAGACCGGCTACCGCCGCGAGGGCAAGCGCTATGTGACCATCGCGGTCGGCTGCACCGGCGGCAAGCACCGCTCCGTCGCCATGTCGGAGAAGCTCGCCGCCCGTCTGGTGTCCGAGGGAGTGGAGACGGTCGTCGTCCACCGGGACATGGGCCGCGAATGACGGGACGTAGTCCGCGGCTGAGCAGGCTGCGGCGGATGGCCCCCGAGGCACGCGGGGGCAAGCCCGTCGAGGGCCGTGGCGCCAAGCCGCGCCGCCGCGGCGCCCAGCCCAAGGTCGTCGCGCTCGGCGGCGGCATGGGCCTGTCCGCCTCCCTCACCGCGCTTCGCCGCATCACGGGCGACCTCACCGCGGTCGTCACGGTCGCCGACGACGGCGGCTCCAGCGGCCGGCTGCGCGACGAGCTGGGCGTCCTCCCGCCCGGCGACCTGCGCAAGGCCCTGGCCGCGCTGTGCGGCGACGACGACTGGGGCCAGACCTGGGCGCGCGTCATCCAGCACCGCTTCCAGTCCAAGGGCGAGCTGCACGAGCACGCGGTCGGCAATCTGCTGATCGTCGCCCTCTGGGAGCAGCTCGGCGACCATGTCCAGGCACTCGACCTGGTCGGCAGGCTGCTGGGCGCGCACGGCAGGGTGCTGCCCATGTCCGCGGTGCCCCTGGAGCTCCAGGCGCTCGTCAAGGGCCACGACCCGGAGCGGCCCGAGGACATCGACACCGTCCGCGGACAGGCGACCGTGGCGCTCACGCCCGGCGAGGTGCAGTCCGTGCACGTCGTGCCGCACGACCCGCCCGCCGTCCCCGAGGCCGTCGCGGCGGTCCTCGACGCGGACTGGGTGGTCCTCGGCCCCGGCTCCTGGTTCTCCTCGGTGATCCCGCACCTGCTGGTGCCCGAGCTGCTCGACGCGCTCACCGAGACGAAGGCCCGCCGGGTCCTCTCCCTGAATCTCGCTCCGCAACCCGGAGAAACCGATGGCTTCTCCCCGCAGCGTCATTTGGAGGTTTTGGGACGACACGCCCCTAAACTCGCCCTGGACGTGGTGCTGGCCGACGAGGCCGCCGTGCCCGACCGCGATTTACTGACCGATGCCGCCAAGCGGTTCGGCGCCGCGGTCGAGCTGGCGCCCGTGGCCCGGACCGACGGGTCTCCGAGGCACGATCCGGAGCTGTTGGCCGCCGCGTACGACCGTATTTTTCGGATGCATGGAAGGATCGGCCCATGGCGATGACGGCAGCGGTGAAGGACGAGATCTCCCGGCTTCCCGTCACCCGGACCTGCTGCAGAAAGGCGGAGGTCTCCGCCATCCTGCGGTTCGCGGGCGGCCTTCACCTGGTGAGCGGCCGCATCGTGATCGAGGCGGAGCTGGACACGGCGATGGCGGCGCGCCGGCTGAAGCGGGACATCCTGGAGATCTTCGGCCACAGCTCCGAGCTGATCGTGATGGCTCCGGGCGGTCTGCGCCGCGGCTCCCGTTACGTCGTACGGGTGGTCGCGGGCGGTGACCAGCTGGCCCGCCAGACGGGGCTCGTGGACGGCCGTGGGCGCCCGATCCGGGGTCTGCCGCCGCAGGTGGTCTCGGGGGCCACCTGCGACGCCGAGGCCGCCTGGCGCGGGGCCTTCCTGGCCCACGGCTCGCTCACCGAGCCCGGCCGCTCGTCCTCCCTGGAGGTGACCTGCCCGGGCCCCGAGGCCGCGCTCGCGCTGGTCGGCGCCGCCCGCCGCCTGTCGATCGCCGCGAAGGCCCGCGAGGTACGGGGCGTGGACCGGGTCGTCGTCCGGGACGGGGACGCCATCGGCGCCCTCCTCACCCGCCTCGGCGCCCACGAGTCCGTGCTTGCCTGGGAGGAGCGGCGGATGCGCCGCGAGGTCCGCGCCACCGCCAACCGGCTCGCCAACTTCGACGACGCCAACCTGCGCCGCTCGGCCCGCGCGGCCGTCGCCGCCGGGGCCCGCGTCGGTCGCGCCCTGGAGATCCTCGGCGAGGAGGTCCCGGAGCACCTCGCGGCCGCCGGACGGCTGCGGATGGAGCACAAGCAGGCCTCCCTGGAGGAACTGGGCGCGCTCGCCGACCCGCCGCTGACCAAGGACGCCGTCGCGGGCCGTATCCGCCGGCTGCTCGCCATGGCCGACAAGCGGGCCCAGGACCTCGGCATCCCAGGTACGGAGTCCACGCTCACCGAGGAGATGGCCGACAACCTCGCGGGCTGAACCACGGGACCGCGGCGGGGTGAACCACGGAGATCGTCGCGGGCTGAACCACGGAGATCATCGCGGGCCGAGCCCGGGAGATCCCCGCAGGCCGGTCCGCGGACCCGTCGGTGGTGCTCCGCCGATACCGGGGAAATCGGCACCGATCCTCAACACGCCGGTGCGTGCGCCCATTTGGGGTAACCGCACCGGCGTTTTGCCGTCCTCGACGCGCTCTTGACTTGACCATGAAGTGTCATGAGCCTGGCATCTGTTCGCTGCTGTGGCGGACAACTGCAAGGGGGGCTCATGAGACGAAGAGCGAGATCGATCCTCGCTGCCGGCGCGCTCCTGCTCGGCGGAGTGGCCATCGCACCCATGGCACAGGCAGAACCCGGCGCCGCGACGGCCCCGGGCGCGGACGAGGTCAAGGTGTTCCGCGCGGACGTCACGAAGGAACAGGTACCCCTGCTCCTCGCGGCCGGCCAGGACAGTCACGAGCTGGGCGAACAGGTCCCGGACAAGGGCACGGCCACGGTCGAGGTCTACCTCACCGACAAGCAGGCCGACCAGCTGGAGAACAAGGGCGTCGACCTCGCCGAGCACAAGCTCTCGGCCAAGGCACGCGCGCGCGTGGCCGCCGCGGGGGACGGCGTCTACCGGCCCTACAGCGGCAAGGGCAACCTCCAGGAGGAGATCCTCAGGACCGGGCAGCGGAACCCGTCCCTGACGAAGGTCGTCTCCATCGGCAAGACCCTCCAGGGGCAGGACATCCTGGCCCTCAAGCTCAGCAAGGGCGCCAAGACGACCAAGGACGGCGCCAAGCCCTCCATGCTGTACATGTCCAACCAGCACGCCCGTGAGTGGATCACGCCGGAGATGACCCGGCGCCTGATGCACTACTACCTGGACAACTACGGCAAGGACCAGCGCGTCACCAAGCTCGTGAACTCCACCGAGCTGTGGTTCGTCCTGTCCGCCAACCCGGACGGCTACGACTGGACGTTCAAGGCCGAGGGCGACCGCCAGTGGCGCAAGAACATGCGTGACGTCAACGGCGACGGCGCCTGGACCACCGGTGACGGCGTCGACCTCAACCGCAACTTCTCCTACAAGTGGGGCTACGACGACGAGGGTTCGTCGCCGTACCCGACCAGCCAGACCTATCGCGGCGCGAGCCCCGGCTCCGAGCCCGAGACCAAGGCGCTGGACGCCTTCGAGAAGCGCATCGGCTTCGACTACGGCATCAACTACCACTCCGCCGCCGAACTGATCCTCTACGGAGTCGGCTGGCAGGTGGCGACGCCGAGCCCGGACGACGTGCTCTACAAGTCGCTCGCCGGAACCCCCGAGAACCCGGCGATCCCCGGCTACCGCCCGCAGGTCTCCTCCGAGCTCTACACGACCAACGGCGAGGCCGACGGACACGCGTCCAACGTCAACGGCACGGCGATGTTCACCCCCGAGATGTCGACCTGCCAGACCGCGTCGAACGTCGACCCGAACGACGCCTGGAACGCGGTGGACTGTGAGTCGATATTCACCTTCCCGGACGACGAGAAGCTGATCCAGCAGGAGTTCGCGAAGAACGTCCCGTTCGCGCTCTCCGTCGCCGAGTCCGCCGCCAGGCCCGACCAGCCGAAGTCCTCGGTCGGCATCGACGCCCCCGACTTCACCCCGGCCCCCTTCACCACGTCGTACTCCCGCGGCGCCGACCAGGAGATCACGGTCGTCGCCCGCAAGTCCGTACGCGACAAGGAGCTCAGGTACCGCGTCAACGGCGGCCGTACGGAGGACATGGCGCTCAAGCCCTGGAAGGGCGGCGAGACCTTCGGAGGCGAGGACAACCTCTACTTCGACGAGTACCGCGCCTTCGTGGCGGACGGCGACCCGGGCGACAAGGTCGAGGTCTGGTTCACCGGCGAGACGAAGAGCGGGAAGCCCACCTCCAGTGAGCGCTTCGCCTACACCGTGGCCGAGCGGCCGCGCGCCGACACGCTGGTGGTCGCCGAGGAGGGTGCCGCCGCCGCGACGCAGGCACAGACCTACGTCGACGCCCTGAAGGCCAACGGCCGCAAGCCGCTCGTCTGGGACGTCGCCACCCAGGGCGTGCCGGACGCGCTCGGCGTCCTCGGCCACTTCAAGAACGTCGTCCACTACACGGGCGCCGACCGCCCCGGCTACGCCACCCAGCTGGAACTGCGCGCCTACCTCAACGAGGGCGGCAAGCTGATCGAGGCGGGCGAACAGGCGGGCGGCAACGTCGCACTGCCGGGCGCCCTGACGAACGACTTCAGCCAGTACTACCTCGGCGCCTACTCCCGTACGACGACGCCGGGCGTCACGTCCTTCACCGGCTCGGGCAAGCTCGCCGGAGCCACGGGAGCGCTCGGCGGCGCCCCCGGCAACCCGCTGAACGCGGCGGGCGCGTACAGCGTCACCTCGGACACGCTGCCCGTCGAGACGTTCCCGCAGTTCGCGAGCGCGGGAGCCGGGGCGTACCCGGGGACCGTCAACCCCTACGGTCCCTTCGCAGGCACCTCCATGGCGGCGGTCACGCACTCCGACTACGCCTGGAACCGTCTCACCCGCACCATCGACCTCACCGGGGTCACCGCGGCCGACGCGCCCACCCTGCGCACCCAGCTCCTGTGGGACACCGAGGCCGGCTACGACCACGCGGCGCTCGAAGCGCACACGGCCGGGGCCGACGACTGGACCACGCTCCCCGAGAAGGGCGGCGCCACCAGCACCGCGGTTCCCGTGGAGTGCGAGGCCGGGTACTTCATCCAGGCGCACCCCGCCCTCAAGCGCTATCTGACCCCGGGCTCCGCCGGCTGCACCGCGACCGGCACGAGCGGCGCCTGGAACAGCTTCACCGGGGCCTCCGACGGCTGGCAGGAAGTCAACTTCGATCTCTCCGCGTACGCCGGAAAGACGGTGGAGGTGTCGCTGAGCTACATCACCGACCCGGGATCGGGCGGCCACGGTGTACTCGCCGACAACGCCTCCGTCGTCACCGGCGGCACGGCCGGCCAGACCGACGGCTTCGAGACCTCGCTCGGCGCCTGGAGCGTCCCCGGACCGCCCGCGGGCAGCCCCGCGGTCGTGAAGGACTGGGGTCTGTCCGGCGAACTCTTCAAGACGTACGGAGCGGTCACCACGCGTGACACCGTGCTCCTCGGCTTCGGCCTGGAGCACGTCACCGCGGCCGCCGACCGGACGGCCCTGCTGGGCAAGGCCCTGGCGGCGCTGCGCAGCTGACACGGGCGACGCCGTGAGCGGCTGACACGGCGACAAGGGCGTCAAGCCCGGGCGGTCCGTACCCCTACTGGTGGGTACGGGCCGCCCTGCCGTGTATGGGGCACTCGATGTCACTCCGGGAGCGTCAGGGAGGTAGGGTCGTAGGCGGTCGGGGACATCCCATACAAACTCGCCGGCGTCCAAAGCCGGCGTTCCTAACGAGGAGATCGGTTCGTGACGATCCGCGTAGGCATCAACGGCTTTGGCCGCATCGGTCGTAACTACTTCCGCGCGCTGCTGGAGCAGGGTGCAGACATCGAGATCGTGGCTGTCAACGACCTGGGTGACACCGCGACCACCGCTCACCTGCTGAAGTACGACACCATCCTGGGCCGACTCAAGGCCGAGGTGTCGCACACCGCCGACACGATCACCGTCGACGGCAAGACGATCAAGGTTCTCTCCGAGCGCAACCCCGCCGACATCCCGTGGGGCGAGCTGGGTGTCGACATCGTCATCGAGTCGACCGGCATCTTCACCAAGAAGGCCGACGCCGAGAAGCACATCACCGGTGGCGCCAAGAAGGTCCTCATCTCGGCTCCGGCCAAGGACGAGGACATCACCATCGTGATGGGTGTCAACCAGGACAAGTACGACCCGGCGAGCCACCACGTCATCTCGAACGCCTCCTGCACCACCAACTGTGTGGCGCCGATGGCCAAGGTTCTCGACGAGAACTTCGGCATCGTCAAGGGCCTGATGACGACGGTCCACGCGTACACGAACGACCAGCGCATCCTGGACTTCCCGCACTCGGACCTGCGCCGCGCCCGTGCCGCCGCCGAGAACATCATCCCGACCACCACGGGTGCCGCGAAGGCCACCGCCCTGGTCCTCCCGCAGCTCAAGGGCAAGCTCGACGGCATCGCGATGCGCGTCCCGGTCCCGACCGGCTCGGCCACCGACCTGGTCGTGACGCTGCAGCGCGAGGTCACCAAGGACGAGGTCAACGCCGCGTTCAAGAAGGCGTCCGACGACGGCGACCTCAAGGGCTTCCTGACCTACACCGAGGACCAGATCGTCTCCTCGGACATCGTCGGCGACCCTGCCTCCTGCACCTTCGACTCCTCCCTGACCATGGTCCAGGAGGGCAACACGGTGAAGATCCTCGGCTGGTACGACAACGAGTGGGGCTACTCCAACCGCCTCGTGGACCTCACGGTCTTCGTCGGCGGCCAGCTCTAAGTCCCAGAGCAGGCACTTCGATGTGAGCACAGGGCTCGGGCAGCGCACCGCCGCGCTGCCCGAGCCCTGTGCCGCGTGCTGATCGATCAGCCCTCTCGGACCACTTGAGCCCTCTTTAGGAGCCCCCTCATGAAGACGATCGACGAACTTCTCGCCGAAGGTGTGGACGGCAAGCGGGTCTTCGTCCGCGCCGACCTGAACGTGCCGCTGGCCGAAGGCCTCATCACCGACGACGGCCGCATCCGTGCCGTCCTGCCCACCGTCAGGGCCCTCGCCGAGGCGGGCGCCAAGGTGGTCGTCGCCTCGCACCTGGGCCGCCCCAAGGGCGCCCCGGACCCCGCCTTCTCGCTGCTCGCCGCCGCCGAGCGCCTCGGCGAGCTGCTGGGCGCGCCCGTGGCGTTCGCCCAGGACACCGTCGGCCCCGCCGCGCACGACGCGGTCAACGGGCTGGAGCCCGGCCAGGTAGCGGTCATCGAGAACCTGCGCTTCAACGCCGGCGAGACGTCCAAGGACGACACCGAGCGCGGCGAGTTCGCCGACCGGCTCGCCGCCCTGGCCGATGTCTACGTGGGCGACGGTTTCGGTGCCGTGCACCGCAAGCACGCCTCGGTCTTCGACCTCCCGGCGCGGCTGCCGCACTACGCGGGCTACCTCATCGCCACCGAGGTCGGTGTCCTGAAGAAGCTCACCGAGGACGTCAAGCGCCCCTACGTGGTCGCGCTCGGCGGCGCCAAGGTGTCCGACAAGCTCGCCGTGATCGACCAGCTGCTCGGCAAGGCCGACCGCATCCTCATCGGCGGCGGAATGGCGTACACCTTCCTCAAGGCGCAGGGCCACGAGATCGGCGCCTCCCTCCTTCAGGAGGACCAGATCCCGGCCGTGCAGGAGTACATCGCGCGGGCCGAGAAGAACGGCGTCGAGCTGGTCCTCCCGGTCGACGTGGTGGTCTCCGGGGGCTTCCCCGACCTGAAGGCCAAGGCGCCCACCAACCCCACCACCGTCGCCGCGGACGCCGTCCCGGCCGACCAGATGGGCCTGGACATCGGTCCGGAGTCCCGCAAGCTGTACGCATCGAAGCTCACCGACGCCGCCACGGTCTTCTGGAACGGTCCGATGGGCGTCTTCGAGCACCCCGACTACGCCGAGGGCACCAAGGCGGTCGCCCAGGCCCTTCTCGACTCCCCGGCCTTCACGGTCGTCGGCGGTGGCGACTCCGCCGCGGCCGTCCGCATCCTGGGCTTCGACGAGACGGCATTCGGCCACATCTCGACCGGCGGCGGCGCCTCCCTCGAATACCTAGAGGGCAAGACGCTCCCCGGCCTCGCCGCACTGGAGGACTGACCCCGTATGACCACTCGTACGCCGCTGATGGCGGGCAACTGGAAGATGAACCTCAACCATCTTGAGGCCATCGCCCATGTCCAGAAGCTCGCCTTCGCCCTGGCCGACAAGGACTACGAGGCCTGTGAGGTCGCGGTCCTGCCGCCCTTCACCGACCTGCGCTCGGTGCAGACCCTGGTCGACGGGGACAAGCTCAAGATCAAGTACGGCGCCCAGGACATCTCGGCGCACGACTCCGGTGCCTACACCGGCGAGATCTCCGGCTCGATGCTGGCCAAGCTCAAGTGCACCTACGTGGCGATCGGCCACTCCGAGCGCCGCCAGTACCACAACGAGACCGACGAGATCGTGAACGCCAAGGTCAAGGCCGCCTACAAGCACGGCCTCACCCCGATCCTGTGCGTCGGCGAGGAGCTGGACGTCCGCGAGGCGGGCAACCACGTCACGCACACGCTCACGCAGGTCGAGGGCGGTCTCAAGGACCTCCCGGCCGAGCAGGCCGAGACCATCGTGATCGCGTACGAGCCCGTCTGGGCCATCGGCACCGGCAAGGTCTGCGGTTCCGACGACGCCCAGGAGGTCTGCGCGGCGATCCGCGGCAAGCTCGTCGAGCTGTACACGCAGGAACTGGCCGACGCCGTCCGTATTCAGTACGGCGGCTCCGTCAAGGCCGGCAACGTCGCCGAGATCATGGCGAAGCCCGACATCGACGGTGCCCTGGTCGGCGGCGCGTCCCTGGACTCCGAGGAGTTCGTCAAGATCGTCCGCTTCCGCGACCAGTGAGCCGCGTTCCGTAACGAACCGACGACCTGCGAGTAGGCCGTAGCGGCGTTACGTCGTACCCTTGCGGGGGCCGGGCGGCTTCGTACCCGAAGCGCCGGCCCCCGTCGTCCGTTCCAAGTCCGAGGAAGTTGGTCCAGCCGTGGTTATGGGGTTCTCGATCGCCCTGATCGTCTTCAGCCTGTTGCTGATGATGCTGGTGCTGATGCACAAGGGGAAGGGCGGCGGCCTGTCCGACATGTTCGGTGGCGGCATGCAGTCCTCCGTCGGCGGCTCCTCGGTCGCCGAGCGCAACCTGGACCGCATCACCGTGGTGGTCGGTTTGCTGTGGTTCGCGTCCATTGTGGTGCTGGGCCTTCTGATGAAGGTCAACAACTGATCACCGCCCGACACCGCT
The DNA here is from genome assembly GCF_055577685.1 of Streptomyces sp. NPDC033178. Taxonomy (NCBI): domain Bacteria; kingdom Bacillati; phylum Actinomycetota; class Actinomycetes; order Kitasatosporales; family Streptomycetaceae; genus Streptomyces; species Streptomyces sp. NPDC033178. The sequence continues at coordinate 310,118 of NZ_JBVIPT010000005.1, forward strand.
GCACCAGCACAAACGCACATTACGCAAGCACATTCCGCACGTAAGGCCCCATGTACGGTACGCGCCCGCAAGCGCGGCCTATCATGGGGCTTGCGTCTTGCGGCGGGGTGTAACTCCATCCACTAGACGCGCGTTGGGCCTTACGTAGACTGAGGCGCTCGCAGCGAAGCGAAACGCCGACTCGCTTTGCGGCACCATTACGCAGGGAGTTACGACCGTGGCAAGTGGCAACGCGATCCGAGGAAGCCGGGTCGGGGCGGGGCCGATGGGCGAGGCCGAGCGTGGCGAGTCCGCGCCGCGGCTGCGCATCTCCTTCTGGTGCTCGAACGGGCACGAGACGCAGCCCAGCTTCGCCAGCGACGCGCAGGTCCCCGATACCTGGGACTGTCCGCGCTGCGGCTTCCCCGCCGGACAGGACCGGGACAACCCGCCGGACCCGCCGCGCACCGAACCGTACAAGACGCACCTCGCGTACGTACGGGAACGGCGCAGCGACGCGGACGGCGAGGCCATCCTCGCCGAGGCGCTCGCCAAACTGCGGGGCGAGATCTAGGAGTCGAGGTCCGGCCGGACACCCATGGGTGTCCGGCCGGACGTGTTTGGGACGCGCACGAGGACTGTGCCTGTGCCTTCCTCCTCCGCCGCGCTGATACGCGTGCTCCAGCCGGACGTATCTGTTGTTGAGCCGGACGACGGCGGGACGACAGCTCACGTCCCGCCCTGATCAATTAGGTTGGGACCGGCAGCGGGGCAAGGTACGCAGCACAGGCAGGAAAGAGGCGGAAGTCCCACATGAACGCAGACAGCCGTACCAGGCTCGACCAGACACCCGAGTGGACCGCTCTGGCCGGGCACCGGGAGGAACTCGGCGAGGCGCAGCTCCGCGAGCTGTTCGCCCGGAACCCCGGACGCGGTACCGGATACACGCTTCAGGTCGGCGATCTGCACGTCGACTACTCCAAGCACCTCGTCACCGACGAGACGCTGCGGCTGCTGCGCGCGCTGGCCGCAGCCACGGACGTGTTCGGACTGCGGGACGCCATGTTCCGCGGGGAGAAGATCAACACGACCGAGGACCGCGCGGTCCTGCACACCGCGCTGCGAGCCCCGCGCGACGCCGTCGTCGAGGTCGACGGCGAGAACGTCGTACCGGCCGTGCACGCCGTCCTCGACAAGATGGCCGGCTTCGCCGAGCGCGTCCGTTCGGGCGAGTGGACCGGGCACACCGGCAGCCGCATCAAGAACGTGGTGAACATCGGCATCGGCGGCTCCGACCTCGGCCCGGCGATGGCCTACGAGGTCCTGCGGTCCTTCACCGACCGCGACCTGACCGTCCGCTTCGTGTCGAACGTGGACGGGGCCGACCTCCACGAGGCCGTACGGGACCTGGACCCGGCCGAGACGCTGTTCGTCATCGCCTCGAAGACCTTCACCACCATCGAGACGATCACCAACGCGACCTCCGCCCGGAACTGGCTGCTCACCGAGCTGAAGGCCGGTCAGGAAGCCGTCGCCAAGCACTTCGTGGCGCTGTCGACGAACGCCGAGAAGGTTTCGGACTTCGGTATCGACACGGCCAACATGTTCGAGTTCTGGGACTGGGTCGGCGGTCGCTACTCGTTCGACTCGGCGATCGGTCTGTCGCTGATGATCGCGATCGGCCCGGACCGCTTCCGGGAGATGCTCGACGGCTTCCACCTCGTCGACGAGCACTTCAGGACCGCGCCCGCCGAGTACAACGTGCCGCTGCTCCTTGGCCTGTTGGGTGTCTGGTACGGCAACTTCCACGACGCCCAGTCGCATGTGGTGCTGCCGTACTCGCACTACCTGTCCAAGTTCACCGCGTACCTCCAGCAGCTCGACATGGAGTCCAACGGCAAGTCCGTGGACCGCGACGGGCGTCCCGTGGAGTGGGAGACGGGCCCCGTCGTGTGGGGCACGCCGGGCACCAACGGACAGCACGCGTACTACCAGCTCATCCACCAGGGCACGAAGCTGATCCCGGCGGACTTCATCGGCTTCGCCGAGCCGGTCGCCGATCTGCTGCCGGGTCTGGTCGCCCACCACGACCTGCTGATGGCCAACTTCTTCGCGCAGACGCAGGCGCTGGCCTTCGGCAAGACGCCGGACGAGGTGCGGGCGGAGGGCGTGCCCGAGGAACTGGTGCCGCACAAGACGTTCAAGGGCAACCACCCGACGACCACCATCCTCGCGCGCGAGCTCACCCCGTCGCTGCTCGGCCAGCTCATCGCCCTCTACGAGCACAAGGTGTTCGTGCAGGGCGCGATCTGGAACATCGACTCCTTCGACCAGTGGGGCGTCGAACTCGGCAAGGTCCTCGCCAAGCGTGTGGAGCCCGCGCTGACGGAGGGTGCGGACGTGCCGGGCCTCGACGAGTCCACCACCGCGCTCGTGGCCAAGTACCGGGAACTGCGGGGCCGGAAGTAGTCGTGGAGTAGTCGTGTGGGTCGGGAGGCGGACGGTGAGTTGACCGTCCGCCTCCCGTAGAATTCCCGGCGATCATGGCGTCGAGGGCTCGGGGGAGCTGAACATGGCTGGTTCGCGCGGAAGATGGCTCAGCCGCAACCTGTCGGTGGCGTCGATTCTGCAGCCCAAGGCCGTAGCCCAGGCGGTGTTCCACCCGGCGTGGATCCCACCGGCGGTCGATCCGTCGGTGGAGCGCCTCAAGCGTGTACGTGTCATTGCCGGAGCTGTGGCGGCGTTCGGCGTGTACACGTTCGTGGAGGGCAAGTTCGACTTCAACGAGGTACTCGAGAACATCGTGGTGGCGGCCCTCGTGCTGCTGTTCATCACCCCGCTGACCGTGGGCGTGATGCTCTTCGTCTGGCGGCGCACCGGCAGGATCCGCGAGCTGCGCGGGTCCCTGTTCAACTCGCTCAAGCTGCTGCTCCTCTTCATCGTCATGGTCGTCGGGACGGTGCTGCTGTGGCAGCTGTCGATCCAGCTCGGAACCATCTGGACGGTGGTGCTCGGCCTGCCGGCGATGTGGATCACCGGCATGCTGATGTACGGGGCGGTGCAGCTGTCCGGGAACTTCTTCGGTTCCGCCGCCGTGCACCGCGCCCTGCCGGCGCTGCTCGCCACCGTGACGACGTGGCTGATGGCCCTTCCGGACCTGGTCACCGGTGATCTGCACGGGCTCAGCTTCAAGCTGGGGATCGTCTTCATCCTGGGCGCCCCGCTGACGGTCACGGGCATCGCCGCCCTGGAGCTGCACCGGCTCCGACGCCACCACGGCATCCGGCTGAGCGCGCATCCGTCGACGCTCCCGGCTCCCCGGCCGTACGCACGGAACAACGGATTCGTGCCGCCTCAGGGGAACATGTACCCGCCGCCGGGGCAGCCCTACGCGCCTCCCGGTCAGCCGTATATGCCACCGGGACAGCCGTACGCACCTCCTCCGGGGCAGCCGTACCCGCCGGGCAACGGCGTCCCGCACTCGCCGTACGTCCAGGGCAACCCGTACGGACCGCCGCAGCCGCAGCCGCAGCCGCAGCCGCCGCAGTCGCCGTACCGGTCCTGAGCGACCCGGTCCTGACCCGACCCGGCGGCTCAGGCCACCGCGCTCAGCGTGTCCGCGAGCCGTCGGCGGGCCGATCGGGCCGCGGGCAGGGCGGCGAGCGCGGCGGCGCCGAGCACGGCGGCCGTGCCGAGGAGCAGCAGGAGTCCGGGGGAGGGCCCCTGGGCGATCCCGGCGCCGATACCGCTCGACCTGCCCTGTGCGTCGATCAGCCAGTGGGCGAGCGGCACCCCCAGCGCCGCGGCGACGAGGACCGCGGCCAGCGCCGTGCACCCCGTGGCCGTCACCGTGATCGCGGTGATCTGCCGCGGGGTCAGCCCGATCGCCTTCAGCGCCAGCAGATCGCGCTCGCCCTCGCGCACCGTGCCACCGATCGCCGTGAGCAGCTCGATGAGGCCGATCAGGGCCAGCACGGCGATCAGCCCCACGACGACTCCGCGCAGCGGTGAGAGCCCGTCGGCCGGGTTCGGCACGGCGTGCACGCTGATGTCTCCGTGCGCGGCCTCGGTCAGCTCCGCGGCCACCCGCTGCGGGTCGGCGCCGGGGCTCAGCTGGAGCTGATAGAGGGCCGGTCCGAGCCCCGGGTTGTTCTCCCGGAGGGTGTCGAGCGAGGTGGAGATGACCCGGCCGCTGTTCTCCGGCTCGATACTGCGCCCGACGATGTGCAGGATCTGCGGCCGCGTGCCGACCGTGATCCGCACCCAGGTCCCGACACGCACGTCCAGCAGGTCGAGCAGACCCTGACCGGCCACCGCCTCGTCGGGGCCGCGCACGGGGCGTCCCTCCGCCAGCGAGAACGGGTACGGATCCTCCTGCGTGCCCAGTCCGCGCAGGGCGATCGTGCCCGTCTGGCCGGGGACCAGGGCGGCCACCTCGACGCCCGGGTGGACGGCGTCGACCCGCGGGTTCCGGGCCAGCAGGGCGCGTACGTCCGGATCGGTCAGGGTCTCGTCGGCCCGTACGGTGAGCGCGGCGGCGAGGCCGACCTGGTCGGGCCTGGTCTGGAAGCGGTCGATGGTGCTCCAGGCGCTCATGGCCACGACGATCAGCAGCAGCGGCAGGGCCAGCCGGGCGAGCGTGGCCAGCGAGCGGGGCCGGCGCGAGAACGCCTTGTGCCAGCCCAGGACCAGCGCGGACGGCAGCCTCAGCCCGAGCGCCCCGCGCGCCAGGCCCGACAGCCGGCCGCCGAGCGGTGCCGCGGCCCGCAGCCCCGGCACCGGAGGCACCTGCCCGGCCCGCCAGGCCGCGAGCCCGGTCGTCGCGGCGATGAACAGCACAGCGGCCACGGGCACGGCGAGCAGCGCCGCGGTGTGCCCCGGCAGCCCCTGCCACACACCGACCGCGTCCCCGAGACGCCCCGGGACCCGGCTGCCCAGGGCCTGGATGAGGACGGTGGCGAGCACGGCGCCGAGGAACGCGAACGCCACATGCTGGAGCAGGAAGATCCGCACCACCTGGCCCGGGGTGAAGCCGATCGCCTTCAGGACCGAGATGTCCCGCAGATGGCCGCGGATACGGGTGCCGATCGCCCCGTGCACGGCGAGCGCGGCGGCGACCAGGGCGCCAAGGCCGAACAGGCCGAGGACCTGGCCGAGCAGCCGGTTGCCGCCCTGGGCCTCCGACCGCGCCTGCTGCCAGTGCGAGACGTCGGTGACCGCTCCCGGGCCGAGCAGGGTGACGGCACGCTGGACGGCGTAGTTCGTGTCACCGGGATCGGTCAGCCGCAGGCCGGTCACCTGGCCGCCGCGCCCGTCCGTGTGCCGTACGGCGGCCGGGAGGGCCCACACGAGGCCCGGCCGCTCTCCGGGGCTGTAACGGGGTTCGGCGCTGTCGGCGACGCCGAGGACGGTCAGGGTCCGTGCGGTGCCGGGCACGGTGAGCGTGTCCCCGGGCTCGGCCCACAGTGCCCGGGCGAGGCTGCTCTCCAGCACCACACCGTCCGGCGTGGCGGGGTCGAGCCAGCGGCCGGAGGCAAGCAGTGGACGGCCGGTCGCGGGCCGGCCGACGATGCCGCGCAGCTCGACGGAGGCGCGGGTGCCGCGCGACTCGACGGTGGCCGCGGCGGTGGGGTACGGGCCCGAGACGGACGTGACGCCGTCCACCTCGGCGAGTTCGCGCGCGTCGGCCGACGGGCCGGTGTGGATCCACACGTGTGCGCCCTGCGACTGGGTGAAGACGCGCTGCCAGGGGTTGGTCGCGTACCCGAAGAGTGCCGTGGCCAGCAGCAGCGAGGCGACGATCCCGGCGGTCGCGAGCACGATGAACAGCGCCTCGCCGCGATGCGTGCGCAGATCGGCGTGCGCCCAGCGCAGGGTGGCCCGCACGGCGGCTCAGCCCCTCGGCCCGCGTACGAAGGGCCGACTCCGCGGCCCGCGCGCGAGGGACCGGTTCCGCGGCCCGTGCACGGCGGAGAGGTCCTGGCGGATGGCCTTCGACAGAGGCTCGCGCATGCCGCTCAGTCCCTCAGTTCCAGCACGCCGGATATCCCCGTGCCGCGCGCGGGCGCGGTGCCGAGCTCCGCGTCGTCGGCGATACGGCCGTCGAAGAAGCTGATCACCCGGTCCGCGGCGCTCGCGAGCCGTGCGTCATGGGTGACCAGCACGATGGTCTGGCCGCGCTGGTGGAAACGGGACAGCAGCCGCGTCACCTCGCGGGTGCCCTTGCTGTCGAGGCTGCCCGCTGGCTCGTCGGCCAGCAGCAGGGGCGGATGGTTGACCAGGGCGCGGGCCAGCGCGACACGCTGCTGCTCGCCGCCGGACAGCTCGCCCGGCATGCTGCGCTCCTTGCCCTCCAGGCCCAGCTCGGCGAGGAGCTGCTCACGCTCGGCGCGGGCCTGTTTGGGCGAGAGGCCGGCGAGCAGGGCGGGCAGCTCGACGTTGTCGGCGACCGAAAGGTTCGAGACCAGGTTGAAGAACTGGAAGACGATGCCGATGCGACGCCGGCGCTCGACCGCCCAGCGGGCCTCGCCGTACGCGTCTGTGCACGTGCCGTCCAGCCAGATGCTGCCAGAGTCCGGTCGCTGGAGCCCGCCCAGCAGATGCAGCAGCGTCGACTTCCCGGCGCCCGAGGGGCCCGTGACGGCGATGAACTCACCCTGCCGTACGGCGAGATCCACGCCCCGCACGGCATGCGCGGGCGCGCCCTCGCCGTAGTGGGTCTTGACCAGGCTCTCGGCGCGCAGCAGGGGAGCGCCCTCGGCGCGCGACGAAGGAGCGGTGCGGCTCACTCCAGCTCCTCCAATTCCTCCTGGCAGCGTTCCAGCCAGTCGAGGTCGGCCTGCAGATGCAGCATGGCGCCCTCTATGAGCAGCTGGGAGATGCGGTTGTCCCGGCTCTCGGTGGCGGCGAGTTTCGACAGGCTGCGCATGGTGTTCAGGTACTCGCGCCGCTGTTTGTTGATCAGGGTGATCTGGTCGGCGAGTCCGGTCTGCGGCGCGAGCGCGAGCTTCATGAAGAACTCGTCCCGCACACGCGGCTCGTCCGCCGTCTCCTCGTACCAGGCGCGCAGCGCCTCACGCCCGGCGTCGGTGAGGTGGTAGATCTTCTTGTTGGGCCGGCTCGACTGCTCGACTTCCTCGCCCTCGATCAGTCCCGACTTCTCGAGGCGGCCGAGCGTCACATAGATCTGGCCGACGTTCGGCTGAGGGTACGCGGAGCCCAGCAGTTGCTCAAGGTCCTGCTTGAGCTCGTATCCGTGGGCCGGGCCGCGCGCCAGCAGGGCCAGGAGGGGCAGCCGCACCAGTGCTCTCCTCCGCCTTTTCTCTCGGTTCGCCTTCGGGGCGCTCCAGCCGGTGTTGAGGGGCCGATGTGCCGCAGGCCCTAGTATCGCCCATACCTAACAGGTATACATGGCCTCTGACTCCGGGCGAAGGTGCCCGGCAGCCGGTGTACCAAGGAGGAACCTATGCGGTGGATACGTGCCGCGGGTAGGGGACTCCTGGTCGCGGCGGTGGTTCTGACCGGTTACGTCGCCTCGGGCGCGCAGACCGACGGAGCGCGCGGCGGCGGCCGGGGTCCGCTCACGCTGGCCACCGCAGGGGATCTCACCAGCTATCTTGGGCCGCTGCTCGACGGCTGGAACCGTACCCATCCCGGCGAGAAGGTCACCCTCGTCGAGCTCCCGGACTCCGCCGACGAGACCCGGGCGCAGATGACCACCGACCTGCGCGGCGGCGACCGGAGCCGCTTCGACATCCTGAACATCGACGTCGCCTGGACCTCGGAGTTCGCCGCCGCCGGCTGGATCTCCCCGCTGTCCCGGGACCGCTTCCCGCTCGACGGCTTCCTGCCGCAGGTCGAGGACACGGCGACGTACGACGGACGGCTGTACGCGGTCCCGTACGTCACCAACGCGGGACTGCTCCTCTACCGCAAGGACATCCTCGACAAGGAGGGCCTCGCTCCGCCGCGCACCTGGGCCGAGCTGGAGAAACAGGCGAAGGACATCGCGCCGAAGTACGGACTCGACGGCTACGCGGGCCAGTTCCTGCCCTACGAGGGGCTCACGGTGAACGCGGCCGAGGCGGTCTACTCGGCGGGCGGCACGATCCTCGGCGACGAGGGCGAGCGCGTCACCGTCGACTCGGCGGCGGCCCGCGAGGGCCTCGGCTTCCTCGCCCGCGGCGTGCGGGACGGCTGGATCCCCAGGAAGGCGCTGACGTACAAGGAGGAGGAGTCCAAGCAGGCCTTCCAGGACGGCCGTCTCCTCTTCCTGCGCAACTGGCCGTACGCCTATGTCGGGGCCTCGGCCAAGGGCTCGGCGGTCGCCGGGAAGATCGGCGCGGTGCCGCTGCCCGGACCCGACGGGCCGGGCGCGAGTGTGCTCGGCGGCTCCAACCTCGCGGTCAGCGCACATGCCCGCCACCCCGACTCCGCCGCGCGCCTCATCGCGTACCTGACGAGTGAGCGGGTGCAGCGTCTGGTCCTCACCAAGGGCGCGCTGCCGCCCGTACGGGCCGCGCTCTACCGGGACCCGGAGCTGATCCGGCGGTTCCCGTATCTGCCGACGCTGCGCGCGAGCGTCGCGGCGGCGGCGCCGCGTCCCAAGAGTCCGCGCTACGACCAGGTCAGCCTGGCCGTGCAGGCCGTGGTGCAGGACGCGATGACCGGGCGTCAGACGCCCGAGGCCGCGGTGGGACGCCTCGCGCGCGAGCTGGCGGACATCTCCCGCCAGGGCTGAGCCCTCTTCCGTCACACTCGACGGGCCCTGGTTACTTGTTAGGTAACGCGCACGTCTCGTCTCGGCTATCAGTGGATAGAAATATCCTCCTATAAAACCCCAACTTCTGAGGACTCTCCGCCTACTCGTTGACACCTGCGCGACACGGCTACTTAACATGCATGCATAACCGGAGGCACGCACAGACAGGTCAACGGGTGACGATCGACATGCACCGCTGGTGGCGCGACGCAGTGATCTACCAGGTCTACGTCCGGAGTTTTCTGGACAGCACCGGCGACGGCATCGGCGATCTCGCCGGGGTCAGGGCCGGACTGCCGTATCTGAAGAAGCTGGGCGTCGACGGCGTCTGGCTCAGCCCCTTCTACCCCTCGCCGCAGCACGACCACGGCTACGACGTGGCCGACTACTGCGACGTCGACCCGGTCTTCGGCGACCTCAGCGAGTTCGACCTGCTGATGACGGACGCCCGGCGGCTCGGCATCAAGGTGCTCCTGGACATCGTCCCGAACCACTGCTCGGAGGAGCACCCGTGGTTCCAGGAGGCTCTGGTCGCGGCACCGGGCAGCGAGAACCGCGCCCGCTTCCACTTCGCCGACGGCCGCGGCCCGGACGGCTCCGAGCCTCCCAACAACTGGCACTCCATGTTCGGCGGCCCCGCCTGGAGCCGGGTCACCGAGCAGGACGGCACCCCCGGCCAGTGGTACCTGCACATGTTCACACCCGAACAGCCCGACCTGAACTGGCGCAACCCCGAGGTCGGCGCCCACTTCGACCACGCCCTGCGCTTCTGGCTCGACCGGGGCGTCGACGGCTTCCGCATCGACGTCGCCGCCGGCCTCTACAAGCACCCCGAGCTGCCGGACTCGCCCGACCCCGAGGCCGACGCCCGCACCCGTGACTCGGTCAACCCGCTCGCCTGGAACCAGCCCGAGGTGCACGACGTCTGGCGGCACTGGCGGTCGGTGTGCGAGGAGTACACCGCCCGCGACGGCCAGGAGCGGCTGCTCGTCGGCGAGGTCTCCGTGCCGACCGCCCGCGAACACGCCCTGTACGTACGCCACGACGAGCTGCACCAGGCCTTCTTCTTCGACCTGCTGAGCGCGCCCTGGAACGCGGACGCCTTCCGCAAGGTCATCTCCCACGCCATGCAGGACATCGCGGGCACCGGCTCGACGGTCACCTGGGTCCTCAACAACCACGACCAGGTCCGCACGGTCACCCGCTACGGCGAACTGGGCACCGAGGGCAGCGGCCTGGGCGCCGCCCGCGCCCGCGCCGCCGCGCTGTTGATGCTGGCGCTGCCCGGAGCCGCGTACATCTACCAGGGCGAGGAGCTCGGACTGCCCGAGGTCGTCGATCTGCCCGACGACGTGCTCACCGACCCGATCTTCCGCCGCACCGGGAGCCGCGCCCGGATCCGCGACGGCTGCCGGGTGCCGCTGCCGTGGTCGGGGCACGCCTCACCGTTCGGCTTCACCTCCGGCGCCGAGAGCGCCAAGCCATGGCTGCCGCAGCCCGCCTACTTCGCCGAGTACGCCACCGACCGCGCCCTCGCCGACACCCACTCGTTCTGGCACCTCTACCGCGACGGACTCCAACTGAGGGCCGGGCTGCCCCAGTTGGGCGAGGGTGCGCTGCGCTGGCTGGACACCCAGCCCGGCGTCCTCGCCTTCGTCCGCGGCGACGGCCTGGTGTGCGCCGTCAACTTCGGTACGGCGCCGACGTCCGCGCCGGTTTCCGGCACACCCCTGTTGTCCAGCGGCCCCTGCGCGCCAGGCGTCCTGCCCGGCTCGACGGCCGCCTGGTGGATCAGCGACTGCACCAACCCCTGAGCGGCCGACTCCCGTACCACCCCCACCTTGGCTGACTGACCGTCAATTCTCCTGCTCTCGAAGGAACATCAACGATGATGCGACGACGTACGACCCTGCTCGCGAGCTGCACCGCCCTCGCGCTCTCCCTCGGCGCCACCGCCTGCGGAGGAGGCCCTGTCTCCGCGGGCGGTGGCGACAAGCCGCTCAGCGGTCAGACGATCAACGTGGCCGGTGTCTGGTCCGGCAGCGAGCAGAAGAACTTCCAGAAGGTCCTGGACGCGTTCACCGAGAAGACCGGCGCCAAGACCCAGTTCACGTCCACCGGCGACAACGTCTCCACGGTGGTCGGCAGCAAGATCGAGGGCGGTAACGCCCCCGACGTGGTGATGGTCCCGCAGGTCGGCGTGCTCCAGCAGTTCGCGAAGGAGGGCTGGCTCAAGCCGCTCTCCAAGACGGCCCAGAAGTCCGTCGACGGCAACTACGCGAGCGTGTGGAAGAACTACGGCAGCGTCGACGGCACCCTGTACGGCCTCTACTTCAAGGCCGCCCACAAGTCGACCGTCTGGTACAGCCCCGACGCCCTCGACGAGGCGGGCGTCAAGACACCGACGACGTACGACGCGATGCTGAAGGCCGGGCGGACCGTCTCGGAGTCGGGCCTCGCGGCCTTCTCCGTCGCAGGACAGGACGGCTGGACGCTCACCGACTGGTTCGAGAACGTCTACCTCTCGCAGGCCGGCCCCGAGAAGTACGACGCCCTGGCCGCCCACAGGATCAAGTGGACCGACCCGACCGTCGTCGACGCCCTCACCACCCTCGGCAAGCTCTTCAAGGACAAGGAGCTGATAGCCGGCGGCCAGAAGGGCGCGCTCAACACCGACTTCCCCGGCTCCGTCGAGAAGGTCTTCGGGCCCGAGCCCACGGCGGGCATGGTCTACGAGGGCGACTTCGTGGCCGGCGTCGCCAAGGACCAGTTCGGCAGGAAGATCGGCGAGGACGCGGACTTCTTCCCCTTCCCCGCGGTCGGCACCGGCAAGGCACCCGTGGTCAGCGGCGGCGACGCGGCCGTCGTCCTCAAGGACGGCAAGAGTCAGAAGGCCGCCATGGAGTTCCTGGAGTACCTCGCGACCCCCGAGGCCTCCGCCGTGTGGGCCGAGGTCGGCGGCTTCCTCTCCCCGAACAAGAAGCTCGACCTCGCCTCCTACGGCGACGACATCACCCGCGAGACCGCCAAGTCCCTGGTGGACGCGGGGGATTCGGTCCGCTTCGACATGTCGGACCAGGCCCCGGCCGCGTTCGGCGGCACCAAGGGCGCCGGCGAGTGGAAGCTCCTCCAGGACTTCCTGCGCGACCCGTCCGACCCGAAGGGGACCGCCGCCGCGCTGGAGCAGGCGGCGGCCAAGGCGTACAAGGGCTGATCGCCGTGACCGCCACGCTCCTCAAAGAGGCGAGCCCGCCGCCCGCCGCCCCGGCCGACCGCGAACGCAGACGTCGCGCCCGGCGCCGGGCCCGGATCATCGCCGTCGCGTTCGTCCTCCCCGCCCTGCTCCTGCTCGGCGCGCTCGTCGTCTACCCCGTGCTGTTCTCCGTGGGCCGCAGCTTCTTCGACGCCTCCGGCAACCGGTTCGTGGGCGGCGACAACTACACCGAGATGTTCCGCGACCCGGCCACGCTCAAGGCCGTTCGGAACACGGCCATCTGGGTCGTCGTCGCACCGACGCTGCTCACCGGTCTCGGTCTCGTCCTGGCCGTCCTGGTCGAGAAGATCCGCTGGGCGACGGCGTTCAAGCTCCTGCTGTTCATGCCGATGGCCGTCTCCTTCCTCGCCGCGGGCATCATCTTCCGCCTCGCGTACGACGAGGACCCCGAGAAGGGCGTCCTGAACGCCGCCGCCGTCTCCGTGCACGACGCCTTCAAGGACGCGTCGTCGTACCCGAACGCCCGGGCCCGCGACGGCCAGGGCCTGACCAAGGCCGCCGACGGCTCGTACGGTACGACGGCCACCGCGTCCCCCGGTGACACCGTCGGGCTCGGTCTGGTGGGCGTACGTGCCGAGGACCTGCCGGGGGACGCGCGGTCGGCGTACCCGGCGTCGGGGCGGAAGGCGTCGGCCGACGAACTGCGCGGTGTCGTCTACCTCGACTTCACACGTGGTGGGGGAGGGGAGCAGGGCAAGGTCGACAGGACGGAGAGCGGGCTGCCGGAGATGAAGGTCGAGGCGGTTCGCGACGGTGCGGCGGTCGCGAGCGGCACCACCGCGGCCGACGGTTCCTTCCGCTTCCAGGGCCTCGATCCGGGCTCGTACACCGTGCGGCTGCCCGCCTCGAACTTCGCCGCGCCGTACGAGGGCATCTCCTGGCTCGGTCCCGCGCTCGTGACGCCCGCCATCATCGGCGCGTACCTGTGGATCTGGACCGGCTTCGCCATGGTGCTGATCGGGGCCGGGCTGGCCGCCCTGCCGCGTGACGCGCTGGAGGCGGCCCGGATGGACGGCGCCAACGAGTGGCAGATCTTCCGCCGGATCACCGTGCCGCTGCTCGGGCCCGTCCTCACCGTGGTCTTCGTGACCCTGGTGATCAACGTGATGAAGGTCTTCGACCTCGTCTACATCATTGCGCCTGGTCCGGTGCAGGAGGACGCCACCGTGCTGGCCACCCAGATGTGGCTGGTGTCCTTCGGCGGCGGCAACAACCAGGGCCTGGGCAGTGCGCTGGGTGTGCTGCTCCTGCTTCTGGTCATCCCCGCCATGGTCTTCAACGTCCGCCGTTTCCGAGGGAGTCAGCGATGAACGCGATCAGGCGGGGGCTCGCGAGCAGTCTCGTGCAGGCGTTCCTGGTGCTGGTCGGCCTGGTCTGGCTCACTCCGCTCGCCGGGCTGTTCCTCTCCTCGCTGCGGTCCGCCCAGGAGACCGCGACGGGTGGCTGGTGGACCGCGCTGGCCTCTCCCGGGCAGCTGTCCTTCGACAACTACTCGGCGCTGCTGGGCAATTCGGGGATGACGCAGGCGTTCTGGAACACGGTGCTGATCTCGGTGCCGACGACATTCCTCGTCGTCGTGATTGCCGCGCTCGCCGGGTACGCCTTCGCCTGGCTGGACTTCCCCGGCCGTGACCCCCTCTTCCTGCTGGTGGTCGCGCTGTTGGTGGTGCCCGTGCAGATCGGGCTGCTGCCGGTGGCCAAACTCTTCGGGGAGCTGGGGCTGTTCGGCACGATTCCCGGAGTCGTGCTGTTCCACGTCTCCTACGGACTGCCGTTCGCGATCTTCCTGTTGCGGAACTACTTCGCCGAGATGCCGAAGGAGATGCTGGAGGCCGCGCGGATGGATGGCGGTGGGGAGTGGCGGATCTTCACGCGGCTCGTGCTGCCGGTCGGGCGTCCCGCCATCGCCAGTCTCGCCATCTTCCAGTTCCTGTGGGTCTGGAACGACATGCTTGTCGCGCTGCTCTTCGCCGACAGTTCCTCGCAGCCGCTGACGGTTGAACTCCAGTCGCAGATACGGCAGTTCGGTAGCAACATCGATGTGCTCGCGCCCGGGGCGTTCCTGTCCCTCGTGGTGCCGGTGGTGGTCTTCTTCGCCTTCCAGAAGCACTTTGTGCAGGGGGTTATGGCGGGGTCGGTGAAGTGACGTCCCTCGGGAGGCGGGAGGCGGGAGGCGGGAGGCGGGGGTGGATTTCCTGCCTCCCGCCCCCCTACCGGTCCCTCACGGTGGTCCGGTCACGGGTATGAGGTCACCACGGACGGCACCGTGTCCGATCCCGAGGTCGGCGAGCCCGTGTCGTTGATGACGCGCTCGTACTGACCCTGACCGCCCAGTGAGATGACCATGATGTTGTGGAACTTCACGTTCGGATTGACCGGCGTCGCGAATCCGTGGTGCTGGAGGATCGCCGGATTGACGTTGTAGTAGCAGTAGCTGCCCATGCCCCATGCCTCGTGCGTGGTCACGGTGTCGGCGACCTTGTAGGCGGCATACCCCTTGATGTCGCCGTTCTGGATGGCGGCCTGGTTCGGGGCGTCATACGCCTTCTCGTTCTGGAAGAAGATCGTGCGGCCGCCCTGGCCGTACCACTGGACGTCGTACTTGTTGAAGTGCTCGACGAACAGCCCGGTGGCCAGCACGTCGTTGCCGTTGACGCGGACACCGTAGTCGGCCCGGTTGGTCTCCCAGCCGACTCCGGCGCCGTGGTCGGCGCGCCAGACCCAGGTGTGGTCGATGATCGTGTGGCGGCTGTTGATCACCATGCTGGTGGTGGCCTTGCCGGCGCCCGCGCCGCCGATGCGGATGAAGACGTCCTGCACCGTGGTCGGGTTGACGGAGTGGTCGGCCGAAGCGCCGGTGGGGCCGACCTCAAGCAGCGTGGCGGAGTTGACGGGCCCGGCGTCGATGAGGAAGCCCGCGAGGCGGACGCCGTCGACATCGGCCACCTTGAGCGCGGTGACACCGTTGTCCGGGATCAGGGTGGCGTAACCGAGGCCGAGGATCACGGTGTTGGCACGGTTGACCTGGATCGGCTGGTCGAGGTGGTAGATCCCCGGCGTCAGCAGCAGATGGAGGCCTTGCGTGAGTGCCTCGTTGAGGGTGGCGGCGGTGACGCCGGGCTTCGCCACGTAGAACTGCGTCAGCGCCAGTGACGTACCGCGAGGCGTGCCGGCTCCCCAGGTGGTGCCGCGCGCGTTGACGCGCTTCTCCGGCAGGAAGACGCGGTACTCCGTGCCGTTGAGGTAGAGGAACGGCTTCTCGCGGGAGATCGGCGTGGTGGTGAGCGTGGTGTACGGCGGGTTCGGGAAGGTCTGCGCCGGGGCGCCCTCGACGCCCGAGAACACCATGTTCCAGACGGCGTTGAGCCAGCCGCCCACAAAGCTGTCGCGGGTGTACCACTGCTGCTGCGAGTACGGACCGACCGTGCCGTCGATGCGACTGTCGGCGATGTAACCGCCGCTGGCCCAGCCGTAGCCGTTGGGGGAGAGGTTGAGACCGCCCCGGATGTGCATGCGCCGGAACGGAGCGGCCTGCGCGACCGCCCAGCGGTTGGTGCCGTTGACCGGGGTGAGAGCGAGGTTCTCCGCCGAACGCCAGAAGTTCTGGGTGGCGTTGCCGTTGAACCAGCCCGCGTCAACGGTCACGTCCCCGTTGATCGAGGTGTCGTCGGGAGACAGACCGAGCCCGGCGATGGAGGTGTAGAAGCCGAGTTGGGCGTTGAGCCCGCTGTACGTGCCCGGCTTGAACAGCAGTTGATAGCGGCCCGTGCCGAACTGCGCCGTCTCCTGCTGGGCGAATATCTGGTCCAGCTTGGCCTGGATACCTGAGGTGGACGGGTCGAAGACGATGACGTTCGGGCCGAGATCGCCACCTCCCGGCAGGGCCCGGGCGCGGGCGGGAGCGGCGGATGCCGACGACGACAGGGCGAGCAGCCCTGGCGCGGCCGCCGCCGCGGCCACGGCGCCGAGAACCGACCGGCGGGCGAGGGGAGTTCTGCCGGAGGACGAGGAATCTGTGGGGGAAGGGGTCATGGGGGGCGACACTCCTGGTTCATGAAATGAACGGTGGGGGGTTCAGGGAGCGCTCTCTCGCCGATGAATGCTTCATCCACGTGAACCACACGTCAAGAGTTGTGACCGGAGTCCATGCATGCTGTTACTGAGTGAACATCAACTGATCTCGCCGTTTCGGTTGAGATGAGGCCGGAAGCGGGGAGGGAGACGTAAGTGCCTTCTGGGCTGGGAGAGATGAACCTTGTGCGTGCCAAGGGCCGCACGGGTTGGTGACGCGAGGAGTTGGCCGATCCGAGGACGGCCCGGTGCGGGTGCCGGTGTGGGGGCGGCTGTGCAGTCTTTAGCCCCTCCGGCGTTTGAGGAGCGGGGGTTCGGGGGCGGAGCCCCTGAGTAAGGGACGGGAATGGGTAGGGGGGGGGGGGGGGGAAAAAAAACCCCCCCCCCCCCCCCCCCCCCCCCTCCGGGTGGAGGCGGCGGAGACAA
>NZ_JBVIPT010000005.1:326638-524551 GCF_055577685.1 Streptomyces sp. NPDC033178
GACTCCCGTTTCGTGGGTGGGCGAACCACCGCGCAACCAAGTGGCTCCTGCACTCGGGTGGGTGGTGGGGTGTGGTTTGGGGGGGGGGGGGGGGGGGGGGGGGGGGGGCCTGGGGGGGGGGGGGGGGGGGGGGGGGGGGGGGGGGGGAAAAAAAAACCCCCCCCCCCCCCCCTACCACCCACCCGTCAGGGTGAAGCCGGCGGATACAGCGAGCGCGGCAGCTGGGATGCCGCCGCCGCGTCCAGGAGCCACAGGGTGCGGGTGCGACCGCGGGCACCCGCCGCCGGCGCCTGGATCTCGCCGGCGCCCGAGAGAGCGATCGCCGCGGCCTGCGCCTTGTCCTCACCCGCCGCGAGCAGCCACACCTCCCGCGCAGCCCGAATCGCGGGCAGCGTGAGGGTGACACGGGTCGGCGGCGGCTTGGGGGCCCCGTGCACACCCACCACCGTCCGCTCCGTCTCGCGGACTGCCGGCAGCTCGGGGAAGAGGGACGCCACATGCGTGTCCGGACCGACGCCGAGCATCAGCACGTCGAAGGACGGAACGGGACCGTGGTTCTCCGGCCCGGCGGCCACGGCGAGTTCGGCCGCGTAGGCCTCGGCCGCCGCGTCCGCGTCCTTGCCGTAGGGCCCGTCCGACGCCGGCATGGCATGCACGCGCTTGGGATCCAGCGGCACCGAGTCGAGCAGCGCCTCACGGGCCTGCGTGACATTGCGCTCGGGGTCTCCCTCGGGCAGGAACCGCTCGTCGCCCCACCACAGTTCGAGCCGCCCCCAGTCGATGGCGTCCCGGGCGGGCGCGGCCGCGAGCGCCGCGAGGAGCCCGTTGCCGTTGCGGCCACCGGTCAGCACGACCGAGGCGTAACCGCGCGAGGCCTGCGCGTCCACGACCTTCGTGATGAGCCGGGCCGCGGCGGCCTGGGCCATCAGTTCCTTGTCACGGTGGACGACCAACTGGGGAGTGCTCACTACGAGTCCGCCTTCTTGACCGGGGGCATCTGGGCCGGAGTCGGACGGCCGGCATCGCTGTCACCCGCCGGGGAGGCGGGCAGAGCCGGCTCGGACGTCCTGGCCGACGGCGCCGGGTCCGAGTCCGGCACCTTCTGCCGGACCGGCAGCGACTCCGGGCCGCGAGCGGACGCCTCGGCCCGCTGCGTGGCCGACGGGATCCCGCCCAGCCGGTCCACCCCGAACCGCAGCGCGGACGCGTACGTGTCGTCCGGATCGAGCCTGCGCAGCTCCTCCGCGAGCAGTTCGGACGTCTCACGCCGCTTGAGCGCCACCGCGCGGTCCGGCTGGCCGGGCAGCGCCAGCGTGGCCATCGCCCCGTCCGACCGGTGCAGCGTGATGGGGCCGCCGGTCGTCTCCAGCCGCACCTGGGTCAGGCCGGGACCGGCGGAGACGGCCCGCCGGACGTGCACGTGGAGCCGGTCGGCGAGCCACATGGCGAGCAGTTCGACGCTCGGGTTGGACTCCTCGCCCGCCACCTCGACGGAGACGACCTCGCAGTCGATCTGGTCGAGGGCGGCGGCCAGCATCGAGCGCCACGGGGTGATCCGGGCCCAGGCCAGATCGGTGTCGCCCGGCTCGTAGCTCTCGGCCCGGGACCGCAGCTCGTGGACGGGCTTCTCGGCCGCGTAGCTGTCGGTGACCCGGCGCTGGCCCAGGGCGCCCAGCGGGTCGCCCGCCGGATCGCGCGGGGCGTCCACCGACCACCAGACCACCACCGGCGCGTCCGGCAGCAGCAGCGGCAGGACGACGGACTGGGCGTGGTCGGAGACCTCGCCGTACAGCCGCAGGACGACCGTCTCGCCGGTGCCCGCGTCCGCGCCGACCCGCACCTCGGCGTCCAGCCGCGACTTCGTGCGGTCGCGGGGCGAACGCGAGACGCGCTTGATCACCACGAGCGTGCGCGAGGGATGCTCGCGCGAGGCGTCGTTGGCGGCCCGCAGGGCGTCGTACGCGTTCTCCTCGTCGGTGACGATGACGAGGGTGAGGACCATGCCGACGGCGGGGGTGCCGATGGCCCGGCGGCCCCGGACCATCGCCTTGTTGATCTTGCTGGCCGTGGTGTCCGTGAGATCTATCTTCATGGGCGACGCCAGCTCCGTCCGTCTCGCTTGAGCATTTCGTCCGCCTCGACGGGGCCCCACGTTCCGGACGGGTACTGCGCGGGCTTGCCGTGCTTGTCCCAGTACTCCTCGATCGGGTCGAGGATCTTCCAGGACAGCTCGACCTCCTCGGTGCGCGGGAAGAGGTTCGAGTCGCCCAGGAGGACGTCCAGGATCAGGCGCTCGTACGCCTCCGGGCTCGACTCCGTGAAGGACTCGCCGTACGCGAAGTCCATCGAGACGTCCCGGATCTCCATGGAGGTGCCGGGGACCTTGGAGCCGAAGCGGACCGTGATGCCCTCGTCGGGCTGGACGCGGATGACGATCGCGTTCTGGCCCAGCTCCTCGGTCGCCGTGTGGTCGAAGGGGGAGTGCGGCGCACGCTGGAACACGACCGCGATCTCGGTGACGCGACGGCCCAGTCGCTTGCCCGTACGGAGGTAGAACGGGACGCCCGCCCAGCGGCGGTTGTCCACCTCCACCTTGATCGCCGCGTAGGTGTCGGTCTTCGACTTGGGGTCGATGCCGTCTTCCTGGAGGTAGCCGACGGCCTTCTCACCGCCCTGCCAGCCCTCGGCGTACTGCCCGCGGACCGTGTTCTCGCCCAAATCCCGGGGCAGCTTCACCGCACCGAGGACCTTGGTCTTCTCGGCGGCGAGCGCGTCCGCGTCGAAGGAGGCGGGCTCCTCCATGGCGGTGAGGGCCATCAGCTGGAGCAGGTGGTTCTGGATGACGTCACGGGCGGCGCCGATGCCGTCGTAGTAGCCGGCGCGGCCGCCGATACCGATGTCCTCGGCCATCGTGATCTGTACGTGGTCCACGAAGGACCGGTTCCAGATCGGCTCGAACATCTGGTTGGCGAAGCGCAGCGCCAGGATGTTCTGGACGGTCTCCTTGCCCAGGTAGTGGTCGATGCGGAAGACCTGGTCGGGGGCGAAGACCTCCTCGACGGTCGTGTTGAGATCCTCGGCCGACTTGAGGTCGTGGCCGAAGGGCTTCTCGATGACCGCGCGCCGCCAGGAACCGCTCGACTGGTCGGCAAGGCCGTGCTTCTTCAGCTGCCGGATGACCACCGGGAAGGCGCCCGGCGGCACGGAGAGGTAGAAGGCGAAGTTGCCGCCCGTCCCCTGCGCCTTGTCCAGCTCACCGATCGTCTCGCGCAGCCGCTCGAACGAGTCGTCGTCGTCGAAGGTGCCCTGGACGAAGCGCATCCCCTGGACGAGCTGTTGCCAGACCTCCTCACGGAACGGCGTACGGGCGTGTTCCTTGACGGCGTCGTGGACCTCCTGGGCGAAGTCCTCGTTCGCCCACTCGCGGCGGGCGAAGCCGACGAGCGAGAAGCCCGGCGGCAGCAGGCCGCGGTTGGCAAGGTCATAAACGGCAGGCATGAGCTTTTTACGGGACAAATCGCCCGTGACCCCGAAGATGACGAGGCCCGACGGCCCCGCGATACGCGGGAGCCGTCGGTCCGCCGGGTCACGCAGCGGATTGCTGCTTGACAAGATTTCAGCCCTCCGAGGGGGCGAGGCGCTCGAGCTCTGCCTCGGTCGACTTGAGCAGGTCGTTCCAGGACGCCTCGAACTTCTCGACGCCCTCGTCCTCCAGGAGCTGGACCACGTCGTCGTACGAGATCCCGAGCTTCTCGACGGCGTCGAGCTCGGCGCGGGCCTGCTCGTACGTACCGGCGATGGTGTTGCCGGTGATGCTGCCGTGGTCCTCGGCGGCGGCCAGGGTCGCCTCCGGCATGGTGTTCACCGTGTTCGGCGCGACCAGGTCGTCGACGTACAGGGTGTCCTTGTAGGCCTTGTCCTTGACGCCGGTCGAGGCCCACAGCGGACGCTGCTTGTTGGCCTGCGCCTTGTCCAGGGCGGCCCAGCGGTCCGAGGAGAAGACCTCCTCGTACGCCTCGTAGGCCAGTCGCGCGTTGGCCAGACCCGCCTTGCCGCGGGCGGCCTTCGCCTCGGGGGTGCCGAGGGCGTCGAGCCGCTTGTCGATCTCGGTGTCCACGCGGGACACGAAGAACGACGCCACGGAGTGGATGCCGGACAGGTCGATCCCGGCGGCCTTGGCCTTCTCCAGGCCCGCGAGGTACGCGTCCATGACCTCGCGGTAGCGCTCCAGCGAGAAGATCAGCGTGACGTTCACGCTGATGCCCCGGGCGATCGTCTCGGTGATCGCGGGCAGGCCCGCCTTCGTCGCCGGGATCTTGATGAGCGTGTTCGGACGGTCGACGAGCCAGGCCAGCTGCTTGGCCTCGGCGACGGTCGCCCGGGTGTTGTGCGCCAGGCGCGGGTCGACCTCGATGGAGACCCGGCCGTCCTGGCCCTGCGTGGAGTCGTAGACCGGGCGCAGGATGTCGGCGGCGTCACGGACGTCCGCCGTCGTGATCATGCGAATGGCCTCTTCGACGGTGACCTTGCGGGCGGCGAGGTCGGCGAGCTGCTGGTCGTAGCCGTCGCCGCCGCTGATCGCCTTCTGGAAGATCGACGGGTTGGTGGTGACGCCCACGACGTGCTGCTGGTCGATCAGTTCGGCGAGGTTGCCGGACGTGATCCGCTTGCGCGACAGGTCGTCCAGCCAGATCGCGACGCCTTCCTCGGAGAGGCGCTTCAGTGCGTCTGTCATGGAAAATGCATCTCCTACGTGTCGTATGTCAGCGTCAGCGCTGGGCTGCGGCGATCCCAGTAGTTGAATTGAGCACAGCCCGCGCTACGGCGGCCACGTTCTCGGCAGTGAAGCCGAACTCCTGGAAGAGCACCTTGCCGTCGGCCGAAGCACCGAAGTGCTCCAGGGAAACGATGCGGCCGGCGTCCCCCACGTACTTGTGCCAGGTGAGACCGATACCGGCCTCGACCGCGACCCGTGCCTTCACGTTCGGCGGCAGGACGCTGTCCCGGTACCCCTGGTCCTGCTCCTCGAACCACTCCACGCAGGGCATGGACACGACCCTGGTCGGAGTGCCCGCGGCCTCCAGCTGCTCACGTGCGTCGACGGCCACGTGCACCTCGGAGCCGGTCGCGATGAGAACGACCTCCGGGGTCCCGGTGGACGCCTCGAAGAGCACGTAACCACCCTTCGCCGCATCCTCGTTGGCCTCGTACGTCGGTACGCCCTGACGGGTCAGCGCGAGGCCGTGCGGGGCACCCTTGCCGAAGACCTTGGTGTAGCGCCTGAGGATCTCGCGCCAGGCGAGCGCGGTCTCGTTGGCGTCCGCCGGACGGACGACGTTGAGGCCCGGAATGGCGCGCAGGGAGGCGAGGTGCTCGACCGGCTGGTGCGTCGGGCCGTCCTCGCCGAGACCGATGGAGTCGTGGGTCCACACGTACGTCACCGGCAGGTGCATCAGCGCGGACAGGCGCACCGCGTTGCGCATGTAGTCGGAGAACACCAGGAAGGTGCCGCCGTAGATACGGGTGTTGCCGTGCAGCGCGATGCCGTTCATCTCCGCGGCCATCGAGTGCTCGCGGATACCGAAGTGGATCGTGCGCCCGTAGGGGTTCGCCTCCGGCAGCGGGTTGTCCGCCGGGAGGAACGACGAGGTCTTGTCGATCGTCGTGTTGTTCGAGCCCGCCAGGTCGGCCGAGCCGCCCCACAGCTCGGGGATGACCGCGCCGAGGGCCTGGAGCACCTTGCCGGAGGCCGCACGCGTGGCGACGCCCTTGCCCGCCTCGAAGACCGGGAGCTTCTCCTCCCAGCCGGTGGGCAGCTCGGTCGCGGCGATGCGGTCGAACTCGGCGGCACGCTCGGCGTTGCTGTTACGCCACTCCTGGAACGACTTCTCCCACTCCGCCTTGGCCTGACGGCCGCGCTCGCCCAGCGCGCGCGTGTGGGTGATGACCTCGTCCGAGACCTCGAAGGCCTTCTCCGGGTCGAAGCCCAGCACACGCTTGGTGGCCGCGACCTCGTCGTCTCCGAGCGCCGAGCCGTGCGCGGCCTCGGTGTTCTGCGCGTTCGGGGCGGGCCAGGCGATGATCGAGCGCATCGCGATGAACGACGGCTTGTCGGTCACCAGCTTCGCGGCCTCGATCGCGTCGTAGAGCGCGTGCGGGTCGAGGTCGCCGTCCGGCTTCGGGGCCACGCGCTGAACGTGCCAGCCGTACGCCTCGTACCGCTTGACGGTGTCCTCGGAGACCGCCGTCTCCGTGTCGCCCTCGATCGAGATGTGGTTGTCGTCCCACAGCAGGATCAGGTTGCCCAGCTGCTGGTGGCCGGCCATGGAGGACGCCTCCGCGGAGATGCCCTCCTGGAGGCAGCCGTCACCGGCGATCGCGTAGATGAAGTGGTCGAACGGGGAGGCGCCGGGGGCCGCCTCCGGGTCGAACAGACCACGCTCGTAGCGGGCGGCCATGGCCATGCCCACCGCGTTGGCGACACCCTGGCCGAGCGGCCCGGTGGTGGTCTCCACGCCGGGGGTGTGCCCGTACTCCGGGTGGCCCGGCGTGCGGGAGCCCCACGTCCTGAAGGACTTCAGGTCGTCCAGCTCAAGACCGAAGCCGGCCAGGTAGAGCTGGGTGTAGAGGGTCAGGGACGAATGACCGGCTGACAGCACGAAGCGGTCGCGGCCGGTCCAGTCGGGGTCCGCCGGGTCGTGCCGCATCACCTTCTGGAAGAGGGTGTAGGCGGCGGGCGCCAGGCTCATCGCCGTACCCGGATGGCCGTTGCCGACCTTCTGTACGGCGTCGGCGGCCAGGATGCGGGCGGTGTCGACGGCCCGCTGGTCCAATTCGGTCCACTCGAGGTCTGTTGTGGTCGGCTTGGTGCTCACCCTGGGTCAGGGCTCCTCTCCACATGTTCCACATGTCGAATGCCGGTGCACGTCGCGCCCACCGGCTCGCTGTCGAGCCTACCCCCGTAGGAACGCGCATTTTTTCGAGTCATTCCAGACTGCCGGGACTCTCCCTCTTCCGCCTCCCGACCGGCGCGTTCCGTGTTCGGCAAGTGAATACGGAGCCGCTCATCCGACTGCTCAACGCAATGCCGATCAGTCCTGCGCGGAGGCCTTTCAACACGACCCGACCCCCGCGAAGGCCGGGGTCTGGGCAACGTCTACAGTGGCGTGGTACGCGCGAGCCTTTACCGGGAGTTCACACCCGGAGCTCGCTGAAATGTCTCTGTCAGGGGTGTGCGTGACGGCCGTTGAATCCCGTCCTGCGGGTGTGCTCGGGGCGAGTCAGGGCGCGAAGCGGGGCACGAACCACCGGCCGTTCTGGGCTCGGGTCAAGGCGTTCGTCGCTCTCACCAAGCCGCGGATCATCGAGCTGCTGCTGATCACCACCGTTCCGGTGATGTTCCTGGCGCAGCAGGGCGTGCCCGATCTGAAGCTGGTGCTCCTCACCTGTGTCGGCGGTTACCTCTCCGCGGGCGGCGCCAACGCCCTGAACATGTACATCGACCGTGACATCGACGCGCTCATGGAGCGCACCGCACAGCGTCCACTGGTCACCGGCATGGTCAGCCCACGCGAGTGCCTCGCCTTCGGCATCACGCTCGCGATCGTCTCGACGCTGCTGTTCGGATTCGCCGTCAACTGGCTGTCCGCCTGGCTGTCGCTCGGAGCGCTCCTCTTCTACGTCGTCGTCTACACGATGATCCTCAAACGCCGTACTTCGCAGAACATCGTGTGGGGCGGTATCGCCGGCTGTCTTCCGGTGCTCATCGGCTGGTCGTCCGTCACGAACTCCATGTCGTGGGCGCCGATCATCCTCTTCCTTGTCATGTTCTTCTGGACGCCGCCGCACTACTGGCCGCTCTCCATGAAGGTCAAGGCGGACTACGCCCGCGTGGGCGTGCCGATGCTGCCGGTCATCGCCTCCAACAAGGTCGTCGCTCGGCAGATCGTCCTCTACAGCTGGGCGATGGTCGCCGTCTCCCTGCTCCTGACGCCGCTCGGCTACACGGGCTGGTTCTACACGGTCGTCGCCCTGGTGACCGGCGGCTTCTGGCTCTGGGAAGCACACGGGCTGCAGACCCGGGCCAAGGACGGAGCCGTGGGCGCCAAGCTGAAGGAGATGCGGCTCTTCCACTGGTCCATCACCTACGTGTCGCTGCTGTTCGTGGCGGTGGCCGTGGACCCGTTCCTTCGCTGACGCGAGTGGCCAACCCCACGCACCACCCCCGTCGCCGGTGGATCTACCCGTCGGTAGCATCCAGGTATGGCAGACACCCAGCAGGTTGACGAGGGCGCCGGCGCCAAGCAGGACGCCAAGGCCGAGCGCAGGGCAACGAAGCTCGCCAAGCAGATCTCCTCCTTCGCGCAGGCCCACGGCGGTGCCGAGGGACAGATCGCGTACCTCGGCCAGAAGGGCGCCCGGATCGTCCTCGTCGGCGAGGACGGCGGCTGGGGCGACCTCGTGGCCCCCACCTTCGCCATCGCGGAACAGGCCGTGAAGAAGTCCGGCATCACCACCCACGAGGACTTCGACGGCGAGTTCGCCAACAAGGTCAAGACAGGCCCGTACGAGTGGACCCGCATGGCAGGAATCCAACTGGGCGGCCCAAGCAACGACTGACCTGGGCCCCTCCAGAGGCACTGGCCTGGGCACCTCCAGGGGCACTGACCTGGGCACCTCCAGGGGCGCGAGGAACCGCGCACCCAGCCACATCCGACCCGCACGTCGAAACAAGCGGCAACCTCCACCCCCACCCTCCAACCCGCACCCCCACCCCAAAACCCGCGGAGCGCTTCGCACGGGGTGTGGGTGCCCAACACCTGACACCCGGTTCACCCGTTAGGCCCTTTAATAAAGGCAGGGCCCATTCGCGGGGAGTCCGGATGATCGAAACGCCGTCGCTGGTGGATCAGTACTGCCACGGCGTGCTGCGGACGGAGCTGGGTCTCGGCACCTTCGAGGCCCACCTCGCCCGGGGCGAGGGCCCGCCCGCCGCAGGGACCACGTTCTTCGACACACAGACCGGTTTCGCCGTACGCCGCTGGTGTCCGCCCCTGCTGGGACTCGAACCCCACTGTCCGCCCGCCCGTTACCTCGCCCGACGCCGGGAACTCGGCGTCCTGGAGGCGGGGCGCAGGCTGCTGCGGGGGAGCGGGATCACGACCTATCTGGTCGACACCGGTCTGCCGGGCGATCTGACGGGGCCCGGCGAGATGGCCTCCACGGGGGCCGCGCACGCCCACGAGATCGTCCGTCTGGAGCCGCTCGCCGAGCAGGTCGCCGACACCTCCGGAACCGTCGAGTCGTTCCTCGCCAACCTCGCCGAGTCGGTGCACGGGGCGGCCGCGAACGCCGTGGCCTTCACCTCGGTGGCGGGCTTACGGCACGGACTGGCGCTCGCGCCCGAACCGCCCGGGCCGGGAGAGGTGCGCGGCGCGGCGGCGCGGTGGCTGGCCGGGCGCCGGGTGGGCGGCGAACTGAGCGATCCGGTGCTGCTCAGGCATCTCCTGTGGATCGCGGTCGCCTCCGGCCTGCCGCTCCAGCTGCACGCGGGGCTCGGCGAGCCCGGCCTACGCATCGACCGCAACGACCCGGTCCTGCTCACCGACTTCGCCCGCGCGACGGCCGGCCTCGGCACGGACCTGGTCCTGCTGCACGGCTACCCGTACCACCGCCACGCGGCGCATCTCGCCGGGGTCTTCCCGCATGTGTACGCAGATCTGGGCGCCGCCCTCGTCCGCACCGGGGCCCGAGCGTCCGCCGTCCTCTCCGAGATCCTGGAGCTCGCCCCCTTCGGCAAGCTCCTCTTCTCCAGCGGCGCACATGGTCTGCCTGAACTTCATGTGGTCGGAGCACGTCTCTTCCGCGAGGCGCTCGCCAAGGTGCTCGGCACCTGGGTGGCTGAGGGCGCCTGGTCGCTGTCCGACGCGCAGCGGGTGGCGGGGCTGATCGCGGCGGGGAACGCGCGACGGGTGTACGGGGTGGAGTGAGACGGGTGTACGGGGTGGAGCGGGCTGTACAGACTGTGTATATGACACGCAGCGACGCGACCGACCGGCTCCTCGACCGCTTCCGTACCGAACTGCGCGAACTCGCCCCCGCTGCCGTGTGGGCCCATGGCTCGCTCGGCGGTGGCGACTACCGGGAGGGCATCAGCGACCTGGATCTGATCGTCGTCCTGGACGGCCCGATCACGGCGAGGACGCTCTGGAAGGTGGCCCGGCTGCACGCCCGCCTGCGTGCCGAACCGCTCGTCGCCAAGCTGCACTGCAGCTATCTGACGCGCGACACGGTCGCCGGTGCGGAGCGGCGGCACCTCACCTGGGCGCACGAGCAGCTCTTCAAACGGACGGTCACACCGGTGACCCGGCGTGAGCTGCACACCTTCGGCCTTGTCCTGGAGGGGGAGCCGCCCGGGCGGCTGCTGCCGCCGGTGACGGACGACGAGCTGGCCGAGTTCGTCGTCCGGGACCAGCGGGACTTCTGGCGACGGCAGGTGGACCGGACCGACAACTGGACGCAGGACGTCTGGGTGGATCTGGGGCTCGTCACCCACGCCCGTGCCACGGTCACGCTGAAGGACGGCCGGCTGATCACCAAGCGGGAGGCACTCGATCTGCTGCCCGGTCTCGGCGCGCCCCCCGAGTTGGTCGCGGACGTCAGAAGGCGGCGGTACGAGGAACCGGGAGCACCGGTCCAGGAGTGGACGGCCCGCAGGGCGGAGCTGACCCGCGGCTACCTCGGCCCGGCGATCGACCGCCTGGTGGCCGCGTACGAATGACCTGCGCGTGCCTCACGTGCTGTGCGACCTGCGCGTGCCTCACGCGCGCGTGAGCGACGACTGCGTCGACTGGGCGGGCAGATCCGCCACGACCTCCGGCCGTTCCCGCAGCGCCAGCAGCACGCGGAGCGTGGCGATCCACACCAGGCAGGAGCCGAACATGTGGAGGCCGACCAGGACCTCCGGAAGGTCGGTGAAGTACTGGACGTACCCGATACCGCCCTGCGCGAGGAGCACCAGGAAGAGGTCGCGGGTGCGGTGCAGGGGGCCCTTGGGCGCGTCGACGGCCCGCAGGACGAACCACAGGGCGAAGGTCAGCGTCACCACGATCCAGGCCAGCACGGCATGCAGCTTGGTGACGTTCTCCCAGTTCAGCGGGATGCGCTCGACCTCGCTGGAGTCGCCCGCGTGCGGGCCCGCGCCGGTGACGACCGTACCCACCGCGATCAGCAGGACGGTGACGGCGACGAGGATCCACGCCATCTGCTGCACCGGCCTGCCGACCAGCGGGCGCGGAGCGTCGTCGCCCTCGCGGGTGCGCTGCCACATCACCGTGGCGACGGCGATCAGGGCGGTGGAGAGGAGGAAGTGGGCGGCGACCGTGTACGGGTTGAGGCCCACGAGGACGACGACCCCGCCGAGGACCGCGTTGCCCATGACGACCCAGAACTGCGCCCAGCCGAGCCGGGTGAGGCTGCGCCGGTAGGGCTTCTGTGAGCGCGCGGCGATGATCGCCCAGCCCACCGCGGCGCACAGGACGTACGTCAGCATGCGGTTGCCGAACTCGATCACACCGTGCACGCCCATGGCGCTCGTCGTGGTGAGCGAGTCGTCGGTGCACTTGGGCCAGGTCGGGCAGCCGAGGCCCGAGCCCGTCAGCCGGACGGCGCCTCCGGTCGCCACGATCAGTACCGCCATGACGAGCGCGGCGAGGGCGGCGCGCTGGACCGTCCGGGGCGACGGGGTCCAGCGTTCGGCGATGAAGGCGAGCGGGTTGCGCACGGCTTGGGCGGCATCGGCTCGGGTCACGTTCGGCACGGGCTCCATCGTAGGGGGCCGCTTGTGCACGCTTTCACGAGCCCCCTCCCCGCGTCGGTCGCCGGCCATCGTCCGATCACTCCTACCTGGTCACTCCCAGCGGAAGAACTTCCCGGCGGCGGCGAGGCCCACGACCGCCCATACGGCGAGGATCCCGAGGTTCCCCCACGGCATCCCGGCCCCGTGCTGGAGCACGTCCCGCAACCCCTCCGACAGGGCCGAGATCGGCAGCAGGCCCAGCAGGTCCTGGGCCGCGTCCGGGAACTTGTCCAGCGGGACGATGACCCCGCCGCCGACGAGCAGCAGCAGGAAGACGAGGTTCGCGGCGGCCAGCGTGGCCTCCGCCTTCAGCGTGCCCGCCATCAGCAGACCGAGGCCCGAGAAGGCCGCCGTGCCCAGGACCAGGAGCAGCAGCACGGCGAGCGGGTTGCCCTCGGGCGACCAGCCGAGCGCCAGGGCGATCACCGTCACGAGGAGCACCTGGAGGACCTCGGTGACCAGGACGGAGAGGGTCTTGGCCGTCATCAGCCCCCAGCGGGGCAGCGGCGACGCGGCGAGCCGCTTCAGCACGCCGTACCGCCGCTCGAAGCCCGTGGCGATCGCCTGGCCCGTGAACGCCGTCGACATCACGGCGAGCGCGAGAATGCCGGGCGCGAGGAAGTCGACCGCCTTGCCCTCGCCCGTGTCGACGATGTCCACCGCGCTGAACAGCACCAGCAGCAGCGTCGGGATGATCACCGTGAGGAGCAGCTGCTCGCCGTTGCGCAGCAGCATCCTCGTCTCCAGCGCCGCCTGCGCCGCGATCATGCGGGGGAGCGGGGCGGCCCCCGGCCTCGGCTCGTACATGCCCGTGCCTTCGCCTGTGCCCTCGCCGGTGGTCCGGGCGTCCGTTCCCGCGGTCATCCGCGCAGCTCCTTACCGGTGAGCTCCAAGAAGACGTCCTCCAGGGTGTGCCGCTCCACCGAGATCTTCTCCGGCATCACCCCGTGCTGGGCGCACCAGGTGGTGACGGTCGCGAGCAGCTGCGGGTCGACCTTGCCGCCCACGCGGTACGAGCCCGGCGTCAGCTCGGCCGCCGTGCAGTCCGCCGGGAGGGCCTTGAGGAGGGAGGCCACGTCGAGGCCGGGGCGGCCGGAGAAGCGCAGGGTGTTCTCGGCGCCGCCGCGGCACAGCTCCTCGGGGGTGCCCTTCGCTATGACCCGGCCCACGTCGATGATCGCCACGTCGTCGGCGAGCTGCTCGGCCTCGTCCATGTAGTGCGTGGTGAGGATGACCGAGACACCGTCGGCCCGCAGATCGCGTACGAGGTCCCAGGTGGCGCGGCGGGCCTGTGGGTCGAGACCGGCGGTCGGTTCGTCGAGGAAGACCAGTTCGGGGCGGCCGACCACGGCCATGGCGAGCGCGAGGCGCTGCTGCTGGCCGCCGGAGAGCCGCCGGTACGTCGTGCGGCCGCAGCTGCCGAGGCCCAGCCGCTCCATGAGCGCGTCCACGTCCAGCGGGTGTGCGTGCAGCTTGGCCACGTGGCGGAGCATCTCGTCGGCGCGGGCGCCCGAGTAGACACCGCCGGACTGGAGCATCACGCCGATGCGGGGGCGCAGTGCGGAGGCCTCGCGCACCGGGTCGAGGCCAAGCACCCGGACCGTTCCGGAGTCCGGCCTGCGGTATCCCTCGCAGGTCTCGACGGTGGTCGTCTTGCCGGCGCCGTTGGGTCCGAGGACGGCGGTGATGCCCGCCCGGGCCACCAGATCCAGGCCGTCCACCGCGGTCTTCCTGCCGTACCGCTTCACCAGGCCCTGGACCTGGACGACGGTCTCACTTCGCATGGGCGGCCTCGCTTCGCATGAGCGCCAAGTCTAGGGACGGCCGGGCGGGACCCGGAGGGCGGGTCGAGTCACGAGCGGCGTGAGGCGGGCGCGTCGTCGGTGACCCACTCCTCGCGCGAGCGGTGCGTCTGTAGCCACCGCTCCGCGTACGCCACCGCGTCGGCCACGGGGAACAGCCGGGTGTCGGCCGCGCCCACGAGGCCTCGTACGACGGGGCGGTCCCGTTCGAAGTCGGCGCCCAGTTCGTCGAACCGCTCCGAGCTGATCGACACCTCCGTCACGACCTCCCAGCGAGATCCTTCGGGCGTACGGACCGGCCGGCCCACCTCGACACGCGGGGACGGGATCCGGTATTCGGCGAGGTGGAAGCCGGTGCAGGAGTCGTAGCCCGCGCCGAGCAGCAGGACCCGGGCGCCCATGGCCTCCAGGCGGGCCAGCGGGCTGCGCTCGCCGAGGCGGCAGTCCGGGGCGTGGTCCTCGACGATCTTCGCCGCGCGCGGCCCGATCGCCGCGAACGAGGTCTGCGGGTGCGCGCTGCGCAGGGCGCCGGGCCAGGTGCGTACGGTCTCCGGGATCACGCCCACCCCTCGTGTGGGCGTAACCAGCGGGTCGTATCCGGGCATCGTGTCGCGGATCGTCTCCCACCAGGCCTCGGGCACGGGCGGGGCGGTCCACAGGGCCGGGTCGGAGAGGCCGCCGGACTGGGTGGGGACCACGAGTGTGCCGTCTGGACCGAGCGCGTCGAGCAGTGCTTCGACGACTGCGACCGCGCCGCCGTTGACCCATCCGAGGGAGCGGAGCGACGAGTGCGCGAGCAGGATCTCGCCGGGGCGCACGCCGAGCGCGCGCAGGTCCGACGCGAGGGTGGCTCGGGTGACTAGAGGGCCGGTCGGAGGGGGTGTCGGCATGGTTGGGCAGTCTCCCCGACAACCCTGCGCCCTGCCACCGAATTGATCGATCAAAGATCATTCCCGCAGGTCAGATTAGGTTTACCTAAGTGATGCACCGCACCCCTCGTGGCGTGGACGCCGCTTGTCAGTCTCTGAGGAATTACGCAACAATGGCGTTGTGAAAAACGTTGGCGAGGCCCCGCAGGAGGAACTCGCGACCGGTGAGCGCTCCACGCGCAACCGCGTCGCGCGGTCCATCCTGGACCACGGCCCGTCGACCGTGACCGACCTCGCGGGGCGGCTGGGCCTCACCCAGGCCGCCGTGCGACGGCACCTGGACGCGCTCGTCTCGGACGACGTCGTGGAGGCCCGCGAACAGCGGGTCTACGGCGCTCGTACGCGCGGGCGGCCCGCCAAGGTGTTCGCCCTGACCGACTGCGGCCGGGACGCCTTCGACCAGTCCTACGACAAGCTCGCCGCCGACGCCCTGCGCTGGATCGCGGAGCGCGAGGGCGGGGGCGAGGCCCTCGTGGCCTTCGCCCGCGCCCGTATGGCGGCCCAGGCCGACACATACCGCAAGGCCGTCGAGGCCGCCGCCCCCGAAAAGCGCGCCGAAGCCCTGGCCAAGGCCCTGAGTGCGGACGGGTACGCTGCTACGGCGCGCAGCGCACCGGTCGGCGAGCAGCTCTGCCAGCACCACTGCCCGGTCGCCCATGTCGCCGAACAGTTCCCGCAGCTCTGCGAGGCGGAGACCGAGATCTTCTCCCAACTGCTCGGCACGCATGTCCAGCGGCTGGCCACCATCGCCCACGGCGACGGTGTCTGCACCACGTTCATCCCAAAGATTTCCAAGCACGATTTTCACGGCCATGACGCATCTGCAAGTACCGCCGGGAGGAACCCCGCATGACGCTCCCCATTGAGGAGACCGCCCACCCCGAGCTCGAGGGTCTGGGTACGTACGAATACGGCTGGGCCGACTCCGACGTGGCCGGTGCCTCTGCCAAGCGCGGCATCAACGAGGACGTCGTCCGGGACATCTCCGCGAAGAAGAGCGAGCCGGAGTGGATGACCAAGCTCCGCCTCAAGGGCCTGCGCCTGTTCGACAAGAAGCCCATGCCGAACTGGGGCTCCGACCTCTCGGGCATCGACTTCGACAACATCAAGTACTTCGTGCGCTCCACGGAGAAGCAGGCACAGTCCTGGGAGGACCTGCCCGAGGACATCAAGAGCACGTACGACAAGCTCGGCATCCCCGAGGCGGAGAAGCAGCGCCTCGTCGCAGGTGTCGCGGCCCAGTACGAGTCCGAGGTCGTCTACCACCAGATCAACGAGGAGCTGGAGGCGCAGGGTGTCATCTTCATGGACACCGACACCGCGCTGAAGGAGCACCCGGAGCTCTTCAAGGAGTACTTCGGCACCGTCATCCCGGTCGGCGACAACAAGTTCGCGTCGCTGAACTCCGCGGTGTGGTCCGGCGGCTCGTTCATCTACGTGCCGAAGGGCGTGCACGTCGAGATCCCGCTCCAGGCCTACTTCCGTATCAACACGGAGAACATGGGCCAGTTCGAGCGCACCCTGATCATCGTCGACGAGGGTGCCTACGTGCACTACGTCGAGGGCTGCACGGCCCCGATCTACAAGTCGGACTCCCTGCACTCCGCGGTGGTCGAGATCATCGTGAAGAAGGGCGGCCGCTGCCGCTACACGACCATCCAGAACTGGTCGAACAACGTCTACAACCTGGTCACCAAGCGCGCCGTGGCCTACGAGGGCGCGACCATGGAGTGGGTCGACGGCAACATCGGCTCCAAGGTCACCATGAAGTACCCGGCCGTCTACCTGATGGGCGAGCACGCCAAGGGCGAGACCCTGTCCATCGCCTTCGCGGGCGAGGGCCAGCACCAGGACGCTGGCTCCAAGATGGTCCACATGGCGCCGAACACCTCCTCCAACATCGTCTCGAAGTCCGTGGCGCGCGGTGGCGGTCGTACCTCCTACCGCGGTCTCGTCGAGATCGGCGAGGGCGCCCACGGCTCCAAGTCGAACGTGCTGTGCGACGCGCTGCTCGTCGACACCATCTCCCGCTCCGACACGTACCCGTACGTGGACGTCCGCGAGGACGACGTGTCCATGGGCCACGAGGCCACCGTCTCCAAGGTCAGTGACGACCAGCTTTTCTACCTGATGAGCCGCGGCATGACCGAGTTCGAGGCGATGGCGATGATCGTGCGAGGCTTCGTCGAGCCCATCGCGAAGGAGCTCCCCATGGAGTACGCCCTTGAGCTCAACCGGCTGATCGAGCTGCAGATGGAAGGCGCGGTCGGCTGACGCACCCGCGTTCAGGCAGCAGGCGGCGCGTCTTCCGGGCGAGCCGAGGATCGTAATAGAAAGCGAGCACTACGACAGCCATGGCTGAGGCTCAGAACTCCACGGTGGGGTCCTCCACCACCGCCGGATCGATCGCGGTGGCCGCCGAGTCGACCGTCGCCACGCGCATGAGCGCGCCCCCGTCCTTCGACGTGGCGGACTTCCCGGTCCCCCACGGCCGCGAGGAGGAGTGGCGGTTCACCCCGCTGGAGCGCCTGCGCGGGCTGCACGACGGCACCGCGGTCGCGACCGGCGTCGGCGTGAAGGTCGCCATCGACGCGCCCGAGGGCGTCACGGTCGAGACGGTCGGCCGCGACGACGCCCGGCTCGGCAGGGCGGGCACCCCGGTGGACCGCGTCGCCGCCCAGGCGTACTCGGCCTTCGAGCAGGCCGGCGTGATCACCGTTCCCAAGGAGACGGTCCTCACCGAGCCGATCCGCATCGCCGTGCACGGCGAGGGCGGCGTCGCCTACGGCCACCAGGTCGTGGAGCTCGAAGCCTTCGCCGAGGCCGTCGTCGTCATCGACCACACCGGTGACGCCGTGCTCGCCGCCAACGTCGACTACGTCCTCGGTGACGGCGCCAGGCTGACCGTCGTCTCCGTCCAGGACTGGGACGACAAGGCGGTCCACGTCGGCCAGCACAACGCGCTGATCGGCCGCGACGCCACCTTCAAGTCCTTCGTGGTCACCTTCGGCGGCGACCTCGTACGCCTCCACCCGCGGGTCGCCTACGCCGGCACCGGGGGCGAGGCCGAGCTCTTCGGCCTGTACTTCACGGACGCCGGCCAGCACCAGGAGCACCGCCTCCTGGTCGACCACAACGCCCCGCACTGCAAGTCGAACGTGGCCTACAAGGGCGCGCTCCAGGGCGACGGCGCCCACGCGGTGTGGATCGGCGACGTCCTCATCGAGGCCACGGCCGAGGGCACGGACACCTACGAGATGAACCGGAACCTGGTTCTGACCGACGGCGCCCGTGTCGACTCCGTGCCGAACCTGGAGATCGAGACCGGCGAGATCGTCGGCGCCGGACACGCCTCGGCGACCGGCCGCTTCGACGACGAGCAGCTCTTCTACCTGATGGCCCGCGGCATCCCGGCCGACGAGGCCCGCCGTCTGGTGGTCCGCGGCTTCTTCGCCGAACTGGTCCAGCAGATCCGCGTCGCCGACATCCAGGAGCGCCTTCTCGCCAGGATCGACGAGGAGCTGGAGGCGTCCGTCTGATGACTGCCTCGTCGACGTTCGTACGCGCCTGTGGGCTGGGCGAGCTGGAGGACGACACCCCGAAGAGGGTGGAGCTCGACGGCACGCCGGTCTCGGTCGTGAAGACCGAGGGGGAGGTGTTCGCGATCAACGACATCTGCTCGCACGCGAACGTCTCGCTCTCCGAGGGCGAGGTGGAGGACTGTCAGATCGAGTGCTGGCTGCACGGCTCCAGCTTCGACCTCCGCACCGGCAAACCGTCCGGCCTGCCCGCGACGCGCCCCGTCCCCGTATACCCCGTAAAGATCGAAGGGGACGACGTGCTCGTCTCCCTCACCCAGGAGTCCTGAGGAACCCATGGCAACGCTTGAAATCCACGACCTGCACGTCACCGTCGAGGCCGACAACGCCACGAAGGAGATCCTCAAGGGCGTCGACCTCACCGTGAAGCAGGGCGAGACGCACGCCATCATGGGCCCGAACGGCTCCGGCAAGTCGACGCTCGCCTACTCGCTCGCGGGCCACCCCAAGTACACGATCACCAGTGGCACCGTCACCCTCGACGGCGAGGACGTCCTGGAGATGTCCGTCGACGAGCGCGCCCGCGCGGGCCTGTTCCTGGCGATGCAGTACCCGGTCGAGGTCCCCGGCGTCTCGGTCTCCAACTTCCTCCGTACGTCCGCCACGGCGATCCGCGGCGAGGCCCCCAAGCTGCGCACCTGGGTGAAGGAGGTCAAGGAGGCCATGGAGCGCCTCAACATGGACCCGGCCTTCGCCGAGCGCAACGTGAACGAGGGCTTCTCCGGCGGCGAGAAGAAGCGCCACGAGATCCTTCAGCTGGAGTTGCTCAAGCCGAAGATCGCGATCCTCGACGAGACCGACTCCGGCCTGGACGTCGACGCCCTGCGCGTCGTCTCCGAGGGCGTCAACCGCGTCCGCGAGTCCGGCGAGGTGGGCACCCTGCTCATCACCCACTACACGCGCATCCTGCGCTACATCAAGCCCGACCACGTGCACGTGTTCGCGAACGGCCGCATCGCCGAGTCCGGCGGCGCGGAGCTCGCCGACCAGCTCGAGGCCGAGGGCTACGACAAGTACGTGAAGGGTGGCGCATCCGCGTGACACAGCTGCCGGGCCTCCTCACGAGTACATCTCTACTTGACGAGGCGATCCGCAAGGACTTCCCCATCCTGGACCGCACGGTCCACGACGGTAAGAAGCTCGTGTACCTGGACAACGCGGCGACCTCGCAGAAGCCGCGCCAGGTACTGGACGCCCTGAACGAGTACTACGAGCGCTACAACGCCAACGTCCACCGCGGTGTGCATGTGCTCGCGGAGGAGGCCACGGCGCTGTACGAGGGTGCGCGCGACAAGGTCGCCGCGTTCATCAACGCGCCGAGCCGCAACGAGGTGATCTTCACGAAGAACGCCTCCGAGTCGCTCAACCTCGTGGCCAACATGCTCGGCTGGGCCGACGAGCCCTACCGCGTGGACCACGAGACCGAGATCGTCATCACGGAGATGGAGCACCACTCCAACATCGTGCCGTGGCAGCTGCTGGCGCAGCGCACGGGCGCGAAGCTGAAGTGGTTCGGCCTGACCGACGACGGCCGGCTCGACCTGTCCAACATCGACGAGATCATCACCGAGAAGACGAAGATCGTCTCCTTCGTGCTTGTGTCGAACATCCTGGGCACGGTCAACCCGGTCGAGGCGATAGTGCGCCGTGCGCAGGAGGTCGGCGCGCTGGTCTGCATCGACGCCTCGCAGGCCGCCCCGCACATGCCGATGGACGTACAGGCCCTGCAGGCCGACTTCGTGGCCTTCACCGGCCACAAGATGTGCGGCCCGACCGGCATCGGCGTCCTCTGGGGCCGTCAGGAGCTCCTGGAGGACCTGCCTCCGTTCCTCGGCGGCGGCGAGATGATCGAGACCGTGTCGATGCACTCGTCGACGTACGCTCCCGCCCCGCACAAGTTCGAGGCGGGCACCCCGCCGATCGCGCAGGCGGTCGGTCTTGGCGCGGCGATCGACTATCTCTCCGCGATCGGCATGGACAAGATCCTCGCCCATGAGCACGCGCTCACCGAGTACGCGGTGAAGAGGCTCGGCGAGGTTCCGGACCTGCGGATCATCGGCCCGACGACGGCCGAGGACCGCGGCGCGGCGATCTCGTTCACGCTGGGTGACATCCACCCGCACGACGTGGGCCAGGTTCTCGACGAGCAGGGCATCGCGGTGCGCGTGGGTCACCACTGCGCGCGGCCCGTCTGCCTGCGGTACGGAATTCCTGCGACCACACGAGCGTCGTTCTATCTGTACTCCACGCCGACCGAGATCGACGCGTTGGTCGACGGCCTGGAGCACGTACGGAACTTCTTCGGCTGAGGAGCTGGCTGAGTCGTGAGGCTTGATTCGATGTACCAGGAAGTCATCCTGGACCACTACAAGCACCCGCACGGGCGCGGTCTTCGAGATGGCGACGCCGAGGTGCACCACGTCAACCCGACGTGCGGCGACGAGATCACGCTGCGCGTGAAGTACGACGGCACGAAGATCAGCGACGTCTCGTACGAGGGCCAGGGCTGCTCCATCAGCCAGGCCTCGGCCTCCGTGCTGAACGAGCTGCTCGTCGGCAAGGACCTGGCAGCGGCGCAGAAGATCCAGGAGACCTTCCTGGAGCTGATGCAGTCCAAGGGCCGTATCGAGCCGGACGACACGATGGAGGAGATCCTTGAGGACGCGGTCGCGTTCGCGGGGGTCTCCAAGTACCCGGCCCGCGTGAAGTGCGCGTTGCTGAGCTGGATGGCCTGGAAGGACGCGACGGCCCAGGCCCTGGGCGAGGCCGACGCCGAAAGGAAGACGGCATGAGCGAGACCATCGAGATGAAACCGGCCTCCGAGGAAGAAGTCCGCGAGGCCCTGTACGACGTCGTCGACCCCGAACTGGGCATCGACGTCGTCAACCTCGGGCTGATCTACGGCATTCACATCGACGACGCGAACATCGCGACGATCGACATGACCCTGACGTCGGCGGCCTGTCCGCTCACCGACGTCATCGAGGACCAGGCCAAGTCCGCCACGGACGGCCTCGTGAACGAGCTCCGCATCAACTGGGTGTGGATGCCGCCGTGGGGCCCCGACAAGATCACGGACGACGGCCGCGACCAGCTTCGGGCGCTGGGCTTCAACGTCTGATCGCGTGTGTACGTGTGCGGCCCCCGGCATCATGCCGGGGGCCGCGTTCGTTTGCCGTCAGGGTCGGTGCCGGGGTCGGCCGGCCCCGGCTGTCGGGGAGTCGCTCAGCCCAGGCCCTTCACGAGCCTGAACGCCGAGTCCGCCCGGTAGAGGTGGCTGTTGTCGAACGATTCGAGGCGGATCTCGAAGTTGCGGTGGCGCAGGAAGCGGCCGCGGTAGTTGTACGACTCCAGCATGACCGCGTCGTTGAAGGACGACGGGCGCGGGCAGAACGTGGCGTCCTGCTTGAAGAGCTCGGAGCCGTTGTGGCGGTCGGCGCGGAGCCGGAACTGGTAGTGGCGCAGATAGCGGTTGTCGCCCAGGGAGAAGGACACACAGCTGGAGTCGGCGATACCGGGGACGACCTTGAAGGTGGCCTGGTCCCTGGTCCGCGACGGGCTGCGGGAGCCCACCTGGTCGAGCCGCACCGAGTCGCGCTCGATGCGCCAGTAACGGTCGGGGTAGTTGACCGCCTGGACGGACTTCTTCGAGGAGCCGGGCCTGGACGCGGGCGGCTTGGCGGAGGCGGAGGCCGACTTGGACGGCCGCGGGTCCGAGTCCGGCTTCGTGCCGCCCTGCTGCTGGGCCTCGGGCGAGGCGGAGCCGTCCGCCGCGGCATTGGAGGACTCGGGGGCGGCGAGGCCGCTCTTCCCGCTGGGCGCCGTGGCGGGGGGCGGGCTGGGTATGAGCGGCTCGTCCGCCGAGGAGGTGGTGTTCTTGGTCTTCCCCTTCGCCGAGATGTCCGGGTCGTCGTCGAGCACGACGACGGCTGTGACGGTGGAGGCGAGAACCGCCACGAGAAGTGCTCCCGCAAGCCAGAGCCTGCGGGTTCCGGGTACGCGTGACTCGTCCAGGGTTTCGCCGGTCTCCCACACCTTCGCGGGGCGGGCGGACGGGTCGGGAGCGGACCCGGGATTTCTTTCAGGCATGCGAGGTTCCCCCAGCGTCGCCGAAGGCGGACGCGGATCGGTCATGTGGGTCGTGGCACAAGAGGAGGCGGAGGCCGCGGACACGCGTGACGGCTGTGGCCGGAGGATCCGCGTGCGCGACGAGGGGAACATTAGTAGAACTTGTGGTCCCCGCGTAGCGTTTCTGAGAGCGGTTTCTGCCAGGAACGCCGGGGGGTCGGCGGGGACTTGGCGGTGATCGTCGGGTCCGGGGCGCGGGGGAAAGACAGTTCAAGACTTAAGGATTCGAGATCAGAGGCCCGGAGAGGGGCGATCCCGGCGCCCGGGACGGGGAGTTCGGGCGCCGAGCCGTCGGCTCTCCGGGTGGAGGCGGAGGTTCCTCTCAGGGGCCAACACGTTATGAAAGAGGGCGCCTGAGGCGTCGCGCGGACCGATGCCCAATCGTGTCGCGGGGACCGGTGCCCGACGTGTGTCGTGACGACCGGTGCCCGGCGCCTGCCGCGAGGAGCGGTGCTAGCGCGTCGCGAACGCCGACAGGAGCGTGGCGATCCGTTCGCGGGATCCGCCGTTCTGGACCGGGGCCGCCGTGAGCACGTCCAGGTGCTGGTAGCCGGGCAGGACCACGGGGTTCTTCTCCGCGGGGATGTGGTCCGCGAGGATCCCGTCGCCCGCGACGAAGGTGATCGTGGGGTTCGCGGTCAGACCGCCGGGGTGCGCCATGTTCCGGGCGATCCGCGGGTCGTCGACCAGGGAGAGGTCGGTGACCAGCTTCGTCGGGAAGTAGTCCTCGGTGAAGTCCAGCGGCTGCTCGGAGAGGCTGCGGGCCAGCTCCCCGATGTCCGAGACCTCCTTGGCGGCCGTCGTGAACGGCGTGCCGTCCGCCGAGCGGTGCACCGGGTCGTCCGGCGCGCCGACCCGGTCGAAGTTGCGCCAGGTGTAGAGCGGGCCGGCCGGCTGGTCCGGGATCGCCTTCAGTTCCGTACCGAACAGGGCCGGTGAGCCCTGTACGTCGTTCGAGACCGGGAAGTTCTTGTCCACGAGCCGGCCGCCGTCGAAGAGGCCCACGCTGGTCTGGATGAAGGACAGCGGGGCCGAGTTGTCGTCCATGAAGGCGCCGAGGACCGCCGCGTTGGTGAGCCGGAAGTCGCGGATCGTGGGCTTGCCCGACAGGAAGACGGCCGCGTCCTTGGAGAACATCGTGCGGGTCGTCGTCTCGATGTTGGCGTTCGACGGGAGGTCGTCCTGGAGCGTGGACCGGGCGTCGGGCGCGGTGCGCGCGGCCAGGCCGCTGATCGCGAGGACGTTCATGATCTCGGGGTTGATGACCGCGGGAAGCGCGAGGAAGCGGGGCAGGACACCGCTGCGCAGACCGGCCTGTACGACGGTGTAGCCGAGGCCCGTCTCCGGGACCGTTCCCTCGGGCAGCAGGCCGCCGTTGAGGGTGCCCGAACTGCCGTTCAGGTCATCGAGGTTGGTGGCGATGGTCGTGTCCAGGGCGAAGTAGCCCGCGCACTGGTTGAAGCCCGCGTCCGCCGTCGTCGCGGGGTTCCCGTCGAAGTCCCAGGTGGCGAAGACACCGGTGAGGACGCCGCCGAGGGAGTGCCCGCCGCACATCACCTTCTCCTTGCGCAGCTTCTGGTCGGGCAGTTCGGCGGACAGCAGGTCGTACTGGTCGCGGACCGTGCGTTCCAGGCCGACCTCGGCGAGCCAGCCCGCCTGATCACTCGTCAGGAACCCGTCGAAGGAGCGTCCGTCGACCTTCTCGCCCTCGTAGTAGTAGCCAACAGCCCTGGCAATGCTGCCCGTTGAGATCCCGGCGTTGTCCTCAAGGCAGTTGGAGCGCCGGTCCAGGGCCCAGAACTCGATGTGCTCGCCCTTCTCGGCGGCCGCCCTCACCGTGTTGCGGGCCACGCTGTCGAAGGCGCCCGCGCCCTCCAGGATGCCGGGCTGGGCGACCAGGACCCGGTCCGCGTCGGCGGACTTCGACGGTCCCTCCGAGGAGCGGTAGCGCAGATACGACAGCCGGTCGCAGCGCGCCGGGTGGCTGCCGGCCGAGGCGGGCAGCGGGATCCGCACGGAGACCACGGTCTCGGTGATGCCTGGGACCGGGGAGGCCGAGGCCACCGGGGTCTCGGTGCGGGCGGCCTCGGTGCCGGCCGGTGCTCCGTCGGCCGAGGGCATCGCGGTGAGCGCGGCCGTGCCGAGTGCTCCGGCGGTCAGGGCGCGCAGCCACCGGCCGCGGCGGCGGGGGACTCCTGTGCTCATGGGCTCTCCATCGGGACGACGGCGGGTACGGGGTACCGAACGGTAACCATCGGTAACTCCCGTATGCCATAAGGAAAATGAGCAAACGGGCACGGCCGGTCGCGCACATTCGCACAGTGGCTCGGTGGCGGCGTCCGGTGCGCGGAGGGAGACCGTGGCGGTCGATCCGGGCGCCCTGCCCGGCATCCGCTTCGTACCGGTCGGCGAGCGCAGGACGGTCAAGAACC
Source organism: Streptomyces sp. NPDC033178 (assembly GCF_055577685.1). Classification (NCBI taxonomy): domain Bacteria; kingdom Bacillati; phylum Actinomycetota; class Actinomycetes; order Kitasatosporales; family Streptomycetaceae; genus Streptomyces; species Streptomyces sp. NPDC033178. The sequence continues at coordinate 351,386 of NZ_JBVIPT010000005.1, forward strand.
TGCTGGACGCCGGTCGGGGCGAGGGCGTCACCCGGGTCGTCCTCACTGATCCCGAGGGCAACGAGTTCTGTGTGCTGCGGCCGAAGAAGACGCTTCTCGACTGAGGTCGGCCCGACTGGGGGCGGCGGAGTTGTGTACAGGCGTACGTATCGATGCGTACACTCGTACACATGGGATACGCGCTGCTCGCCGGAGCCATCGCCGCAGAGGTGGCCGCCACCACCGCCATGAAGTACAGCGACGGCTTCAGCAGGCTGTGGCCCTCGCTGGTGACCGCGATCGGCTACGTCGTCGCGTTCGCGCTGCTCGCGCAGACGCTGAAGACCGTCGCGGTCGGCACGGCCTACGCGATCTGGGCGGGGATCGGTACGGCGGCCGTCGCGGGCATCGGGATGATGTTCCTGGGCGAGGGCATGAACACCGCCAAGTTCGCCGGGATCGTGCTGATCATCGGCGGGGTCGTGGTGCTGAACCTGGGCGGGGCGCACTGATGCGGTGCCGTCCCGTGGGAGCCTGCTCGCGCCGCCCGGCGGGAGTCCGCTGATGGTCCGCCGCTACGACCCCGAGCGGCGGCAGCGGATCATCGACGCGGCGATCCGCGTCGTCGCCGACAAGGGCATCGGCGGGCTCAGCCACCGCTCGGCCGCGGCCGAGGCCGATGTGCCGCTCGGCTCGACGACGTACCACTTCAAGACCCTCGACGAGCTCATGGTCGCCGCGCTGCGCCAGACGAACGAGGGTTTCGCGAAGGTCGTCGCCTCGCGGGGCGCGCTGGAGGACACCGGGGCCGATCTGGCCGGTGAGCTCGCCGGTCTCCTGGGCGAGTGGCTGGGCGGCGACCGCGCGAGCGTGGAGTTGGAGTACGAGCTCTATCTCGCCGCCCTGCGCCGCCCCGCGCTGCGGCCCGTCGCCGCCGAGTGGTGCCAGGACCTCGCCGAGCGGATCGGCCACCGCACGGACCCCGTCACCGCCCGGGCCCTCGTCGCGGTGATGGACGGGATCTGTCTGCAGGTGCTGGTGACAGGGGCGGAGTACGACGAGGCGTACACGCGCGAGGTGCTGGCCCGGGTGATCCCCTGAATCCTGCTGTCCGTCGAGCGTGAACCTTTCGCGGCCCTGCGGGGAACAGGGGTGAAAGGCTCGGCACGACGAAGCAGGGGGAGGACTTGTGACCGGACCACCGGCACCTGAGGCCGGGGTGCACGACGACGCGGAGGTCGTCGCCCAGTCGCTGGAGGATCCGGAGCTGTTCGCCCGGCTCTACGACCGGCACGCGCCCGACATCCACCGGTATGCGGCCCGGCGCCTCGGGGACGGCGCCGCCGACGACATCACGGCGGACACCTTCCTCACGGCGTTCCGCATCCGCGGCCGCTACGACCTGACGCGCACCAACGCACGCCCCTGGCTGTACGGCATCGCGGGCAACCTCATCGGCAGACAGCGCCGCGCCGAGGTACGGGCGCTCAAGGCGCTGGCCCGCACCGGGCACGACCCCGTCGCCGCCTCATGGGTGGAGGAGACCGAGAGCCGGGTCGCCGCACAGGCACCCCTCGCCGGAGCCCTTGCCGCACTGTCGGCGGGGGACCGGCACGTACTGCTGCTCATCGCCTGGGCCGACCTCAGCTACCAGGAGGTCGCCGAGGCACTGGACATCCCGGTCGGGACGGTCCGCTCGCGGCTCAACAGGGCCCGGCGCAAGGTACGTACGGCGCTGGGCGCGGACCCCGCGTTCCTGCCCGACACCCCGGAGGTGGTCTGACGTGGACGAGATGACCGCGGTTCGCGAACTGCGGGCCGAGACACCCCTGCCCCCACGCACACGGCTCGTCCCGGGGCGTGACGCACTGCTGGCGGAGGCCGCGCGCGGTCGCCGGAGCCGGGGACTGCGCGCCGACTGGCGGCTCGCCGCCGTGGGCGCCGCGGCCGCGATCACACTGGCGGCGGTGCTCGGCACCCAGGTCGTGGGCGACGGGGGGCACGAGACACTGCCGGGGGCCCGGTCGACGTACTTCCTGGAACTGGGCAGCGCGAAGGACCTGTTGACCGACGCCGCGGACGTGATCGCGGCCGGCCCCTCGGTCACCGCCCGCGACGGTCAGTGGATCTACGTCAAGAGCGGCGAGGTCAACCTCACGGACGACTCGCGGCCGGGAACGAGTGAGACCTGGATGAAGTACGCCGATCCGTCCATGGAGGACGGGAAGGCGGGCGACGACCATTCGCCGAGGGAGGAGTACGAGTTCCTCAAGGGTCTGCCCGACGACCCGAAGAAGGTACGGGCGAAGGCACGCGCGTTCTTCTACGCCACCGACGAGACCGAGACCCGCACCGAACACGAGTACCGGGCCCTCACCGCGGTCCTCAGCCGGGCGTACGCGTACGACGCCGGGGATCTCGCCAAGGTCTACCGGGCCCTGGCCACGATTCCCGGCGTACGGGCCGCGCAGGTCCAGGACGCGGCGGGACGCGACGCCGTCGCGGTGTACCTCAGGAGCGAGGACCCGACGGCGAACCGGGACGAACTCCTCCTGGACCCGGGCACCTACCTCTACAGCGGTCATCGGTGGGTGGCCCGGAGCGACGGCGGCCAGTGGCAGAAGGGGGACGCCGTCATCAGCGGGGTGCGACTGGCCGTGGCGGTGGTCGACAAGAAGGATGAGCGGCCCTGATCCGACCGGCCGGACAGGCCCCGGTGCGCCCGGCACCTGAGACGCCGGGCGCACTGGTTGGCACCCGTGGGCCCCGGCCGGTTAGGTTTCCCTCATGACCGACACGACTGCTACTCGCACCACCGGCGCCGTCGCCGCCGGGCTTGCCACGCTCGCCGCCGACGGAACTGTCCTCGACACCTGGTTCCCGGCCCCCGAACTGGCCGCCGAGCCCGGCCCCTCCGGCTCCGAGCGGCTGTCCGCCGAGCGCGCGGCGGAGCTGCTCGGTGAGGGTGCCGTGAAGGCGATCGGCCCGGACGCCCGCCGTGGCGTCGAAGTGGTCGCGGTCCGCACGGTCATCGCCTCGCTCGACGAGAAGCCGGTCGACGCGCACGACGCGTACCTGCGTCTGCACCTGCTCTCGCACCGCCTCGTGAAGCCGCACGGGCAGAGCCTCGACGGCCTGTTCGCCCACCTCGCCAACGTCGCCTGGACCTCGCTCGGCCCGGTCGCCGTGGACGACGTGGAGAAGGTTCGGCTGAACGCCCGCGCCGAGGGCCTCCACCTTGCCGTGACGTCCGTCGACAAGTTCCCTCGCATGACGGACTACGTGGCTCCCAAGGGCGTCCGCATCGCCGACGCCGACCGGGTCCGCCTCGGCGCGCACCTCGCCGAGGGCACCACGGTCATGCACGAGGGCTTCGTGAACTTCAACGCCGGCACGCTCGGCACGTCGATGGTCGAGGGCCGCATCTCCGCCGGCGTCGTGGTCGGCGACGGCTCGGACATCGGTGGCGGCGCCTCCACCATGGGCACGCTGTCCGGTGGCGGCAACGTCCGCATCACGATCGGCGAGCGCTGCCTGATCGGGGCGGAGGCGGGTGTCGGGATCGCCCTCGGTGACGAGTGCGTCGTCGAGGCCGGGCTGTACGTCACCGCCGGGACGCGGGTCACCATGCCCGACGGGCAGATCGTGAAGGCCCGTGAGCTGTCCGGTGCGTCCAACATCCTGTTCCGGCGGAACTCGGTCACCGGGACGGTGGAGGCGCGGCCGAACAACGCGGTGTGGGGTGGCCTCAACGAGGTCCTCCACAGCCACAACTGAGACGTACCGCCGTTTGGGACCGAGCGCCCTTCCGCTGTTGCGGGAGGGCGCTCGGCTGTTCGGAGGCCGGGTGCGGCACGGTGGGGACCGCGCGACCGGCCCCCACCCCTCCCGCGCATCACCACCGGACCGTGAGAATTCCTCGTACCGCCAGGCATAGCGGGGGTCCGCCCGGAACGTCAGTACTGGTGGGAGCGGGGGAGAACCCGCTGGGGAAGAGAAGGTGACGATGGATGCCCAAGGGCACGAGCGGTTCCGGGAGTTCGTGGAGAACCGGTCATCGGCGCTGCTGAAGACCGCCGTGCTGCTCAGCGGCGGCGACCGCCACGCGGCCGAGGACCTGCTGCAGAACGCGCTGGTCAAGGCGGCCGGACGATGGCAGCGCATCGACGAGCCGGAGGCGTACGTACGGCAGATCCTGTACCGCCAGCAGGTGAGCCGATGGCGGCTGAAGTGGCGCAGACGGGAGCTGACGGTCGCCGAACCGCCCGAGGGGACGGGCGGGACGGCCGCGGCGGACGCCGCCTCCGCGGTCGACCTGCGGATCGTGATGCGTGGAGCGCTGGCGCGGCTGACCGCCCGGCAGCGGACCGTGCTCGTACTGCGCTACTTCGAGGACCTGCCGGAGGCCGACGTGGCCCGGATCCTCGGCTGCTCGGTGGGGACCGTACGGTCCACCACCCACCGCTCGCTCGCTCGCCTGCGGGCTCTCGCGCCGGAACTGGCCGCTCTGGGACCCGCCGACGCGGAACAGAGCCCGTCCCGCGACTTCTCACCGGTGGAGGTACGTCCGTGAACATGGATCAGCTGGTGCGCGACGCCCTGCACGAGCAGGCCGCGGACACCATGACCACGCCGCCCGACTTCGCGGGCCGCGTCCTCGCCGTCCGGCGCCGCCGCCGGACCCGTACGATCGCCGGCGCCGCGGTGGCCACCGCGCTCGCCGTCGCCGTCGGGGTGGCGGTACCGATGCTGGACGGCGGCAGGGACGAACCCCGGCTCGCCAGCCAGATGAACGAGAGCGACATCATCGCCCACCCGGACCAGACACCGCCGCGCGACCTCATCGCGGCGGGCAACACCGCGCTGGCCGCCTACTACACGTACAGCACCGTCAAGGAGACCGCGGACCGGGGCGTCACCCGGCGCACCTACCACCTCCTCGACCAGGAGACCGGCAAGTACGTGAAGACCACCAAGTGGTCCATCCTCGACGTTGCTCCCGGCATGCGCACCGCCGCCGTCCTGGAGCAGAAGCTGCCGACCAAGCGGATCGGCCTGCTGAACCTGCTCACCGGCGAGGTCGAGCGCTGGATCCCGGTCGACCGCGGTGTCGCGGGCGTCGAGTTCTCGCCCGACGGCAGCAAGCTCGTCGCGACGACGTACAGCGAGAATCCCGACCAGCAGAAGCTGGCGCCCAACGACAGTGACGGGGACGGCAAGAAGAACGACTGGATGCCGCCGTGGGGCGAGTCGTACCGGACCGGCTTCTACGTCCTCGACGTCGAATCCGGCAAGGGGTCCTGGAGCAAGGTCACGGTGCGCGTCGACGATGACATGCCCGGGTCCCTCAACGCCCGTCAGGACTTTGCCTTCAGCGATGACGCCAAGCTCGTGTACTCGGGGCTCACCATGGAACCCAACGTGCAGTACTACGACTTCGAGGGCAAGGAGGTCGCCACGCCCGCGAACGAGAAGTACCTGCACTGGTACGTCGACGCCGGCCTGTCCCCGGACGGCAAGCTCGCCGCCGGCGACTTCGCGGGGGGCATCAAGACCACCGCCTCCGAGATCAACGACCCCTACACGGGCAAGCGGCTCCACAAGATCCCCGGACAGCAACTGCTCGCCTGGGTCGACAACAGGCGGCTCATCGCCTTCGACATCGCACCCGGTACGAACGAGTTCCACAACCGGCTCGTGCTCGTCACGATCGGCAGTGACAAGACCGTCCCGCTGAGCGGTTTCCGCAAGGGGAACGACGGCGCGGCAGGGCGCTGGACGCCGATCTTCGCCGAACGCTGAGCAAGCTCCGATCACACCCCGGTCGAGGCGGCCACCAGCCGCTCGTACGCCGTCCGCAGCCCGTCGACCGCATCCCGGCCGGCGGGCCGCAGCGGTGCCCGGACCGGGCCGGAGGGCAGGCCGAGGGCGCCCAGCAGGGCCTTCGCCGTCACCGCGCCGGGCAGACCGGAGGCCATCATCAACTCGGTCAGAGGGATGGTGAGTTGCTGCAGCCGGACCGCCTCGTCCGGGTCGCCGCCGTCGAACGCGTCCAGGATCGAACGGAAGTGACGTGGGGTCACATTCGCCACCGTGCTGATGTATCCGGCGCCGCCGATCGCGTACATCGCGAGCACGTACTCGTCGCAGCCCGTGTAGTACGCCAACTCCGTGGCGGCCAGCACCTTCTGGGTGCCGAGCAGGTCGTAGGCGCAGTCCTTCACCGCCACGATCCGCGGATGCTCGGCCAGCCGCAGCATTGTCTCCGGCTCGATGCGTGTCCCCGTGCGGCCCGGGATGTCGTACAGCGCGAGCGGCAGGCCTGAGGCGTCCGCGATCGCGCGGAAGTGTGCCTCGACGGCGTCCTGCGGGGGCCTGCTGTAGTACGGCGTGACCACCAACAGGCCGTCCGCGCCCGCCTTTTCGGCCTCCAGGGCGAGCTCGGTGGTGTGGCGGGTGTCGGCCGTCCCGATGCCCGCGACGATCGCGGCACGGTCCCCGACGGCGTCCGCCACCGCCCGCACGAGCGCCGACTTCTCGGCGTCCGTCGTGGTCGGCGACTCCCCGGTCGTCCCGGACAGCACCAGCCCGTCGCAGCCCTCGGAGACCAGCCGGTCGGCCAGTCGCTGAGCTCCGTCCAGGTCCAGCAGTCCCTCGTCGGTGAAGGGGGTGATCATCGCGCAGAGGGCACGGCCGAAGGGCGGGGTGCGTCGTGAGGTCATGGAGGTAGTCTCGGCACCCCCATCCTGAAGCTCCACTTAATTCTTCTACGGGGTATGGGTAAGCAGTTCTTATCGGTTGCTGCGTTCGAGGTGGCAGGGGCGCTCTAGGAACTCGCCCCCGTTTCGGTCACCATGGCGGGGACGGTAGAAGGTCGTCTGTCACGGGAGGCGTCATGAAGCTGGGCAAGGCACTCGCCACCGGAGTCGCGGAGGAGCAGCCGCACCGGGAAGAGGAGGAGCTCCGACTCCCCGAGGAGATCCAGGAGTTGGAGTCCGCGGTCGAAGAGGTTCCGGTCGCGCGATGAGGGTGCGGCTCCCCGAGGAACGTCCGGCGGAGCCGCCGACCGGGTTCAAGATCGCCCACCCGATGCTGTCCCAGGACGGCACCCGGGCCGGGTTCACCGGTGTGTCGCTGGGCGGCGCGCTGCCGTACGGAGTGCTGGACGAGGCGCACTGCGTCTACGGCCTGAGGCACCGGGCACCGCACCGCCGCTGCGACTGCGGCTTCCACTGCGTGCACGAGCGCACGGCGGCCGAGGCCATGCTGTGCACCGCCGAGCACCGGAGCGCCGTACTCCTCGAAGTGACGGTCCTCGGCGCCTACATCCGCTTCGAGCTCGGTTTCCGGTATGCGCGGCAGCGGGTGCGTACCGCCACGGTCGGACCCTGCGCGTGCGGCGCCGTCGCCGTGGCGCTGGCCGACGCGGGATGGGGCAGGCCCGGCTGGCGGGGCTTCGCGGCCTCCTGCGCCGGATGCGTCCGCGGCCGTACGGCGGTGTCGCTCGCGACCTTCGCCCGGCTGGGCGGAGAAGGGCTGCGGGTACGGGCCGGGGGCGGTGCCGCACCGGGCGCCGGTGACGGCCTGCCCGAGGGGCTCGGGGTCTCCGAGCTCGTCGCCGAGGCGGCTCTGCTGCAGGCCCGCCTCGACTGGTTCCAGAGCCAGCTGGCGCGACTCGGCGATCGCGGGGCCGGACAGGGGTGACGGCGGCCCGGCAGGGTACTCGGGCGTCCCGGACGAAAGGAGGGGACGCCGTGACCGGATCTACGGACCGGCGGCCGGGTGAGCAGCACTCGGTCGGCGAACTCGTCGGACAGGCCACCGAACAGCTCTCCGAGCTCGTACGACAGGAAGTGCGGCTCGCGAAGGAGGAGCTGGCGCAGAAGGGCCGGCGCGTGGGACGCGGCGGCGGGCTGCTGGGCGCGGCCGGTGCCGTCGCCTACGTGGGGCTGATGGCCCTGGCCGCGACCGGTGCGGCCGCGCTCTCCCTCGTGCTGCCCGTGTGGGCGGCCGCGCTCATCGTCACGGCCGTGCTCTTCGTGGTCGCGGGCGTGTTGGCGAGGACCGGACGGACCCAGCTCGGGCGCGCCACCCCGCCGATGCCCGAGGAGGCGCTCGACAGCGTCCGGGCCGACGTCGACGAGATCAAGGAAAGGGCGCACCGATGAAGGACACGAACGATCCCGCGGAGCCCGGCAAGGCGGCGGACAAGGCCGCCGGCGGAGCGAAGGGCCCGGACGAACTGCGACAGCAGATCGAGGAGACCCGGGGACAACTCGGCGACACCGTCGAGGAGTTGGCGGCGAAGGCCGACGTGAAGGCCCGAGCGCGGGCCCGGGGCGCCGAGCTGAAGGGCAAGGCGTCCGAGGCCGGACACGCCGTGCAGGACAAGGCGGCGCAGGCAGGCCATGTCGTGCAGGACAAGGCCACCGAGGCCGGTCACGTCGTGCAGGACAAGGCGGCGCAGGCCGGTCACGTCGTGCAGGACAAGGCCGTCCAGGCCGGGCACGTGGTGCAGAGCAGGGCCACGCAGGCCGGACACGCCGTCCAGGACAACGTGCCCCGGCCGGTGCGCACGGCCGTGACCAATGCCGTCCAGGCCGGAAAGCGGCACCCCGGGCCCGTACTGATCGCAGGGGCCGGAGCGGTGGTCGCGGTGGGCCTGCTGCGGCGGCGCCACAACGGACACCACTGAGACACGCACTGATACACACCTCCGGCTCCGGTCACTGACCGGTGCCGTACGGCGAGCGGCGGGGCCGATCCATTCGGCCCCGCCGCTCGTCGTGCATCTGCTGCGGCCCAGCGGGGTGGACCCCGTCCGTGATGCCGGTGCTTGACCTGAAGTTCGGTTGAGGTCCGAGGGTGGAGCCCTGGACACCGATCAGCGATCACTGGAGTTCGTGATGACCCGTCGTACCGATGCGCACCCCGCGATGACCCGCCCCGAGGTAGGGGCGCCCTTCTTCAGCACCTGGCGGGTGGGGACGCCCGAGCGCCAGAAGGAGACGGTCGAGGCGATCGCCGCCACCTGGGAGCGCAGGGCGTGGCCGGCCGAGGGGCTGCTCGGGTACCACGTCTACTCCGGGGAGGACGGCACGACCCTGCTGCACCACTCGCAGTGGCGGAGCGAGCAGGACTACGAGGCGTTCGTGAAGGTCCACCGGCAGGAGCGGGTGGACGAGGTGGATGTGGCCGTGCCCGGGATCGAACGGGTGGGGCTCGGCCGCTACCGGCACTACCGCAGCGGCGTCCAGGAGGCGGAGACCCGGGTGCCGGGGTGCGTCGTGATCGTCGAGATCGAGTTCGAGGGGCCTGACCCCGACCGGCAGCGCGCCTGGGTGGACGCCGTGTTCGAGGCCCTGGAGAGCGAGCCGAACCTCAGTCCCGGCGGGATCTCCGCCCACTTCCACCTGAGCACCGACGGTACGAAGGTCCTCAACTACGCCGAGTGGGAGACCGCGCAGGCCCACATCGACGCGCTGGCGGCCCCGGGCGGTGGCGTCGGATCCCGTACACCGCAGTGGGAGCGCGTACAGACGTACCCCGGTCTGAAGCAGTCCACGGTCCGCCGCTACACCCACGCCCTCGGCCTCGTCCCCGAGTGATCGGAAGACCACCGACACCGACAACAAGAACCGTCTGGACAAAAAAAGTGTTCGGTGAGACGGTGGAGTCATGTTGGACGTGACCGTGATCGAGGACCCGGCGGCAGCCGCCGCCTCGCTGGACCCCATAAGGGGCCGGCTCCTGGCCGAGCTGGCGGCCGGGCCCGCGTCGGCCGCCATGCTGGCCGGCAAGGTCGGACTGCCGAGGCAGAAGGTGAACTACCACCTGAAGGCGCTGGAGCGGCACGGTCTGGTCGAGCTCGCGGGCGAGCGCCGCAAGGGCAACGTCACCGAGCGGCTGATGAGGGCGACCGCCGCGTCGTACGTCATCTCGCCGCTCGCCCTCGCCGCCGTGCAGCCAGACCCGGACCGTTTCCGGGACCAGCTCTCGGCGCGGTGGCTGCTCGCGCTCGGCGCCCGGCTGGTGCGGGACGTCGGCACGCTCGTCGCGGGCGCCACGAAGGCCCGCAAGCGGCTCGCCACGTACGCGCTGGACGGCGAGGTGCGTTTCGCCTCCGCCGCCGACCGGGCCGCGTTCATCCAGGAGCTGACGGCCGGCGTCGGCGCCCTGATCCGCAAGTACGACTCCGCCGACGCCGAGGGGGGCCGTGACCACCGGATCGTCGTGGCGGTCCATCCCACGGTCAAGCCCGAGACGGCCGGCACGGCCGACGCATCCGGTACATCTGATGCGTCCGGTACGTCCGAGGGTCCCAAGGCTTCCGAGGCGTCCGCAGCGGCGCCCGAACTCACCGACTGACACGCCTAGTTGACGCGCAGGAGCACACCATGTCCAAGGAATTCGAGATCGCCCGCGAGTTCGAGGTCGACGCCACACCCGACCAGGTGTGGGACGCCGTCACCAGCGGCACCGGCGGCTGGCTGTGGCCGATGGAGCCCCCGGAGCCGCGTGAGGGCGGCCGGGGCCCCTGGGGATCCACGGTCACCGCCTGGGACCCGCCGCACAAGTACACCAACCGGCTTGAGGGCGTCGACGAGAACTCCCAGCAGACCCTCAACCAGCTCGACTACACCGTCGAGCCGCGCGACGGCGGCCGGCGCGCCTGGGTGCGGTACGTGCACAGCGGGATCTTCGTCGACGACTGGGACAACCAGTACGACGGGGCGAGCAGGCACACCGACTTCTACCTCCACACCCTGCGCGAGTACCTGACGAGGTTCGCGGCCAGGCCGGCCGCCTTCGCCACGTTCGACGGGCCCGACGCGTCCAGGGCGGCCGACGCCTTCGCCGCCGTGGGCCGCGCACTCGGCCTCGCGGACGACACCGCCGAGGGCACGCGCGTACAGGCTCAGGGCCCCGACGGCCAGGTGCTGGACGCCGTCGTCGACTTCCGCAACCCGTACTTCATCGGGCTGCGCACCGACGACGCCCTCATCCGCTTCTTCGGCCGCAACCACTGGGGCGCGCCCGTCGGCATGAGCGTCCACGACTTCGCCCCGGGCGCCGACGCCAAGGGGAACGAGGCGGCCTGGCAGGGCTGGCTGAACCAGGCCTTCGGAGCCTGACGCGCTACGGAGGCACCGGTGAGCCCGGCCCCCTGACGTGGGGCCGGGCTCACCGGCGTGTTCGTGCGGCGACTACGGGCTTCCTGCGGCGACTACGGGCGGAACCGCAGCACCTGCGGGTCGTGGTCGCTGATCTGGTCGGAGAACTCCGAGTTGATGTGCACGCTGTCGTACGTGAAGTCGCAGTCCTTGCGGATCGACGGGCTGATCAGGATCTGGTCCAGGACCTGGCTGTTGCCCTGGTAGTCATAGCTGTAACGCTCGCTCTTCGGAAGGGACTTGACGGCCGACCACAGCGCGCCGTCGTCCTCCAGGAGCTTCGTCGTCTGCGAGAACTCGAAGTCGTTGATGTCGCCGAGCGTGACGACGTCCGCGTTCTTCTGCTTCGCCAGGATGTCCTTGACGAAGGCGTTCACGGCGGTCGCCTGGAGGTGGCGCTGCGTCTCCGAGCTGCGCGCCGGCGGCTGGAACTGCGAGTGCAGCGACTGGTCGCCGCCCTTCGACGCGAAGTGGTTCGCGATCACGAAGACCGGCTTGCCGCGGAAGGTGAACTCGCCCGCGAGCGGCTTGCGGCTGTTCGTCCACGCGGCGTTCGCCGGGTCGATACGGCCCGGCGAGACCGTGAGCTGCGCCTTGCCGTGCACCTTCGTGACGCCGACGGCCGTCGTGGCGTCGCCGCCCGCGCGGTCCACGAACGACACGCGCTCCGGGTTGTAGAGGAACGCCTGACGGATGTTGCCGCCCGGCTCGCCGCCGTCCGCGAGGTTCACCGGGTCGATGGAGCGCCACTCGTACGCCGGGCCGCCCGCCGCGACGATCGCGTCGATCAGCTTCTGCATCGTCTGGTCGGCGGCGACCGTGCCGTCGTTCTTCGCGCCGTTGTTGTCCTGGATCTCCTCCAGGGAAAGGATGTCGGGCGACTGCAGGTGGTCCACGATCGCGGCCCCGTGGGCGGCGAACGTGGCGTCCGTCGGGTCGAGGTTCTCGACGTTGTACGTCGCCACCGCCAGCTCCGCACGCGACTGCTTGCGCGTCGTCTCGCGCTCCAGGCCGCCGTCCTTCACCGTGCCCAGGGTGCGGGCGGTCAGCGTGTAGCCGCCGAACTGGGTGTAGTCGAGCGGGCCCTCGGTGGTGCCCTGGAGGGTGTCACCGACGTTCGCCGTCGGGAACGGCTCGGTGGCGGTCGGGATCAGCGACTGGATCTGCAGCCGGCCGGTGTTCTGCGAGGAGTACGCGCCGTAGACCGTGCCGCCGCGACGGTTCGGGTTCTCGTGCGGCTTGACCGTCACCCAGAGCTCGGAGAACGGGTCGGTCGCGGTGACCACACGCGACGAGCCGATCGCGACGTTCATGCCCTCCAGCGACTCGTAGTGGTCGAGGGCGTACTTCTTCGGCCGCAGCGTCACGCCGTTGACCGAGCCGCTCGCCGCCGCGTCGCCCTCGGGCGTGTACGCGTCCGGTACGGAACGGCTGTCGATGACGGTGGCCTTGGGCAGCGCGTTGCCGCTCGACACCACCGTCACAGTCGGCCGGGTGATCTCCGTGACCGACTGGTTGCCGGACGAGGCGCCGCCCGGCACGAACTCCGTGACCGTGCCCGAGACGGTGACAGAGTCGCCGACGGCGACCTTCGGCGTGGAGCTGGTGAAGACGAAGATGCCCTCACTGGTGGCCGGGTTGTCGTCCGCGGACGGACCCTGGATCCAGAAACCGCGGGACGAACCGTAGGTTCTCGTGCCCGTGACGATGCCGGCCACGTCCGTGACCTGCTGGCCCGCGAGCGGGGACGTACGGGTGGAGCCCTGGATGTCATGGACGGCCACGGCATCCGCGTGGGCGGGCGAGGTGACGACCACCGCGGAGACCGTGGAACAGACGGCGGCGACGGTGAGCGCGGCTATGCGTGCGGAAGACTTGCTCGGCAACGGGATCCCTCCGGGGACGTGCGTGGGCGCCGGGACGAGGGTGGCGCGGTGAACGGACGAGGGTGAGGCTGTGGAGCGCGTACGTGGGTGGGGCTGTGGAGCACGTATGTGGGTGGAGCGGTGGAGCGAAGTCGAACGAAAGCAAGGGTGGAGCCGTAACCGGTGGGGCGGTCCGTGACGCGCGTAGAAGCCGCGATGCACTGCTACTCGTGAGTTTCTACGCGCGTCAATCTCGTGTCTGGCCACGGCACTTGTCAAGGTTTCCCGAGTTAACAGTTCTGACAGGTTCATGAACCGGGCGGCATGGGTCCAAATCCGTCTAGGCTGAGGTCGCGTGTCCGGGGCGGCCGGCAGGCGTTTTCCCGGGCGGCCCGCGGGCCTCGTGTGCGTCCGAGATGTACGCCCGAACGTTCGTCCTAGGAGAACCAGCCGATGTCAGACAGTTCCCCCCTGCCGCCGGTGCGTCTGCACTCCGAAGCGGAGCTTGCGCGGGACGCCCTCGCCACGCCGCTTCTCATCCGTGCCGTGCGCCTCGCCCGCTGGGCCGGCCCGGAGACCCGGGTCGGGGCCGGCGGCGAACTCGTCGAGGAGCAGCTGCCGGCCGCCGCCGCGGAGCTCGGCCTCGACGGCGGGGACGCCGCGGCCTACGCGAGCGAGGCCTGGCGGGTCGCCGTCGACACCGGGCTCGTCGAGGTCGTGGACGAGGAGGAGGGCACCGTCACCGCGGGCGCCGACCTGGCACTCGTCCTCTCCGGAGCACCCCAGGACGTACTGGGACTGTGGCTCGGCGCGCTTGAGACGGTGCTCGCCGACGCCAGTGTGCCCGACCTCGACGACCTGGTGGAGGCCATGGGCGAGGGCGGCGAGATCGACTTCTCCGAGCTGGACTGGGATCCGGAGGCGGAGGCGGAGTTCCTCGACGGGGTCCTCGGCAACCTCTACCTGCTGACCTCCAGCGAGGACGGCCCCGGCGACGGCCCGGTGCCGCTGCCCGCGCTCGCCGCCTCGATGATCGTGCCGGACGACATGGGGGAGCCCACCAACGACGTGCTGGAGCAGGTGTCGGACGCCATGATGCGGCTCGACGACCAGTTCCGGCTGCTTGAGCCGATCGGGCTCGTCGACTTCCAGCCCGTCGACGAGGCCCTCATGGCCGACGCCGACGAGGAGCCCGCGGCGCCCGTCGACGACACGGACGTCTCGCGGTACGGGATGGTGCGGCTCACCCCCCTCGGGGTGTACGGGATCCGGGCGCGGCTCCTCGAAGCCGGGTTCGCGGCGCCCGCGGTGGGCGACCTCGCGGACAAGGGGGCGGACGTGCTGCTCGACGGCACCTCCGCGTTTCCGCCTGCGGCCGCGCAGGCGGAGACCGAGCAGTGGCTCGACCGGCGTGAACCCCTTTCCGCGGCACGGGAGTTGCTCGCGGCGGCGAAGGGGGCCGACGCCGGGGCGCCGCTGCGGCGGCTGCGCTGCCAGCAGGCCCTTTCGCTGGTCGGTACGGAGGCCTCGCCCGCGCTCCGTGAGGTGCTCGACGATGCTGAGCTGGGTGGGCTCGCGCGGGTCTGGCTCACCGAGCGGGGGGCCTCGGACGTGCCCGCGCCCTCCGAGGAGATGGTTTTCTGGCTGACCGTCGACACGATTGCCGCGCAGCTTGCCGCGGAGGGGAACTCCGCGGAGTTGCAGGCGCTTGTCGAGGGGCTTGCGGCGCAGCACGGGGGGTTCTTCGCGGCGGCGTGGCGGGTGGATCACCCTGCCACGCCCGATGTCCTGGAGGCGATGGGCCGGCTGCACCCCGACAAGAAGGTCGCCAAGGAGGCGCGGAAGGCCGCGTTCAAGGCTCGGTCGCAGCAAGGGGGGTAGGGGGTTCTTCGCCCCCGCCGCCCCTACCCATTCCCGTCCCTTTTCGGGGGCCGGCCCCCGAACCCCCGCTCCTCAAACGCCGGAGGGGCTGACTATTAGCCTGTCCGGCGTTTGAGGACGAGCGCGGCAGCGCGATACGGGGGTCTGGGGGCGGAGCCCCCAGGGACGGGACGGGTAAGGGCGGCGGGGGCGAGGGAAATCCTGGTCGTCAGGGCTCGTCCTCGCCCATTGCCAGGACTCGGACCGGGATGCCCTCCAGCTCGTCCGGGACGACGTCCTCGGGGCGGAGCCGGTCGCGGGGGACCTTGCGGGTGACGAAGACGACGATGACGTCCTCGCCGGACTCCTCGTCGCGCCCACTGCCGACACCGCTCACATTGGCCAGCGCCATCAGCCGTTCCTCATGGCGGTGGCTTGCCTGACGCGCGTCCACTTCGGCTCGCCTCCCATGGGTCGTACGGGTCCTTGGTATGGAGATTATTCCGACCAACAGTTCGCATGCGAGGACTGATGGGCCGTACGGGGCGGCATTGCTCCGGACGGGCGGAAGCGGCTGGATCCGGCTGGTCCGGCTGGATCCAGCCGGATTCACGTAAGCGGGCCCTGGGAAGTCGGCCCGCGTTCAACCGGCGTTCAGTCACGGGCGGGACCGTGTGGCCGACAGTCGGGTCCGCCACCCTCCGCGCGTCACCGCCCCGCCACGGTCACACTCCACCGTCACAGGAGACAGCATGTCGCTCACCCGCAGGGACTTCGCCAGACGATCCGCGATCACCGGCGCCGGTGTCGCCCTGATCGGCAGCGTCGGCACACTGGCCACCGCGCCCGGCGCCCTCGCGTCCACGGACACCGAGACCACGGGCGATGCCGACGACGATGCCGACCACGCCGACCGGCACGGCGGAGCCGTCGGCTACGGCCCTCTGCTGCCCGACCCCAAGGGCGTCCTCGCGCTGCCCGCCGGGTTCAAGTACCGGACCATCACGTACAGCGGGAAGACCAAGCTGGAGTCGGGCGAGTTCACCCCCTCCAACCACGACGGCACGGCCACCTTCGACGGCCCGCGCGGCACGACCCTCCTCGTCAACAACCACGAGCTGAAGGGCCCGCGCGCCAACTGGAAGTACCCGGTCCCGCTCACCGAGGGCCTCGTCTACGACCCGGCCGCGTCCGGCGGCTGCACGGTCGTCGAGGTGCGCCCGGGCGGCGCGGTCGCCGAGTGGGTCGGCATCGCGGGCACCTCCACCAACTGCGCGGGCGGCAGCACCCCCTGGGGCACCTGGCTCACCTGCGAGGAGAACTCCGACCGCGCCGGCGTCAACGGCATGACCAAGGACCACGGCTACGTCTTCGAGGTCGACCCCTCCGACCGCCGTGCCAACCGCAACCCCAAGCCCCTGAAGTTCTTCGGCCGGTACGACCACGAGGCCGTCGTCATCGACCCCAAGCGCGGCCACGCCTACCTCACCGAGGACGCGTCAGGCCCCAACGGCCTCTTCTACCGCTGGACCCCGCCGAAGGGCTTCCACTACGGCCCCGGCAGGTTCCGTACCCTCGCCGACGACGCGGGCGTGCTCCAGGCGCCCAAGTGCTACGACTCCGGCGGCCGCCCGGTCGACGACCTCTCCCGCGCCACGAAGATCGGCACGGTGTACGGCGTCGACTGGGAGGACGTCCCCGACCGCGACGCGAAGACCGTCGACGTGCGCAAGCAGTTCGGCTCCGGCGAGGTCACCCGCGCCCGCAAGCTCGAAGGCATGTGGTGGGGCGACGGCGGCGCGTACATCGTCTCCTCGTACGCCCGTGAGGAGAGCCCCGTCCAGCACGACGGCCAGGTCTGGTTCTACGACCCCAAGCGCCGCACGCTGACCCTCAAGGTCCTCCTCGGCGTGAACCCCGACCCCTCCAGGGACGGCGCCTTCGACGGTCCCGACAACATCACCGTCTCCCCGTACGGCGGTCTCGTCATCGCCGAGGACGGCGAGGGCGTTTCGCATCTCTTCGGCGCGACCGACAGCGGCCGTACGTACCCCGTCGCCCGCAACGACCACAACATCGGCACCGAGGAGGAGCCCGAGTTCAGCGAGTTCACCGGCGTCACCTTCTCGCCCGACGGAAAGACGCTGTACGCCAATATCCAGGAGCCGGGCATCATGCTGGCGATCACCGGTCCCTGGCGGCGTCAGAAGCGCGGCTGACCTTCCGTTTCGTACGCAGGGCCCCTGGACGTGGAGTAAACCCGTCGCCTCCCGCGTTGTGACACCTGTTGCCACGTGGGAGGGGACGGGAGTCGATGAGCCTTCGTCAGTACGAGTACGCCCTGGCCGTTGCCGAGGAGGGCTCGGTGACGGCGGCGGCGGAGCTGCTGCACGTCGCTCAGCCCTCGGTGTCCCAGCAGATCCGCGGCCTGGAGCGGGAACTCGGCGTGCAGCTGTTCGCCCGCACGCCGACCGGCCTGGTGCCCACCGTGGTCGGCCGCGCGTTCCTGCGGGAGGCGGAGGTCGCGGTCAGCGCGTCGCGGCGGGCGAGGGCGACGGCACGGGCCGGTGCCGACGAGCTGGTGGGCGAGCTGGTGGTCGCTGCGCAGATGGGATTCGGCACGCGACAGCTGCCGGGCGCCCTGGGCACGCTGCGTCGCCGCTTCCCGCGGCTGGAGGTCACCGTCTTCGAGGAGCCGAGCTCCGCCGAGCTGGAGCGGCTGTGCCGCCGGGGCGTGTTGAACCTTGCCCTGATGGCCGCCTGCGAGCGGAGTCCCTCCGACGCCCACCACCTCGGCGACGAGAAGTTCGTCGTGGTGCTGGGCGCCGGGCACCGGCTGCTCGCCGCGGACGCGGTCGAGCTGCGCGAACTGGCGGGGGAGCCGTGGGTGAGGTTCGACCGCGACAGCGCGCTCGACGGCGTGCTGCTGAACGTGCTGCGGGACAACGATCTGACCCCGACCACGGCCGCCCGCGTGTCCCAGACGGCGACGGCCGTGCGCTGGGCCGCCCACGGGCTGGGGGTGACGCTCGTCCCGGCCTCCGCGGTGCCCCACGGTTATGAGCACCTCGTGCGTCCGGTGTTCCCGGTCGTCTCCCAGCCCGTCATCGCCGTGCTCCGGCACGGCGCGGGTCCGGCGGAGACGGCCCTGCTCGAACTCCTGCGCGAGGAGAGCTGGTCCGAGTCCGCTTCCTTCTCACCTTCCTTCTCGCCTCCCTTCTCGCCTTCCTTTTCACCGGCGTCCTGACGGCCGAGAAGGGAGCGGGCGCGGCGTTCTGCCGACGGAGTCAGCCCCTGGGGAATTCGCCGCCGTCCACGACGAGATTGCTTCCGGTCACCCAGCTCGCCCGGTCGGACGCGAGGAACACCACCGCGTCGGCGATGTCGTCGGGCTGACCCTCCCGCCCCAGCGGCACGGTGGTGGTGTTCTGGCCCTGCGCCGGGTCCAGGCGCGCCCACTGCTCCCGCGTCAGTTCGCCGCCGGGGGTGGCGGTCCTGCCGGGAGTCACGGTGTTGACCCGGATCCCGGACGGGGCCAGCTCCAGGGCCAGGCCCCGGCTGTAGTTCTCCAGCGCCGCCTTCGCCGCCGTGTAGTGCAGGAACGGGAGCGGCGTGGCGGGGACCGCGGCCGAGGAGATGTGCACGATCACCCCCGAACGCCGTTCCCGCATCCCCGGTACCAGCAGCGAGTCTAGCCGCACCGAGGCCAGGTAGTTCAGGTCCAGCTGGTCCTGCCACTCCTCGTCGGGGATGGCCGAGGTGCTCTCGTACGGTTGCGCCCCACCCGCGTTGTGGACCAGGACGTCCACCCCGCCGAGCACCTCCCGCGCGGCTGTGGCGAGCGTCTCCGCGCCGGCCCGTGTCCGTACGTCGGCCGCCACGAAGGCGGCCCCCTCCGGCACCGTGCTCGTCGCCGACCTGGCGGTCGTGAGCACCTCGGCGCCCGCGTCCAGGAGTTGGCGCACGATGGCCTCTCCTATTCCGCGAGAACCACCTGTGACCAGGGCCCGCTTTCCCTTGAGTTCTCGCGTTCCCGATCCGTTTTCGATCGTGGTCATGCCACCGGCCCTCTCGATTGCGTATTCGTCCGCTCGGTGAGCATCTCGTCGAGCTGTTTCACCGTACGTTCGGAAAAGAACGAGGGGCAAAGACGAAAAGTCAGCAGGTGCCATAGGGAGTTCCTATGGCAGCCCGGCCACCCCGGCTGCCTCGGTCCCCTCCGGCTCGGGGGCCTTGCATGGAGTGATCTGTCCGGCGCGCCCGTCCGCAAATAATCGTTCGCCCGGCCTGCAGTACGGGTCCTAGAGTGATGAACGTCCAGGTGCGAAGGCAGGACCTACTTCCACTCATAATGGGGCGGCCGCGGGTTCGAGTCCCGTCACCGGTACAACGCGCCGGTGTAGCTCAGGGGTTAGAGCACCTACGTCGGTTCCGCCGGCCTTGAACTCTGGACACCACAACTTCACGCACCTCCCGGTGCGATGGCGGCGGCTACTTCTCTTCCAAAGAATCCAGGCCGCCGCCGGCTTGATCTCGGGAGGCGCAGCAAATGTTGTGTGCCCGGTGCGTAGGCAGCGGATACTTCGGGGACTTGGTGGGAAACCGTGCGGGTTCGAATCCCGTCATCGCCTCGGGCGATGTGGCGGAATGGAAGACGCGCCAAGTGATAAGACCGCCGCCGATCCGATCTCGGGCACGCTCCATTTGTTGTGTCTCCCTCCGAACACCACTGAATTCGGGGGAATTCATCATGGCGCGATTCAACACCAAGGCGGCCAAGGCCCAGGGCACTTCGCGGGTCACCTCGACCGGGCGCGTACTGCGCACGTACGAGGGCGGCCGCGGCCGTGAGCGCGACGCGCGATCCGAGCTCTTCCTGCTCGCGATCGCCAACCTCGTCTCGCAGAACACCTTCTACGAGACCGGCGACGCCCGGGACGACAGGTTCGCCGCGCTCGTGCGCGAGCTGGCCGTCAGCGATCCCTCGTGGACGGCGAGCATGCTGGCCTGGCTGCGCGGCGAGGGCAACATGCGGACCGCCTCCATCGTCGGCGCCGCCGAGTACGTCAAGGCGCGCCTCGACGCGGGCGCCACGGACGGCCCGGCGAACCGGCAGGTCGTCGCCTCCGTGCTGCGGCGCCCGGACGAGCCCGGCGAGCTGCTCGCGTACTGGACCGCGCTGTACGGCCGCAACATCCCCAAGCCCGTGAAGCGCGGCATCGCCGACGCCGTGCGCCGGCTCTACAGCGGCAAGTCGCTGCTGAAGTACGACACGGCGTCCAAGGGCTACCGCTTCGGCGACATCCTCAACCTCGTGCACGCGGCGCCGGACCCGGACAAGCCGTGGCAGGGCGACCTGTTCCAGTACGCGCTTGACCGGCGGCACAACCCGGACACCGCGGTCGTGCCCAGGTCGCTGCCCGTTCTGGCCGCCCACCGTGACCTGATGGCACTGCGGCCCGCCAAGCGGCGCAAGGTGGTGACCGGTGCGCACTGCGCGCAGCGCCTCGCGGACGCCGGCATCACCTGGGAGGCGCTGGCCGGGTGGCTGCAGGGCCCGATGGACAAGGCTGCCTGGGAGGCCGTGATTCCGTCCATGGGTGCGATGGCACTTGTGCGGAACCTGCGCAACTTCGACGAGGCGGGTGTCAGTGACGAGGTGGCGGCTCAGGTTGCCGCGAAGATCAGTGACCCGGCCGAGGTCGCGCGTTCGCGGCAGTTCCCGTTCCGGTACCTCGCCGCCTACCAGCACGCGCCTTCGCTGCGCTGGGCGTACCCGCTGGAGCAGGCGCTCGGCCACTCGCTGGCCAACGTGCCGGCCCTGGGCGGTCGCACGCTCGTCCTCGTCGACCGGTCCGGGTCGATGTTCTACTCGCGGCTGTCCGACCGCTCGGAGCTCAACCGGGCCGACGCGGCGGCGATCTTCGGCACGGCGCTCGCGCTGCGGGCGGCGGACGCGGATCTCGTCGAGTTCGGGACGAGCAGCAAGCGGGTGAGGTTCCGTCGGGGCGAGTCGGTGCTGAAGGTGCTGGAGCGTTTCGGCGACCTCGGCGGGACGGATACGACCGAGGCCGTCCGCAAGCACTACAAGAAGCACGACCGCGTGCTGATCGTCACGGACGAGCAGGCCACGTACAGCCACTACGGCGACCCGACCGAGCAGGTTCCGGCGCATGTGCCGGTCTACACCTGGAACCTTGCCGGGTACCGGGCGGGGCACGGGCCGTCGGGGGCGGGGAACCGGCATGTCTTCGGTGGTCTCTCGGATGCGGCGTTCCGGATGGTTCCGCTGCTTGAGGGGGCCCGGGACGCGGACTGGCCTTGGGCCTGTTGAGCGAGCTTGGCTCTGGTGCTCTGGTGCTCTGGTGCTCTGGTGCTCTGGTGCTCTGGTGCTCTGGTGCTCTGCGTGAGTGCGGCCCGTACTTCGGTGCGGGTCGCACTCTTGTGTGGGGCTCGATCTGACATCTAACATTTCAGTTTGTGGGAGCGATACGGCCTGTGGCCCGGACCCTGCTCAGGGACCGCGCGTACGAGGCGATACGGGACGCCATCGTGGCCGGCGACATCGCGCCGGGCGCCGTCGTGCGGGACGCCGAGCTGGCCGAGCTGCTCGGGCTCTCGCGGGCGCCCGTACGGGATGCCTTCTCACGGCTCGTCGACGAAGGCCTGCTGGAGTCCAAGCCGCAGAGCTACACGCGGGTGACCCCTGTGGTGGCCGCCGATGTGCGGGACGCCGCGGCCGTCGTCGGCGCCATGCATGAGCTGGTCACTCGGGCGGCGCTGCCGCGGCTTCGCGCCGACCATATCGGTGCCATGCGGGAGGCCAACACGTGTTTTGCCGCGGCTGTGCGCGACGGTGATGTGTCCGCCGCGTTGCGTGCCGACGACGAGCTGCACGACGTACTGGTCCGGGTGAGCGGGAATCGTGCCGCCGCCGCCACTGTCGCCCGCTACACGCCGCTCATCCGGCGACTGGAGCGGCGCCGGTTCGGCGAGGGCGGCAACTGTCGTTCGGCCGGGCTGCACGACGAGCTGATCGACGCCTGTGCCGTCGGCGATGTGGACGAGGCCGTCCGCGTCACGGCGGAGATCTGGCGTGGCCTCGAAGACCTGGCCGATCTCGACACCTGATCCGTGGAGGACCCATGTCTCTTGCCTCGTACGCCCGTTACCCGCTGCTCTTCGGGCCCTCGCCCGTGCATCCGCTGGAGCGGTTGACCAAGCATCTTGGCGGGGCCTCGCTGTGGGCCAAGCGGGAGGATTGCAACTCCGGGGTTGCCTATGGGGGGAACAAGACTCGCAAGCTGGAGTATCTGGTTGCTGACGCGCTTGCGCAGGGGTGCGACACGCTTGTTTCGATCGGGGGCGTGCAGTCCAACCACACTCGGCAGGTTGCGGCATGTGCCGCGCGGGCCGGGCTCAAGTGTGTCCTGGTGCAGGAGAGTTGGGTGGAGTGGCCCGACTCCGTCTACGACAAGGTCGGGAACATTCTCATCAGTCGGCTTGCGGGGGCCGATGTGCGGCTGGTGCGGGCCGGGTTCGGGATCGGGTTCAAGGAGAGCTGGGAGCAGGCGCTGCGGGAGGTCGAGGAAGGGGGTGGGAAGCCTTACGCCATTCCCGCGGGGGCTTCCGATCATCCCCTGGGCGGGCTGGGGTTTGCTGGTTGGGCTTATGAAGTCGCCGAGCAGGAGCGGGAGTTGGGGGTCTTCTTCGACACCGTGGTGGTTTGTTCGGTGACCGGGTCCACTCAGGCGGGGATGGTTGCCGGGTTCGCCGCACTGGAGGAGACGGGTGGGCGGTCGCGGCGCGTCATCGGGATCGACGCGTCGGCTGCGCCTGCCCGGACCCGTGCGCAGATCGCCCGGATCGCCCACGGGACGGGCCAACTCATCGGCGTGGAGAGAGAGTTGACCGAGTCGGACGTCGAGCTGGACGAGCGGTATCACGCGGGTACCTATGGGATTCCCGATGAGGCCACGTTGGACGCGATGCGGCTTGCTGCTCGGATGGAGGGGATGGTCACCGATCCCGTGTACGAGGGGAAGTCGATGGCCGGGATGGTTGATCTGGTGGGGCGGGGGGAGATCGAGCGGGGCTCCACTGTGTTGTACGCCCATCTTGGGGGGCAGCCTGCTCTGAATGCCTACAGCGCGTTGTTCTGAGGGTTCGGGCGGCTTGGCCGGTTGCGCCCGGGGTTGTCTGTGGGTGGGGCGGGGCCGTGCCGGTATGTCACGTTCGCGACTGCCGGGCGTACTGCCCTGAGTGTTGTTCGTGGGCGTTTCCAGCGGGAGCCGTACGTCGCGAACGTTGACATACCGGCACGGCCCCGCCCCGCTTGCGTCGGCGGCCGCGGTGTTTGGGGGTGTTCCCTCGGTTTCTTCCGGCTCTACTGGCAGGTCGCGATGCCGTTGTTCCGGCCCGCGCTGGCGTTCCTCGGCATCTTCACCTTCATCAGCATCTGGAACGACTACATCTGGCCGCTGGTCGTCATGATCGACCCCGACAGGGTCACCCTCCAGGTCGCCCTGGCGAACCTCAACGTCCTCTACAACACCGACTACTCCCTGGTGATGGCCGGTGCGTTGATGAGCGTCGTGCCGCTGATCATCGTGTTCCTGATCGGGGCGCGGCACTTCCTCAGGGACCTTGCCGCGGGGACCACGAAGATGTGACTCGGTCATGGAAGATGTGACCCGGCCACGAACGTGCGGGGCGCCCCCCCCCAGGTGGGGGGCGCCCCGCACGTTCGTGGTGGGCCGGTGGACTACAGCGCCTGGGCCGACGGCTTCACCATGCCGCGGACCGTGCGGGACTTGACGAAGTTGCCGAGGGCCGTCATCTCCCACTCGCCGGAGAACTGCTTGATGAGCTTGGCCATCATCACGCCGGTCTGCGGCTCCGCGGTCGTGAGGTCGAAGCGGACCAACTCCTCGCCCGTGGCGGCGTCGAGGAGGCGGCAGTACGCCTTGGCGACCTCGGTGAACTTCTGGCCGGAGAAGGAGTTCACCGTGAAGACCAGGCCCGTGACCTCCTGGGGGAGGCGGCCCAGGTCCACGACGATCACCTCGTCGTCACCGCCGCCCTCGCCCGTGAGGTTGTCGCCGGAGTGCTTGATCGCGCCGTTCACGATCGAGAGCTTGCCGAAGTAGCAGCTGTCGATGTGGTTGCGCTGCGGGCCGTAGGCGATCACGGAGGCGTCGAGGTCGATGTCCTTGCCTCGGTACGCAGGCTCCCAGCCGAGGCCCATCTTCACCTGGGAGAGGAACGGGCGGCCGCCCTTGACCAGGGATACGGTCTGGTTCTTCTGGAGGCTTACGCGGCCCTTGTCGAGGTTGATCTTCCCGGCGCCCGGGGCGGGCGCGGCCGGGGGCGCGGGCGGTGCCGCCGGGGTGGTGACGGGCGGGGCCGGGGGCGCCACCGGGGTCTGGATCGTGGGGGCCGGCGGGGCGACCGGGGCCGCTGCTGGGGCCGCGGGCTCCTCTACCGTCACGCCGAAGTCCGTGGCGATGCCCGCCAGGCCGTTCGAGTACCCCTGGCCGACCGCTCGGGCCTTCCACGCGCCGTTGCGCAGATAGACCTCGACGATCACCAGGGCCGTCTCCGAGCCGAGCTGGGGCGGGGTGAAGGAGGCCAGTACGGAGTTGTCGTCGGCGTTGCGGATCGTCGCCGTCGGCTCGACGCCCTGGAAGGTCTGGCCCGCGGCGTCCGGGCTCGCGGTGACGACGATCTTCTCGATGCCCGGGGGCACGGCCGTCGTGTCGACCGTGATCGAGTCGGGGCTGGTGCCGCCGCCGGAGCGGTACGTCACGCCCTGGCCGGTCGGCTGGTTGTAGAAGATGAAGTCGTCGTCGGAGCGCACCTTGCCGTCGGCGGTGAGCAGCAGGCCCGATACGTCGAGCCGCACCGGGGCGGCGACGTCCACCGTCACGCGGGTGACGGGGAGAGGGATGTTCGAGCCGGGGGTCATAGCTGTCATGCCCCGTGAACGACCGGGCCCGCTTTACCGTTCCCTTACCTGACCGCCAATTGGGTCAACGCGGGTCCGTGCTGGTCAGGGGCGGTCGCGGGCCGTCAGTGGCGGTTTCGGGGGTGGTTGCGGGCCGTTCGTTCGTTGCCGCGTTTGTAGTTGCCCGTCCAGCGGGCCATGACCAGTTGGGGGTCGCCGGATTCCACTTCCGCGAGGAACTGGGTGGCTCTGGGGCCGCGGAGGGTGGTGGCGGGGTGGGTTCCGTGGGTGATCTTCACCGTGCCGTCGGGGTGGTGGGTGTAGGCGAAGCCTTGTGGGCGGGGCATGGGGGGATGGTAGGTCGGCGGGGTGGGGCGGGCCCAAGGGTTTTCTCGCCCCCGCCGCCCCTACCCGTCCCGTCCCTGGGGGCTGCGCCCCCAGACCCCCGCTGATCGGCCTGAACGGCCTCGTCCTCAAACGCCGGACGGGCTAATAGTCAGCCCCTCCGGCGTTTGAGGAGCGGGGGTTCGGGGGCGGAGCCCCCGAAAAGGGACGGGAATGGGTAGGGGCGGCGGGGGCGGAATCCTCCTACGGGACCACCACGATCTTTCGGCCGACGCCCGAGGCGAACTGGTCCAGGGCCTGGGGGTACTGGTCGAGCGGCAGGCGGTCGCTGATGAAGATGTCCGGGTCGAGGACACCCGTGGCGAAGAGCTCCGCCGCCCGCTCGAAGCTGTGGAGCACGGCCATCGAGCCGGTGATGGTGATCTCCTGGTTGTAGATGCGGTACGGGTCGATCGTGACCCGGGTCGAATAGTCCGCCACGCCGAACTGAAGGAACGTGCCGGCCTTCGCGACCCGCTCAAGCCCGTCCTGGATCGCCGCAGCGTTACCCGTGGCGTCGACGACGAGGTCCCACCCCTGAGGCCGGTCCAGCTCGTCGGCCCCGGTGGCGGTCGCCGAGACGCCGAGCCGCTCGGCCGTCGCAAGCCGCTGCGGATTGATGTCGACCACGTCGACGCTCGCCGCACCCGTCCGCTTCGCCAGCTCCAGCATCATCAGGCCCATGGTTCCGGAGCCGTAGATCAGGACGTGGGCGCCCAGCCGGGAGTTCAGCACGTCGTAGCCGCGGACCGCGCAGGAGAGGGGCTCGACCAGGGCCGCGTCCTGGGTGCGGATGTGGTCGGGGAGCTTGACGCAGTTCGCCACGGGGGCCACGGCGTACTGGGCCGCGCCGCCCGCCGTCGTCACACCGATCGCAGCCCACCGCTCGCAGAGGTTGTTGTGGCCTGTACGGCAGAACCGGCACTCGTAGCAGTAGAGGGAGGGGTCCACGGCCACTCGGTCGCCGAGCGACAGCTCGGTGACCTGGGTGCCCACCCCGACCACCTCGCCCGCGAACTCGTGGCCCGGCACGATGGGCAGCTTGGGCGCGAACTCGCCCTGGAGGATGTGCAGGTCGGTGCCGCACAGGCCGCAGGCGGCGACCTCGACGACGACCTCGCGGGGGCCCGGCGTCGGGTCCGGGACCTCGGCCACGACGGCACGGCCCACGGACTCGATGACTGCGGCCTTCATTTCACGGCTCCCAACGACAGGCCCTGGACCAGTTTGTCCTGGGCGGCGAACCCCGCGGCGAGCACCGGCAGGGAGACGACGAGCGACGCGGCGCACACCTTCGCCAGGAACAGGCCCTGGCTGGTGATGAAGCCGGTGAGGAAGACCGGGGCGGTCTCCGCCACCACGCCCGTCAGCACGCGGGCGAACAGCAGCTCGTTCCAGCTGAAGATGAAGCAGATGAGGGAGGTGGCGGCGATGCCCGGGAGGGCGATGGGGGCTACGACCCGCGTGAGGATCGTCGGGAGTTTCGCGCCGTCTATCTGTGCCGCCTCGATGATCGCCACCGGGACCTCGGAGAGGAACGACTGCATCATCCACACCGCGATCGGCAGGTTCATCGAGGTGTAGAGGATGACCAGGAGCCAGATGTTGTCCAGCATTCCCGTGTTCTTCGCGAAGAGGTAGATCGGCAGGAGACCCGCCACCACCGGGAGCATCTTCGTCGAGAGGAAGAAGAACAGGACGTCCGTCCACTTCTTCACCGGGCGGATGGAGAGTGCGTAGGCCGCGGGGAGGGCCAGGACGAGGACCAGGAGCGTTGATGCCAGCGATGCAACCGTCGAGTTGATCAGTGACGGCCAGGGGCTCGCGCCGCCGCCCGTGCCGAAGAACTCGCGGTAGCCGTCGAGGGTGAGCGCGGCCCCGAAGGACGGCGGGTTGGTCGCCGCGTCCTCCTCGGAGTGGAAGGACGTCAGGGCCATCCAGGCGATGGGCAGGAAGAAGACGATCCCGGCCAGCCAGGCGACCAGACCGAGACCCCTTCCCCTGGGGCGGCGGGGGCCGGGGTTGCCGGACTCGGTACTACGGGGACGTACACGGATCGCGGTGGCGCTCATGCGCGGCCCACCTCCTCGCGGAACAGGGACGAGACCACGCGCAGCGCGAAGGTCGCGATGATGATCGAGCCGATGACGACCAGGACGCCGGCCGCGGAGGCGAGGCCGTTCTCGTGGGCCTGGTAGAAGCTCTGGTACACGGTGTAGGGCAGGTTCGCGGTGCCCAGGCCGCCGGATGTGATGGTGAAGACCGCGTCGAAGTTCTGGACGATGTAGATCGAGCCCAGCAGGGCGCCCAGTTCGAGGTAGCGGCGCAGGTGGGGGAGGGTGAGGTAGCGGAAGACCTGCCAGGCGCTCGCGCCGTCGACTTCGGCCGCCTCGATTTGCTGGTGGTCGCGGCTCTGCAGGCCGGCCAGCAGGATCAGCATCATGAAGGGCGTCCACTGCCAGACGAGGGACATCTCGACGGCGAGCAGCGGGGTGTTGGAGATCCAGTCCGGCTCTGGTCCGCCGACGTAGTGCAGCAGACCGTTGAGCAGGCCGTACTCGGGGTTGTAGAGCACGTGCTTCCAGAGCAGGGCCGCCGCCACGGGGACCACCAGGAAGGGCGCGATCAGGAGCGTACGGACCAGGCCGCGGCCCCGGAACTTCCGGTCCAGGAGGAGGGCGAGGCCCAGGCCCAGGATCAGGCTGGCCAGGACGACGGTGACCGTCAGCAGGATGGTCGTCCAGACCGACTTGCGCAGGGCCGCGTCGGTGAGGACCTCGGTGTAGTTGCCGAAGCCGGTGAAGCTCCGGGCGTCCGGGTAGAGGGAGTTCCAGTCGAAGAACGAGATCACCAGCGTGGCCACGAAGGGGAGCTGGGTCACGGCGATCATGAAGATCAGGGCGGGGAGGAGCGGGGCCCGGGTCGCCCAGGCGCGCATGCGGCCCGAGGGACGCTTCTCGGTGCGTACGGATGGTGCGGCTACTGGAGCCGTTGTTGTGGCGGTCATCGTCCCTCGTACTCCTCGGCGATCTCCTCGGCCAGCTTCTGGGACTTGTTCAGGGCCGACTCGACGGACTGGCGTCCGGCGATGGCCGCGCTGATCTCCTGCGAGACCTTGGTGCCGAGATCGGTGAACTCGGGGATGCCGACGAACTGGATGCCGGGCGCGGGCCGCGGCTGCACCCCGGGGTCGGTGGGCCGGGCGCCCTCGATGGCCTCCTTGGTCATCTCCTGGAAGGCGCCTGCCTCCTTGCGGTAGTCGGCGTTGGTGTACGTGGAGGCGCGCTTGCCGGCCGGGACGTTGGACCAGCCGATCTCGTCGCCGACCAGCTGCTCGTACTCCTTGCTGGACGCCCAGGAGACGAACTTCCATGCCTTGTCGGGGTTCCGGGACGCCTCCTGGATGCCCCAGGCCCAGGTGTAGAGCCAGCCGGAGGACTCGGTCTTCTCGACGGGCGCCGGCACGTAGCCGATCTTGCCCTTGACCGGGGACTGGGCGGACTCCAGTGAACCGGCCGCGGACGTGGCGTCGTACCACATGGCGACCTTGCCCTGGGTCATGTTGTTGAGGCACTCGGCGAAGCCGGCCTGGGGTGCGCCTGCCTCGCCGTGGTCGCGGACGAGGTCCACGTAGAACTTCACCGCCTGTTCCCACTCGGGGGAGTCGAGCCGCGCCTTCCAGCTCTTGTCGAACCAGGTGCCGCCGAAGGTGTTCACGACCGTGGTGAGCGGGGCCATGACCTCGCCCCAGCCGGGCAGGCCGCGCAGACAGATGCCCTTCATGCCCGACTCGGCGCCGTCGGCCTTGGCCGCGAGGTCGGCCACCTGGGTCCAGGTCGGGCGCTCGGGCATGGTGAGGCCCTTCGCCTCGAACACGTCCTTGCGGTACATCAGGAAGGACGACTCGCCGTAGAAGGGCTGCCCGTAGAGCTTGCCGTCGTCCGCGGTGAGGGACTGGCGCATGGGCTTGAGGACGTCCTGCTCGTCGTAGGCCGGGTCCTTCGCGACGTACGAGTCCATCTCGTGCAGCCAGTCGTTCTTGGCGTAGATCGGTATCTCGTAGTTGGACAGGGTGGCGACGTCGTACTGGCCGGCCTGGTTGGCGAAGTCCTGGCTGATCTTGTCGCGGACGTCGTTCTCCGGCAGCACGGTGAAGTTCACCTTGATGCCGGTCTCCTTGGTGAAGTGGGCGGCGGTGAGCTTCTGCAGCTCCACCATCTGCGGGTTGTTGACCATGAGGACGTTGATGGAGTTGCCACCGGAGCCCGCTCCGCCCGCTCCGGCCCAGCAACCGGAGAGCAGCGGGGCGAGCAGCGTCCCTGCGGCGGCCGCGACGAGCGTCGCGCGCGGCCTCCGTCGGCTCTGGGTTCGCATGGATCGCTCCTGGATGTATCAGTACATATGGGATGACGCGGGGAGTGTGATGCCTCTGTAGTGGGTCAGTTGGTTTTTCGAACTCTTGGGGGACTGGGGTGCGGTCTCTGTTTCAGACCCGGATGACCTGGGGGCCCTGCATCGAGTAGCGGTGGGCCTCGGACGTGGGGAGGAGGGTGCTGGTGACGATCGCCTCCAGCGCGCTGATCTCCGCGAACCGGCAGAAGCTGACAGCGCCGAACTTGGTGTGCACCCCCGCGAACACCGTGCGCCGGGCGGCCCGGATGGCCTGTGACTTGACCTCGCTGACGGCCGGGTCGGGGGTGGTGAGGCCGTGTTCGCGCGAGATGCCGTTGGCTCCGATGAACGCCAGGTCGATGACGAACCCGGCGAGCATCTTCGTCGTCCAGTGGTCGACGGTCGCGAGGGTGCCGGGCCTGACCCGGCCGCCGAGCAGCAGCACCGTCGTGTTGTCGGCCTCGGCGAGTGCTCCCGCGGTGGCCAGGGACGCGGTGACCACGGTCAGTGGCCGGTCCCTGGGCAGTGATTCGGCGATGAGCTGCGGGGTGAACCCCTCGTCGACGAAGACCGTCTCGGCGTCCCCGAGCAGCTCGGCCGCGGCTGCCGCGATCCGGCGCTTCTCGGGCACATGGCTGGTGGCGCGGAAGGCGAGCGTCGTCTCGAAGCCGGCGCTCTCCACCGGATAGGCGCCGCCGTGCGTGCGGCGGACGAGTCCGTGGTCCTCCAGGGCGCGCAGATCCCGTCGTACGGTCTCCTTGGCGACACCCAGCTCGGCGGCGAGCTCGTTCACGTCGACGGCGCCGGTGCGGCGGGCGCTCTTCACGATCTCCCGCTGACGTTCTTCCGCGCTCATGCCCGACACCCGCTCTCCGTGCTCACTGCCCGTTCGGGCCCGGTGGGGCCCATGGGGGAAGTTCTACAGCGGGTACGCGCCACTGACCAGGTCTGTTGCGGGCCCGATGGCGCCCGTATGTGACCGTAACGAGCGACGGCTGCCCGTGCCGGACCTGCGGTGCAGCGGAATTCGGGCAGTGGGCATGCCCGAAGGGCGGGGCGGGCGGGCCCGTTCGGTGCCCGCTCGCCCTGTGAGGTGGTCCTTGCGTGGTGGCCGGATGTGTCGGCGGTGGCCTGTGCGGCCGAATGGGGTCCTCGGCCCGGACGCGGGCGTCAGTACGGCCAGACCGGCGGGTTGGTCACGAAGTGGCCGCCCAGGCGGGTGTGGTCCGGGTTCCGCGGGTCCAGCTCGCCCTGCTCGGCGATCAGCTTCTCGGCGTACTGCTCGGAGTCGTCCTGCGGCTCGTAGCCGAGGCCCCGGGCGGTGGTCAGGTCCCACCACAGGCGAGTGTTCGCGGAGGAGCCGTAGACGACGGTGTGCTCGACGCCCTCGGCGGTCAGGGCAGCGTGGAAGAGGCGGGCGCCGTCGCCGGGGCTCATCCAGACCGACAGCATGCGCACGCTGGTCGGCTCCATGAAGCAGGAGCCGATCCGCACGGAGACGGTCTCCAGGCCGTGCTTGTCCCAGTAGAACTGCGCCAGGTCCTCGCCGAACGACTTCGACAGTCCGTAGAAGGTGTCCGGGCGGCGCGGGGTGTCGATGGGGATGAGCGTGTCCGGGGCGTGGGGCGCCTCGCCCTCGGGGTGCGTGGTGTAGCCGACCGCGTGGTTGGAGGAGGCGAAGACGATGCGCCGGACGCCCTCCTCGCGTGCCGCCTCGTACAGGTTGTACGTGCCCTCGATGTTCGCCTTGAGGATCTTCTCGAAGGTGGACTCCAGGGATATGCCCGCGAGGTGGATGATCGCGTCCACGCCCCGCACGGCCTCGCGCAGGGCCTCCTTGTCGCCGAGGTCCGCGGTGACCGCGCCCGGCTCGCCCTCGATCGGGAGCAGATCGAGGAGCCGCAGCTCGTAGCCGTAGGCGGGCAGAAGTCCTCGCATCAGGGTGCCGAGACCGCCGGCGGCGCCGGTGAGCAGAACGGTGCGGGGAGCGGGCATCCTCGGGTCTCCTTGAATCGGCAGCCGTCAACGTGTACGGCATTCACATCCGTGGACACGCTAGGGATCGTCGACGGACCGCGTCAAGTGTCGCGCGGAGTGGTGAGATCCGCTCCCCTTCCGTGCTCTTTCTGCTCCCTTGTTGCTGCCGCAATGCATGCCGGTCCGCTTGACCGCCCCCAAGAGGGCGCCTTAGCGTGGAAGTGTTCAGGGATATGGACATGGATCAGAAACGTGCACGAGTCGGCGTGTGCGTGCATGCTCATGCTCTAGGGAGAGCCCGTGACGTCAGCCCCCCTTGCCAGTCGACTCAGTATCCCGAGCGGGCCGCTGTTCTTCCCCGTCACCGCGTACGACCGCGACGGAGCCGTCGACCTCGGCGTCTACCGCGAGCACGTCCGGCGGGGCGTCGAGGCCGGGGCCGCCGCCGTCTTCGCCTGCTGCGGGACCGGGGAGTTCCACGCGCTCACGCCCGAGGAGTTCCAGGAGTGCCTGCGGGCGGCCGTCGAGGAGACGGCGGGCCGCGTCCCCGTCGTCGCGGGCGCCGGGTACGGGACCGCGCTCGCCGTGCGGTATGCGCGGCTAGCCGAGGAGGCGGGCGCGGACGGGCTGCTCGCCATGCCGCCCTATCTCGTCGTCGCCGGGCAGGAGGGGCTGCTGCGGCACTACACGGAACTGGCCGCCGCCACCTCGCTCGACGTCATCGTGTACCAGCGGGACAACGCCGTGTTCACGCCCGAGACCGTCGTCTCGCTGGCCCGCGCCGAGGGCATCATCGGCCTCAAGGACGGGCTCGGCGACCTCGACCTCATGCAGCGCATCGTGAGCGCCGTGCGGTCCGAGTACCCGGGCGACTTCCTCTACTTCAACGGGCTGCCGACCGCCGAACTCACCGGCCTCGCCTACCGCGGCATCGGTATCACGCTGTACTCCTCCGCCGTCTTCTGCTTCGCGCCCGAGATCGCCCTCGCCTTCCACCAGGCCCTGGGCTCCGGCGACGACGCCACCGTGAACCGGCTCCTCGACGGCTTCTACCGGCCTCTCGTCGAACTGCGCGCACAGGGCCGCGGGTACGCCGTCTCGCTGGTCAAGGCGGGCGTACGGCTGCGGGGGCTCGACGTGGGCGAGGTGCGGCCGCCGCTGCACGAGCCGTCCGAGGACCACGTCAAGCAGCTCGCCCAGCTGATCGAGCGGGGCCACGCGCTTCTGGAGGAGGACAAGTGAAGGCGTCGACCTTCGTCTATCCGTGGGACGTCAACGGCGACCCCGACGCGGCGGAGCGCATCGCCGGGCTCGGCGTGCGGCAGGCGACGCTCGCCTCCGCGTACCACTCCACGCGCGCCCTGACCCCCCGCCACCCCCGGCACCGCATCGTCACCGCGCTGCACGCCGCCGCGCTCTACCCGACGGACACCGCACGGTGGCAGGGCCGCGGGCTCCGGCCGTACGCCGCCGGGGACTGGGCGCCCGGTGACGCGTACGGGGAGGCCGCGTCGGCTCTCGCGCGGGCGGGGCTCGACGTGCACACCTGGGTGGTGCTCGCGCACAACTCCCGTATGGGCGTGGAGTTCCCTGACACCTCGGTGGTCAACGCCTACGGGGACCGCTACTCGTGGGCCCCCTGCGTCGCTCAGCCCGACACGCGCGCGTACCTCGTCGATCTGGCCGTCGAGGCGGCGCTCCGTCCCGGCGCCGCGGGCACGGAGCTGGAGTCCCTCGGCTGGTACGGGCTCCCGCATCTGCACGCCCACGACAAGACGGCGGGCGTGGCACTCGGGGACGCCGGCACGTACCTGATGTCGCTGTGCTTCTGCCCCTCCTGCGGGGACGGCTATACGCAACTGGGGCTCGACCCCGACGAGTTGGCGGCCTCGGTCCGGCGTGCCCTGGAGCCGGTGTGGCGGGGCGAGGCTCCCGTCGAGGGCTGGGAGGACGTGGAGAAGCTGCTCGGCGCCGAGCTCGCGACGGTCACGCGCGCGTGGCGTGACTCGGTCGCCCGGTCCCTCCAGACGGAGGCCGTCCTCGCCGTACGCGCGGCCGCGCCCGAGGGGTTCCAGATCCTGCTGCACGCGGACCCGGTCTCCTACCGCGTCGGTGCGAACGTCGGTGTGGACCCCGGGCACATCCTGTCGGTCGCCGACGGAGTGGTCGTACCGTGCGCCGCCGGACCCGAGCCGCTGATCCCCTTCGCCGAGCAGGGAGTTGACGGGGCTGTGCTGGCGGCCAACTTCACCGTGGTGAGCGGGATGGGCGGCCGCCCGGCGACACTCGTCGAGGACGTGGCACGGGCGGTCGGGCTGGGAGCCACCGAAGTGCGGCTGTATCACGCGGGGTTGGCGTCCGACGAGGACCTGTCGCTGGTGGCGGAGGCGCTCGCGCGGCTCGGCTGAGACCTCAGCAGGGGCGCGACCGTCACGAGTCGCACGAGCCCGAGTACCGCCAACAGCACACGGTGGTCCACCAGTTCGACCAGGCCCGCGCCCAGTGCGAGTCCCACCGCGGTCGGGGCGAACAGCAGGGTGTTGGCGGTCGCCGTCGTGCGCCCCAGCAGGGCGTCCGGCGTCTCGCGCTGGACCGCGGTGAGCGCCGCGATCAGTACGCAGGGGAGTCCGACGCCGACCGCCGCGGCCGAGGCGAGGACCACCACGTCGTAGGGGAGCGCGCGAGCCGTCACGGCCACGGCGGTGAGCGCGATGCCGTATCCGGCGAACCGGCGTTCGCCCAGGCGGCGCAGGAGCGGGCCCGCGGCCAGGCCGACCGCCACCGAGCCGACGCCCTGGGCGACGTACAGGACACCCACGTACGCGGGGGAGTGGCCAAGGCCCTCCACCACCGCGTAGATCAACGCGCCGTTGAGGCCTGAGAAGAGCATGGTCGTGCCGCCCGCGAGGACGAGCGGGCGCAGGGTCGCGTGGCCCCACAAGTAGCGGGCGCCTTCGGCAGTTCGGGCGCGCCAACCGGCCGTGGCGGGGGCCGCGAGCGGCTTCGGCTCGTGTACGCGCAGGAGTGTGTAGAGGCCCGCGGCCAGGGCGAAGGTGACCGCGTCCAGGAGTGCGACACGGGCGCCCCCGTACGCCGCGTACAGGCCCGCTCCCGCGAGCGGGGCGAGGAGCTTCATGCCCTCGTTGGCCGTCATGCGCAGCCCGTTGAAGTCGCCGAGCAGCTGTTTGTCGACGGCCGTGGCCACCAGAGCGGACTCCGCCGCGTCGTGGACGACGCCGGCCGCTCCGTAGACGAGGAGCACGGCGAAGAGGATCCACAGGGTGCCGGGGGAGTCGACGGTGAAGAGGGGCAGCAGGAGTGCGGCCAGGCCCAGATTCGTCCACACGAGCAGGGGCCGGCGGCGGGTGCGGTCCGCGAGGGTGCCGAGGGCCGGGCCGATCAGCGTGGGCGCCCAGAGAGCGAAGACGCAGAGAGCGGCCAGGCCGTCCGAGCCGGTCAGGTCCTTCACCCAGATCCCGGACACCAGCCACATCGCCGACGAGCCGAACCCGGAGACCACGACTCCGCCGAGGTACAGACCCGCGTTGCGGTCTCGCAGGACGCAGGCCACCGCCCATGTCTGTGTCCATGTCCTTGTCGTCATGCCAGGTCATCGTGGGGCTAAGGCCCCGGGCCGGGCATCGGGCAGGTGCCTTAGCGGGGACGCCACGGAAGCGGCAGCGGGGTCGTCGGGGTGGGGAGAAGCCCCGACGGGCCCGCCGGTCCCGTCGGCTACCGTCGGGCTCCCGCCCGGTTCAGATACTGAGGACGATCTTGCCCCGGGGATGGCCCTTCTCCAGATGGCGGAGGGCGTCGGCGGCCTCGGCGAGGGGGTACGTGCGGTCGATCGGCGGGGTGATCCTGTCCTGCTCGGCGAGGTCCTTGAGGGTCAGCAGGTCCTCGCGGCGCGCGACCGAGATGAGGTTGCTGAGGTTCTGGCCGATGAACGGCGAGAGCATCACGGCTCGCAGGCCGCGGCTCATACCGCCGAAGAAGCCGGTTCCGCCCTCGCCGCCGACGATGACGAGGGTGCCGCGCGGGGCGAGGGCGCGGCGGAGGACGGGCAGGGGGCGAAGGCCCGCGTTGTCGACGATGACGTCGTAGCGGTGCGGGCCGTCGGTGATGTCCTCGCGGGTGTAGTCGATGACGTGCGAGGCGCCCTGGGACCGTACGAAATCCGCGCCCGTGGGGCCGCAGACGCCGGTGACCTCGGCGCCGTACATCGCGGCGAGCTGGACGGCGTAGCAGCCGACGCCGCCGGACGCGCCGATGACGAGGACCTTCTGGCCCGGCTGCGGACGGCCCTTGCCGCTGAGGGCCTGGAGGGCGGTCATGCCGGAGACGGGGAGGGCGACGGCCTGTTCGAAGGTGAGGTTGGACGGCTTGAGGGCGATCTTCGCGGCCTTGGCGCGCGCGTACTGGGCGAACGAGCCCTCGCAGTTGCCGAAGACCTCGTCGCCCGGCTTGAACTCGGTCACCTTCGCCCCGACGGCCTCGACCCGTCCGGCGCCGTCCCAGCCCCGTACCGGGTTCCTGGGCTTACGGAGCCCCAGGGCGACGCGCGCCACATAGGGCCGGCCCGTCATGAGGTGCCACACCTCGGGGCCGACACCGGCCGCGCGCACCTCGACGAGCACCTCGTCGTCGCCGGGCACGGGGCGGTCGATGTCGCGCAGTTCCAGGAGGTCCGCTGATCCGTACGCATCCTGAACGATCGCCTTCATGGCGTGGCTCCCCTTCGCGGTCCCCGGCACCGGATATCCCGGTGACATCCGGTATCCCGGTGTGCACCGAGCATCTCGACGGCTCGAACGCCTGACCAGACTCCTGAGCACGATCTTGGGACCGGGAGCGATGAGTTTTCGTACGGCCGACGGTCTACCCCCTGAAGACCCCCTGACGAGAGGAGCCCGGCATGGGCGACGGCGGTACCACTCCCGGCATCCTTGACCTGGGGCCGCAGGCCCTGATCGTGGCACGCCTCGCGGAGGAGGTGGGCGAGGAACAGCTGGACGCCGTGACGCCGTGTCCGGAGTACGCGGTGCGCCATCTGCTCGGGCATCTGGCCGGGCTGTCCGCGGCCTTCCGGGACGCCGGGCGCAAGGACCTCGGGGCCACGACGGACACCGACCCCACCTCCCGACTGCCGGACGTGATGCCCGGCTGGCGCGCCGAACTGCCCAAGGTGCTCGGCGAGTTGGCCGAGGCGTGGCGCGATCCGGCCGCGTGGACGGGCGAGACCCGGGCGGGCGGTGTGGAACTGCCCGGCGAGGTCGCGGGCATCGTCGCCGCCGACGAACTCGTCGTGCACGGCTGGGACCTGGCCCGGGCGACCGGTCAGCCGTACGCCCCCGACGCGGCGGCCCTGAACGCGGCGTACGAGATGCTCGCGCCCTCGGTGGACGATCCGTCGCGCGGAACCATCTTCGGACCGGTCGTGCCCGTGCCAGAGGGGGCACCTCTGCTGGACCGGGTGATCGGGTTGAGCGGCCGCGACCCGGGGTGGGCGCCCACCGGCTGAGCCCACCGCTGAGCCCATCGGCCGACGGGGCAGGCCTTCTTTTGTCAGAAGCCTCGAACTTCTTTTGTCAGAAGCGTTGACGAAACACGGGGGCGCTCCTACTTTCATCGCGTCGTACTTCGTACGTCATATATGAGACGCGATACGCGAGATCAGATACGCGAGCCCCCGATGCCCTGGGGACTCCGTTACCCCGAGAGGCGCGCATGACCTCTGTGCCCACGCCGATCCCCTCCCGCACGCAGTTCGTGCTGGAAGGGATCAAACACCGCATCCTCACCGGGCAGTTGACCCCGGGACAGGCCCTGGTCGAGACCGAGCTCGCCGCACAGTTCGGGGTGTCCAAGACCCCGGTGCGCGAGGCGCTCAAGACCCTGGCCGGCACCGGGCTCGTCGTGATGAACCAGTACAAGGGCGTCACGGTGCGCATGGTGGACGCGGACATGGCGCGCGAGGTGTACGACGTGCGGCTGCTGTTGGAGCCGGAGGCGCTGCGGCGCTCCGTCCGGCGCGGCTCCTCCCTCGACACGGCGCGCGAGGCGCTCGAACGCGCCGACGCCGCCACCGACACCGCCCAACGGTCCCTCGCCAACCGCGAGTTCCACCGTTCCCTCTACGTCCGCTGCGGCAACCCGCTGCTCGGCCGGATGCTCGACGAGGTCCGCGACCAGGCCGCCCTGGTCTCCGCGGTCGCCTGGGCCGCCAACCCGTCCTGGGAGCGCGAGGCCACCGAGCACCGGGAGATCCTGCGGCTCGCCCTCGACGGCGACTCGGACGGCGCGGCCCGCGCCCTGCACTCGCACATCGCCTCGTTCGTGCAACGGGCCTTCCCCGAGGCCCAGGGAAAGGGTGAGCAGGAATGACCGCGACCACGACCGCGTTCGAGGCCGGGCGGGCCGCCCTCGCCGACGTGGTGGCGATCCCCGTGACCCCGTTCGCCGAGGACGGCTCCATCGACCAGGAGGTCCACCGCGTCCTGCTGCGCCGGGTGCTCGACGGCGGCGTGCGCATCCTCACGCCCAACGGCAACACCGGCGAGTTCTACGCCCTGAGCCCCGAAGAGCGGCGCACGGTAACGGAGTTGACCATCGAGGAGGCGGGGGACCGGGCGACGATCCTGGTCGGTGTCGGGCACGACGTGCCGACCGCCGTCGCCTCCGCCCGCCACGCCCGTGAGCTCGGGGCACAGATGGTGATGGTCCATCAGCCCGTCCACCCGTACGTCTCGGAGGGCGGCTGGGTCGACTACCACCGGGCGATCGCGGAGGCGGTCCCCGAGCTGGGCGTCGTCCCGTACATCCGCAACCCGGTGCTCGCCGGCGCCCGGCTCGCCGAACTGGCCGACGCCTGCCCGAACGTCATCGGCGTGAAGTACGCCGTGCCGGACGCGGCCCGCTTCGCCGCGTTCGCGCGGGACGCCGGGCTGGAACGCTTCGTGTGGGTGGCCGGACTCGCCGAACCGTACGCGCCCTCGTACTTCTCGGCGGGCGCGACGGGCTTCACGTCCGGGCTCGTGAACGTCGCCCCGGCCGTTTCGCTGAACATGATCGAAGCGCTTCGATCCGGCGACTACGCGGGCGCCATGAAGGTCTGGGAGCAGATCCGCCGCTTCGAGGAACTGCGCGCGGCCAACAACTCCGCCAACAACGTGACGGTCGTGAAGGAGGCCCTGGCCTCGCTCGGCCTGTGCCGCCGCGAGGTCCGGCCGCCGAGCAAGCAGCTCCCCGAGTCCGAACGCGCCGAGATCGCCGCCATCGCCGCGGGGTGGTCGATATGACCGACGCCAACCCAGGCACCGGGTCCGGCTCGGCAACGCCCGACAGCGCCCAAACCCCGGACGCCCCAAGGCAGTTGCGCAGCCACCAGTGGTACGGCACCGAGGGCCTGCGCTCCTTCAGTCACCGCGCCCGCACCCGCCAGCTCGGCTACCTCCCCGAGGAGCACCTCGGCAAGCCGGTCATCGCGATCCTCAACACCTGGTCCGACATCAACCCCTGCCACGTCCACCTCCGCGACCGCGCCCAAGCGGTCAAGCGGGGCGTGTGGCAGGCCGGCGGCTTCCCTCTCGAATTCCCGGTGTCGACGCTGAGCGAGACCTTCCAGAAGCCGACCCCGATGCTCTACCGCAACATGCTCGCCATGGAGACCGAGGAGCTGCTGCGGTCGTACCCGGTGGACGGGGCCGTCCTCATGGGCGGCTGCGACAAGTCGACGCCCGCGCTGCTCATGGGCGCCGCGTCCGTCGACCTGCCGGCGGTCTTCGTGCCCGCCGGGCCCATGCTGCCGGGCCACTGGCGCAACGAGGTCCTCGGCTCCGGCACCGACATGTGGAAGTACTGGGACGACAAGCGCGCCGGGCTCATCGGTGACTGCGAGATGACCGAGCTGGAGAGCGGCCTCGCGCGCTCGCCCGGTCACTGCATGACCATGGGTACGGCGTCCACGCTGACCGCGGCTGCCGAGGCCCTCGGGGTCACGGTCCCGGGCGCCTCCAGCATCCCCGCCGTCGACTCGGGGCACGACCGGATGGCCGCCGCCTCGGGCCTGCGAATCGTCGAACTCGTCCGCAGGGACCGGAAGTTGTCCGACATCCTCACGGCCGATGCCTTCGAGGACGCGGTGACGACGGTCCTCGGGCTCGGCGGCTCCACCAACGCCGTGATCCACCTCATCGCCATGGCCGGACGCGCCGGAGTCCGGCTCACCCTCGACGACTTCGACCGGATCGCCCGTACGGTGCCGGTCCTGGCGAACGTACGGCCCGGCGGCCGGACGTACCTCATGGAGGACTTCCACTTCGCCGGCGGACTGCCCGGGTTCCTGTCGCGGATCACCGACCTGCTGCACCTCGACCGGCCGACCGTCTCGTACGACAGCATGCGCGAGCAGCTCGCCTCCGCGCAGGTGCACAACGACGAGGTCATCCGCACCCGGGAGAACCCCGTCGCCGCCGAGGGAGGCGTCGCCGTCCTGCGCGGCAACCTCTGCCCCGACGGCGCCGTCATCAAGCACATCGCCGCCGAGCCGCACCTGCTCAAGCACACCGGTCCCGCGGTCGTCTTCGACGACTACCGGACCATGCAACGCACCATCAACGACCCGGAGTTGGGCATCACGGCCGACACCGTGCTGGTGCTGCGCAACTCCGGACCCAAGGGTGGCCCGGGCATGCCCGAGTACGGGATGCTGCCGATCCCCGACCACCTGCTTAAGCAGGGTGTACGGGACATGCTGCGGATCTCCGACGCCCGGATGAGCGGCACGAGTTACGGCGCCTGTGTGCTGCACGTGGCGCCCGAGTCGTACATCGGCGGACCGCTCGCCCTGGTCCGCACCGGCGACACCATCACGCTGGACGTCGAGTCGCGCACGCTCCAACTCAACGTGGACGACGAGGAGTTGGCGCGGCGCCGGTCGGAGTGGACCGCGCCGCCCGAGCGCTACGAGCGCGGCTACGGCGCGCTCTACAACGAACAGATCACCCAGGCGGACACCGGCTGCGACTTCGCGTTCCTGGCACGGCCGGGCAAGGTGCAGGACCCGTACGCGGGCTGAGGGACTGGCCCATCGGCACTCCCGTCTGTCCGAGATATCGAACGATGTGTGCGAAGCGCTTCACCAGACACTGTCCGGATAGCAAGCGCTTCCACGAAAGCGAAGAAACGAACAGAACGAGCGCACAGCACCACCCGCACACCCCCGAGAACGGAGAACAGTCATGGCCCAAGCCGCAGCCGTGGCGAAAAAGCCCGCGCCACCCCGGCGGCGCCGTGGCTCAGCGACGCCCCGCAGGCTCCCGTATCTGCTGATCGCCCCGGCGGGACTGCTGATGCTGGGCTTCATCGCCTACCCGGTGCTCAGCGTCTTCTACTACAGCCTGCAGAACTACAACCCCACCAAGCCGTGGCGGAACGGCTTCGCGGGCTTCGACAACTTCGTGCACGCCTTCACCGAGGACCCGCAGTTCTGGGACACCCTGGTCTTCAGTGCCAAGTGGGTCGTCGTCGAGGTCGGGCTGCAGCTGCTGTTCGGCCTGGCGCTCGCGCTGATCGTCAACCAGACCTTCGTGGGCCGCTCGCTGGGCCGCGCCCTGGTCTTCTCGCCCTGGGCCGTGTCCGGCGTACTCACCTCCGCGATCTGGGTGCTGCTCTACAACTCCCAGACGGGCATCACCCGTTACCTCGCCGACATGGGTATCGGGGACTACGGCACGAGCTGGCTCTCCGACACCTCGACCGTCTTCCCGGCGGCGGTGGTCGCCGACCTCTGGCGAGGCGTTCCGTTCTTCGCGATCCTCATCCTCGCCGACCTCCAGTCCGTCTCGAAGGACCTGTACGAGGCCGCCGAGGTCGACGGCGCCAGCCGCTTCCGACAGTTCGTGCACATCACGCTGCCGCACCTCAAGGACGCCATCATCCTCTCCACGCTGCTGCGCGCGGTCTGGGAGTTCAACAACGTCGACCTGCTCTACACCCTCACCGGCGGCGGACCCGCGGGGGAGACGACGACACTCCCGCTCTACATCGCCAACACCAGCGTCGACGCCCACAACTTCGGCTACGCATCGGCCCTGACCACGGTCGCGTTCGTGATCCTTCTCTTCTTCTCGATGGTCTATCTGCGGCTGAGCAAGTTCGGAGGCGGGGACAAGTGATCACCAAGGACATCGACACAGTCGTTCCGGCCGTGCCCGCACCAGTGGCCGACGAGCCGCCGCAGCGCCCGGGGAAGCGCAGGCGCGCCTGGGACGAGGCCCCTCGCTGGCAGATCTACGTCCCGCTCGGCATCTACCTGCTCTTCACGCTCATCCCCTTCTACTGGATCCTGCTCTTCGCCCTGCGCAAGCCCGGCTCGACCTCGCTCGTGCCCTGGCCCATGACCTTCGAGCACTTCGAGAAGGTGTGGAACGAGCGCAGCTTCGGCACGTACTTCGAGAACAGCGTCTACGTCGGCGTCGCCACGCTCTTCATGACCACGCTCGTCGCACTGGCCGGCGGCTACGCCCTCGCCCGCTTCGACTTCAGGATCAAGCGTGCCTTCATGCTGGCGCTGCTCTGCTCCCAGTTCGTGCCGGGCGCGCTGCTCCTGGTGCCGCTGTTCCAGATCTTCGCCGAGCTCCAGATGATCAACTCGCTGGGCAGCGTCATCATCGCCGAGACCGTCTTCCAGCTGCCGCTGTCGATGATCCTGATCAGCGGCTTCATCCGGAACGTGCCGTACTCGCTGGAAGAGGCCGCCTGGGTCGACGGCTGCAACCGCTTCACGGGCTTCCGGGTCGTCGTCCTGCCACTGCTGCGCCCCGGGTTGATCGCGGTCGGCTCCTTCGCCTTCGTGCACTCCTGGAACCACTTCCTCTTCGCCCTGATGTTCCTCAGCAACCAGGACAAGCAGACGATCCCCGTCGGCCTCAACAGCCTGATGAGCGCCGACAGCGTCGACCTGGGCGCGCTCGCCGCCGGCGGCATCATCGCGGCCGTACCCGTCGTGATCGTCTTCGCCTTCATCCAGAAGTGGCTGATCACGGGCTTCAGCGCCGGGGCGGTGAAGGGATGAGAGGCGTACGCACCTACCTGCGGCGCACGGCAAGAGGGCGCCGCGTCCTCCAAGTCACCCTCGCCTGCGGACTGTTGGCCGCACTTGGGGCACCGGCGAACGCCGAGGCCCGTGACATCAGCCGCGAGATCCTGCCCGCGAACGACGGCTGGGCCGCCGCCGACGGAGGTACCACGGGGGGTTCCTCCGCAGACGACGCCCACGTCTTCACCGTACGGAACCGGGCCGAGCTGGTCCGCGCCCTCGACGGCGGCAGCGCGACCCCGAAAATCATCAAGGTCGCGGGGACGATCGACGCCAACACCGACGACTCCGGCAAGCGGCTGGACTGCGACGACTACGCGACCGACGGCTACGGCCTGAAGAAGTACCTGGCCGCGTACGACCCGCGCACCTGGGGCGCGGCCAAGCCGTCCGGTCCGCAGGAGGAGGCCCGGCAGGCCTCGGCGGCGGCCCAGGCCGAGCGGGTCGAGCTCGCAGTCGGCTCCAACACCACCATCGTCGGGCTCGGCGACAGCGCCGTACTCAAGGGCGCGAGCCTCCAGATCCGCGACGCCGACAACGTCATCGTCCGCAACCTCGAACTCCGGGACGCCTACGACTGCTTCCCCGTCTGGCAGCCCAACTCCGGTGGCCTCGGCGACTGGAAGACCGCGTACGACACGCTGTGGCTGCGCGGCGCCACCCATGTGTGGATCGACCATGTCACGGCGTCCGACAAGGGCCACCCTGACGAGAACGAGCCCACCTACTTCGGCCGCAACTACCTGCGCCACGACGGCTTGTTGGACATCACCAACGCTTCCGACCTGGTGACCGTCTCCTGGAGCCGGTTCGCCGACCACGACAAGGCGATGCTGATCGGCAACGGCGACACGGCCACCGGCGACCGGGGCAAGTTGCGCGTCACCCTGCACCACAACGAGTTCGAGTCCGTCGTCCAGCGCGCCCCGCGCGTCCGCTTCGGGCAGGTGCACGTCTACAACAACCGGTACGTCGTCCCGGCCGACGCGCACGACTACCGCTACTCGCTCGGGATCTCCGTCGAGTCGGCGGTCCACGCGGAGAACAACGCGTTCACGACATCCGGCCACATCGAGGTCGCCGACCTGGTGAAGAGCTGGAACGGCACGGCCCTGCACCAGTCCGGCACGCTCTTCAACGGGTTCCCCGTGGACCTGCTCGCCATCCACAACGCCTACAACTCCGGCAGCGAACGCGACCTGACCGCCGACGTCGGTTGGACCCCCACGCTGCACGGCACGGTCGACAGCGCCGCGAAGGCCGACCGTGACGTCGAGCGCGGCGCGGGAGCGGGGAGGATCCGATGAGCACCGCCACCGGGCCCGGAACCGCTTCGATAGGGCCCATGAACTCTTCCTCCGAGGCCCTGCCCTCGCACGAGTCCCCCCTCCCCGTCGTGCTCGCGGGCGCCCGCGGTCACGGCCACTGGCACCTCGCGAACATCCGCCGCCTCCAGGACAAGGGCCTGGTGCGTCTCGCCGGGATCTGCGAGCTGACCCCGCTCACCGAGGCGGAGCTGGGCGGCTTCACCGCGCCCGGCGAACTCCCGGAGCAGTCTGCCGACTTCGGGGCCCTGCTGGACTCCACCGGCGCGGCGATCGCCGTGATCTGCACGCCGATCCCCACCCACACCGACCTCGCGCTGACGGCCGCCGCCAGGGGCGTACACATCCTGCTGGAGAAGCCGCCGGCTCCCTCGTACGCCGAGTTCCGCCGGATGGCCGACGGGGTCGCC
The DNA here is from genome assembly GCF_055577685.1 of Streptomyces sp. NPDC033178. NCBI lineage: Bacteria > Bacillati > Actinomycetota > Actinomycetes > Kitasatosporales > Streptomycetaceae > Streptomyces > Streptomyces sp. NPDC033178. Next base: position 395,796 of record NZ_JBVIPT010000005.1, read on the forward strand.
GCGGCCGGGGTGGTCTGCCAGATCGGCTTCCAGTCGCTGGGCTCGCAGGCCGTTCCCGCGATCCGGGAGCTGATTGCGCAGGGCACGATCGGCCGGGTGGACGGGATCGGCGGGGCCGGGGCCTGGGCGCGCGCCGAGGAGTACTACCGCCGCGCGCCCTGGGCCGGGCGGCGCCGGATGAACGGGGCCGACGTCGTCGACGGGGTGCTGACCAACCCCCTCGCGCACGCCGTCGCCACCGCCCTGGCCCTCGACGGCGCCACCCGCGCCGAGGACGTCACCGGCATCGAGACCGAGCTGCTGCGCGCCAACGACATCGAGTCCGACGACACCTCCTGCGTCCGCGTCACCACCGCGGCCGGCCACCGGATCACCGTCGCCGCGACCCTGTGCGCCGAGCACCCCGACGAGCCGTACGTCCTGGTGCACGGCACCAGCGGCCGGATCACCTTCTGGTACAAGCAGGACCGCGTCCTCGTCCAGCGGTCGGGGCACGGACCGCAGGAGATCACGTACGGCAGGACCGACCTGCTGGAGAACCTCGTCGAGCACCTCGAAGGCCGGGCCGGACTGCTGGTCGCGCCGGACTCGACGGGCGCCTTCATGAAGGTCGTTGAAGCGATTCGACAGGCGCCGGACCCCGTCGCGCTGCCCGCCGACGCCTGGTACCTGAAGGCCGACGAGAACCGCCGGATCGTGCACGGAGTCGACGGACTCGTCGCGGCCGCCGCCGACACCCTCGCCCTCTACTCCGAGCTGGGCGCCTCCTGGGCGCTCCCGAAAGAGGTGAGTACCTGATGAACAACGAGTCGCTGGTCCTGCGTGTCGCGGGCCGCCCGGTCGGCCGTTACGTCACCCGGCCCGAGCTGCCGCCGAAGCTGTCGCCGCGTCCGTACTTCCACCCCGTCACCACCCTGGCCGGCACGGCCGTCACGGAGCTCAGCCCCGCCGACCACATCCACCACCTCGGCGTCGGTGTCGCCGTTCCCGACGTCGAGGGGTTCAACTTCTGGGGCGGTCGCACCTACGTACGCGACCGGGGGCCGACCGAGCTGGACAACCACGGGGCCCAGCGGCACTCCACGTTCCAGCTGCGCGACCCCGACGGCTTCGTGGAGGAACTGCGCTGGATCGCGGCGGGCGGTGAGCTGCTGCGCGAGCGGCGTACGGCCGCGGCGACCGAACTCACCGACACCGCCTGGGCGTTGGACTTCACCTTCTCGCTCACCAACACGACCGCCGAACCCCTGTCGATCGGCAGCCCGGCGACCAACGGACGGCCGGGTGCGGCCTACGGCGGCTTCTTCTGGCGGGCCCGCAAGGAGGCCGCCGCGCCCGCGGTGTTCACGGCCGGCACCGAGGGCGAGGAGACCGTGCACGGCACGCGCGCCGACTGGCTGGCACTCGCGGGCGCCAACTGGACGCTGGTGTTCGCCGGGGCCACCGAGCGGACCCGGCGCGACCCGTGGTTCGTGCGCACCGCCGAGTACCCGGGCGTCGGCTCGTCCCTCGCCCATCAGGAAAGGCTGCCGGTCCCGGCCGGGGAGACCGTCGTACGCCGGGTCGTCACCGTCGTCGCCGACGGCCGCCTCGACCGGGGCGAGGCCGCGGCCCTCGTCCGCAAGGCGGTGAGCCCATGAGTGGCCAGAGCGCACCCGCCTTCACCGCCGACCTCGGCGACGGCACGTACCGCAACCCGGTCCTGAACGCCGACTGGTCCGACCCCGACCTCATCCGTGTCGGCGACGACTACTACCTGACCGCCTCCAGCTTCGGCCGAGTCCCGGGCCTGCCGCTGCTGCACTCCCGAGACCTCGTCAACTGGACACTCGTCGGCCATGCCTTACAACTCCTCGAACCAGCACGGGAGTTCAGGAAGCCACGCCACGACTGCGGTGTCTGGGCACCGTCGTTGCGCCACCACGACGACCGTTTCTGGATCTTCTGGGGCGACCCCGACCACGGCATCCACCAGATCAACGCCCCGGAGATACGCGGCCCTTGGACCCGCCCTCACCTCGTCAAGGCGGGCAAGGGACTCATCGACGCCTGCCCGCTGTGGGACGAGGAGACCGGCGAGGCGTACCTCGTGCACGCCTGGGCCAAGTCCCGCTCCGGCGTCAAGAACCGGCTCACCGGCCATCGGATGCGGCCCGACGCCACCGGACTGCTCGACGACGGCAAGGTGATCGTCGACGGCGACCGCATACCCGGCTGGTTCACGCTCGAAGGGCCGAAGCTGTACCGGCACGACGGCTGGTTCTGGATCTTCGCCCCGGCAGGTGGCGTCGAGACCGGCTGGCAGGGCGCGTTGCGCTCCCGCGACTTCTTCGGCCCGTACGAGGAGAGGGTCGTCCTGGAGCAGGGCGACACCGACGTCAACGGCCCCCACCAGGGCGGCTGGGTGACCACCCCGTCCGGCGAGCACTGGTTCGCGCACTTCCAGGAGAAGGGCGCGTACGGGAGGGTCGTCCACCTCCAGCCGATGCGCTGGGGCACGGACGGCTGGCCGGTCCTCGGGGACGAGGGCGCCCCCGTCGCCGTACACCGGAAGCCGGACCTGCCTCGGCAGCCGCTGTCGGCGCCCGCCACCGACGACGACTTCCCGGGCGGGAGGTTCGGACGGCAGTGGCAGTGGACCGCCAACCCGCAGGACGGCTGGGCGACCCAGCACTCGGGCGACGGGCTGCGGCTGGCCTGCGTACGGACGGTCGACGCGCAGGATCTGCGCAAGTTACCGAACGTGCTCACCCAGCGGCTGCCCGGGGCCCCGTGCACCGTCGAGGTCGGGCTGCGGCTCGACGCCGAGGAGCCGGGCGCGCGGGCCGGACTCGTCGTCCTGGGCGACGCGTTCAGCTGGATCGGGCTCGAACGGGGGGCCGACGGGACGGTCCACCTCGTGCACCGGTTCGCCGAGTCGGTCGCCGAGCGCGAGCGGGACGCCGCGCATCCGCGGCTCGCGCCCGGGGGACGGGTACGGCTGCGGATCGAGGCCGGCGCCGGGGCGCGCTGCCGCTTCTCCCACGACCTCGGCGACGGCTGGGAGCGGTCCGGCCAGGTCTTCGCCGCCACCCCCTGGCGCTGGGTCGGCGCCCTGCTCGGCCTCGTCGCACTCGCGCCGACCGGCGGGGGACACGCCGGGGCGGCCACGTTCACGCAGTTCCGCATCACCGCGCCACCTGCCTGATCGCTTCAAGTCATCACCGTTGTACGCCTGTTGGGAGCCGCAATGACGCACTTCCGTAGCAGCAAGCGCTTGCCCGGACCGGGTTCCGGGCCGGGGCTCGGTGCCGGGCCCGGCCCTGGCCTCGGCCGGACCCTGGTCACGGTCACCGCCCTGGTGGCCTCGTTGGGGCTCGGGGTCGTCGCCCCGGCCGAGGCGGTGTCCGAGAGTGTCGGCCGGACCGACAAGGCCCACGGTTTCGCGTCCCTGGAGGGCGGTACGACGGGAGGCGCCGGCGGCGAGGTCGTCACCGTGACCACCCAGGCCGGCCTGGAGCGCTACGCGGCAGCCGAGGAGCCGTACGTCATCCGGGTCGCCGGGACGATCAAGGCCGAGCCGTTCGGCGCGAACGTCGTCGTGGCCTCGGACAAGACCATCATCGGCGTCGGTACGGCCGGGGAGCTCGTCCAGGGCGAACTGCACCTCACGCCCGGCACCCACAACGTGATCATCCGCAACCTGACGATCCGCGACTCGTACGTCGAGGGCAACTGGGACTGCAAGGACACCGACTTCGACGGCATCCAGATGGACACCGTCCACCACGTCTGGATCGACCACAACCGCTTCTCGCGGATCTGCGACGGGCAGCTCGACATCCGCAAGGACAGCGAGTACGTCACCGTCTCCTACAACCGCTTCGAGAACAACAACAAGACCTTCGGCATCGGCTGGACGCCGAACGTGAAGACGCAGATCACCATCGACCACAACTGGTTCCGCGGTACGAAGCAGCGCAACCCGTCGGCCGACAACTGCGCCTACGCACACCTCTACAACAACTACATGACCGCCCAGGCAGACCCCGGCGACCCCGTATGGACGTACGGCAACTGGTCCCGCGGCAAGACCAGGATGGTCATCGAGAACAGCTACTACCAGGACGTCCAGCACCCCTACCAGGCCGACGCCACGGCCGAGTTGGTGCAGCGCGGCTCGATCCTGAAGAACACCAGTGGCCGCCAGGAAACGAGGGGCGCGGCCTTCGACCCGCGGGACTTCTACGACTACCGGCTCCACCCGGCGGCGGCCGTCCCCGCGCTCGTGTCCAGGTTCTCCGGTCCGCAGCAAGCACCGCACGCCCGCCCCTGAGCCCCTCCGGCCCCACGTGACTCCTTCCAGAGCCCACATGGCTTCCTCCAGCCCCCCACAGCCTCACAACTTCACAGCGACACAACCCTCGTTGGATCCAGAAGAAGAGAGCCGATGATGAAGACCAGCATTCACAGGAGCAGCAGAGGCGGGCGCCGCTCGGCAGCCGCCGTCGCCCTGAGCGCCGTGCTCGCGCTGACCGCCACCGCCTGCGGCGACGACGGCAGCGGGGCCGCGGGCGACAAGGGCGCCGACGGCAGCGGCAAGGGCAAGGTCGTCTTCTGGGACAACAACGGCGGTGTCCGCACGGACATCTGGAAGGAGATCATCGCCGACTTCGAGAAGGAGAACCCCGACATCGAGATCGAGTACGTCGGGATCGCCGCCACCGAGTACCAGTCCAAGGTCGACACCGCCCTCCAGGGCGGCGGGCTGCCGGACGTCGGCGGTGTCGGCGCCGCGATGCTCGCCGGGTTCGCCGCCCAGAACGCGCTGGAGCCGCTGGACGACCGCCTCGGCAAGTCCTCCCTCAACGGCAAGCTCAACGAGGACATGGTCAAGTCGCTGAAGGCGGCCGGCGGCCGGGACGACACGCTGTACTCGATCCCGACCTCCGCCAACAACGGCGTCCTCTACTACCGCACCGACCTGTTCGAGCAGGCGGGCCTGGAAGCGCCGACCACCTGGGACAAGTTCTACGAGGCTGCCGACAAGCTCACCGACAAGGGCAAGAACGAGTTCGGCTACACCATCCGCGGTGGCGCCGGATCCATCGCCCAGGCGCTCGACGCGATGTACGGACAGTCCGGCATCACGTCCTTCTGGGACGCCGGCAACGAGAAGACCACGGTCAACGACCCGAAGAACGTGGCGGCCCTGGAGAAGTACGTGGGCCTCTTCAAGAAGGCCACCCCGGCCGCCGACCTCAACAACGACTTCACCAAGATGGTCGCCCAGTGGGACTCCGGCACGATCGGAATGCTGAACCACAACCTGGGTTCCTACCAGGACCATGTGAAGGCGCTCGGCGTCGACAAGTTCCGCGGTATTCCGCAGCCGGTCGGACCCGGTGGCAAGCGGGTCCAGGTCTCCAACCCCGTGGACGGGCTCGGGCTGTTCAAGAGCTCCAAGAACAAGGACGCCGCCTGGAAGTTCATCGACTTCGCGACCTCGAAGGCGGAGAACTCCAAGTTCAACGAGGCCGCGGGGCAGGTGCCGTCGAACAACGACGCCGCGAAGGACGCCTGGGTTTCGAAGGCCGAGCCCACGAAGCTTGCCGCCGAGGCGTTGAGTGATGGGTCCACGACCATCGTTCAGCTGCCGTACTACCTGCCCGACTGGAACACCATTTCCAAGACGGACAACGAGCCGGCGTTCCAGAAGGTCATGAACGGGTCCATGAGTGCCAAGGACTTCCTGGACACCCTGGCCGATCAGCTCAATGAGGCTCAGACGGAGTGGAACGAGCAGAAGGGCTAGCCCCTTCGCTGTTCCTTCGCAGGGGTCGATCGTGGGGAGCTGCGGGGCCGTTGTGCTGGTCGCGCAGTTCCCCGCGCCCCTAAAGGGGCGCGATTTGGGCGCCACCTCCTGCACCAACCGCAGCTTTCCCATGTCCGAAAGGCACATCGTCGTGTCACTCACCCGCAGACAGGTCACCACCGCGGCGCTTGCCGCCGTTCCCCTCGCCGTCGCGGCGACGGGGCCCGCCACTGCCGCCTCCCCGCAGGGGCGGCCCCGAGAGCGCACCCTCTATATCGCCGGTGATTCCACCGCCGCCCAGAAATACGCCGATGCCGCACCCGAGACCGGCTGGGGCATGGCGCTTCCGTTCTTTCTGCGGGAGCGGTTGGCTTTCGCCAACCATGCGGTGAACGGGCGCAGTTCGAAGAGTTTCATCGACGAAGGGCGTCTCGACGTCATTCTCGCCGCGATCAGGCCCGGCGATCTCCTTCTCGTTCAGTTCGGGCACAACGACTCCAAGATCGCCGATCCCACGCGGTACACCGAGCCGTGGACGACCTATCAGGACTATCTCCGTCAGTACGTCGACGGGGCGCGGGCGCGGGGTGCCCGGCCGGTGCTGGCCACGTCCGTGGAGCGGCGGAAGTTCGATGCCGGTGGGGGCGCCGTGGGCACCCATGGCGACTATTCGCCTGCCATGCGGGCGCTGGCCGCGGCCGAAGGTGTGGCACTGCTCGACATTCAGGCTCTGTCGATTGCGTTGTGGCAGGAACTCGGGGTCGAGGAGACGAAGAAGTACTTCAACTGGACCGATGTCGAGCAGGACAACACGCATTTCAATCCGCCGGGGGCCATTGCTGTGGCTCGGATGGTGGCGGGTGAGTTGTTGCGTCGTCGGGTGGTGGCGTCTCGGGATGTTCGGCGCCTTGACGAGTTGATTCCTGAGTCCTGGATCAGTTGGCCCGAGTCCTAGTGCTGCGGCTGGAGGTTCGTTTGCAGCCGTCCGTGAGTTGTGGCTGGTCGCGCAGTTCCCCGCGCCCCTGAGCAGTTGCCCCACCCCTCGTTTGGAAGGAATCCCGCACTCATGCGTAACCCTATGTGGCATGCCCATGTCATGACATCCTTTGCTGGATGCACCGCGCTCGTTCTCGGTGTCACCGGGACCGTCGCCCATGCCCAGGCCGCCCCGGTCACCCAAGCCGCCCAGGGGCGTGACCTCGGGCGGGAGACCCTCGCCGTCGGTGACGGCTGGGGGTCCGAGGGGGCCGGCACCACGGGTGGTGCCGCTGCCACCGCCGAGCACGTCTACACCGTCACCAACTGGGCCGAGTTCAAGGCCGCGTTGAAGGCCGGTGGGGACGCGCCGAAGATCATCAAGGTCAAGGGAGTCATCGATCCGGTGGCCGAGGGGTGTGCTTCCTTCGCGGCGCCGGGGTACGACTTCGACGCGTATCTGGAGAAGTACTCGCCGGAGAACTGGGGGCTGGACAAGGACCTCTCCGGAGAGCCCGCCGACAGCCCGGAGGGCCTGCGGGCCGCCTCCGCCGCCAACCAGGACAAGGCGATCAAGGCGAACGTGCCCGCCAATACCACCATCGTCGGGGTCGGCAAGAACGCCGGGATCAGAGGCGGCAGCCTGCAGATCAAGGGCGTCGACAACGTCATCCTGCGCAACCTCACCATCGAGGCCCCGCTGGACTGCTTCCCGCAGTGGGACCCGACCGACACCGACACCGGGGCCTGGAACTCCGAGTACGACGCGGTCGTCGTCTACGGCTCCACCCATGTGTGGGTCGACCACAACACCCTGACCGACGGCCGCTACCCCGACAGCACCCTGCCGACGTACTACGGCCAGACCTACCAGCAGCACGACGGTCTGCTCGACGTCGTACGCGGCGCCAACTATGTGACGGTGTCCTGGAATTCGGTCGAGGACCACGACAAGACCATGCTCATCGGCAACAGCGACAGCGCCGGGTCGACCGACACCGGCAAGCTCAAGGTCACGCTCCACCACAACCGCTTCGAGGGCATCGTGGAGCGTGCGCCGCGCGTCCGATTCGGGCAGGTCGACGCGTACAACAACCACTTCGTCGTGGCGAAGGGGCAGTCGTACGGATACACCTTCGGCATCGGTGCCTCCTCGCAGCTGTACGCCTCGGACAACGCGTTCTCGCTGCCCGCCGGCGTCAGCGCCGCCAAGACCCTCAAGAAGTGGAACGAGGCTCCGCTCACCGCCGAGAACAACTACGTCAACGGGAAGTTGACCGATCTCATCGCCGTCCACAACGCGGAGATCCCGGGGGAGACCCTCCAGTCGGGGGCCGGGTGGACCCCGACCCTGCGTACGAAGGTCGACCCGCCGCGGGCCGTGCCGGGCATCGTCGGCGGCCGCGCCGGTGCCGGAAAGGTCTGCTGACCATGACCCTTCCCGCACCGGTCAGCAGACGGTCGTTCGTCGCGGCGAGCGTGGGGGCCGCGCTCGCACTGGGGCTCTCCTCACAGGCACAGACACAGGCCCACGCGCGTGGGCGCGCCCCCTTAGGGCGGTACGGCTCGCCGTCCGCCCGGTTGAACGAGCGCACTCTGTACGTCCACCCCGGCGGCCTCGGCGACCACACCACCGTCCAGGCCGCCGTGAACGCCGCGACCGGCAGTGGGTTCACGCTCGTCATCGCCCCGGGCACGTATCGGGAGACGGTCTCCGTGAGCGTCGCCCGTACGGAGATGACCTGGATCGGGGCCTCGGGCGAGGCGCGGGACGTCGTGGTCGTGTACGACAACGCGGCCGGTACTCCGAAGCCCGGCGGAGGAACGTACGGTACGACCGGGTCGGCGACCACCCTCGTGCAGGGCGACGGGTTCACCGCGCGGGACCTCACCTTCGCCAACGACTGGCTGCGCGCCGACCACCCCGGGATCAGCGGCACCCAGGCCGTCGCCATCAAGGTGCAGGGCGACCGGTCGGCGTTCCTGGGCTGCCGGTTCCTGGGCCACCAGGACACGCTGTACGCCGACTCGATGGCGCTCGGCACCTTCGCCCGGCAGTACTACCGGGACTGTTACGTCGAGGGTGACGTGGACTTCGTGTTCGGGCGGGCCACCGCCGTCTACGAGAACTGTCACTTCCGGACGCTGATCAGGAATGACCTGACCGGTGCCCCGTACGGGTTCGTCTTCGCGCCCTCCACCGCGGGCGCCAACCCGCACGGCTACCTGGTGACCGGCGGGCGGATCTCCAGTGAGGCGCCGGACTCCTACTACAAGCTGGCCCGCCCGTGGGTGCCCAGCTCGGACACCACCGCGCGGCCCATGCTCACCGTGCGCGGGACGCGTCTCGGTGCCGGGATCGACGCGGTCGCGCCCTACACCAACATGTCGTCGGGCTTCCCGTGGCAGGACCAGCGGTTCGCCGAGTACCGGAACACGGGACCGGGCGCCGTGGTCTTCGTACCGGAGAACCGGCCCCAGCTCACCTCCGCCGAGGCCCGGTCGCACACCCAGGAGGCCTACCTCGGCGACTGGACACCCTGGAAGGGGTGCTGACATGCGCCGGCGCACACTGCTCACCGGGATCGCCGGTGGCCTGGTGGCCGTCGGCACGACCCCCGCCTTCGCGGAGGCCCGGCGCCGCGTCCTGCACGTCCGCCCCGGCGGCTCCGTCCAGGACGCGGTGGACGCCGTGGACGGGGAGGGCTGGACGATCGTCGTGCATCCGGGCACGTATCGCGAGGTCGTCAACATCCCTGCCGAGAAAGGGGAGTTGACGCTTCGCGGTGCGTCCCGCGATCCGCGGGCCGCCGTGGTCGTCTTCGACAACGCCAACGGCACCCCCAAGCCCGGCGGCGGCACCTACGGCACCGCCGGCTCCGCCACCCTCACCTCGGCGGCGCCCGGCCTGACCGTCCGGGACCTCACCCTGGCCAACGACTGGCTGCGCGCCGACCACCCCGACATCACGGGCACACAGGCCGTGGCGGCGTACGTCACCGGGGACCGATCACGCTTCGAACGGGTGCGGTTCCTCGGCCACCAGGACACGCTGTTCGCGGACACCACCGCGCTCGACGCGTTCGACCGGCAGTACTACCGGGACTGCTATGTCGAGGGTGATGTGGACTTCGTGTTCGGGCGGGCGCGGGCGGTCTTCGAGCGGTGTCATTTCCACACCCTCGACCGGGACGTCACGTTCAGACCCGAGGGCATGGTCTTCGCCCCGGCCACGGCCCGCGCGAATCCGTACGGCTTCCTCGCCGAGCGGTGCCGGATCACCTCGGGTGCCGAGGACGCCGCGTACAAGATCGCCCGGCCGTGGGTGCCCTCGTACGAGACCACCGCCTGGCCTTCGCTCGTCGTGCGGGAGACCTGGCTGGGGGCCGGTATCGACGCGGTGGAGCCCTACACCAACATGCGCGAGGCGTATCCGTGGCAGAGCATGCGCTTCCGCGAGTACGCCAACTCCGGTTCTGGCGCGGTGATTTCGGTGCCGGAGAACCGGCCGCAGCTCACGGACACGGAGGCCGCGTCGCACACCCGGGAGGCGTATCTCGGGGACTGGAGGCCTTCTGAGTGCCAGTCCTGAGCAGCCCCCCGCCCCAGCAGGACGAGGTTCCCGCATGGCTGAACTCCGTCCTGTGACCTGCAGTCTCCCCACACCACTCGACGAAAGGTCCCCACACCCATGTCCCGTCGAACCGCTCTGTCCTTGTGCGCGGCTCTCGCCCTCGGTGCCGGACTCGCCGTGATCCCCACCCAGGCCCAGGCCGCCACCGTGGTCGTCAGCAACTCCACCGACCTGTCCAACGCCATCAAGAACGCCACCGCGGGCACCACCATCCAGGTGCGCGCCGGTACCTACTACCCGACGGCCACCCTCCAGTCGACCGCCAACGGCACCTCGTCCAGCCGGATTCACCTCCAGCCGTACGGCTCCGAGACGGTGAAGATCGACGGCTCGAACCTTCCCGACGGGGACTGGATCTTCAAGCTGACCGCCGACTACTGGACGGTCTCGGGGATCACCTTCCAGAACTCCCCGGACAGCGCGGTCGTCTGCCAGTCCTGCGCCTCGACCGTCTGGGACAACATCAAGACGATCAACGGCGGCGACTCCGGCTTCACGCTCACCGGGGACAGCACCACCAACAACACCGTCCGGAACATCGACAGTTACGGCCACTACGACGCCGCCACCCACGGTGAGAACGCGGACGGCATCGCCATCAAGTTCGGCTCGGGCAGCGGCAACCTCGTCACCGGCGCCCGCCTCTACAACAACTCGGACGACGGCCTGGACTTCTGGTCGTTCTCGTCGCCGGTCACCGTCGAGCACACCTGGGCCATGGGCAACGGCAGGAACCGCTGGTCGGACTCGGCGTTCGCGGGCGACGGCAACGGCTACAAGCTGGGCGGCGACGGCGAGGTCGTTGCCCATGTCGTCAACAACTCGGCGGCCTGGGACAACGCGGGCAACGGCTTCACGGAGAACAGCAACAAGGGCGCCATCGTCATCAACCGCACGACCGCCTACGCCAACGCCAAGTGGGGCTACTACTTCGCCACCGGCGCCGCCAGGCTCGGCAAGAACCTGGCGGTCGGCAACAGCGGCGGCTCGGTGAGCAAGAGCTCCTCGGTCGTTTCGTCCGGCAACAACTGGGACTCGGGCATCTCCACGCCCGCCTTCCGGTCCACCAGCGCGACGACCACGTACAACGCCCGCCAGTCGAACGGCGCGCTGCCCGTGACCACGTTCCTGACCACGGGCAGCACCACCATCGGCGCGACGATGGACTGAGACAGAATGGACTGAGACGGAATGGCCCGAGACCGAGCCGGGGCTAGTGCCGTACCGGCCTGATCGACTCAAGGGTCGGCACCACCGGCAGAATCGTGCCGTCGGCCGCGAACCTCATGCGGTCGACGGTCGTCTCCCGGTGCGTGCCGTCCCCGCCCGCCAGACCCGGCCCGTTCAGGCCGAACCGGTGGTAGACCATGTACCAGTCGTCCGTGCCGGGCGCGTTGACCACCGAGTGGTGGCCCGTGGCGAGGATGCCGTACTCCGGCCGCTTGGAGAGGATCGTGCCCTGCTTGGTCCACGGGCCGAGAGGGGACGGGCCGGTGGCGTAGGCGACGTGGTAGTTCTCGCTGCGGGTGTCGTCCTCGGACCACATGAAGTAGTACGTGCCCTTGCGCTTGACCACGAAGGAGCCCTCCCGGAAGTTGTCCGGGGTGATGTCCTGGATCTTCGACGCGTCGAACGACACCATGTCGTCGTTGAGCGGGACGACGTAACCGTGGCCGTTGCCCCAGTAGAGGTACGACGTCCCGTCGTCGTCCGTGAAGACCGCCGGGTCGATCATCTGGCCCTGCAGCGAACCGCCCTTCGCCACCAGGGGTTTGCCGAGGGCGTCCTTGAAGGGTCCTGCGGGGGAGTCGGCCACCGCCACGCCGATCTGCTGCTCGGCGCAGAAGTAGAAGTAGTACTTGCCGTCGCGCTCGGCGATCGCGGGCGCCCAGGCGTTCTTGTCCGCCCACGACACATCAGGACCCAGGTCGAGGATCTCGCCGTGGTCCTTCCAGTGGACCAGGTCCTTGGACGAGAACGCCTTGAACTTCGTACCACTCCAGCCCGGGAAGCCGTCCGTCGTCGGGTAGATCCAGTAGCGGCCGTCCAGGTACTGGATGTCGGGGTCCGCGTACAGGCCGGGCAGGACGGGGCTGCGGGTGGGCACGGCCTCGACGGTCCAGGTGCGGGTCGTGCCGTCGGCCGAAGCCACCTCGTACTTCTGCGGCTTGCGGAAGTCGCGGCGCGTGCCGGACGCCGGGCTCACCGTGGCACCCTCAGCGAGCCAGAGCTTCGGGGCGAGCCGCGCGAGGTTCTCGCCCGGCTTCATCGGCAGCACGACCTTGGAGGCTGCCTCGGTGACGATCGCGTACCCCTTCTGGTCCTTCACCGTCGCGTCCATGACCGAGGCGCCGCCGGCCGGATAGGCGGCGAGCAGCCGGTCGTACTCCGCCTGCGTGACCGGCATGACCGTGCCGTGCCGCGGGCTCGCGGGCAGCTGGTAGTTCTCCGACATCGTCCACCGGCCCGAGTCGAGGTCGGTGGTCTCGAACGGCACGTAACCGCGGCCGCCGTACTCGTCGATGAACAGGTACCACTTCTCCTCGGTGTTGGACTTGAAGACCGTCGGGCCCTCACCGCGGTCGATCGAGCCGCTGCCGATGCAGTCCGACACGAAGTCGTACGAGGTGTCCGTGAGCGTCGTCGACTTCTCCGCGGTGATGAACTTCGAGCAGGGGCTGGAGGAGGTGGGGTCCCGCTCGTCCTTCGTGTAGCGGTAGTAAGTGCCCTTGTTCTTCACGACCGTTGAGTCGATCACCGAGTGGCCGGGGTCGTCCCAGACCTTCGGCGCGCTGAAGGTGCGGAAGTCCTTCGTCGTCGCGTACATCATCTTGTTGTACGTCGAGCCGGTGTGGTCCGGGTCGTCGTCGGCGTACAGCTTGGACGCCCAGAAGACGACGAACTCGCCGAGCTTGTCGTCCCAATAGGCCTCCGGCGCCCAGGTGTTGCCCGCGCTGTCCGGGGAGACCTTCACCAGGCGCTGGTCGGTCCAGTGGACCAGGTCGGTGGACTCCCAGACCATGATGGACCTGCTGCCGTGGCGCTGGACGTCGTCCCAACTGCCGCTGGAGTTCTGGTACATGCGCAGATCGGTCGCGATCATGTAGAACTTGTCGCCCTTGGGGGAGCGGATCACGAACGGGTCGCGCAGGCCCTTCTCGCCGGTCGTGGACGTGAGGACCGGCTTGCCGCCGTTCAACTCCCGCCAGTGCAGCGGGTCGTCGCCCCGGCTGAGGGCGTAGCGGATCTGCTCGCCGTCCGCCGTGCCCTCCCCGGTGAAGTAGGCGAAGAGATAGCCGGCGTACTTCTGTTTGGTCACGTGAGGTGCTCCGGGCGCTTCGGGTGGGGCCTGGGGCTGGGCCGCCGGGCTCGGTGGGGCGGCGAGCAGGCCCAGGAGGAGGGCGAGGAGGGGGATCAGGAGCGTTCGCACGGTGCGGGGGCGCATGACACATCCTGTGGGGGTCTGGTGGATTCTGTTGGGATGGACTGCCCTCGGAGTGTCACCAGTGGCGCACGGGGCCGTCAATCGGTGGAAGCGGCCCCGGGGCGAGCGAAAGTTTCGATTCGTTTCGCGCGGACCCGGCAACCTTTTCCGGGCAGGCGGCGACCAGGGATCAGAGGCGGGGCCGAGAAACGAAAGCGGCCCCGGCCCCGCCTCTCTCCCCCGTTCCCCAGGAAAGGAACGCCCCCGTGCGTCTCGGCACCGGACGGCACCGCAGGACCGGCACCCTCTCCGTCGCCACGGCGGTGGTCGTCGCCTCGGGGGCGGGAGGCGTCTACCTCGGCCTCTCGCCCGACGGGGCGAGCGCCGCCGGCACGACGGTGACCGTGTCGACCGCGGCGCAGTTGGAGTCCGCCGTCAGGAACGCCACGGCCGGCACCACCATCCAGGTGCGCGGCGGCACGTACTACCCGACGGGGACTCTCAAGTCGGCTGCCAACGGCACGAGTTCGGCCCGGATCACGCTGCGGGCGTACGACGGCGAGAAGGTACGGATCGACGGGGCGAAGCTGGCCGCCGGATCCCCGCTCGCCGGGATCGACGGCGACCACTGGACCGTCCAGGACATCACCTGGCAGAACTCTCCGGGCCTCGGCTTCGTCGCCACCTCGTCCGTCGGCGGCGTCTTCAGGAACCTGGTCACCGCGGACAACGGCGACTCCGGATTCACGCTGCGCGGGGACGGTACGACGGACAACCTCGTGCAGAACCTGCGCAGTTACGGCAACTACGACGCCGCGGGGCACGGCCGGAACGCGGACGGTATCGGCGTGAAGTTCGGCTCCGGCACGGGCAACAGGATCGTCGGCGCCCGGCTCTACGACAACTCCGACGACGGCCTGGACCTCTGGCAGTTCTCCAGCCCCGTCACCGTCGAGCACTCGTCGGCGTACGGGAACGGGAAGAACCGGTGGAAGGACCGTGCCTTCGAGGGTGGCGGCCACGGGTTCGAACTCGGCGGAGGAGGTGCTTCGGTCGCTCACGTCCTCGACGGCAACGAGGCCCACGGCAACAGCTCCGCCGGGTTCCACGTCCCCGGGGTGTGAGACGGGCTCTGAGGTCAGGGCAGCAGGTCCAGACAGTCGAAGGACGTGCCCGGACTCAGGAACGCCGAGCCCGTCGAACCGCTGACCACGTTCAGCTTCAGGACGTTGTACTGACTGGTGTCCGACTTCCAGGCGGTCGCCGGGACGTTGTACGTGAACGTGTGGTTGTTGCCCCGGTAGGAGCCCGTGGTGATGACCGTGTCGGGGGTGTGGAGCTGCTGCCGCTGAAGTGCAACGAGTCCTGACTACAGGACTCGCTCCCGCTCAGTCTCCAGAAGCGGTTGCCGCCCGTCGGAACTTTTTCTCACGAGTCGCCGTCGTCGTCGGACGCGTCGCGCGCGAAGTCGCCCGCCACGCCCAGCTGTTCGTCCCCGGCCTGCGCGCCGACCGCGTACGTGTCGTCTCCGGCGTCGCGTCCGCCGCGGTCGTGGTCGTACTGGCCCGCGAACACCCACTCGCCCGGCCACACCGTGCGGCCCGACCTGAGCACCCAGGTGTAGACGAGGAAACCGTCCTTCTCGGCGACCGTCACCGTGAAGTCGTCCTCGGGCGCCGAGCGCCAGGCACCCGCGGAGGTGACCCCGCCGGTCTGCTTGACCTTCAACACGACGGTGAGCGCGGTGAGTTGCTTGCTCGTCCTCAGGGTCACATTGCTCTGCGCCCAGAACTCGTTGCTGTGCGGGTCGACCGAGCCGTCCGACCACAGCGGGCCGTCCTCGGTGTCCGCCTTCGCGGGCGGAGCGACCGGGGCGGTCCGAGTCGGCCTGGCCGTCGGGGAGTTCGGCGTGCTCGGCCTTTCCGGCGGGGGCGACGACTTGGCCGGGTCCGGCGGAATCGGGGCACGGCTCGTCGCCTCCGGCGACGGGTCGGGCGTGGGGGAGACCGCGACCGTCTGATCGGCCGCCTTGTCGTCCTTCACCGCGGACGCGACCGCGTAGCCGCCCACCGCGAGCACACCGGCGGCGGCAGCCGTGGCGCCGACGACACGGAACCAGCCGAGCGGGGACGACCGCGGGGAGGGGCGCCCGGCACTCTCCGCGCCGGCCATGCCGCGTTCGACACGGGCCAGGATGTGCGCGCGGTCGGGCTCATGCGCCTCGGCCGCGTCCCGCAGCGTGGCGCGCAGCTCCTCGTGCACGTCCTTCATCGTTCCCTCCCTTCGGCTCCGGTGGCACGCAGTACCGCCGCGTGCACCCGCCGCGGAGCCTCCTGGGACCCGAGCAACCGCTGCAGTTCCGCCATCCCCTTCGACGTCTGGCTCTTCACCGTACCGACCGAGATTCCGAGGGCGAGCGCGGTGTCCTTCTCCGAGAGGTCGAAAGCATGCCGCAGAACCACGCACGCCCGCTTGCGGAACGGCAGTCTGCGCAGGGCCTCCTGAACATCGACCATGCCCGGTATGTCGGGGTTCTCGGTCTTGTCCTCGCGCTGCGCCCAGAACAGCGTGATCCGTCTGCGCTCACGCACCGCACTGCGGATCCGGCTCCTGGCCATATTGGCGACCACACCACGCGCGTACGCCACCGGGTGGTCCGCCGCGCGCACCCGGTCCCAGCGGTGCCACAGCGCGAGCAGTGCGTCCGCCGCCAGATCGTCGGCCGCGTCCGACTCGCCCGTCAACAGGTGGGCCAGACGCGCCAGTTCGGCGTAGTGGCGCTCGAAGAAATCGTGGAACTCCACGGAGGCGGCGTCGTCGACGACAGTGCCCACGGGCGACCTCTCCCTGTCGGTTCCTGCGCGGTACGTCTGACGGCTCTCACGGGGTACGTGCGTATACGGCCCCTGCGTTGCGGGTGTGAAGGAACGGTGTCCTGTGGGGCGAGATCCGAGAGAGTATCAGGCGCTCGTACAGCGCTTCGAACATCGTATGGCGGGCCGAACTCGATTCCGTAACACGGGGAAAACCTGAAAACGGTTCAACGAGGGAACAATCCAGCCAGCATCCGCACTCTGAACACGCAGGTAACGAGGAGCATCCGCCATGTCCGAAACTCAGAAGGTGGGAGACCGGCCGAGCGCCGGACCACCCCCGGCGAACAGCGTCGACCGGTACTTCAAGATCTCCGCCAGGGGCTCCACCTTCGCCCGTGAAGTACGCGGCGGCTTCGCCACGTTCTTCACGATGGCCTACATCCTTGTCCTGAACCCCATCATCCTGGGCAGCGCCAAGGACAAGTTCGGTGACCAGCTCGACACCGTCCAGCTCGTCACCGCCACCGCACTGGTGGCTGCCGTCATGACGGTCATCATGGGCGTCGGCGGCAACCTGCCGCTCGCGCTCGCCGCCGGGCTCGGCCTCAACGCCGTCGTCGCCTTCCAGATCGCCCCGCTGATGAGCTGGGACGACGCGATGGGCCTGATCGTCCTTGAGGGCCTGCTGATCTGCGTCCTGGTGGTGACGGGCCTGCGGGAGGCCGTCATGCACGCGATACCGCAGCCGCTCAAGCAGGCGATCAGCGTCGGCATCGGCCTGTTCATCGCCTTCATCGGCTTCGTCGACGCCGGGTTCGTCACCCGCATACCCGACGTCGCGAACACCACGGTCCCGGTGCAGCTCGGCGGCACCGGCGCGCTCGCCGGCTGGCCGATCCTGGTCTTCTGTCTCGGCGTGCTGCTGACCATCGGGCTGCTCGCCCGCAAGGTCAAGGGCGCGATCCTGATCAGCATCGTGACCATGACGATCGTCGCGATCATCATCAACGAGATCGCGGACATCAAGAGCTGGGGCCTGACCACACCGAAGATCCCCGACGACATCGTGGCCTCGCCCGACTTCGGGCTGCTCGGCGACTTCAGCCTGTTCGGCGCCTTCGGTGAGGCGAGCGTGATCACCGTCGTGCTGCTGGTCTTCACGCTGATCCTGTCGGACTTCTTCGACACCATGGGCACGGTCGTCGGCATCAGCGCCGAGGCCGGACTCCTGGACGAGGAGGGCAAGGTCCCCAACCTCGGCCGCGTCCTGCTCATCGACGGCGCCGCGGCGGTCGCGGGCGGCGCGGCCTCCGCCTCCTCCTCGACCTCGTACATCGAGTCGGCGGCGGGCGTCGGCGAAGGTGCGCGCACGGGCTTCGCGAACCTGGTCACGGGCGGGCTCTTCGCCCTCGCCCTGTTCATGACCCCGCTGCTGACGATCGTCCCGCTCCAGGCGGCCGCCCCCGCCCTCGTCGCGGTCGGCTTCCTGATGATGACCCAGGTCAAGCACATCGACTGGGACCGGTACGAGATCGCCATCCCGGCGTTCCTGACGATCGCCGTGATGCCCTTCACCTACTCGATCACCAACGGCATCGGCGCGGGCTTCCTGGCCTACGTCCTGATCAAGACGGTCCTCGGCAAGGCGAAGGAGGTCCACTGGCTGCTGTGGGGAACGTCGGTGCTGTTCCTGATCTACTTCGCGATCGACCCGATCGAACAGGTTCTGGGCGTGAAGTAACGGTCACCGCCAAAGACTGCGCAGTTCCCCGCGCCCCCTTTCAGGGGCGCGGGGAACTGCGCAGTCTTTTAGGGGCGCGGCCCGCGGCCAACCGACCCACAGGAACCGTCAGTTCTGAAGCGCGGCCTGCATCATCGCCTTCGCAACCGGCGCGGCCAACCCGTTGCCGCTGACCTCCGAGCGCGCCGCATTCGACTGCTCCACCAACACGGCGACAGCCACTTCCTTGCCGCTGGAGTCGTCCTTCGCGTACGACGTGAACCACGCGTACGGCGTCTTGCTGTTGTTCTCACCGTGCTGCGCCGTACCGGTCTTGCCGCCCACCGTCGCCCCGGAGATCTGCGCGTTCGTGCCCGTGCCCTCATCGACGACCGTCTGCATCGCCGACTGCAGCTGCTCGGCCGTGGACGAGCTGACGATCTCCTTCGAGTCCGTCGAGTCGTCGTAGTTCTCCAGCACGTTGCCGTCCGAGTCACTGATCTGCGACACCATGTGCGGCGAGACCAGCTTCCCGCCGTTGGCGATGGCTGCCGACACCATGGCCATCTGCAACGGCGTCGCGGTCACGTCGAACTGGCCGATGCCCGTCAGCGCGGTGGACGAGGGGTCCATGTCCGACGGATACACGCTCTCGTACGCCCGCACGGGCACGTCCTGCGACGTGTCGTTGAAGCCGAACTTCTCGGCCATCGCCTTCAGCTTGTCCTGGCCCAGGTCGACGGCCATCTTCGCGAAGACGTTGTTGCACGAGTACTGCAGGGCGACACGGATCGTCGCGTTCTCACAGGGCGCGGACTTGCTCTCGTTCTCCAGGACCCTGGTCGTGCCCGGCAGCGTGTACGGGTTCTCGCTGTCGGTCTTCGTGTCCACCGAGGAGTACAGGCCGTCCTCCAGCGCGGCGGCCGCGACGACCAGTTTGAACGTCGAGCCAGGCGGCAGCGGCTGGCGCAGCGCCCGGTTCGTCATCGGCTTCTCCGGGTCCTTCGTCAGCTTCGTCCAGGCGTCGGAGTCGCCGGCGCTGATCACCGAGGGGTCGTACGACGGGGTGGACACGACGCCGAGGATCTTGCCCGTCTTCGGGTCGATCGCGACGGCGGCACCCTTCTTGTCGCCGAGCGCCTCGTACGCCGCCTTCTGCACGTCCGGGTCGATCGTGGTGACCACGTCACCCGGGTCGGCGCGCTTGCCGGTGACCGTGTCGAGGGGGTTCTTCAGGCGGTTGTCCGTGCCGTCGAGCAGGTCCTGGTAGATGCCCTCCAACTGCGTCGCCCCGAACACCTGCGAGCTGTAGCCCGTGACCGCCGAGTAAAGGCTGCCGTCGGTGTACGTGCGCTTGTACTTGAGGTCGCTGCCCTTCGTCTGCGCGGAACCGGTGATCGCGTCGCCGGCCACGATGATGTTCCCGAGCGGGTACGCGTACTGCTCGATCGCGTTCCGTCGGTTGTCCTTGCTGTCCGCGAGCGCCTGGCCTTCGTAGAACTGCACCCAGGTCGCCCGGACGAGGAGGGCGAGGACGAGCAGCAGGGTGAAGACGGAGGCGCGCCTGATCGTTTTGTTCATCCCATATGGACGACGACCAGGACGGACCCGATCGTTCCCACCCACCCGGATTTTTCATACGTCCTTCATGAAGCCCGCCTCGTACGCCGCGATCACCGCCTGTGTACGGTCCCGGGTCGCGGTCTTCGCCAGGACGGCCGCCACGTGCGTCTTCACCGTCGCGGGGCCGACGCCGATGCGGCCCGCGATCTCGGCGTTGGTGAGCCCGGCGGCCATCAGCCGCAGGACCTCGCTCTCCCGGCCGGTGAGCCTCGCCACCCAGGCCGGCGGTGCCGCCTTCGCCCGCCCGTACTCGGTGGCGAGGCCACGCACCGCCGCGGGGAACAGCAGGCTGTCGCTGTGCGCGACCAGCCGCACGGCCTGGACCAGCGCGTCGGCGTCGGCCCGCTTGAGCAGAAACCCGGACGCTCCGGCACGCAGCGCCTCGTACACGTACGCGTCGTTCTCGAAGGTGGTCACCACGACGATGCGCGGGGGATCGGGAAGCGTCGCCAGGATCTGCTCGGTGGCGCGGATGCCGTCGATCCCGGGCATGCGGACGTCCATGAGGACGACGTCCGGCGCCAGCTCGCGGACGACGGACACGGCTTCGGCGCCGGTGGCCGCCTCGCCGACGACCTCCAGACCGGGCTCGGCCGTCAGGATCGCGCGCAGCGCGGTGCGCACCATGCGCTCGTCGTCGGCGAGGACGATCCGGATGGTCATACGGGTCCTTCCAGGGGGAGTCGTACGTGCAGGCGCCACAACACCCCGTCCACCGGCCCGGACTCCGCGGTGCCGCCCAGGAGCCGGGCCCGGTCGGCGATGCCGCGCAGGCCGTGGCCGCCGCCGGGACGGGGGACCATGGCCGTCGGCGCGGGGTTCTCGGCGGTGATGGCCAGCTCCCTGCCGTCGGGGACCACCCTGATCCGGAGGCTCACGGAGGTCCCGGGTCCGGCGTGCTTGAGGGCGTTGCTCAGCGCCTCCTGCACGATGCGGTACGCCTCGCGGGAGACGAGCGGGGGCAGCGCCTCGGGGTCGGCCTCCACGGCGGCGGTCACGCGGAGGCCGCCCGCGCGGGTGCGGCGGAGCAGACCGTCGAGGTCGGCGGCGAGGGTGGGCGAGGGGGCGGTCGCGGGGGTCGTGCCGGGGGAGCCCGGCGCGCCGCCGGGGGAGCCGGCGTCACGCAACACACCCAGTACGGCGTCGAGTTCGCCCACCGTGCGCCGCGTGGTGTCCTCGATCGCGGCCAGCGCCTCGCGCACGAACTCCGGGTCGCTGTCCAGGACCCGGCGGGCCGCGCTCGCCTGGAGCGTGACGGCGCTCAGCGCGTGGCCGACGGAGTCGTGCAGCTCGCGGGCCAGCCGGTTGCGTACGGCGAGGTCGGCGGCGCGGGCCTCGGCGGCGGCGAGCCGGTCCTCGGGCGTGGGCCCGAGCAGCTCCGGCGCCCAGCGGGCCAGCAGCGCGCCCGCGCCCGCCGCGCAGCCGGCGAGGGCCGCCAGCATCACCGCGCCCGCGACCGGGGAGAGCGCCAACGCCCAGGTGTGGTCGAAGAGTTCGGGCAGATCGAGCCGGGAGTCGCGCAGCCCCGCGTAGAGCGGCAGCACGATCAGCACCACCGCGAAGGGCGGCGTCGCGAGGGACATCCCGGCGATCACTCCGCCGAACCCCAGGTGCAGCGTGAACCACACCGCCGTACGCCCCTTCGCCTGCCGGGTGCGCGCGGGCCCGTCGGCGAGGCGGTCGCCGTCGACCCCGCACAGGGCCCGGACCACGGCCACCGACATCGGCCGGGTCAGCGGGAACAGCCCGGTGATCGCGGCGAGCGGCAGCCCGGCACCGAAGGCGAGCAGCTGGTGGGGCAGCGAACTGAACAGGTTCTGGGAGCTGGTGAACGGGCCGACGATCAGCTCGCCGACGAAGACGTACGGCATGGCGAGCGCACCGCCGAGGATCAGATGGATCCACCGGCGACGCGTCCGCCTCCCGAACAGAGTCCGGGCGAATGCGGTCACCTCGACCGCTTCGCCAGGACGGAGGCACCGACGCCCGCCACGAGGATGCCGACGATCATCTGCCCAGCGTAGGTGAGGTTCATCAGGTCGTCGGCTGCTCGGCGACGGCGCACAACATCCGACGAAACGTCTGCGTCATGCCACCCACGCTCCCGCCCCACCCCACCGGGCCACGTCCTGCGCGACGACGATCCGCCTCCGCCGCACGGGGGAGGCGGACGCGATGCCAGGCCCCGAAAGGGGCGCGGGGAACTGCGCGACCAGCCACACACAACCCGCACCCGGCAACGACCCGCAGCCCCAACTGCGCCCACCGAAAAACCGACGCACGCTCACGCTTCGAGCGTCAGCACAACCTCGTCGATCTCCTCACCCCGCGCATTCGCGAACCCCCGGTCCCGCCCGGAGACGCGGAACCCGCACTTCTCCAGCACCCGCAACGACCCCACGTTGTCCGCGGCAGCCCGAGCGAACAACGGACGCTCGGGCACGGCATCGAGCAGCGCCCGCAAGGCGCCCGTGGCGATCCCCCGCCCCCAGTACGCCCGGTCGATCCAGTACGTCACTTCGCGCTCGTCCGGCGGGCCGTACACCGCCGCGTTGCCGACCACGTCACCGTCGACGAGGACCGTACGGTTGACGACGTCGGACAAGGCGCGGATCCGCTTCCAGTGGGCGTCGAAGGCGTCCCGGTCCGTCGGGTCCTTCGCGGTGAACGCGGCCATCCGCACCGACTCGGGGTCCATCATCTGCCGGAAGAAGACCGGTAGATCGCTGTCGTGGATCTCCCGGAGCACGACCTCCGCGTCGGGCATGTCGGACATGTCAAAGCCTCCGGGTAGCGAGAGTCAGCCGGTCCCGCGCGTCGAACAGCGCGTCCTTCACCATCTGCTCGTGCGCGGGCGTCAGCCGAGCCACCGGCACCGAGCAGCTGATCGCGTCCCGGGCGGGCGTCCGGTAGGGGATCGCGACGCCGAAGCAGCGCAGCCCGAGCGTGTTCTCCTCGCGGTCCACCGCGAACCCCTGCTCCCGAACCTGGTGCAGCTCCTCGATGAGCTTCTCCCGGTCGGTGATCGTGTGCTCGGTCAGCGCGGGGAGCGTCTCCGGGAGCAGCTTCCGTACCTGCTCGTCGGTGTGTGTGGCGAGCAGCGCCTTGCCGAGCGACGTGGAGTGCGCGGGCAGCCGGCGGCCCACGCGTGTGAAGGGGCGGAGGTAGTGCTGGGACTGGCGGGTCGCGAGGTAGACGACGTTCGTGCCGTCGAGGCGCGCCAGGTGGATGGTCTCCGTGGTGTCGTCGGAGAGCCGGTCCAGGGTCGGCCGCGCGGCCGCCACGACCTCGTCACCGTCGATGTACGACGTACCGACGAGCAGGGCACGTACGCCGATGCCGTACCGCGTGCCCGTCGCGTCCGTCTCGACCCAGCCGAGCTCGACGAGGGTGCGCAGCAGCATGTAGAGACTGGACTTGGGGTACCCGACGGCCTCCTGCACGGCGGCCAGGGAGTGCATGCCCGGGCGTCCGGCGAAGTACTCGAGCAATTCAACCGTCCGCACCGCGGACTTGACTTGCGCCCCGCCGCCCGTCTCGACTGCCGACATCGCCTTGACCCCCTAGTTCGCCGGGAAATAGTCTCCACAGCATATTCACCACCAGAGACAGCGTTCAGCATATCGAACGCCGCTGGTGAGTGGCACATGTACTGCGGCATTACATCTGGAGGGACCCGCGGTGGCAGCAGCACCAGTCTGGAGTGTCGACCCCCGAACCGGGAAGCAGCGCGAGCAGGTTGCGGTGGAAGCCACAGCCCAGGAGGTGGACGCGGCCGTCCGCGCGGCCCACGCCGCCCGGGGAGCACTCGCCGACCGCACCGTCCGCGCGGCCTTCCTGCGCTCCGCGGCCGACCAGCTCGAAGGCGCCAAGGAGTACCTGGTCGAGGCCGCGGACGCGGAGACCGCGCTCGGTCCGGTCCGGCTCACCGGTGAGCTCGCCCGCACCTGCTACCAGCTGCGGGCCTTCGCGGACATCGTCGACGAGGGCGAGTTCCTCGGGGTCGTGATCAACCACCCCGACGACACCGCGACCCCGCCGATCCCGGACCTGCGCCGCTACAAGGTGCCGCTGGGCGTTGTCGCCGTCTACTCGGCCTCGAACTTCCCCTTCGCCTTCTCCGTGCCCGGCGGCGACACCGCGAGCGCGCTCGCCGCGGGATGCCCGGTCGTCGTCAAGGCGCACCCCGACCACCCGGGTCTGTCCGAGCTGGTCGCGTCCGTCCTGCGCCGGGCCGCCGCCCAGCACGACATCCCGGACGGTGTCCTCGGCCTGGTGCACGGCTTCGACGCCGGCGTCGAGCTGGTCAGGCACCCGCTGGTCACGGCCGCCGGATTCACCGGTTCGGTACGCGGCGGACGGGCACTCTTCGACGCGGCGGCCGCCCGGCCCGTGCCGATCCCCTTCCACGGCGAGCTGGGCTCCCTGAACCCCGTCGTCATCACCGAGGCCGCGGCCGCCGAGCGCGCCGAGGCGATCGGTACGGGGCTCGCGGGCTCCATGACGCTGGGCGTCGGCCAGTTCTGCGTGAAGCCGGGTCTTGTGCTGGCGCCCGCCGGCGCGTCCGGTGACCGGCTGGTCAAGTCGCTCACGGACGCGGTGAGCGACACGGACGCGGGTGTTCTGCTGGACCACCGCATGCGCGACAACTTCGTCGCGGGGGTCGCCGAGCGGGCCGAACTCCCCGACGTGGACGCTCCGGTGACCCCGGGTGCGGGCAGCGAGCACACGGTGAGCCCCGGCTTCCTGACGGTTCCGGCCGGGCGGCTCGCGAGCGAGGGCGAGTACGACCTGCTTCTTGAGGAGTGCTTCGGACCGGTCACCGTCGTGGCGCGCTACGAGGACGAGGCCGAGGCGAACGCGGTGCTCGCCCGGCTGCCCGGCAACCTCACGGCGACCGTCCACCTCTCCACGGAGGAGACCGCCGGCGAGGGGCGCGGTGCGGAGATCCTCGCCGAGCTGACGCCGCTCGCGGGTCGCGTCCTGGTCAACGCGTGGCCGACCGGTGTCGCGGTCGCACCCGCCCAGCACCACGGGGGGCCGTACCCGGCGACCACCTCCACGTCCACGTCGGTCGGCGGTACGGCCATCGAGCGGTGGCTGCGGCCGGTCGCGTACCAGAACACGCCGGAGGCGCTGCTGCCGGCGGAGCTCCGCGACGACAATCCGCTGGGGTTGCCGCGGCGGTACGACGGGCGTCTGGAGCGGTAGCGCTCCGCTTGGAGCGCCGTTGGGCCCGTGGTCGGTTTGCGGCTGCGGGCCCGCTGTGGCTGATCGCGCAGTTCCCCGCGCCCCTGAAGGAGCCGCGCCCCTTTCGGGGCGTGGGGGTGGACCTGACAGACTCGGGGGATGGACGTGAAAATTCCTGAACTTCCCTTTTCTCTTCGGACGTACGGGCCCGACGGGCACTGGTCGTACGAGGACGGGGTGCTCACCGGGTGGGCGGGGGCGCGGCAGGACCGGTTCGTGCCGCCGACCGACGAGGGCCTGGACCCCGCGTCCGACGCCCCCCGGCTGCTCGGGTCGCCGGAGGGGGACTTCCAGCTCATCGCCCGGGTCACGGTCGGTTTCGCCGGGGCCTTCGACGCGGGCGTGCTGTACGCGCATGTGGGCGAGCGGGCCTGGGCCAAACTCTGCCTGGAGAACTCGCCGGATGTGCCCACCGTCTGCACGGTCGTCACCCGGGGCCACTCCGACGACGCCAACTCCTTCACGGTGGACGGCAGTTCGGTCTGGCTGAGGATCAGCCGCACCGGCCGCGCGTTCGCCTTCCACGCATCGCGGGACGGCAAGCGCTGGACCTTCGTCCGCCTCTTCACCCTGGCCGACGAGAAGGAGACCGGCGCCGCCCTGATCGGCTTCATGACCCAGTCCCCGATGGGTGAGGGCTGCGTGGTCACCTACGACCACATCGAATACCGCCCGGACTGGCCGGCGGACCTCAGAGACGGCACCTGAGCCCCGACCGGCGGGGGTCGTACGGAGAGCCCACGGTGCCGCGCTGTCCGAGGTGACGCCGCTTGGACTCGTGCGGCGTCTCACCGAGATGCGGCGGTAACGCTTCTCTCGGGGCGCGGGTGAACCTGACAAGTACGCGCGCCACAACGGTCACGCGGACATCGTCAGGGAGCGGATCGACGGGGTCACAGGCGCCTGACCAGCGGTGCGGCGGGTGATCGGGGAATTCCGGTTCGGTTTATCCGGAGGTATTTCCGGGCTCTTTTCCGGGGCCTTATTCAGTGCAGCTCCCCGTTTTCTTCTGCCCGCTTTCCTCGAACCTAAACGCTAAGATTTCGCGAACACCAACCTCTTAATTCGGGCAGATCTCGTGGTGATTACGCGGCTGTGACGCAACACACAGGGTGCCCGGTTTCTCCTGTGTTTTCGTGATAAATGGGTGGCTCCAGGCCGGTGGTACGCGGCGTCCGCGCCCGCGTGATAACACAACGGGCGCATCGACGTAACCCCCTCCGGCGATGCAATTTGAACTTTCGCTGGGTAAATTCAATCCGCATGACCGCCGCACAAGCAGACCTGCAAGCGGAATTCCTGGAAATGCCGGAAGGGCTGCGGATCGACCGTCCGCACGTGGTGGACGGAGCCGCACTCTGGCGCATTGCCAAGGACTCCGGGAACCTCGACCTGAACTCCTCCTACAGCTACCTGCTGTGGTGCCGTGACTTCGCCGGCACCTCCGCGGTGGCGCGTACGGCCGACGGCGAGCCGGTCGCCTTCGTCACCGGCTACATCCGGCCCGAGCGCCCCCACACGCTTCTCGTGTGGCAGGTGGCCGTCGACGCGGAACAGCGCGGACGCGGCCTCGCCGCCGCGCTCCTCGACGGACTGACCCTGCGGATCGCCCGCACACACGAGCTGACCACCGTCGAGACCACCATCACCCCGGGCAACACCGCCTCCGAGCGGCTGTTCACGTCGTACGCCGGGCGCCACGGAGCGACCGTCGAGCGCGAGGTCCTGTTCGACACAGCGCACTTCCCCGACGGACCGCACGACCCAGAGGTGCTGTACCGCATCGGCCCCCTGTCGCACTGACGAACCCCCCACGCCCTGAGGAGCAACACCGTGACCATCACCCAGCCCGACCTGAGCGTCTTCGAGACCCTGGAGTCGGAGGTGCGCAGCTACTGCCGCGGCTGGCCCACCGTCTTCGACCGCGCGCAGGGCAGCCGCATGTTCGACGAGGACGGCCATGAGTACCTCGACTTCTTCGCCGGCGCCGGATCACTCAACTACGGCCACAACAACCCCGTACTGAAACGCGCCCTCATCGACTACCTGGAACGCGACGGCGTCACCCACGGTCTGGATATGTCGACGACCGCCAAGCGCGGGTTCCTGGAGTCGTTCCAGAACCTGGTGCTGCGGCCCCGCGACCTGCCGTACAAGGTCATGTTCCCGGGCCCGACCGGCACCAACGCCGTCGAGTCCGCGCTGAAACTGGCCCGGAAGGTCAAGGGGCGCGAGGCGATCGTCTCCTTCACCAACGCCTTCCACGGCATGTCGCTCGGCTCGCTCGCCGTGACCGGCAACGCCTTCAAGCGGGCCGGCGCCGGCATCCCGCTCGTGCACGGCACGCCGATGCCCTTCGACAACTACTTCGAGGGCAAGATCCCGGACTTCCTCTGGTTCGAGCGGCTCCTGGAGGACCAGGGCTCCGGACTCAACAAGCCCGCCGCCGTGATCGTCGAGACCGTGCAGGGCGAGGGCGGCATCAACGTCGCCCGCCCCGAGTGGCTGCGCGCCCTCGCCGACCTGTGCGAGCGCCAGGACATGCTCCTGATCGTCGACGACATCCAGATGGGCTGCGGCCGGACCGGGGCGTTCTTCTCCTTCGAGGAGGCGGGCATCACCCCCGACATCGTCACCGTCTCCAAGTCCATCAGCGGCTACGGACTGCCCATGTCCCTGTGCCTGTTCAAGCCCGAGCTGGACATCTGGGAGCCGGGCGAGCACAACGGCACGTTCCGCGGCAACAACCCCGCGTTCGTGACGGCCGCCGCCGCTCTTGAGACGTACTGGTCCGACGGCCCCGCCATGGAGAAGCAGACCCGTACCCGTGGCGAGCAGGTCGAGGAGGCGTTCATCTCGATCACCGAGGAGAACCTCGCCGACGTCAAGGAGTACCGCGGCCGGGGCCTGGTCTGGGGCATGGAGTTCCACGACAGGGCGCGCGCGGGCCTGATCGCCAAGCGGGCCTTCGAACTCGGCCTGCTCATCGAGACGTCGGGCCCGGAGAGCGAGGTCGTGAAACTCCTCCCGGCGCTCACCATCACCCCCGAGGAACTGGACGAGGGCCTGCGCATCCTCGCCCGTGCCGTCCGCGAGACGGCCTGAACCACCCCTGAACCACAGCGGCCACAGCAGCAACCGCACCAACCGCACCAACCGCACATCAGCCTGAAGGAGGCTTCGCAGCACCGTGATAGTCCGTTCGTTCAAGGAGATCGAAGGCACTGACCGACACGTGAAATCGGCGTCGGGTACCTGGGAGAGCAAGCGCATCGTCCTCGCCAAGGAGAGGGTCGGCTTCTCCGTGCACGAGACGATCCTCTACGCGGGTACCGAGACGTCGATGTGGTACGCGAACCACATCGAGGCCGTCGTCTGCGTGGAGGGCGAGGCCGAACTCACCGACGACGAGACCGGCGAGAAGTACACGATCACGCCGGGAACCATGTACCTCCTCGACGGGCACGAGAGGCACACGATGCGGATCAAGGAGGACTTCCGCTGCATCTGTGTCTTCAATCCGCCGGTGACCGGACGGGAGGACCATGACGAGAACGGCGTCTACCCCCTGCTGACCGAGCCCGAGGAGGTCTGAACCGATGACGACGATCACCGACCTGTATCCCAGTCGCGGTACCAGCGAGGTGTCCGTGCCCCGGCAGGACCCGGTCGTGTGGAGCGAGCCCGGTACGCCGGGACCGATCCCCGGGGCCGACCTGCAGTCGTACGAGCGTGACGGTTTCCTCGCCGTCGACCGGATCATCGGCGAGGACGAAGTCGCGCTCTACCACGCGGAGTTGGAGCGCCTGGTGACGGACCCCGCGATCCGTGCCGACGAGCGCTCGATCGTGGAGCCGAAGTCGCAGGAGATCCGCTCGGTCTTCGAGGTCCACAAGATCAGTGAGATCTTCGCCCAGCTCGTACGCGACGAGCGCGTGGTCGGCCGCGCCCGGCAGATCCTCGGCTCCGACGTGTACGTCCACCAGTCGCGGATCAACGTCAAGCCCGGCTTCGGTGCGAGCGGCTTCTACTGGCACTCGGACTTCGAGACCTGGCACGCGGAGGACGGTCTGCCGAACATGCGGACGGTGTCCGTCTCGATCGCGCTGACGGAGAACCACGACACCAACGGCGGCCTCATGATCATGCCGGGGTCGCACCACACGTTCCTCGGCTGCTCCGGAGCCACGCCGAAGGACAACTACAAGAAGTCGCTGCAGATGCAGGACGCGGGCACGCCCTCCGACGAGGCGCTCACCAAGTTCGCGTCCAAGCACGGCATCAAGCTCTTCACGGGCAAGGCCGGCTCGGCCACCTGGTTCGACTGCAACTGCATGCACGGCTCGGGCGACAACATCACGCCGTTCCCGCGCTCGAACGTCTTCATCGTGTTCAACAGCGTGGAGAACACGGCGCTGGAGCCGTTCTCGGCACCGGTACGCCGGCCCGAGTTCATCGGGGCGCGGGACTTCACTCCGGTGAAGTGACGTACGCCCACGGGTGATTGGCCCGGTTCCCGTCTCGTACGAGACGGGAACCGGGCCAACTGCCTTACAGCGCCGGGTAGTCCGTGTAGCCCTTCGCGTCCCCGCCGAAGAACGTGGCCCCGTCGGGCTCGTTGAACGGACCGCCGGTCCGCAGACGGGCGGGCAGGTCCGGGTTGGCCAGGAACAGCTGGCCGTACGCGACGAGATCGGCGACGCCGTCCTCGACGAGGGTCAGGGACTCCGGCCCGGTCGGCCCCTCGGTGGCCGGGTTCAGGACGAGGGTCCCGCTGAACCGCTTGCGCAGCGCGAGGGTCAGCTCACGCATCTCGACCGCCTCGGTGACGTGCAGATACGCGAGACCCAGTGGCTCCAGCTCGGCCACCAGCGCGGTGTACGTCGGCTCCGGCTCGGGCTCCTGGATGTCGTTGTACGGGTTGCCGGGCGAGAGCCGGATGGCGGTGCGTCCGGCACCGATCTCGGCGGCGACGGCCTTCACGGTCTCGACGGCGAACCGTATGCGCTTCTCGACGGAGCCGCCCCACTCGTCGGTGCGGTGGTTGGAGCCGGGGGCGAGGAACTGATGGATCAAGTAGCCGTTGGCGCCGTGCAGTTCGACGCCGTCGAAGCCCGCCTCGACAGCGCCGCGCGCGGCGGTCACGAACTCCCCGACGGTGGCGCGGACCTCGTCGCCCGTGAGCTCGCGCGGGGTGATGAAGTCGAGGGGACCCTCGTGCGTGTAGACCTGCCCCTGGGCCGGC
This sequence comes from Streptomyces sp. NPDC033178, assembly GCF_055577685.1. Classification (NCBI taxonomy): domain Bacteria; kingdom Bacillati; phylum Actinomycetota; class Actinomycetes; order Kitasatosporales; family Streptomycetaceae; genus Streptomyces; species Streptomyces sp. NPDC033178. The sequence goes on from NZ_JBVIPT010000005.1 coordinate 426,277, forward strand.
ACGGGTGACGCGCCGACGTTGACGAGTCCGTCGGGCAGCAGGCTGGGGTGGCCGATCCGGCCCGCGTGCATGAGCTGCGCGAAGATCCGGCCGCCGGCGGCGTGCACGGCGTCGGTCACCTTCCGCCAGCCGGCGATCTGCTCGGCACTGTGCAGGCCGGGGGTGTCCGGGTAGCCCTGGCCGACCGCGGACGGCTGGATGCCCTCGGTGATGATCAGCCCCGCGGAGGCGCGCTGGGCGTAGTACTCGACGGTGAGGTCGGTGGGGGCCCCGTCCTCGCCCGCCCTGCTGCGGGTCATCGGCGCCATGGCGATGCGGTTGGCGAGGGGTGTGCCGGACAGGTCGATCGGGTCGTACGCAGTGGTCACAAGAGCTCCCGGAAATGATTTATGTGGTCGGCCAATCATCTGAACCGAGAGCCACCCTAAACCATTCCTTGGCCGACCAAGGTAATCTCGGTGGAGGAAGCCGGAAGACGGCTGGGAGACGGCGCGAGAAGGCGGGGGAGGCCGGGGGAGGCGGTGGGACGTACGGTGGACAGCACGTACGCACGAACCCGGGAGTCGAGATGAGTGCCAGCCAGGAGGTCGCGGCCCCGCAGGCCGACCCCCTCTGTATCGACAAGCTGCCCTCCGCCGCGCGCGGCGGCCCGGTCGGCCACGCCATCTCACGGGTCGCCCGGCTGCACCGCACGACCGCGGCCAAGCTGCTGCGCGGGGCCGGGCTCTACCCCGGGCAGGAGTTCGTGATGATGCACCTGTGGGACCGGGGCCCGGTGCGCCAGTCGGACCTCATCAAGGCGGTCGACCTCGATCCGTCCACGGTCACGAAGATGCTCCAGCGCCTTGAGCAGTCCGGGCACGTGACCCGCAGCCCGGATCCGAAGGACCGGCGCGCGGTGCTCGTCGAGGCGACCGAGAAGAGCTGCGGACTGCTCGACGAGGTCACACTCGCCTGGGCGAGCCTTGAGGAGCACGCCCTCGCGGGCCTGAGCCCGGCCGAGCGGACCCAGCTCGTCGCTCTCCTCTCCAAGGTCGAGGCGAACCTCTGCACGGAGACGGGGGGCTGCCCGGCCCCGGGCTCGTAGCTCCCCAGGGCCAGGGGCGCGCTGCCCGGGCCCGTAGAGGCTGAGCTACAGCCAGGACAGGGCGGCCGCGCGCTCCAGTACGTCGCGTACGACGTTCTCGTCACCCGCCACGCCCCTCGGGACCTCGTCGGCTGTGTACCGGCCGCCCACGAGCAGGCAGAAGTCCACGGCGTCCAGGACGAGTTCACCCCGGACCGCCTCGTCCTCGGAGCCGAGCACCCACTCGGTGGAGCTCTCGCCGGCGGTCACCGCGAACAGCACCGGCGGTGCCGTGGGCCCCAGAGTCATGCCGAGGATCCGGACGGCGAGCCGTACCAGCTGCCACAGATGGGCGTCCGGGGGCGGCGGCACGGCGAGACCAAGAGCGCGGCCGATGTCGTCCGAGTGGATCCACGCCTCGAAGGCCCGCACCACGAAGTGGTCGGCGACCGGCAGCCGTACACCCATCAACGTCGTCGCGCGCGCGGCCCGTTCGGGATCCACGGCCTCGGGCGTGGCCAGCAGCGCGGCGGCCCGCGCGGCCCACGCGGCGACCGTCTCCTGGGGGTCGCGCGTCCGCTCGTACGCGATGACGTCGGCGGTCCGCGTGTTCCAGGCCTCCTCCCACGGTGTGTCCTCGGTGATCCGCGAGGGCGGTGTGTGGGTCCGAAGGCCCAGGCGCACGGCCAGTTGTTCATCGGCGGCGATCAGATGGCCGACGGTGTCGCGGACGTCCCAGTCGTGCACGACGGGCGTGCCCCACGGCCCGTGGCCGTCCACCTCCCGCAGCAGCGCGCGCAGTCCCGCGACGGCGGCCGCGTACGGGGCCGCGTGCGCGGCGACGCGCGGCAGGGCGGGCCGGGACCGCAGGGCGAGGGCCAGCACACCGTCCGCTCCGGCCGGACCGTCGCCGACGGACGCTCCCGCGGAACCGCCGCCCGTCGCGCCGGGGGCCGAACCGTTCTGCGAGACCGCGGCCGAACCGTTCCGCGCGGCCGTCGCCGACGATCCGTTGCCCGTGGCCGTCCCCGGTGACACGTCCAGCAGCCGTACGGTCTCGCGGAGCCGTTCCGCCTCCGCCGCGCAGCTCTCGCAGCCGGCCAGGTGCGCCGGTACCGCCTTCTCGTCAGCGGGCTGCAGCGCGCCGAAGGCCCAGGCGGCCAGCAGCTCGGGCACACCGTCGTGGTCGTCGGTCACCGGACGCCTCCTTCCCCTGTCGCCATCATGCGCCCCTTTCCCACGCCGGATCCGGCGGCTCGGCCAAAGTCTCGGCCAACTTGCGCAGCGCGGACCGCAGGCGGGTCTTGGCGGTGCCCTCCGGGATGCCGAGCTCGACGGCGGCCTGGCGGTAGGTGCGGCCCGCGAAGTAGGCGAGGTGAACCACCTCCCGCTGCGGCTGCGGAAGTTCGGCCAGTGCGGAGTGCAGCAGCAGCGAGCGCTCGCGGTCGACGACCGCCTCGTCGGGCCCGGGCCCGGTGTCGGGGATCGCGTGCAGCGCGGAGTCGTCCGCCCCGGCGGCCTTGCGGTGCCGGGCCTCGCTGCGCACCCAGTCCACGGCCCGCCGGTGCGCGAGCACGGACAGCCAGGTGCGCAGCGAACCCCGGCGCGCGTCGAACGCGTACGGCCTGCTCCACAGCTGGGCGAAGACCTCCTGCGCCACGTCCTCGGCGGCCGCCGGGCTGTTCGTGACGCGCCCGGCGATCCGCCGCACGAGCCCGCCGTACGCCGCGTAGGCCTCGGACAGCGCGGACTCGTCGCCGTACACCAGCCGCCGATGCAACTCCGCATCCGCGGGCGGCCGTTCGGACTTGTGGAGAGTTGGCTCCACCGGCACCACCACCTCGTGATGCCCTTCCTAGCGTCCCCGCGGACCCCGCGCCAGTGGGTCTGGCAATCAGCCCGACAGGACGTCCAGCAGACGATCGACATCCGCGGCCGTGTTGTACAGGTGGAACGCGGCCCTCAGGTTGCCCGCGCGGTCGGAGACTTCGATCCCCGCCCGGCTCAACTCCGGCTGCCTGTGGCCGAGTCCGGGCACGGAGACGATCGCCGAGCCCGGCGCGGGAACCGGCTCCTGCCCCAGGCCGGCCAGGCCCGCGCGGAAGCGGTCGGCGAGGGCGAGGTCATGGGCGTGCACGGCGTCCACGCCCAACTCCTCGATCAGCTCCAGCGAGTGACGGGCGCCCGCGTACGAGAAGAGGCTCGGGCTCTCGTCGAACCGCCGTGCGGAGTGGGCGAGTTCCTCGACCGGCCCGTAACAGCTGTCCCAGGGGTGCTCTCCCGCGACCCAGCCCGCGAAGATCGGGTTCAGTCCCCCCAGGTCCTCCGGAACGACCAGGAAAGCCACGCCCCGCGGGCAGACGAGCCACTTGAAGGCGACGGAGGACACATAGTCGTACGCGTCCGCCTCGATGGGCAGCCATCCGGTGGCCTGGGAGGCGTCGAGGTACGTACGGGCCCCGTGCTCGCGTGCGGCCTCGCGCAGCGCCGGCAGATCGACGATCCGGCCGTCCGCGGACTGTGCGGCGCTGACCGCGACGAGCGCGGTGCCCGGGCGCACCGACTCGGCGATCCGCTCCAGCGGCACGGTGCGCACCTTGAGGTCGCGGCGCATGTGGAAGGGGTTCACCACGGAGGTGAAGTCGGCCTCGGCGGTGAGGACTTCGGCGCCCTCGGGCAGCGAGGCGGCGATCAGTCCGCTGTAGACGGCGACGGAGGCCCCGGCCGCGACACGGCTGTCCGGGACTCCGACGAGACGGGCGAAGGCGGCGCGGGCCGCCTCCACGTCGGCGAACATGTCCTGCGGCTGCCCCGCCGCCACGGACTCGACGCCGGCCCGCATGGCGTCGACCGCGCGGGCCGGGAGCAGCCCGGTGCTCGCGGTGTTGAGATAGGTGTTCTTCGCGGCGAACTCGGCTCGGACGAGGGTCTCGAAGGTCTCCATGGGACCACTCTGCGGCCCGGGGATCTCCCCGTCCATTGCCGACTTCTACGTGGTTTCGCCAAGCAACGCTTATGGATACGCCCCGACCTGCGCTTTTCCCGTCCGTGTCAGTTCTGCGGCACCGCACATCCGTCGGGGCCGCACGCCTCGGCGTCGTCCTGCTGGATCAGCTTCAGCGGGGAGTGGCTGCCCCACGCCTGCTCCAGCGCCTGCGCGAAGACCTCGGCGGGCTGGGCGCCGGAGACGCCGTACTTCCGGTCGAGGACGAAGAACGGCACGCCGTTCGCGCCCAGCTCGGCGGCCTCGCGCTCGTCGGCGCGGACCTCGTCGGCGTACGCGGCCGGGTCGGCGAGCACCTTGCGGGTCTCGTCGGCGTCGAGCCCGGCGGCGACTGCCAGCTCCACGAGCCGCTCGTCGTCGCCGAAGACGGACCGCTCCTCGGCGAAGTTCGCCTTGTAGAAGATCTGGATCAGCTCGTCCTGCAGGCCCCGCTCCTTCGCGAGGTGCAGCAGCCGGTGCATGTCGAAGGTGTTGCCGTGGTCGCGGCCTTGGGTGCGGTACTCCAGACCCTCGGCGGCGGCCTGCGTGCCGAGGTTCTCCTCACCGGCCCGCGCCTGCGCCTCGCTCATGCCGTACTTCTTGGTGAGCATCCTGATCACCGGCTGGATGTCCGTCTTGGCACGCCCCGGGTCGAGCTCGAAGGAGCGGTGCACCACCTCGATGTCGTCGCGGTGCGGGAAGGCGTCGAGCGCCTTCTCGAAGCGGGCCTTGCCCACGTAGCACCACGGGCAGGCGATGTCGCTCCAGATCTCGACGCGCATGTCTTCGGCTCTTTCGGCTCGTACGGACGGACGCGGAGGCACCCTCCGCTCGGAGGGTGAACGTTCAATCGTCCCCGGTTCATTCCCCTGGCCGTTCGTTGCTGGCTGCGCGACCGGCCCCCACCGGCCCGCAGACGAAACTCAGCCCTCGGCCAGCGCCGCGCCCAGCGCGGAGAGGCAGGACTGGACCGTGTCCAGGGACGCCGCGGGCCCGTAGTGGTTGACCCGGATCATCTCCTTGGCCAGGGCACCGCCACCCGCGGCGAGCGGCAGCGTCGGGTCGGTGGCCAGTGCCCTGGCCACCACCGCGGAGGCGTCGACCCCCACCGGCGTACGCAACGTCGTGGCCACCGGAGCCGCCGCCGAGGCCTCGTACACATACGGCTCGACGCCCCCGCCCAGCGTGAGCGCCCCCGCCCGGGTGGCCGCCGCGGCCGCCGCGTGACGGGACATGACCGTGTCGAGACCCTCGGCCTCGATGCGCTGGACGCACGCCTCCAGCGCGAGCATCTCCAACTGGGCCGGGGCATGCAGGAGCGCCCGGCGCCCGGTGTCGATCCAGCGCTCCTTCCAGTCCAGGAGGGAGAGGTAGGAGCGGCGCGGAGCGTGCGGGTTGGCGGCCATACGGGCCCAGGCACGCGCGCTCACCGAGACCGCGGAGACCCCGGCCGGCCCGCCCATCGCCTTCTGGGCGCCGATCACACACAGGTCCACGCCCCACGCGTCCGGCAGCACCGGCTCCGCGCCGATCGACGCCACCGCGTCCAGGTAGAACAGGGCACCGTGCGCCCGTACGACCTCGCCGATCTCCGCGACCGGGTTGGTGTTGCCGGTGGCCGCCTCCGCGTGAACCAGGGAGACGAAGTCGATCTCCGGGTGCTCGGCGAAGGCCTCCTGGATCTGTGCGGCCGTGACCGCCGTGTGGAAGGGGACGGCCAGGTCGTACACCGTCGCGCCGCAGTCCCTCAGCCAGTCGCCGAACGTCTGCCCGTACGGACCGGTGATCACGTTGAGAGCCATCGTGCCGGGCCCCGCGGCGCCGCGAATGGCTCCCTCCAGCGGCAGCAGTGCCTCGCCCTGGGTGATCAGGACGTCCTGTTCGGTGGAGAGCAGTCGCGCCACGCGGTCCTCGATCGACGCGAAGTGCGCGGCGCTCAGCGGCGCCAGGTCCAGGAGGGGATGGGTCACAGCAGTGCTCTCTTCGTTTACGGACGGCGCTGTTCACGGGTGGCGCTCACGGGGTAGACGCACACGAGCGTAACGGGCGGGTCCCCGCCCGCCCCACCGACGACTTCTGAGGCCGGACGGCTCAATGGCCATGGGAATGGTTTGAGAGCCTCAAACCTTTCCTTATAATCAGAAGCCACAGTTCCCCCACAGGAGGTCAACCCCCGTGAAGATGGTCCTCGGGCGCCGGTCCCGCATCCTGGCCGCCACCACCGCGACGGCCGGGCTGCTGCTCGTCGCCGGCTGTTCTTCGGACGACGACGGGGGCAAGAAGACCACCGCGAACGGGGTCGAGCTGGTGAAGGGCGGACAGCTCACCACCTGCACGCACCTGCCGTACCCGCCGTTCCAGTCGGAGATCGACGGCAAGGTGCAGGGCTTCGACGTCTCGGTCATCGACCTGGTCGCCAAGGACCTGGGCGTGAAGCAGGTGATCCTCGACCAGCCCTTCGAGAACTTCAAGACCGGCGGGTCCCTCAACGCCGGCCAGTGCGACCTCGCCGCGGCCGGCATGACGATCACCGACGAGCGCAAGAAGAACGTCGACTTCTCCGACCCGTACTTCGAGGCCACCCAGGCCGTCCTCGCCGACAAGAAGAGCGGCATCTCCTCCTTCGCCGACCTCAAGGGCAAGAAGGTCGGCGCCCAGGCGCAGACCACCGGCGAGGAGTACGCGAAGAGCAAGGGCCTCGACCCGGTCTCCTTCGAGTCCTCCGACGCGCTCCTGAACGGCCTGCGCACCGGCCAGGTCAAGGCCGTCGTCATCGACTATCCGGTCGTCCAGGGCTGGCTGAAGGACAGGGCCAACGCGGACGCCTTCCAGGTCGCCGACAACATCAACACCGGTGAGGAGTACGGCTTCACGGTGAAGAAGGGCAACACCAAGCTCGCCGACGCCATCAACAAGGCGCTGGCGGACGCGAAGTCCGACGGCACCTACAAGAAGCTGTACGAGAAGTGGATCGGCCCATACGACGAGAACGCGGCGGACGCCGCATCCGCTTCCCCGTCCGCCGCCTCATGAGTGGGACGGACACCGAAGTCCAGCCACGCAGAAGCGGTCTGACCAGGCGTCAGAAGCGGGCCGTGTCGCGCGGCGTCCAGTACGCGGTGTTCGTCGCCGCCCTGGTCGCCTTCGGCGTCACGGCCGACTGGGAGCAGCTGCAGAACCAGTTCGCCCAGGTCGACCTGGCCGAGCGGATGTTCCCGGACATCATCACGCTGGCGCTGAAGAACACCGTCCTCTACACGGTGTCCGGCTTCGTCTTCGGCCTAGCCCTCGGTGTGGTCGTCGCCCTGATGCGGCTCTCCTCCGTGGGGCCGTACCGCTGGCTGGCCGGCATCTACATCGAGATCTTCCGCGGGCTGCCCGCCCTGCTGATCTTCATCTTCGTGGGCGTCGCCGTGCCGTTGGCGTTCCCCGGCACGGAGATCCCCGGCGGCACGTACGGAAAGGTCGCGCTGGCGCTCGGCCTCGTCGCGGCCGCGTACATGGCGGAGACGATCCGCGCGGGCATCCAGGCCGTGCCCAAGGGACAGATGGAGGCGGCCCGTTCGCTGGGCTTCTCGCATGCCCGGGCCATGGTCTCGATCATCATTCCGCAGGCGTTCCGGATCGTGATCCCGCCGCTCACCAACGAGTTGGTGCTCCTCTTCAAGGACTCCTCGCTGGTGCTGTTCCTCGGGGTCACCCTGGAGGAGCGCGAACTCTCCAAGTTCGGCCGCGACCTGGCCAGCGAGACCGCCAACTCGACACCAATCCTGGTGGCGGGCCTGTGCTATCTGCTGGTCACGATCCCGCTCGGATTCGTCGTACGCCGCCTTGAGGCGAAGGCCGGGGAGGCCACCAAGTGAGCAGCACGAGCAGCAAGGCCGACGCGAGCGGCACGAGCGGTACGCCGGAGATCCAGGTCCGAGGCCTGCACAAGTCGTTCGGCGACAACGAGGTGCTGCGCGGCATCGACCTGGAGGTCCGCTCCGGCGAGGTCGTGTGTGTCATCGGCCCCTCCGGCTCCGGCAAGTCCACGCTCCTGCGCTGCGTGAACCTCCTCGAAGAGCCCACCAAGGGCCAGGTCTTCGTCGGCGGCACCGAAGTGACCCACCCCGACGTGGACATCGACGCCGTACGCCGCCGGATCGGCATGGTCTTCCAGCAGTTCAACCTCTTCCCGCACCTGACGGTGACCGAGAACCTCACGCTGCCGCAGCGCCGGGTGCTCGGCCGCGACAAGGAGGCGGCCGCGAAGGTCGCCGCCGAGAACCTCCGGCGGGTCGGCCTCTCCGAGAAGGCGGACGCGTATCCCGCCTCCCTCTCCGGCGGCCAGCAGCAGCGCGTCGCCATCGCCCGCGCGCTCGCCATGGGCCCCGAGGTGATGCTCTTCGACGAGCCCACCTCGGCCCTCGACCCGGAACTCGTCGGCGACGTCCTCGCCGTCATGCGCATGCTCGCCGACGAGGGCATGACCATGATGGTCGTCACCCACGAGATGACCTTCGCCCGAGAGGTCGCCGACCGCGTCGTCTTCATGGACGCCGGCGCCATCGTCGAGGACGGCCCCCCGACCCAGGTCATCACCAACCCGACCCACGAGCGGACCCGCCACTTCCTGTCCCGCCTGCTGGACCCGGCGATGGCGGACGTCGAGGAGGACAGCGCCGGCCGACTGAGCAAGGAGGGCTGAGCGCTCCGTGCCCCTTTCTCCGTGCCCCTTGAGGGGCGCGGGGAACTGCGCAACCAGCCACGGCGGTCCCGCAGCCGCCGAACTAAAGTGCACTCATGAGTGATCAGGCGGTACTGCACGTAAAGGGCCGTGTGCTCGTCGCCCCCGACGACATCCGGGACGAACTCTGGATCGTCGGCGGCAGAATCACCTACGAGCGCCCGCAAGGCGCCCGTGACATCCGTACCGTGAACGGCTGGGCCCTGCCCGGCCTGGTCGACGCCCACTGCCACGTGGGCCTCGGCCCCAGCGGCCCCGTCGCAGACGACATCGCGGAGAAGCAGGCCCTGACCGACCGCGAGGCCGGCACCCTGCTCATCCGCGACGCGGGCTCGCCCTCCGACACCCGCTGGATCGACGACCGCGCGGACCTCCCGAAGATCATCAGGGCTGGCCGCCACATCGCCCGCACCCGCCGCTACATCCGCGGCTTCGCCCACGAGATCGAGCCGGACGACCTCGTCGCGTACGTCGTCCAGGAGGCCCGCCGGGGCGACGGCTGGGTGAAGCTCGTGGGGGACTGGCTCAACCGTGAGACGGGCGACCTCGGCGCCTGCTGGCCCCGCGCCGAGGTCGAGGCGGCGATCGCCGAGGCCCACCGCCTGGGCGCCCGGGTCACCGCGCACTGCTTCGCCGAGGACTCCCTGCGGGACCTGGTGGAGGCGGGCATCGACTGCATCGAGCACGCCACCGGCCTGACCGAGGACACCATCCCGCTCTTCGCCGAACGCGGCGTCGCCATCGTCCCGACCCTCGTCAACATCGCCACCTTCCCGCAGCTCGCGGCCGGCGGTGAGGCGAAGTTCCCCCAGTGGTCGGCGCACATGAGGCGACTCCACGAGCGTCGCTACGACACCGTGCGCGCCGCGTACGACGCCGGTGTCCCCGTGTACGTGGGCACCGACGCGGGCGGCACGCTCGCACACGGCCTGGTGGCGGGCGAGGTCGCCGAGCTGGTCACCGCCGGAATCCCGCCCATCGAGGCGCTGTCGGCGACGGCGTGGGGCGCCCGGGCCTGGCTGGGACGGCCCGGCCTGGACGAGGGAGCACCGGCCGACCTCGTCGTGTACGAGGGAGACCCGCGGGCGGACGTACGGGTGCTGGCGGCACCCCGACGGGTGGTGCTGAACGGCAAGGTCGTCGGCTAGGACCTGTGAGTTGACGGAGCGTAACCGTCCGCCGAGCTCGCTCGTTCTGCACTTCCGCGCGTGCTCCGGCGCGTCAACCGGCGCGTTCGAGCCGGTTCGGGCATCCGGGTGGAGATGAGGAACGCGCGTGCCGGACGATTCGAAGAAGCGCACGGAAACTCCACGTATGAGTGAACTCCCGTCAGCTTGCTGACTGTTCACTCTCCGTGCGTAAGGATTCCCGCATCGACGCCGTCGGCGCTCCCCGCAGGTCCCCGTGAGCGGAGCGTCCGGCGGCGTCGCGTCTCCAGTTCTGTCTCCCGTGGGGGTCCCACCACCTTGAACAGCAACGCTTTCCGCATGCCCGCACGCATGCCCGCACGCATGCCCGCACGCAGGTTCGCCGTCACCGCGGCGGCCACCGTCCTGGCCGCAGGTCCCGCGGCCCTGGCGGGCGCGGGCCCGGCCCAGGCGACCGAGGGCCACGGCCGCGCCAGTGCCGTGGTCCTGCGCACCGGGCTCGACGTCTCCCTGCTCAACAAGTCCGTGAACGTCCCGCTCACGGTCTCGCTCAACGACGTACGGGCACCGCGCAGCGCCGAGAAGACCGCGCTTACCGCCAAGTTGGACGGAGTCGACGGCGGGCGGCCGTTCACCGTACTGGGGGCGGAGGTCGCCCGGTCGAGTGCGAAGGTCTCCGCGAAGAAGGCCGAAGGCTCCGTGCACCTCGCCCATGCCAAGGTGCATGTGCCGGGGCTGCCCCTGCTGTCCCTCATCGAGATCGAGCAGGTCAGCGCGAAGGCGGTCTGCGCGGCGGGCGAGAAGCCCGTCGCCACCGCCAATCCGCTGGGCGCAGTGACGGTCCTCGGCAAGAAGACCACGGTGACCGCCGGTGGCCCGACCGAGGTGAAGGTGCCCGGCGTCGGCGAGGTGCGCCTCGACCTTGCGTCGACCCGCACCACCTCGCGTACGGCCGCCGCCACCGCGCTCGAACTCAAGGTGTCCATCAACCCGTTGAAGCTGAACGTGGCCGAGGTCGAGGGCACGGTCACCCTCGCCGAGGCCACCTGCGAGGCACCGGACGCTCCGGACGCACCTGCGGCTGCGGATCCTGTCGAGCCCGCGACCGAGGTGAAGCCACAGGGCGCCCCTGCCGACGAGGCAAACCTCGCCGAGACCGGCGGCAGTTCGTCGACACCGTACGTCGCCGCGGGCGCGGTCGCCCTGCTGGCGGCGGGCGGCGGAGCCGTCGTACTGGCCCGCCGCAAGAGGGGCTGAGCACAGCCCAGACAGCCCAGACGGCCCAGACGGCCCAGACGGCCCAGACGGCCCGGACGGATCGGCGGCCCTGGTGCGCGAACTCCTCGGTGGCAGAGGGGAGTTCGCGCGCCCAGCGCCCGTACGAGCGATTGTGGCCACCGTGTCGGCATCCGGCGGCGCACCGCGCCCGCATCCGTCGGCGCCACGAGAGCCCGGTGGCGCATCGCCCGGGCGAATCCCGTGCTGCGGGGCAATGTGCCACCCTCGCCGCGCCGGGCAATGCGCCACCCGCGCCGGCTCAGGAGTCCGCCAGGCGCGGTGTCCGCGTCAGCGGTCCCGCAGGCTCACTGCCTGGTCCAGTGCCTGGAGGAAGCGGTTGACCGTCGCCCGGTCGCGCACCGCCAGGCGCAGCCAGGTGTCGTCGAGCCCCGGGAAGGTGTCGCCGCGCCGCACGGCGAAGCCCAGCCGGCGCAGCCGGGCGCGGACGGCCGCCGCCCCGGGGAGCCCGATGAGGACGAAGGGGCCCTCGGCGGGCTCCGCGACACGGACGCCGTCGGACGCGAACTCCCTGAGTCCGGCGACCAGATGGGCCCGGTCTATCGACACGCGACGGGCCGCGTGCTCCTGTTCCGCCAGCGCCCGCGGAGTCATACAGGCCTCGGCGGCCGTGAGCGCGGGCGTGGACACCGGCCAGAGCGGCTGAGCCCGTTCGAGCTCGGTGATCGTCTCGGGCGGGGCCAGGACGTACCCGATGCGCAGTCCCGCGAGGCCCCATGTCTTGGTGAGGCTGCGCAGCACCACGAGACCCGGCACGTCCGTACGCCCCGCGAGGGTCTCCCGCTCGTCCGGAACCGCGTCCATGAACGCCTCGTCGACCACCAACGTCCGCCCGGGACGGGCGAGTTCGGCGATCAGCGCGGCCGGGTGGAGGACGGACGTCGGGTTGGTCGGGTTGCCGATCACGACCAGGTCCGCGTCCTCGGGGACGGCCGACGGGTCGAGCCGGAAACCGTCCCCGGCCCGCAGGAGCACCCGGTCCACGGTGTGCCCCGCGTCCCGCAGCGCCGCCTCCGGCTCCGTGAACTGCGGGTGCACGACCACGGGTTGACGGGCCTTCAGAGCGCGCGCCAGCAGCACGAAGGCCTCGGCCGCGCCCGCCGTGAGCAGCACCCGCTCCACGGGCAGCCCGTGCCGCGCCGCCACCGCGGCCCGCGCCGCCCGTCCGTCCGGGTAGGCCGCGAGCCCCGTCAGCGACTCGGCGATGCGCGCACACAGCCAGGCGGGCGGGGTGTCCGCCCGGACGTTCACCGCGAGGTCGACGAGCGCCGATCCGTCGTCGCGCACCTCGGCGTCGCCGTGGTGCCGGAGATCGTGCGCGTCACCGAGTCCGCCGGTGGCCCGCGCCCCGACGCCCTGTCCGCCTCCGGGGCGGCGGTGCCCGTCCCGGCCGTCTCTGCCGTCCCCGTCAGTGTGCATGGGAGGGTGTGTGGCCGTCGTGGTGGTGATGTCCGTGATGGTGGTGCCCGTCGTGGTGGTGCCCGTCGTCGTCCGGGTGGAAGTGCGGCTGCTGGGGGAGCCCCACCTTGTCCTCGAACCCGGGCAGCGCGATGCGGTAGACGCAGGAGTCGCAGTTCATCCGCAGATCACCCTCGACCGCCTCCCGGTAGCGCTCCATGACCAGGTCGAGCAGCTCCGGCTCCGGCCCGATGACATCGGCGGAGACCACGTCGACCTCCGGATGCGCGGCCGCCCACCCCTCGGTCTGCTGCCGCACCCGGTCCGGGAGGATACCCGTGAACAGGAAGTAGGGGAGCACCACGATCCGGCGCGCGCCCAGCTTCACACAGCGGTCCAGGCCCGACGGCACGTCCGGCGCGGCCAGCGACACGAACGCCGTCTCCACGCCCGCGTAACCCCGCCCCTCCCACAACAGCCGCGCCGCCTTGTGCACTTCGGCGTTGGCGTCCGGGTCGGTCGAGCCGCGCCCGACAAGAAGGACGGTCACCTCGGCACGGTCCGCGGGGGTCCGCGCCGAACCGCCGAGCGCCTCGTCGAGTCGCCGCTCCAGCACCGCGAGCAGCGCCGGGTGCGGGCCCAGCGGACGCCCGTACGTGTACGAGATCCCGGGGTGCCGCTCCTTCTCGCGGCTCAGCGCGGCCGGGATGTCGCCCTTGGCGTGCCCGGCGGACACCAGCATCAGCGGGACGGCCGCGAACCGGCGTATGCCCTGCTCGACCAGTTCGGTCACCGCGTCGCCCAGCGGCGGCGGGGAGAGCTCGATGAAACCGCCCGCGACGGGCAGTCCGGGGTTGCGGCGGCCCAGTTCCCGCACGAAGTCGCGGAAGGCCTCGGCACCCGCGTCGTCCCGGGTGCCGTGTCCGGCGATGAGCAGGGCGGGGGCGGGGGTGGTCACGATTTCTCCTTGGACTCGGACGGGGAACCGGCCCGGGACTCGGCCTCGGGCACAGGGTGGGACACGGCGTCGGGCACCGGGTGGGAAACGGGGTGGTACAGCAGGGCGTTGAGCGCGGCCGCGGCGACCGCAGAGCCGCCCTTCTCGGACACGTTGCTCACGGCGGGCAGCCCGCTCTCGCGCAGCGCGGCCTTGGACTCCGCCGCGCCGACGAAGCCGACGGGCAGACCGATGACGAGCGCGGGGGAGACGTCCAGGGTGAGCAGCTCCTCCAGCGCGGTCGGGGCGCAGCCGATCACCCAGAGCGCGCCGGGCCCGACCTGCTCGTACGCGAGCCGGACCGCATGGGCCGAGCGGGTCAGCCCCGGGCCGGACACGGCGTCCTTGAGACGGCAGACGGTGTCGCGCCGGGTGATGCCGGCCGCGACCATCTCCACGTCCACGACGACGGGCGCCCCGTCGTGCAGCGCCCGGTGGGCCTTCTCAAGGGCGACCTCGTCGGTCACCAGATCGCTCGCGTAGTCGAGATCGGCCGCGGAGTGGATCACCCGCTCCACGACGGCACGGGTCAGCGGCGGGAAGTGCGAGGTGTCCAGGCGGGCCCGCAGCCGCCGGAAGGACTCCTGCTCGATGGGGTGCACGATCCGTGTCCCAGGGTCTACGGTCCGGGTCCCGGGATTCACGGTCCGGGTCCCGGGGTCCGTGATCCGGCTCGCCGGGAACACCCGGCCGACTGCGCTCACTTGGGCTCCTCCTGCCAGCGGTAACCGCGGGGCGTCACCATGCGCCCCGCGATCTGCCGGGTCGCCGTGTTGCCCACGGTCACCACCGTCATCATGTCCACCGTCGCGGGGTCGAGTCCCGCGAGGGTGGTGACACGGCTGGATTCGTCCGGCCGTGAGGCGTTGCGTACGACTCCCACGGGCGTCGTCGGCTTCCGGTGCCCGGCAAGGATCGTGAGCGCCTTGGGGAGCTGCCAGTCACGGCCCCGGCTGCGCGGGTTGTAGAAGGTGACGACGAGGTCGGCCTCGGCCGCCGCGCGCACCCGGCGCTCGATGATCTCCCACGGTGTGTGCAGGTCGGAGAGGCTGATCGACACATGGTCGTGGCCGAGCGGCGCGCCCAGGATCGCCCCGGCCGCGAGTGCGGCGGTCACCCCGGGCACCCCGACGACGTCGATGTCGTCGGACGCCTCCGCGAGCGCGGGCGACGCCATCGCGTACACGCCCGCGTCACCACTGCCGATCAGCGCGACCGCCTGCCCGAGCCGGGCCTCGGCCACGGCCGTCCTGGCCCGCTCCTCCTCGGCCCCGAGCCCCGACTCCAGGATCCGGGTGCCCGGCAGGAGCAGGTCGCGGATCTGGTCGACGTACTGGTCGAGCCCGACGAGCACCGAGGCGCGGCGCAGCTCGTCCTTCGCGCGGGGCGTCAGCAGGTCCCGGGCGCCAGGCCCGAGTCCGACCACCGCAAGCCGCCCGCGCCCCGGCAGGCGTACGACCGCGCAGGTCGCCATCGCGGGCCGCGCGGCCGACTTGCGCTTGGGGACGAGGAGTTCACCGCCGCGCAGGAGGGCGGCGGCCTCCGCCACCGACGGAGTGCCGACGGCGGCGAGGGGTGCGTCCGAGGGGTTCGGCACGTCGACCGCCGCCAACTCCTCGGCGCCGTACGTCACCACGGGCACCCCGAGCCGCTCGGCCGCCCCGACAATGCCGGGCTCCTCGGCCTTGGCGTCGACGGTGGCGAGCTCGGCGACGGACTTCACCGAAAGACCCGCGTCCCGGAGCGCGTCCTGGACGAGCCCGAGCACCTCGTCGACGGGGGCACCCTTGGAGGCGCCGACGCCCACGACGAGGGAGAGCGGCCGGAGCACGACCTCACGCTCGGCGGGCTCAACAGCCCTGTCAGTGACGCGAATCGAGTACGCCCCGGCCTCGGCGACCCGCAGCGGCGGCAGCGGCCAGGCCAACTCGGCGTACAGCGCGACCGGTTCGCCGTCCAGCATGGCCCGGGACACCCCGGCCACATCACCTTCGACCGGCAGGGCGAGCGTGTCGAGCCCCGGCACCCCCACGGAGTCGGTCGCCGTCGTCACCACAGGCTCGGCACCGAGCAACTCTCCCACCTCGCGGGCGAGTTCATTGGCACCACCGCCGTGGCCCCCGACCAGGGACACCGCGAACCGCCCGCCCTCGTCAACACACACGATGCCGGGATCGGAGGCCTTGTCGATGAGCAGCGGCGCGACGAGCCGCACCACGGCCCCGGTGGCGAGGAAGCACACGAGCTGCTCACACTCCGCGAAGGCCCGCCGCACGGCGTCCCCCACGGGGCCCTCGTACACGCGGGTACGGCCCGGCCAGGCCGAGGCCACCCGCCGACAGCCCGCCGAACCGGCGGCCGTCGCGGAAATCAGGCCGATCACTGAGCAGCTCCTTCACTACGTACCGGAGGCCGGACGCCCCACAGCAGGAAAACGGGGTTGGTCGCCGCGAGCCGGGTGACGTCCCCCGGCAGCGGCGCCAGCCGGGACGACTGCAGCAGTACGCCGTCACAGTCGAGCCCGGCCGCGACGAGCGCGTCCCGGACCGCCGGAACCCGGTCGAGGGCGGCCATCGCCACGACGACGGACCGCCGCGCCCGCCGGGCACAGGCGGTCACGATGGCGGGCAGTTCCCGCCCGCCCCCGCCGATGAACACGGCGTCGGGGTCGGGCAGGTCGGACAGCACGGTCGGCGCGGCGCCGTGCACGGCGGTCACGTCGACCCCGTGCGTGGCGGCGTTGGCGCGGACCCGCTCCACACCGTCCAGGGTCTTCTCCACGGCGGTCACGGCGGCTCCGAGCCGTGCGCACTCCACGGCGACCGAGCCCGAGCCCGCGCCGATGTCCCACACGTGGTCACCGAGCCGCGGTCCGAGCCGGGCCAGCGCCAGCGCCCGTACCTCGAACTTGGTGATCATCGAGTCCCGGTGGGTGAACTCGCCCTCTTCCAGGGCCCATTGGGCGGGCCCCGGCGGCGGCCCCGCGATCGTGCGCACGGGGGAGAGGACACGAGACTCGTCGAGACACAGCACGACACTCACGGCCGGCCCCCAGTCACGGGCAGCGGCCTCGGCGGGCGTGACCCGCTCGACACGCTCACCGGTGTACGGGGCGGAGTCCGAACCTGGGTCCGGAGCGTGGCCCAAGTCCGAGCCCGAGTCCGAGCCCGAGCCAGGGCCCGAGCCCGAGCCCGCGGCAGAGGCCGAGTCCGCGTCAGCGCGCGAGCCCGAGGCAGCCCCCGAGCCCGGGACAGAAGCCGAACCCGAGGCAGTAGCCGAAACCGAAGCCGAGGCAGAACCCGAACCCGAGCCCGAGCCCGAAACAGCGCTCGCCCCCAGCGCCGACGCCACCACCAACACCCGCCCGCTGGACCGCAGCGCGGCCCCGAGTTCCGCGGGTCCGGACCCCGGACCGGTCAGTACCGCCACCTTGGGATGGGCCCGGCAGACGTTCACGGCGGTCCGCAGGTCACGCCCGTGCGCGCTCACGACCACCGCGTCGTCCCAGGTCAGCCCAACCCGCGCGAAGGCGGTCGCGACGGACGACACCCCCGGGTGGACCTCCAGCCGCTCGGCCCCGAAACGCTCGGCGAGGGCCCGGACGATCCCGAAGAACCCCGGGTCCCCGGAGGCCAGCACGACGACCCGCCCCTGGTCCTCCGGCTTCTCCAGAAACTGCTCGATCGCGTCGAGGGCGGGCGCGAGCGGACCGAGGACGACGCGCTCGGCCGTGTCCGGCATCTCCGTCGCGGCCGCCAGATGCCGCCGTCCGCCCACGACGAGCCCCGCCCCGGCCAACGCGGCCTGGGCGTCCGGCGAAAGGGGCGCCCCCGTACCCGTACCGACGACGGTGATCACGGAGTGACACCCTGCGCGCCCTGCGCACCCCGCGCGCCGCCCTGTGCACCCTGCGTCCGCAGCGCCCTGCGGGCCTCGGGGTCGGCCTTGCGGAAGCCGTGGAAGTGGCCGGGGTGGTAGAGGTGCGAGCGGGTGCCGTGCGCGTCGAGGGCCGGCCCGACCAGGAACAGCGTGTGCTTCCAGAGCTTGTGCTCCTTGACGGTCTCCTCCAGCGTGCCGATCGTGCACTTCACGATCAGCTCCTCCGGCCAGGTCGCCTGGTACGCGACCACGACCGGCGTCGACGTCGGATAACCGCCCTCCAGCAGCTCCCGTACGAGCTGTCCGCTGCGGGCGGCCGACAGGAACAGCGCCATCGTCGTCCCGTGCCGCGCGAACTCGCGTACTTCCTCCCCGGGCGGCATCGGCGTCTTGCCGCCGCCGAGCCGGGTGAGGATCACGGACTGGGCGACCTCGGGGATGGTCAGCTCCCGCTGGGCGAGCGCGGCGACGGCGGAGAAGGACGAGACACCGGGCACGATCTCGGTCTCGATGCCGATCTCCGCGCACCGGTCGACCTGCTCCTGGGTGCCGCCCCAGAGCGCGGGGTCGCCGGAGTGGATCCGGGCGACCTTCAGCCCGGCCTCGGCGGCGCGCTCGTACACGGCGACGACGTCCTCCAACGACATCGTCGCCGAGTCCAGGATCTCGGCTCCCTCACGCGCGTGTTCGAGGACCTCGGCCTGCACCAGGCTGGCCGCCCAGATCACGACGTCGGCCTCGGCGATGGCGCGCGCGGCACGGAACGTCAACAGGTCGGCGGCACCGGGCCCGGCCCCGACGAAGGTCACCTTGCCGGTGGGGGCATCGGCCATGGGATGGGGTCCTCTCCTACGAGCAGTGCGGGTACTGCGAGTACTTCGGGTGGTCGTGCGGGTCGTGCGGCTGGTGCCGGTCGTACGGGCGTGCCGGGCGCTATCGGGCATCGGCGCACGCGGGTTCCGGGAGCAGTCCGGTCGCGAACGTGCGGCGGACGTGCGTGAACACGGGTCGATCGGATAGCAAGGGCGTATGGCGGTGTTCGTCGCGCTCGGCGCGTTCCTCATGACGCTGGCCGGCGGCTGGACGGCGCAACGCGTCACCGACCGCCGCCACCTCGTACTCGGTCTGGCAGGCGGTCTGATGCTGGGCGTCGTCGGTCTGGACCTGCTGCCGGAGGCGCTCGACGCGGCGGGCGACGAGATCTTCGGCGTACCGGCCGCGCTGCTGCTGTTCGTGGCGGGCTTCCTGCTGGCGCACCTGGTGGAACGCCTGCTGGCCGTACGTCAGGCGGCGCACGGCGGGGAGGAACACAACGGCCGCGCCCCCCAGGTGGGCCTGACGGCCGCCGCCGCGATGGTCGGCCACAGCGCGATGGACGGCGTGGCGATCGGCGCGGCCTTCCAGGTCGGCGGCGGTATGGGAGCGGCCGTGGCTGTGGCCGTGATCGCCCACGACTTCGCGGACGGCTTCAACACGTACACGATCACGACCCTGTACGGGAACGCCCGCCGCAAGGCGGTCGCGATGCTGTTCGCGGACGCGGCGGCCCCGGTCGTGGGAGCTGCCTCGACGCTCTTCTTCTCCATCCCCGAGCATCTGCTCGGCGGCTATCTCGGCTTCTTCGGCGGCGCGCTGCTCTATCTCGCCGCCGCCGAGATCCTCCCCGAGGCCCACCACGAACACCCGGCCCGCTCCACGCTGCTGTGCACGATCGCGGGGGCGTCCTTCATCTGGCTGGTGGTGGGCATCGCGGAGTGAGGCGCGCGGATGCAGCCCTCGGACGAAAGCCACTGCTCCGACGGGAGTCACAGCTTGCCGCCGCGTCCACCGTCGCGCCGCGCGGGCGCGATGAGCGTCGAGAGATAGGGCAGCGTGGTGCCGTCCAGCTCGCCCGCAGGCCGAATGGACTCGTCCGGCAGCCCCAACGCCGACCCCCACACGGCATCGTCGAGCCGCCCGGTCTCCCGCAGTGCCGCGGCGACCTCCTGCGCCAGCCGCCCGAACTTGTACGCGACGACGGTCCCGGGCCCGTTGAGCGCGTCCTTGAGCGCACCGGCCCCCGCGGTGACGGGCACGAGCGTCAGCGGCTCGGTGCCCTCCGTCAGCACGGCCCCGGACCGGGCGGCGAGATCCTGCATGGCGGTGATACCGGGCACGGTCTCGACGACGGTCCCCGGTACGGCGTGCGCGATGGTCTGCGCGAGATAGGTGAACGTGGAGTACACGTTCGGGTCGCCGATGGTCGCGAACGCCACGGTCCCGTGCGTACGCAGCAGCCCGGCCACCCGCTCCCCGGCGGCATCCCAGGCGGCCTCGCGGCGACCCCGGTCGGACCGCTCGTTGAGCGCGAAGACCACGCGTACGACCTTGTCCTCGGGCACGTAGTGCAGCACGGTCGCTTCGGCGCGCCCCGGCTCGCCGCCGTCTCTTCCGTCAGACGCAGCCATGACGGGCACGACGACAACGTCGGCCGCCCGAAGGCAGTTGACCCCCTTGACGGTCACGAGCTCGGGATCCCCGGGCCCGACCCCGACCCCGATCAGCCTGCTGTTGCCCATGACCCGACACACCTCTCCACAAACCGACGGGCGACACCGGGCGCCGACGCCCAGTGCGTATGCAGATAACTCGCATGCACGCCCTGCTGTACGAAACCTTCGACCCGCCGCACCGGAACGCGCACGCCCCAGGCCGGAGCGACCCCCGCCCCGGGCTCCACGACGGTCCGGTGAAACTCATGCCCGCGCATCCGGCTGCCGGCCTCGGCCAGCACACTGTCGGACACGGCGACCGCATCCCGATACCCCAGCGTCAGCCGCTCATCCATCCGCGCCTTCGCGTCGATCACCCCGCACATCGGCAGGCCGTCGAGCTCACGCGAGAGATACAGCAGCCCCGCACACTCGGCCGCGACCGGCGCCCCACTCTCGGCGAGCGAGGCAACGGCCTCACGGAGGGGTTCGTTGGCGGACAGCTCAGGGCCGTACACCTCGGGAAACCCGCCCCCGATGACCAACCCCCGCGTCCCTTCGGGCAGTTCCTCGTCCCGAAGCGGATCAAAGGTGACAACCTCCGCGCCGGCGGCGGCAAGCAACTCGGCATGCTCGGCGTAGGAGAAGCTGAAGGCGGCCCCACCGGCGATGGCGATGCGTGGTGCGCCTGGAGGCCTTGCTCGGGGCTCCTTCGAGGCCGTCCCGGGCTCTTTCAGCCCGTCCGGCGTTTGAGGACGAGGCCGTTCAGGCCGATACGGGGGTCTGGGGGCAGAACCCCCAGGGACGGGAACGGGAAGGGGTGGCGGGGGCGAGGAAGCCAAGACCTCAGCCGCATCCCACGCGCCACCAGGCAACGACCCAGCTCCACGCGCCAGCGCGAACAGTGCGTCCAGATCGCACCCCTCCCGCACCTGCGAGGCCATGGCCGCGACAGCAGCAACCGCCTCCGCCCGCCGCTCGGCAACAGGCACCAGCCCAAGGTGCCGAGAGGGAGTCCCCACCTGCTCAACCCGCCGCAGAACACCCAGCACAGGCACCCCCGACGCGTCCAACGCCTCCCGCAGCATCCCCTCATGCCGCTCGGACCCCACCTTGTTGAGGATCACCCCACCGATCCGCACCTCCGGATCCCAGGAGGCGAACCCATGCACCAGCGCGGCCACGGACCGCGACTGCGAAGAGGCATCCACCACCAACACCACAGGCGCCCGAAGCAACTTCGCCACATGAGCGGTGGAGGCCAGCTCCCCTTCCCCCACGGCCCCGTCGAACAGCCCCATCACGCCTTCGACGACGGCGAGATCACACCCCCGCGCCCCATGGGCGAACAGCGGCGCGACCAACTCCGCCCCGCACAGATAGGCGTCGAGATTCCGCCCCACCCGCCCGGTGGCCAGCGCGTGATACCCGGGATCGATGTAGTCGGGCCCCACCTTGTGCGGGGACACGGCAAGCCCCCGCGAGGCGAACGCGGCCATCAACCCCGTGGCGACGGTGGTCTTGCCGCTGCCCGAGGAGGGCGCGGCAATGACCAGCCGAGGGACGGACGAACTCACCACTCGATACCCCTCTGCCCCTTCTGACCGGCGTCCATGGGGTGCTTGACCTTGGACATGTCGGTCACGAGGTCGGCGAGTTCGAGGAGCTTCTCGGGAGCGTTGCGCCCGGTGATCACGACATGCTGGGTCCCGGGCCGGTCCCGCAGCACGGAGACGACCTCGTCGACGTCGACCCACCCCCAGTGCATGGGATAGGCGAACTCGTCGAGCACGTACAGCTTGTACGTCTCGGCGGCGAGGTCGCGCTTGACCTGCTCCCAGCCCTCGCGGGCCTTCTCCTCGTTGTCCATCTGGGAGTCGCGCTGCACCCACGACCACCCCTCGCCCATCTTGTGCCAGTCGACGGCCCCGCCCTCGTCGGAAGCCCCCAGCACCCGAAGCGCGTTCTCCTCGCCGACCTTCCACTTCGCGGACTTGACGAACTGGAAGACCCCGATGGGCCAGCCCTGATTCCAGGCCCGCAGCGCGAGCCCGAAGGCGGCGGTGGACTTGCCCTTCCCGATCCCGGTGTGCACGACCACGAGCGGCCGGTTCCGCCGCTGACGAGTCGTCAGCCCGTCGTCGGGCACCACACTCGGCTGTCCCTGCGGCATTACGCGGCCCTCCTGCTGTTGCCCTGAACATCCCTGACGAGCCCGGCGATCGAGTCGGCCCGCAGCTCGTCCAACGTCACGGCCGTACCGCCGAGTTCACCAGCGAGCTGCCCCGCGAGCCCGAGCCGTACGGGCCCGGACTCGCAGTCGACGACCACGGACGCGACCCCGTCGGCGGCGAACAGCCGAGCCGCCCGTCCCGCCAGCGCCACCGGCTCGGGCCCGCCCGTCGCCCTGCCATCCGTCACCACGACCATCAGCGCCCGCCGAGCCGGATCCCGCAACCGCTCCACCCGCAGCACGTCATGCGCCCGCAGCAACCCGGCGGCGAGCGGCGTACGCCCGCCGGTGGGCAGCGACTCCAGCCGTACCGCGGCCGCGTCCACCGAGGAGGTGGGCGGCAGCGCGACCTCGCCCGTCGAACCGCGGAAGGTCACGAGCCCCACCTTGTCCCGCCGCTGGTAGGCGTCGAGGAGCAGCGACAGCACGGCCCCCTTGACCGCGCTCATCCGCTGCCGCGCCGCCATCGAACCGGAGGCGTCCACGACGAACAGCACGAGGTTCCCCTCGCGCCCCTCCCGCGTGGCCTGCCGCAGATCGTCGCGCCGGACCACGAGACCCGGACCCGACCGGCCACGCGCCCGCTGATGCGGGGCCGCGGCCTGCACGGTGGCCGCCAAGTGCAGCTTGGTGAGGGCTCCTTGGGGCCGACGTGCACCGGTGGTCCGCCCGTGCTCGGTCCGTGCCCGCGACCGCCGCCCGGCGGCGCCCTCGCCGAGACCCGGCACGCTCAGCACCTTCGTACGGAACGGCTCGGCGGCCCGTACGGGAGCCTGCTCGCCCGCGCCCGGCGACGGTGCCTGTCCGGTCTCGGAGGGCTCGCCCTGCGCGGGCACCTCACCGGAGCTCTCGCCGCTGCCATCGTCGTTGCCGTCGTCGGGCCCTTCCTGAGGCGGCTGCCCGCCGCCCCCGTCCGGGCCGTCGGGATCCGGATCCTCGTCGCCGGAGTCGCCGGAGTCGTCCGAACCATCGGAACTGTCGGAACCCCCGGAGTTCTCCCCGCTCCCGAACTCCTCCAGCGTCTCGTCGAGCTTGTCCTCGTCAAGTCCCGGCGCATCAAAGGGGTTTCGCCGTCGCCGGTGCGGCAGTGCGAGCTGCGCCGCCTGCCGTACGTCCTCGGCCAGTACCTCCGTGCGCCCGGCCCACGCGGCCAGCGTGGTGGCGGTCCGGGCCATCACGATGTCGGCCCGCATCCCGTCCACCTCGAAGGCCGCGCAGGTCGCCGCGATCTGCCGCAGCGCCCCGTCGCCGAGCACGACCGACGGCAGCAGCTTCCGCGCGGCCACGATCCGCGCCCGCACCGCCGTCTCCTCGTCGGCCCAGCGCGCCGCGAAGCCGTCCGGATCGTCGTCGTAGGCGAGCCGCCGCCGCACGACCTCGACCCGCTGATCCGGCTCGCGCGAGGCGGCCACCTCGACCGTCAGCCCGAACCGGTCGAGCAACTGCGGCCGCAGTTCGCCCTCTTCGGGGTTCATGGTCCCCACCAGCAGGAACCGCGCGGCATGCCGTACGGAGACACCTTCGCGCTCCACGTACGAGGCACCCATCGCGGCCGCGTCCAACAGCAGGTCGACCAGGTGGTCGTGGAGGAGGTTGACCTCGTCCACGTACAGGATCCCGCGATGCGCGTCGGCCAGCAGGCCCGGTTCGAAGGCCTTCACGCCCTCGGCCAGCGCACGCTCGATGTCCAGAGCGCCCACGAGCCGGTCCTCGGAGGCGCCGACGGGCAACTCGACCATGCGTGCGGGCCGTTGGACCCCTGCTCCCACCTCGTGCGGCCCGTCCGGGCACGCCGGGTCGGGAGCGGCTGGCGCGCACGAGAAGCGGCAGCCGGCGACGACGTCCACCTCGGGCATGAGCGCCGAAAGGGCGCGCACGGCGGTCGACTTGGCGGTGCCCTTCTCGCCGCGTACGAGCACACCGCCGACCGCGGGCGACACGGCGTTCAGGAGCAGCGCGAGCCGCAGGTCGTCCTGTCCGACGACAGCCGTGAACGGAAAGGGGGTACTCACTGGTCGTCGCCCTCCAAGTCGCCTTCGAGCTCCAGGTACGTGGCGCGCAGCCGTTCCAGCGTCTCGGCGTCCGGCTCGGCCCACAGTCCGCGGTCCGCCGCTTCGAGGAGCCGTTCCGTGATGCCGCGCAGGGCCCAGGGGTTGGACTTCTTCATGAAGTCCCGGTTCTCCGCGTCGAAGACGTACTCCGCGCTGAGCTTCTCGTACATCCAGTCGTCCACGACCCCGGCCGTGGCGTCGTACCCGAAGAGGTAGTCGACGGTCGCCGCCATCTCGAAGGCACCCTTGTAGCCGTGGCGCCGCATCGCCGCCATCCAGCGCGGGTTGACCACGCGGGCGCGGAAGACCCGGTGGGTCTCCTCACCGAGGGTGCGGGTCTTCACCTGGTCGGGAGTGGCGGAGTCACCGACGTACGCCTCGGGGCTCGCGCCCGTCAGATGCCTGACCATGGCGACCATGCCGCCGTGGTACTGGAAGTAGTCGTCCGCGTCGACGAGGTCGTGCTCTCGGGTGTCGACGTTCTTGGCGGCCACGGCGATGCGCTTGAACGCCGTCTCCATGTCCCCGCGCGCCGCCCGCCCGTCGAGCCCGCGCCCGTACGCGTAGCCGCCCCACACCGCGTACACCTCGGCGAGGTCGGCGTCGGAGCGCCAGTTGCGCGCGTCGATGAGGGGGAGCAGACCGGCCCCGTACGCGCCGGGCTTCGAGCCGAAGATACGGGACGTCGCGCGCCGTCGGTCGCCGTGCTCGGCGGTGTCCTCGTCGGCGTGCGCGCGCACGTAGTTGCGGTCGGCGGGCTCGTCCAGGTCGGCCACCGCCCGTACCGCGTCGTCGATCAGCCCGACCACATGCGGGAACGCGTCCCGGAAGAAACCGGAGATACGGACCGTGACGTCGATGCGCGGCCGGCCGAGTTCCTCCAGGCCCACGACCTCGAAGCCGGTGACGCGCCGCGAGGCGTCGTCCCACACCGGCCGGCAGCCCAGCAGCGCCAGGATCTCCGCGATGTCGTCGCCCTGGGTGCGCATCGCGGAGGTGCCCCAGACCGTCAGGCCGACGGACTTCGGGTAGTCGCCCGTGTCCTGGAGGTACCGCTGCACGAGCGAGTCGGCGAGCGACTGCCCGACCTCCCAACTCAGCCTGGACGGGATCGCCTTGGGGTCGACGGAGTAGAAGTTCCGGCCGGTCGGCAGGACGTTCACGAGTCCGCGGGTCGGTGAACCCGAGGGGCCCGCCGGGACGTAACCGCCGTTCAGGGCAAGGAGGATGTGGTCGATCTCGTCCGTCGTACGGGCGAGACGCGGCACCACCTCACGGCACGCGAACTCCAACACCGCGACGGCGTCGGGGAGTTCGGTGCCGCCCAGCACCTCGCGCACGAGAGCGGGCACGGCAGCGACTTCCCAGGCGCGCTCCTCCATGCCCTCCGCGAACCGGCGGCACAGCTGCTCAAGGAGATCGATCGCGTCGGCCGCCGACCGCGAGGGTCCCGGGACCAGGTCGCTCAGCTCGACCGGCACCTTCAGCGGCGCACCGGGCTCGCCCAGCAACTCCTTCTCGACCAGGCCGAAGTGCTCGGCGAGACAGGCCCGAAGGCCCGGCAGCGCGTTCGCTGTCCCGCCCCACACCTGAGAGGCCCGCAGCACGGCCAGTACGAGGTTCACGCGCGGCTCGGCCTCCGGGCCGCCGCCGAGAATGTGCAGGCCGTCGCGGATCTGCACGTCCTTGATCTCGCACAGATAGCCGTCGATGTGCATGACGAACGAGTCGAAGGCGTCGTCGTCCGGCTGGTCGTCCACATGCAGGTCGTGGTGCAGCTCGGCCGCCTTGACCAGCGTCCAGATCTGGGCCCGCACGGCCGGGGCCTTCGTCGGGTCCAGGTCGGACACGAGCGCGTACTCGTCGAGGAGCTGCTCCAGCTTCGCCAGATCGCCGTACGTGTCCGCGCGCGCCATCGGCGGTACGAGGTGGTCGACGACGGTGGCGTGACCGCGGCGCTTGGCCTGGGTGCCCTCGCCGGGGTCGTTGACGATGAAGGGGTAGACGAGGGGGAGTTCACCGAGGACCGCGTCGGGCGCGCAGCCGCCGCTGAGCCCGAGTCCCTTGCCCGGCAGCCATTCCATCGTGCCGTGCTTGCCCATGTGCACGACGGCGTCGGCGCCGAAGCTGTTGTCCAGCCAGCGGTACGACGCCATGTAGTGGTGCGACGGCGGCATGTCCGGGTCGTGGTAGATCGCGATCGGGTTCTCGCCGAAACCGCGCGGCGGCTGGATCATCACGACGACGTTCCCGAACTGGAGGGAGGCCAGCACGATGTCGTCGCCGTCCACGTACAGGTTGCCCGGCGGCTCGCCCCACGCCTCCAGCATCCCGCTGCGCAGATCCGGGTCGAGCTTGTCGAACCAGGCCCGGTAGTCCGCGAGCGGCACACGTGCCGGGGCCGAGGCGAGCTGCTCCTCGGTCAGCCACTCGACGTCGTGGCCGCCGGCCGCGATGAGCCGGTGGATCAACTCGTCGCCGTTGTCCGGGTATTCGGTCAGGGAGTACCCGGCGTCCCGCAGCGCGTCGAGAACCCGTACCGCCGAGGCGGGGGTGTCGAGGCCGACCGCGTTGCCTACCCGGGAGTGCTTGGTTGGATAGGCGGTGAAGACGAGCGCGAGCTTCTTCTCCGCGTTGGGCTTGTGCTTCAACCGGGCGTGGCGCACGGCGATTCCGGCGACCCGGGCGGCGCGCTCGGGGTCGGCGACGTACACCGGAACGTCGTCGGGACCCTGTTCCTTGAAGGAGAACGGGACCGTGATGAGGCGTCCGTCGAACTCGGGGATCGCGACCTGCATCGCCGCGTCCATGGGGGAGAGGGCGGCGTCGGACCCGGCCCAGGCGGACCGTGACGAGGTGAGGCAGAGCCCTTGCAGGACAGGGATGTTGAGGTCGGCGAGCGCGCCGATGTCCCAGGCCTCCTCGTCACCGCCCGCGGACGCCTGCGAGGCGTGCGTGCCGCCGGCGGCGAGAACCGTCGCGACCAGCGCGTCGGCCTTGCCGAGGATCTCGTACAGGCCCGCGTCGGCGTCGCGCAGCGAACCGCAGTACACGGCAAGGGCGTTCGCGCCCCGGGCCTCGATCGCGTCGCACAGGGTGTCCACGAAGGCGGTGTTGCCGCTCAGCTGGTGCGCCCGGTAGAAGAGCACGCCCACGGTCGGACGGCCCTCGACGTACGCGCGCTCGCCGTGGACCCCGAACTCGGGCATCTTCCGGGGCTCTTCGAAGCCCTCGCCCGTCAGCAGCACGGTGTCGGACAGGAAGCGGGCCAGCTCGGTCAGGTTCTCCGGGCCGCCCTCGACCAGATAGCGCAGCGCCTCCGCGACGACACCGGCGGGCACGGACGACTCGGCCATCAGCTCCGCGTCGGGGACGGACTCCCCGCCCAGCAGCACGGTCGGGATCCCGGACGCCTTGAGCGCGGCGAGCCCGTCCTCCCAGGCACGCTTGCCGCCGAGCAGCCGTACGACGGCGACGTCCGCGCCGCGGACCAGCGCGGGAAGCTCCTCCGCGACATCCACGCGGGTGGGATTGCCGATCCGGTACGCGGCGCCGGCGGCACGCGCCGCCAGCAGATCCGTGTCGGCGGTCGACAACAACAACACTGTGCTCATGCGGGTGCTCCCGGTGGAATGAAGGGCAGTCCTGTCGGCGCGCCGGACTCGATGAGCCGCCACAGCGCGTCCGTGTCCGCGTGTTCCTCGATCAGATCGCCGAGCCGGTCCAGCTGCTCCTCGCGCAGCGACCCGAACGACGTGCCGGCGGCCGGTACGAAGCGGCGCCCCGCGGCGGCCGCCACCTCGCGAAGGAAGGCCCGGCGGAAGCCGTCCGACTCCAGCGAGCCGTGCCAGTGCGTGCCCCAGACCTCGCCGACCCGGCAGCCGTCCAAGAAGGGTTCCCCGCCCGTGACATGGGCGACCCCGTGGTGGATCTCGTACCCCTCGACGGGCTCGCCGAGCGCCGCGCCGACGGGCCGGGTCAGGGTCTTCTCCCGCGCGAACCGCACGCGCACGGGGAGGAGTCCGAGCCCGTCCACCTGGCCTGCGCGCGACTCGACCTCGTCCTCGATGTGCTCGCCGAGGATCTGGAAGCCACCGCAGATACCGAGGACGGGACGCCCCTCCGCGGCCCTTCTGGCGAGGGCGTCCGCGAGGCCGCGCTCCCGCAGCCACTCCAGGGCCCTGACCGTGCCACGGGTGCCGGGCACGACGACCAGGTCGGCGTCGACGAGTTCTTCGGCCCGGTCCACGAACCGCACGACGACGCCCGGTTCGGCGGCCAGCGCGTCCACGTCCGTGAAGTTGGACATCAGCGGGATCGCGCAGACGGCCACCCGCAGGATGTCCTCGCCGACGGGGGAGGAGACCGCCGACTCCCGGACCGAGCCCCTCAGCGAGACCGCCATCCCGTCCTCCTCGTCGATGCCGAGACCGTGCTGGAAGGGCAGGACCCCGTACGTACGACGTCCGGTGAGGTTCTCGAGCATGTCGAGGCCGGGCTCCAGCAGGGACACGTCCCCGCGGAACTTGTTGACGAGGAACCCGGCGACGAACTCCTGGTCCTCGGGCGAGAGCAGCGCCACGGTTCCGAAGAAGGAGGCGAAGACACCCCCGCGGTCGATGTCGCCGACGACGAGCACGGGCAGCCGCGCGCCCCGCGCGATCCCCATGTTCACGATGTCCGTCCGCCGCAGATTGATCTCGGCGGGACTGCCCGCCCCCTCACAGATCACCGCGTCATACGTGCCCCGCAACTCGGCGAGGCACTCCAGCACGGTCCCGAGGAGCTGTTCCTGACGCCCGCCGTGATAGCCGCGGGCGCTCATCTCCCCGACGGGCCTGCCCATGAGGACGACCTGACTGCTCCGGTCGCTGCCCGGCTTGAGCAGTACGGGATTCATGAGCGCGGTGGGCTCCACGCGCGCGGCCTGTGCCTGCATGGCCTGCGCCCGCCCGATCTCGGCGCCCTCCCGCGTGACGAACGAATTGAGCGACATGTTCTGCGCCTTGAAGGGCGCCACCTTGACACCCTGCCGCACCAGCCACCGGCAGATCCCGGCCGTCACGACGCTCTTGCCCGCGTCGGAGGTGGTACCGGCGACGAGCAGCCCGCCACCCGTTCCCCCGCTCGTTCCCCGACTCATGACGTACGCCCCTTCGTGCGAAGGCTGTTGACGAGGAGCCGTCCGGCGACACTCACGCCGAGCGCGAGCAGGCCCACGCGCCGCGAGAGCCGCACGGCCCGCTCGATGTCCCCGACCTCCACGGCCCGCCCTTCACCGTTGAGTACGGGCCGGTGCTCGACCCTTCCCGCGTACGAGAGCGTCCCGCCCAGCCGCACGCCGAGCGCCCCGGCGAACGAGGCCTCGACGGGCCCGGCGTTGGGACTCGGGTGCTTGACGGCGTCGGCACGCCAGGCGCGTACGGCTCCGCGCGGATCGCTTCCCGTGACGGCCGCGAGGACGGCGGTGAGCCGCGCCCCGGGCCACCCCGCGACATCGTCGAGCCGCGCGGAAGCCCAGCCGTACCGCCGGTACTTGGCGGACCTGTGCCCGACCATGGCGTCGAGCGTGTTCACGGCACGGAAGCCGACGAGTCCCGGCACACCGGCCGCGGCACCCCACACGAGGGCGCCCACGACGGCGTCCGAGGTGTTCTCGGCGACGGACTCGACGACGGCCCGGGCGATCCCGTCGGCGTCCAGCGACTGCGGATCGCGCCCGCAGAGGTGGGGCAGCCGCTCCCGGGCCACCTCGATGTCCCCGGCGGCGAGCGCCCCGCCGATGGCCCGGGCCTCCCGCCCGAGCGAAGTCCCGCCGACGACGGACCAGGTGGCGGCGGCGGTCAGGGCGACGGAGGCGGCAGGAGAGGGACGCACGGAACGCCCGGCGAGCGCGGCGATCGAGGCGGCCCCGCCGACACACACGGCGGTGTGCAGAGCGCCCCACCCCCGGTGGTCCCGCCACAGCACCCGCTCCACGGCACCCGCGGCCCGTCCGAACGCGGCGACCGGATGCCCCCGGCGGGGATCGCCGAGCAGCAGGTCACCGAGGAGGCCGGCGGCGGCGCCGTACGCGAAGACGCGGTCGGCACGCATCGGTTCAGCCGACCGTCAGGTCGGGCACAACCGTCGCTGGAAAGGCAATTGGGCAGCCGCGCATGGCGATTTGTCCTCACTCAGGGTGTCCGCGCCCTGGTTCGACGAGACCGACGGCGAGAGTTCCTGGCTCCCGGGGT
Source organism: Streptomyces sp. NPDC033178 (assembly GCF_055577685.1). Classification (NCBI taxonomy): domain Bacteria; kingdom Bacillati; phylum Actinomycetota; class Actinomycetes; order Kitasatosporales; family Streptomycetaceae; genus Streptomyces; species Streptomyces sp. NPDC033178. Next base: position 456,764 of record NZ_JBVIPT010000005.1, read on the forward strand.
GTCGATTCCCCGGTAACAGTGGCGGGACCGCGCCGGATTCGCACCGGCTTCCTCTCCTGCCGCCGTACATGGCTCCGGCAGTCCACCACGCCCACGAACACCCGTCAACTTGCTGTTGACCTGCGACGGGAGAGTGTGCTGAGGCCCACACACGGACACGACTCCGCCCCGCCGACCGGGGGGTCGGCGGGGCGGAGCCGCGCGGGACGGAGGTGCCGGACGCGTCAGGCGACGATCAGATAGATCCCGTACGCCACCGCCGCCGCGCAGGCGGCGAAGCAGGCGTACGCGCCCGTGACCGCGAGGGTCGCGGTGTCGCCCTGGGCGGAGGCCGACTCGCGCTTGGAGAGGCCGACGATGCCGAGGGTGAAGAGGCCCACGAGGGCGACGGTGACGATGAGGCTGACTCCGAAGACGGAGCCGAGGGCTGCCCAGTCGATCTTCATGCTGTGGGTTCCTTACACCGTGGCCGTACGGGCGGGCTCGGTGGCGTCCGGGCCCGGGATGGTGGTTTTGAGGTCGTCGGCCGCGGCGACCGTGCCCGCCGGCGGCGGGGTGACGGCGGCGATGGCGGTGGTCACGACGCCGGCGGGCTCGCCGTTGACGTCGTTCACGTTGTCGACGGTGACGGGCTGGCGGCGGGAGAGCGTCCAGATGACCGCCGAGCCCGCGATCAGCAGCGCGCCGGTGAGGACGATGCCCCAGGTGCCCTGCTTGGTGAGGAACTCGGCGCCCGCGCCGACCAGACCGGCGGCGGGAAGCGTGAGGCCCCAGGCGACGAACATCCGGGTCGCGGTCGACCAGCGGACGACGCCCCCCTTGCGGCCGAGGCCCGAGCCCATCACGGCGCCGGAGCAGGACTGGGTGGTGGAGAGCGAGAAGCCGAGGTGCGAGGAGGCCAGGATGACCGTCGCGGCACTGGTCTGGGCGGCGAAACCCTGCGGCGGCGCGAGGTCGGTGAGGCCCTTGCCCATGGTGCGGATGATGCGCCAGCCGCCCAGGTAGGTGCCGAGCGCGATGGCGATACCGGCCGAGACGATGACCCACAGGGGAGGGTTCGACCCGGGCGCGAGCACACCGCCGGTGACCAGGGCGAGCGTGATGATGCCCATGGTCTTCTGCGCGTCGTTCGTGCCGTGGGCCAGCGAGACCAGGCCCGCGGAGGTGATCTGGCCCGCGCGGTAGCCCTTGGAGGTCGCCTGTTCACCGGCCTTGTTGCTGATGCGGTACGTCAGCCGGGTGGCGAGCATCGCGGCGAGGCCGGCCACCAGCGGCGCGGCGATCGCGGGGAGCAGGACCTTGGTGACGACGGTCGAACCGTTCACCGACGACCAGCCGGCCGACATGACCGCGGCGCCGATCAGGCCGCCGAACAGTGCGTGCGAGGAGCTGGAGGGCAGACCCAGGAGCCAGGTCAGCAGATTCCACAGAATGGCGCCGACGAGCGCCGCGAAGATCACTTCGGTGCGGATGCCCTCTTCGTTGATGATGCCGCCGGAGATCGTCTTGGCGACCTCCACGGAGAGGAACGCACCGACGAGGTTCAGCACGGCGGACATGGCCACCGCCGTCTTGGGCTTCAGGGCACCGGTCGAGATGGTCGTCGCCATCGCGTTGGCTGTGTCGTGGAAACCGTTCGTGAAATCGAACACGAGAGCGGTAACGATCACGATTCCGAGGAGGAGCGTGATGTGTTCCATTTACCCAGGCTTCTCTTGGACGTCAGTGGCACAGGGACCGTAGGCAACCTGGATGAACGGAAGATGAACTGAGGTGGGCGACAGGGTGGCCCAATAGAGGTGCCGCCACTCCGCTTGTGTCGGAGTGGCGGCAAGAGGTCTCGAACAGAGGCGGAATTCAGGGGTCCGCTACCCCTATCGTTCCCTCGCGAACGCCCTGAGCTGGTTCAGGGATCCGTTGAAGAGATTCTGGTCACCCGGCAGGCTGCCGCCGTTGTCGTACTGCCAGAAGGTCCAGAAGTTCCAGCCTGACGGCAGCGACCCCGCAGTCGAGCTGTAGCGGGCCAGCCAGAGCGGATGGTTCGCGGCGAACGCGGCGCTGTTGCCCGTGCACATCTTCCACCAGTTGTAGTTGGTGTAGATCACCGGCCGACGGCCGGTCTGCCGCTTCACCTCGTTGCTGAAGGCCTTGATCCAGCTGACCATCTTGCTCTTGCTCAGGCCGTAGCACTTCTTCTTGCCGTACGGGTTGTACTCGATGTCCAGCGCGGGCGGCAGCGTCCAGCCGTCCGCGCGCCAGCCGCCGCCGTTGCGTACGAAGTACGCGGCCTGTGTCGTCCCCGAGGACTTGTGCGGCAGTGCGAAGTGGTACGCCCCGCGGATGATGCCCGCGCCGCGTGCCCCGTTGTACTGCTGGTTGTAGTACGGATTGCGGTACGTGTGCGACTCGGTGGCCTTCACATAGACGAACTTGGCGCCTTTGCTCTTCGCGCTCGACCAGTTGACGTTCTTCTGGTGCGAGGACACGTCGTGGCCCTTGGGCTTGGCGGCCGCCGAGGCCGGCACCTCGGCGAGAGCGGTGCCGCCGAGCGCCAGCGTCGCGACGGAGGCGGCGACGAATCGGGCGCGCTGAAGGGACAGTTTGCGATCACGAGCCATGTTTCCCCCCCGGAATGGCGACGTGCACGAAAAATCTCCCAGAGGTTACTGGAAGATCCTTGAAAGCCCGTCGCATGCCGGTCATTCGCTCCCGGCAGGCGATTCATGCCCTTGTGCGACCTTTCGGATGCGTCGGTCGCGCCCTAAAGTGCCCTGCCCGCGCCGGGGTTGAGCCGCGCGGCTGGCAGGATCGCGGCATGGCTGAGCAGCGGCGGGACACAGGAGACGGACGGGACTCGGGGGAGCGGGACGCGCCCCCGGCGCGGGAGGCGCTGGAGCGGGCGTGGGACGACCTCGTGGCGACGGCCCGCCGGACGGCGGACGAGGGTCTGGTCGTCGGCACATCGGGCAACGTCTCGGTGCGCGTGGGCGACACCGTCCTGGTCACGCCGAGCGGAGTCCCGTACGACCGGCTGGCCCCCGAGGACCTCTGCGGGGTCTCCCTCGACGGCCGGCAGGTGCTCGGTTCGCTCGTTCCGACAAGCGAACTGCCCATGCATCTGGCGGTCTACCGTGCCACCGACGCGCGCGCCGTCGTCCACACCCACGCGGTGCACGCCACGGCCGTCTCGACCCTCGTCGAGGAGCTGCCGCTCATCCACTACATGGCCGCCGCGCTCGGCGGTCCCGTCCGTGTGGCCCCCTACGCCACCTACGGCACGGAAAAGTTGGCCGAGAACATGCTCCAGGCACTCCGGGACCGCACCGCCTGTCTCCTTCAGAACCACGGCACCCTCACATACGGAGCCTCTCTCCCCCAGGCCTACGACCGCACGGCCCAACTGGAGTGGATGTGCCACCTCTGGCTGACCGCCTCGTCCCTCCCAGGGCACACGCCCACGCTGCTCACCCGGGAACAGGTGGACGAGGTGGGGGAACGGCTGAGGGGGTATGGCCAGCGGCCGTGACGGGGAGAGGCCGGCGACCGGGATTGTCGGGGGAGGGCGGCAACCGTGATCGGAGGCCTGCAGCCGTACTGGCGGGGGTCCGCAACGGTGACTGGGCCTGGCCGGCGGTGGGGGTCGGGTGCGGCCGCCGACCCGACCGGTACCGCCGCCGTGCCTGATCCCCACAGCCACGGCGCTCAGCCGATACGCACCGTTCCGGCGGTGCCGAACCCGCATTCGCCCCATTTGACTGGCCGACAACGGGTTCCGTCAGGAGACTGGACCCGTGCGCACCGTGAATCCGACGGCAGCAGCCGTCACCGTCGCCATAGCCGGCGCAGCCACCGTCGCCGCCACGGTGGCGGCAGGCCGCTTCGCCAGCGACGCCGCGCTCAAGGCGCCGCCGGGCAAACCGCTGCCCACCGAACCCCGCCTCACCGTGCACTCCACGGCAGCGGGACAGATCACCCTGACCCGCGCCCTGGCCTCGCAGCGCCCGGGCCTGTACGGCCTCGGCGGCGACGGCAGCCACGCGGTCGTCGGCCCGCTCCTGAACGCCGCCCCGCACTCCGCCGACACGGTCGTACGCCGTCTGGAACGGGTCACGCACGGCACCCTGGAAGCCGGGGACAAGGTGTGGTTCACCCCGGGCGTGCACATCGGCAACCCGAGCTCCGCCCTCGGCCTCGACCACGCCGACGTGGACGTCCCAGGCGAACTGGGAGCCCTGCCCGCCTGGTTCGTGCCCGCCGCCCGCGACACCTGGGTGATCACCGTGCACGGCCTCGGCGCCACCCGCGAACACCCCATGAACGTCATGGAGTTCCTGCACCGCCACCAGTTCCCCGTCCTCGCTCTCGCCTACCGCGGGGACCTCGGCGCGCCCCGCCCTCCCGACGGCCTGAACCACCTGGGCGAGACCGAGTGGCGCGACCTGGACGCGGCCATCCGCTACGCCGTGCGCTACGGCGCCGAACGGGTCGTCCTGCACGGCTGGTCGACCGGCGCCACCATGGCCCTGCGCGCCGCGGCCCACTCGGCCATGCGCGAGAGGATCTCCGGCCTCGTTCTGGACTCGCCCGTCCTCAGCTGGGAGACCACGCTGCGCGCCCTCGCCAGGGCCCGCCGCACCCCCGGCGCCCTGCTGCCGCTGGCCGTCCGCGCGGCCCAGGGCCGCACAGGGCTGCACGGCGACCGCATTGAGGGCGCAGCCGACCCCCAGCGGCTCAAGGTGCCGATCCTCGTCCTGCACGGCCCGGACGACACGGTCGCCCCCTGGGGCCCTTCACGCCGCCTCGCCGAGCGCCGCCCCGACCTCGTCACCCTGCACACGGTCCAGGGCGCCCCGCACGGCGCCATGTGGAACGCCGACCCGGCCGGCTACGAAGAGGCGCTCCGCCGCTTCCTCACCCCCCTGATGTAGCGACTTCACCCAGAGCCTTCACCCGGAGCCTTCACTCAGAGCCTTCGTCCAGCGACCTCATCTCCTGACTCGGACCTCTCCCGTCCGCTGCCGGGGTGCCCGTTCCACCCGGTCCCGGACGTTCCGTTTAACTCCGTACCACCTACCCGTTCACGCCCCGGGAGCGCCCGCGGGGACCGGTGCGCAGGCCATCCCTGTGGCCCCTTGTGGCATTCCGTTTGGGTTTTCGGACCGTCAACCGGAAGACTGCCCCCGTGACGTCCCGTATCCCGCGCGACTCCAGGCTCCGACTCGTCCGCCCGCGAACCCTGGCCGCCGCCCCCCGAGCGATGACCCAGAGGCCCGCGCGCCGACCCGCACCCCGCCCGCCGGAGGGCACACCGGCACCCGCGGAACTCGCCCGCATGGCGCGCTCCGTACTCGCCGGCGCGGCCCGTGTCGCTCGCTGGGCCGACGCCGTCCTGAGCCCGGCCAAGGACCGCGAGGGCACCGCTTCCCGCGGCACCCCCGAGGGCACCGGCACACTCTCCGAGGCGACCGCCCAACGTGCCGCCGACGATCTGGCCCTGACCCCGGCTCAGGTCCGCGCGGACTGGGACACCGCACGTCTCGCGGGGCTCGTCGAGGTGCACGGCGGCATCGCGCGCCCCGGCTGGCGGCTGCGCGCCTGGAACCGCGACGACAGCGCCGTGCTGCGCGGCTGGGTCGCCCTCTTCGACGCCTGGTCGATCGCCCACCCCGGCCCCGACGGACGCGAGCCCGCCGCCGTCGCCGAGGTCGTCTCCGCGATGCCTCAGGTCCTCTCCTTCCTCCAGCTTTCCGCGGGTCCCGTCCCCGTACCGCAACTTCTCGACCTGCTCGAACAGCGCGTCACGGAACTGCGCACCGAGCGCTGCGAGATCCCCTACGGCCCGCAGCCCGAGCCCGTGGAGAGCCCCGCCGAGGACACCCCGCTGGCCCCTCTCCTCGACTGGGCGCTGCACGCGATCGCCGACGTGGGCGCCCTCACCTGCGCCGACGGCCAGGCCACGCTCACCCCGCTCGGCAGCTGGGCGGTCTGGGTCAAGCTGGAGCAGATCTGCGTCGCCGCGCAGAGCCCCGCCGGGAACATCGAGCAGGGCGCCGAGGACATGCTCCGCGGCTGCGCCCAGCTGCGGCCGAACGCGGCCCGCGCCGAGTACCGAGCCTGGCTCGCCGCCCGAACCGTCGGCAGCGCCGTCACCGAACTCCTCGACGCCGCCCGCGGCGAGGACGCCCTCCTGCGCGGACTCGCCTTCGAGGCCCTGCGCGTCGTCGGAGCCCCCGCCGAGCCCGATGTCCGCTCCGTGTCCGACGAGACCCATCTGCGGCCCTACGCCCTGCTGTGGCTCGCCGAGCACGACGGGCACGACCCCGAGGACGCCCACGAGGTACTGACCCGCGAGGAGGCGACCTGGCTGTGGGTCGACACCGCCGCGGCCGTCGCCGACCACGGCGAAGCTCCGCTTCTCGTACGGCACTTGGAGTCCGCCGTGCAGCCGACCGTGCCGGCGCTGCTCGACGAGGTGCGGGCGGTCGGGCATCCGCGGACCGTGCAGGTGCTGGTCGCGCTTGCCGCCGCCCATCCCGATCCGGCCCTCGCCAAGGCCGTGCGGCGGGCCGCGTTCCAGGTGCACACCGGGGGCAGCTAGCCGCTCCGCGGAGGTGCGTGATCTGGCTGCGGGTCCGCCATGACCGGTTGCGCGGTTCCCCGCGCCCCTGGGCAGTCGGGGCGCGGGCGGGACCAGTGGTCTCAGGCCGTTATCTCCGGGGCGTACGTGCCGAAGCTCCAGATGTTGCCCTCGATGTCGCGGGCCATGTAGTCCCGGGAGCCGTAGTCCTGGTCCGTCGGGGGCATCAGGATCTCCGCGCCGTGGGCGACGGCCTGCTGGTGGTGTGCGTCGATGTCGTCCACGACGACGTACACCCCGGTGTGCGTCGAGCCCTTCATCGCCTCGTCGAAACGGCCGCCGGTGCCTCGGGAACCGAGCATCACCGCGCCGTTGCCCTGCACCAACTCGGCGTGCAGGACCTTGCCGTCCTCGCCCTCGTACACCGAGGCCTCGCTGAAGCCGAAGGCCTCCGTGAGCTGTTTGATCGCCGCCTTCGCATCCGTGTACAGCAGTGTCGGGTAGATGCTCGGGCGCCCGCCGTCCGTGCCTGCCATGCCGATCACTCCCTCTGGTCCCGGTGCCGGAACATCGCCTGAATGTGACCTGCTCCACAGTCTTGCACCCGGCACTGACAACGCCCTGCCGAGCCGGATCCGGGCGGCCCCGACAGGCTTCGCCCGCTCAGCGGAAGGTGTTGCAGCGCGCCATGTCGCCCGTGCGGTAGCCCTCGTAGCAGCACCCGACACCACCCCGGCTGGCTACACCCGGGACCACGGTCGAGGCGTACGACGAACGGACCGGTGAGCTGCGCTGGACCTTCGGGCGCGAGGGCCGCAGGCCGCTGGCCGTGCTCCCCGCGCGCGGGGACGCGATCACGCTCTGGGACGACGGACTGGTCACCGCCACCTCCCACGGAGCCGTCCGCCGGCCCAGGGCCCTGCCCGGTGCCAGCCGGCTGGCTCGCGGCGCACGGGGGTGCCGGAGTGCTGGGGAACCTCGACCGGGGGATGCTCGCCGTCGTCACGCCGCGGCGCGTCACCGCGTACCGCGTACCGCGTCGGGGACGGTGACCTGCGCTGGGTGCTGCCCGCGCGCAGGGGCTGCGTCTTACCGCCCGCGCGGGCGGTAAGACGCGAAGCGGTGCTGCTGGTCGCGCAGCCCTGCCCGGGAAGGGCCTGGACCGCCCAGCTGATCGCGGTGGACAGTCTCGGCCGGAGAACCCCGCAGCGCACCCCGCCGGGGCAATGGCCGGGGCAATGAGCGTCACACTTCCGAACACCCGCACGCAGAAAAAGTGGTTGCACCGCCCCGTTAGACTTGGCCCATGGCCATTCTCCTCGCGCACTAGACGGCGTGAACGATCCCAGCCGCCCACCCCGTCATCAACCCTGCCCAGGAGTCTGTCCGTGATTTCCGCCTCCGGTGTCGAGCTCCGTGCCGGCGCCCGCGTTCTCATCGAGTCCGCGACCTTCCGCATCACCAAGGGCGACCGCATCGGTCTGGTCGGCCGCAACGGCGCCGGCAAGACGACCCTCACCAAGGTCCTCGCAGGCGAGGGCGTCCCCGCCGGCGGCACCGTCACCCGCTCAGGCGAGGTCGGCTATCTGCCGCAGGACCCGCGCACCGGCGATCTCGACATGCTGGCCAGCGACCGCGTCCTGTCCGCACGTGGCCTGGACACGCTGATCCGCAAGATGCGCGAGAACGAACAGCGCATCGCGAACGGCTCGGGCGCCACCCGCGAGAAGGCGATGCGCCAGTACGAGCGCCAGGAGACGGAGTTCCTCACCAAGGGTGGATACTCCGCCGAGGCCGAGGCCGCCACCATCGCCGCCGCGCTCAACCTGCCCGACCGGGTGCTCGGCCAGCCCCTCCATACGCTCTCCGGTGGTCAGCGCCGCCGTATCGAGCTGGCCCGCATCCTCTTCTCGGACGCGGACACCCTGCTCCTCGACGAGCCCACGAACCACCTCGACGCCGACTCGATCGTCTGGCTTCGCGACTACCTGAAGACCTACCGCGGCGGCTTCATCGTGATCTCCCACGATGTCGACCTGGTCGAGACGGTCGTCAACAAGGTGTTCTATCTGGACGCCAACCGCGCCCAGATCGACGTCTACAACATGGGCTGGAAGCTCTACCAGCAGCAGCGCGAGGCCGACGAGAAGCGCCGCAAGCGCGAGCGGCAGAACGCCGAGAAGAAGGCCTCCGCGCTCCACTCGCAGGCCGACAAGATGCGCGCCAAGGCCACCAAGACCGTCGCCGCCCAGAACATGGCCAAGCGCGCGGACAAGCTCCTCGCGGGCCTTGAGGCCGAGCGGAAGTCCGACAAGGTCGCCAAGCTGCGCTTCCCCGAGCCGTCCCCCTGCGGCAAGACCCCGCTGATGGCCGAGGGCCTGTCGAAGTCGTACGGCTCGCTGGAGATCTTCACCGACGTCGACCTGGCCATCGACAAGGGCTCCCGCGTCGTCATCCTCGGTCTGAACGGCGCCGGCAAGACGACCCTGCTCCGGCTCCTCGGCGGCGCCGAGAAGCCCGACACCGGGCAGGTCATAGAGGGTCACGGCCTCAAGCTCGGCTACTACGCGCAGGAGCACGAGACCCTCGACCCCGAGCGCACGGTCCTGGAGAACATGCGCTCCGCGGCCCCCGACCTGGATCTCGTCGAGGTCCGCAAGACGCTCGGCTCGTTCCTGTTCTCCGGGGACGACGTGGACAAGCCGGCCGGGGTCCTGTCCGGCGGTGAGAAGACGCGCCTCGCGCTCGCCACCCTCGTGGTGTCGTCGGCGAACGTCCTCCTCCTCGACGAGCCGACGAACAACCTCGACCCGGCCAGCCGCGAGGAGATTCTCGGCGCCCTGCGCACCTACAAGGGTGCGGTCGTCCTCGTCACCCACGACGAGGGCGCCGTTGAGGCGCTCCAGCCGGAGCGGATCATCCTGCTGCCCGACGGCGTCGAGGACCTGTGGGGCTCCGACTACGCGGATCTGGTGGCCCTCGCCTGAGCCCGGCACGGAGCCCGGCACGGCCCGCGGAAGCGGTCATCGGTGCTTGATCGAACCACTGATCCACTGCGTATGGATCATTCGGCTTATCCGTGATCCATCATCTGTGTGAGATCTCCTCGTACCGAGGTGTGTCCTACATCGATTTTCCGGCCGGGCCCTGCATTCCCAAGGGTCCGGCCGTCGCACGTCTCTGACCTGGCACTTCGCGGATGAACCCGTTCGGCCGTACGGACAAGCGTGCGCGGAATTCCTTGTTCCGCTCGTGGTGACGGGCTTCCATGACCCAAAGCTTGTCGCACGGACCTTGCCGAATGGGTGGCCAGGAAGCTCTTGAGGGGTGATCATGAGAAGTCCAGAGCGCACTTCCCATGAGGAGGCACGGGTGGCCGAGACTCTGAAGAAGGGCAGCCGGGTAACCGGCGCCGCGCGCGACAAGCTCGCGGCAGACCTGAAGAAGAAGTACGACTCCGGTGCGAGCATCCGGGCGCTGGCCGAGGAGACCGGCCGCTCGTATGGCTTCGTACACCGGATGCTCAGTGAGTCGGGCGTCACGCTCCGTGGGCGTGGCGGAGCGACGCGGGGCAAGAAGGCCGCGTCGGCCTGACGCCGGGCGGCTCCTCGTTCTCCGATGGTGGCCACCCGGTCGGTCGATTGACCGCCCGGGTGGTTACTGTGCAGTCACTTAAGGGTGTGCTCCTACGGCACCCGCTCTGACCGCACACATCGGAGGCCCCCCCATGGCTTCGTTCGACCCGCTGCTCGACAAGGACGGCGTACGGCTCACCGTCGACGACGCGATCGCCACGGTGACGCTGACCAACCCGGCCAAGCGCAACGCGCAGAGCCCCGCTCTGTGGCGGGCACTGGCCGAGGCGGGGCAGTTGCTGCCGGGCACCGTCCGTGTCGTCCTGCTGCGCGCCGAAGGCAAGTCCTTCTCCGCTGGGCTCGACCGGCAGGCGTTCACGCCCGAGGGGTTCGACGGCGAGCCGTCCTTCATCGATCTCGCGCGTCGCTCCGACGCCGAGCTCGACGCTGCCATCGCCGAATACCAGGAGGGTTTCACCTGGTGGCGACGGAGCGACATCGTGTCCATCGCCGCCGTACAGGGGCATGCCATCGGGGCGGGCTTCCAGCTCGCACTCGCCTGTGACCTGCGCGTCGTCGCGGACGACGTGCAGTTCGCCATGCGCGAGACCAGCCTCGGGCTCGTGCCCGACCTGACGGGTACGCATCCGCTGGTGGGGCTCGTCGGATACGCGCGGGCGCTGGAGATCTGTGCGACCGGGCGGTTCGTGACGGCCGAGGAGGCACAGCGGACCGGGCTCGCGAGTATCGCCGTGCCTGCCGATCAACTCGACGACGCCGCGCGTGATCTCGCCGGGGCGCTGCTTGCCGCGCCCCGGGACGCGCTGATCGAGACCAAGGCGCTGTTGCAGGGGGCGGTGGGGCGTACGTACGAGGACCAGCGGGTTGCCGAGCGGGCGGCTCAGGGGCGGCGGCTGAGGGACCTCGCCGGGGTGGGTGACTGAGGTCGTTCCGAGCGTGCGGGTGAGCGGGGGCTGGGTGCGCCCCGCGGCGGAGCCGCACAATGTCACAGCCCCGCGCCCCTAGGAGCCTGGGGCCACCGCTGTTACCAGTACCGCCGCCGATGGGTGGTCCGGGAGTGCCTCGGTGATCGCCCTGCGGACCTCTCTTGCCACGTCCAGTGTGCGCTTCGGCGATTGGACCTTGATTTCCACGCGGACGTGGCGGCGCGGAAGCGTGGCGTCGCCATGACGCTCTTCGATGTGTCCCGTGCCCGCCAGCGCGATGACGCCCAGGACGGAGAGTACGGCGGAGACCACACGGGACTCGTCCGTGTCCGGCGCGGGCGTCGGTTCGGCGGGGCGTACAGCGGGCTCGTCGTCCTGATCAGGCGCGCCCGTGTCCTCCTCCGGCCCCAGCAACCCCGTCACCTGCAGGTCCACCTCAGTGACCTTCAGGCCGAGTACGCCCGTCGCCGTCGTGGCGAGAGCCGTCCGCAGGCGGGACGCGGTCGCCGGGAGAGGCTCTGCCGGTGTGGCCGCGAAATCCGCCGTGATGCGCAGGGGGCCCGGAGGCAGCGCGCTCGGCGGTGGAGGGACGGCCGGCTCGGGTGCGCCGTCCGGGTCGGTGAGGGAGAGGCGTACGGCGGCGAGGCGTACGCCCGGCACGCTACGGGCCGCGCGGCGCAGTACCGCGGTGGCCGCCGCCTCGGTGATCCATGCGCCGTCGTGCGGGCCCCCGAGGGGCAGCAGTCTGCCGAGGCCGAGCTGATTTCTGACCGCCTGGGTCCATCGGTCCGCCGTCATTGCTCCAGCCTGCCGCATCCCCGGCGCGCGACCGGGCAACCCCACTTAGTGTGGGAAGAGGGCAACCGAAAGGGACGTACGGCAATGAGCGACACGACTCAGCGGAGCCGGCCCGAGACCCCCGAGGTCGAGCAGCCGGACCCGCAGCTCCGGAAGACCAGTGTGACCAAGCGTGGCGGTGGGGACCCTGCCACCCGCGGGCGTACCACCATCGCCGACGGCGTGGTCGAGAAGATCGCCGGGCTCGCCGCCCGCGACGTCCTCGGCGTGCACGCGATGGGCAGCGGCATCTCGCGGACCTTCGGCGCGGTGCGCGACCGGGTCCCCGGCGGCAGTTCGAAGTCCGCCACACGCGGTGTGAAGGCCGAGGTCGGCGAGGTGCAGACCGCGCTCGACCTGGAGATCGTCGTCGACTACGGCGTGTCCATCGCCGACGTCGCCCGTGACGTACGGGAGAACGTCATCGCGGCCGTCGAGCGCATGACGGGCCTTGAGGTCGTCGAGGTCAACATCGCGGTCAGCGACGTCAAACTGCCGGAGGAAGAGGACGAGGAACCGGAGACCCGGCTCCAGTGATGCGGTACCGGAGACCGGGCTCCAGTGACGCGCTACCGGTGATCCGCCGGTGCTCGCCGGTGACCCGCCCCTGTCCGCCAGCGACCTGCTGAGGAGTGCACCATGAGCTTGGCCGTGATCGGCATGATCGCCGGAATGGCGCTGGGCTTCGCCGGGTACTTCGGCGGGTTCGGTGCCTTCCTCCTGGTGGCGGCGCTGGGCGCCATCGGCTTCGTCGTGGGCCGGTTCCTCGAAGGGGACCTGGACCCCGGTGACTTCTTCCGCACCCGCGGTACCCGCGACGACCGGCGGCGGTGACGCGCGTGTCCGGTGAGTCCACCGTGGCCGGGGAGGCCGGTGAGCCCGCCGGGTCCCGTGCGGTCGTCCGGCCCGGCGGCCCCGGCCGGACCGTCGTGGCGGCCGACCGAGGCGCGCTCCGGATCGCCGACCGGGTCGTCGCGAAGATCGCCGCACACGCGGCGCGCGAGGCCCTCGGCGTCGGCGGGCCGCCGCCCGACGCCGCGCCCCCGCACGCAACCGTGATCGTCCACCACGAGGTCGCCCGTGTCCGGGTCAGCCTCGAACTCGACTACCCCTCCGACATCGGTGGCCAGTGCGCTGCCGTGCGTCACCGAGTCGTTCAGCGGGTAGAGGCGTTGGCGGGGATGGAAGTGCCCGAGGTCGCCGTCCAGGTGGAGCGGCTGCACTCGGCGCAGACGCGCGGCGCGGCACAGGGGAGGACGCAATGAGCGAGTCCCACGGCTCCGAGAGCACCCAGCACCTGCCCGTCATCGAGAAGGCGGCCGAGAGCGAACTCGGCCAGTCCGCCTCCGCGGCGGACTACAAACCCCTGCCCGTCCTCGAAGAGGCCGACGACGCGGAAGGCCGCTTCTGGTCGGCCCGCCGTGTCCCCGCGGGCATCCTGGCGCTGCTGATCGTGGCCGGCGCGGGCCTCCTGCTGTACGACGTCGCCGCGGTCCGCGCCGACCGGCCCGCCATGCACTGGCGCAGGTCCCTGGCCCACGAGCTCGCCGAGCGGCCTCTCGACGACGTCTGGGTCCTCGTCGGCGCGGGGGTCGCGACGGCCCTCGGCGTCTGGCTGCTCGTGCTCGCCGCGACACCGGGCCTGCGGGACGTCCTGCCGATGCGTCGCGCCCACACCGAGGTTCGGGCCGGCCTCCACCGGGGCGCCGCCGCCATGGTGCTGCGCGACCGGGCCATGGAGGTGTCCGGCGTACGGTCGGTGCGTGTCCGGGTGCGGCGCAGGAAGGTCGACGTCCGCGCGGTGTCGCACTTCCGTGAACTCGACGACGTACGCGCCGATCTGGACGCCACGCTCGCCGACGGCATCAGGGGACTCGGGCTCGCCCGGCGTCCCGCGCTGTCGGTGCATGTCGCGCGGCCGGGCCGGAAGGGATGAGCTCGATGCTGAGGATCGTGAACCGAGTGCTGCTGGGCCTCGCGGGCCTGCTCCTCGTCGTGTTCGGCGGCTCCGCGCTGGCCGTCGGCCTCGGCGCCGACCCGCCCTCGTGGTGGATCCACGACGGACGTCACGACGTGCTGCTGAGCGACGCGGACCGGGCGCGGTGGCGGGACGACGGCTGGTGGTGGCCCACCGTCATCGCCGTACTCGCCGTGACCGTGCTGCTCGCCCTGTGGTGGCTCACGGCCGTACTGCGGCGGCGCCGGCTCGCCGAGGTGCTCGTCGACACCGGCGACGGCGAGGGCGCACTGCTGAGGGGCCGGGCCCTGGAGGGCGTACTGGCCGGTGAGGCGGGCGCGTTGGACGGGGTCGAGCGAGCCCAGGTGTCACTCACCGGGCGCCGCACAGTCCCCGAGGCACGCGTCCAGCTCCTCCTGGAACCCCACGCCGACCCCGGCGACGCCCTCCACCGCCTGACCACAGAGGCCCTGGCCCACGCGAGGGACTCGGCAGGCCTGGCCTCACTCCCGGCGGAGGTACGCCTGCGGGGGGTCAAGCACGCCGCGGAGAGGGTCAACTAGGGCGCTGGGGCACACCTTTTCAGAGGGGCGTGCCCCTTGTCTTTCCGGGCCGCGGGGAACTGCGCGACAAGCCCCTGCCGACCCGCACCCCCAAACGGACCCGCATCGTCAGAACCCGTGCCGAGCCCCACCATCGACAGGAACCATGATCCCCGTCAGATAGGACGCGGCCGGAGACAACAGGAACGCGGCCGTCCGGCCGAACTCCTCCGGCGTCCCGTACCGCCGCAACGGAATCCGCGCCTCATTGGCGGCCCGCGCGGCCTCCGGATCCGGCGCGTACCCGTCCAGCTCGCGCACGCGATCCGTGTCGATCCGGGCCGGCAACACCCCGACCACCCGGATCCCACGCGGCCCGAGTTCGTCGGAGAGCGACTTGGCGAAGCCCGCGAGACCGGGACGCAGGCCGTTGGAGATGGTCAGACCCGGGAACGGCTCGTGCACCGAACCGGAGAGCACGAAGCCGATGACCCCGCCCTCGCCGAGCTCCGCGGCCGCCGCACGCGCCAGCCGGACCGCGCCCAGGAAGACGGATTCGAACGCCGACTGCCACTGCTCGTCGGTGTTGTCGGCGACGAACCCGGGCGGCGGGCCCCCGACGCTGATCAGGATGCCGTCGAAACCGCCGAAGCGCTCGCGCGCGGCCGCGATCAGGCTCTGCGGGGCACTCGGGTCGGAGTTGTCCACGGCCACGCCGTGCGCGTTCGGGCCGAGGGCCGTCGCGGCCTCGGCCACCGTCTTCTCGTCGCGCCCCGTGATGATCACCTTCGCGCCGTCGCCCACGAGCTCACGCGCGGAGGCGTGGCCCAGGCCGCGCGTTGCTCCGGTGACGACGTAGACGCGGTCCTTCAGTCCAAGATCCATGGCCCTATCCTGCCCCCTCCTCGTCCGCCCCTCCATAGCCGCCCTGGTGCCCTTCCCCGTCGAACAGCGCGAGGGCGGTGCCCACCAGGCCGATGTGGCTGAACGCCTGCGGGAAGTTGCCGAGCTGGTGGCCGGCCACGGGGTCGTACTCCTCGGCCAGCAGCCCCACGTCGTTGCGGAGCGCGACGAGCCGCTCGAACAGGTCGAGGGCCTCCTTCGTACGGCCCGTCAGGTACAGCGCGTCCGCGAGCCAGAACGAGCAGACGACGAAGGAGCCCTCGTTGCCCGGCAGCCCGTCGATGGCAGTCGGGTCGGAGTCGTACCGGCGCACCAGGCCGTCGCGCGTGAGCTCCGCCCGGACCGCGTCCACCGTGCCGACCACCCGCGGATCGTCCGGCGGCAGGAAGCCGAGGCGGGGGATCAGCAGCAGGGCGGCGTCCAGTTCGCGGGAGCCGTACGACTGCGTGAACGTGTTGCGCTCCGGGTCGTAGCCGCGCTCGCACACCTCGCGGTGCACCTCGTCGCGCATCGCGCGCCAGCGGTCCACGTCGCCGCTCAGGCCCGGGTTCTCCTCCAGGGTGCGGACCGTGCGGTCGGCGGCCACCCACGCCATCACCTTCGAGTGCACGAAGTGGCGGCGCGGACCCCGGACCTCCCACAGCCCCTCGTCCGGCTCGCGCCACGCCGACCACAGGAAGTCCATCAGCGCCTGGCGCAGCCGCCACACGTGCGGCTTGGCGGGCAGCCCCGCGTGCTGCGCGAGGGTGAGCGAGTCGATCACTTCGCCGTACACGTCGAGCTGCGACTGCCGTACGGCGTGGTTGCCGAGCCGGACCGGCGCCGAGCCGCGGAAACCGGGCAGCCACGCCAGCTCGAACTCGGGGATCCGCCGCTCACCCGCCAGGCCGTACATGATCTGCAGCTCCGCGGGGTCGCCCGCGACCGCGCGCAGCAGCCAGTCGTGCCACGCCGCCGCCTCGTCCTGGTAGCCGCACGCGAGCAGCGCGCCCAGGGTGAGCGTGGAGTCGCGCAGCCAGCAGTACCGGTAGTCCCAGTTGCGTACGCCGCCGATCTCCTCGGGCAGCGACGTCGTGGGCGCGGCGACGATGCCGCCGCTCGGCGCGTAGGTGAGGGCCTTGAGGGTGATCAGGGAGCGGACGACGGCGTCCCGGTGCGGTCCGTCGTAGCGGCAGCGGGCCACCCACGCCTGCCAGTCCGAGACGCTCTCGGCCAGCGCCTCGTACGGGTCGACGCGTGCGGGGCGCGGTTCGTGCGAGGGGTGCCAGGTCAGTACGAAGGCGACCTGCTCGCCCTCGGCGACCTCGAACTCCGAGTGCGTACCGAAGTCCCTGCCCCAGGTCCGCACCTCGGGCTCGCTGCGCAGCCACACCGAGTCCGGGCCCGCGACCGCCACCCGGTGGCCGTCGGACCTGCGCATCCACGGCACGATCGAGCCGTAGTCGAAGCGCAGCCGCAGCGTGCTGCGCACGGTGACCCGGCCCTTGATGCCTTCGACGATCCGTACGACGTCGGGGGCGCGGTCGCGCTGTGGCATCAGGTCGGTGACGCGTACCGTGCCGTCCTCCGTCTCCCACTCGGTGTCGAGTACGAGGGAGTCGGTGCGGTACGCGCGCCGGGTGCAGACGTCCGCACCCTTCGGTGCGATCCGCCAGTGGCCGTTCTCCTCGTCCCCGAGCAGTTTCGCGAAACAGGCCGCCGAGTCGAACCGCGGCAGGCAGAGCCAGTCGATCGACCCGTCCCGTCCGACCAGGGCGGCGGTCTGGTGGTCGCCGATGAGGGCGTAGTCCTCGATGGATGGGTGCACCTTTGCCGGGTTCCCGGCGGGTACGACGATCAATCCCGGCGGTTCGCTCCGCGGGTGGGCCGTTTGAGGAGTGCGGGTCCGTTGTGGCCGGGCGCGCAGTTCCCCGCGGCCCGCGGCGATCAGACGGTGGCCGGTTCTGCTTCCGGCTCGGTCCGCGTAGCGGCCGCCTCTGCCAGGTCGCGGCGTTCTCGGCGGACCAGGACCACCCAGCCGACGGGGACGCCCGCGGCGAAGAGCCACCACTGGATCGCGTACGCCATGTGGGGGCCGATGCCGCTGTGGTCGGGCTCCGGGATCAGTTCGGGGGTGTCGCCCTTCGGCTCCGGCGCGGTCAGCTCGACGTAGCCGCCGAGGACCTGCTTGCCGAGCGACTTCGCCTGCTGCTCGCTGTTGATCAGCATGACCATGCGGTCGGGGAGGCCGCGGACGTCCTTGATTCCGCTGTCGGCGGTCGTCTCGTCGGCCATCAGCCGGCCCGTGACGGTGGTCTCGCCCTTCGCGGGCGCGGGCACCTTCGGGAACTCGGTCTGCGCGCCGTCCGCGGGGATCCAGCCGCGGTTGACCATGAGGACCTTGCCGTCGTCCAGGACGAACGGGGTCAGTACGTGGAAGCCGACCTCCTCGTCGGAGTTGGTACGGCGGCGGACGACGACCTCGTCCGCGGTGTCGAAGGTGCCCTTCGCGGTCACCCGCCGGTACAGGTCGTCGCGCTCGATCGCCCTGCCCGGCGCGGTGAGCGACTCGGCGGGGACCGGCTTCGCGGACAGCGAGTCGGAGATCACCTTGTTCAGCGCGACCTTGTGCTCGTGGCGGTGCAGCTGCCAGAAGCCCAGCTCGATCATCGTCGGGATGAGCGCGAGCATGATGAGGGTGAGGATCACCCACTGCCGGGACAACAGGAAGCGGTACACCCCACGACCGTACAACTCGGTCATGGGGTGTCGAGCGGGAGGGGGTGGCTTGGAGGCGTGTGGTTCGGGGAGGGCGGTTCAGACCTTGTCGATGATCCCCACCCTCCCCTCCGCGCGGGCGCAGTGGGCCCCGCAGTACCAGTGGCCCTCGACCTCGACACCTTGGCCGATGATCTGGACGCGACAGTGCTCGCAGATGGGCGCCATGCGGTGGATGGCGCAGGAGAAGCAGTCGAAGACGTGCACCGCGCCCTGCGCGTGCACCTCGAACGTCATGCCGTAGTCGTTTCCGCAGACCTCACAACGTGCCATGCGCCACAGGGTGGGCCGCCGAGGCGGTACGGGCGAGCGGTCGCCGGGCGAGTCGCTCCCCAATCACCCGTACGACCGGATGCCCGCGCCCCCGGCGTGCGCCCCGCACGGCAGATACACGGCAGACGCTCGGTCACGCCTTCGACGCCGGCTCCACGTCCCGCAGCAGCTGGCCGAACGCCGCCTCGTCGACGACCGGGGTGCCGAACTGGCGGGCCTTGACCACCTTGGACGTACCGGAGTCCGGGTCGTTCGTCACGAGGAGGCTGGTGAGCCGGGACAGGCTCGTCGCGACATGCAGTCCGGCCTCGACGGCACGGTCCTCCAGCAGGTCGCGTTCGACCGAGGTGTCCCCGGAGAACGCGATGCGCATGCCCTGCTTGAGCTGCTTGCCCGGTTCGTACCGCCCCGGGTTGGGATACGGGCAGGCGGGCCGCTTGCGCGAGGGGCGCCAACTCCCGGACGGGTAGCCCCCCGACGAGTAGCCGCCGGACGAGTAGCCCCCGGACTGCCTGCCGATCCGCGGGGCCGCCCGGTCCGTCCACTCCGTCAGCGGCCGGCATTCGAGCAGCGGCAGCCGTACGCCTCCGCGCGCGGCGGCCCGCAGGCTCGGCCGGAACGCCTCGGCCAGCACGCGCGCGTCGTCCAGCGCGTGGTGCGCGCGCTGCTGTACGACGCCGAAGTGCGCCGCGAGCGACTCCAGCTTGTGGTTGGCCAGCGGCAGGCCCAGCTCCTTGGACAGCGCGATGGTGCACAGCCGCTGACGGACCGGCGCCTCGCGCTCCGCGCGCGCGTACTCCCGCGCGATCATCGACCAGTCGAACACCGCGTTGTGCGCGACGAGGACGCGGCCGTCGAGCCGGGACGCGAACTCCTCGGCGATCTCCGGGAACAGGGGCGCCCCTTCGAGGACGTCACTCGTCAGACCGTGGATCCACACAGGACCCGGGTCCCGCTCCGGGTTGACCATCGTGTACCAGTGGTCCTCGACCTCGCCGCGCGCGTCCAGCCGGTAGACCGCGGCCGACACTATGCGGTCGTCGCGGGCCAGTCCTGTGGTCTCCACGTCGACGACCGCGTACCCCTGCGGATACGCGGCCGGCCACGGGGTGGTGGACGGTGCGGTCTGATGGTCTTCGAGCATGGTCACTGAGGATAAGGGGCGCGACTGACAGTCCTGTCCCCGGACTCCGGGCCCGGGCCGGATCCGGAGTCCGACGCCCCGTCACGAGCCTCTGCCAACAGCCCGGCCACCAGCGCCTTCACGGAGAGGACGAACAACTTCTCCGTGTCGATGGTCCGCGCGAGGGTGCGGGCGAGCGCCGGGTCCTCCTCCGCCGTACGCGCCCCCCACAGCTCCTCCTCGCCGGGGTGCTGCGCCGGGGCGCGCTCACGGTTGCGCTCGACCAGCACGTGCCCGACGACCTGGAACTGCACGGCCCGGACTACATCGGCGGCACGGGCCCCGCGCAGTCCCGCCGCGTGCACCTCGTGCACCAGGGCCTGCTGCGCGGGCAGGAACATCCGTTCCGTCAGGCCGCGTTCGTGCACCATCGCGACGAGGTGCGGATGGTCGCGCAGCCGTCGGCGCAGGGCGCGCGCCACGGACACGATGCGCCCCGCCGGGGTGCGCCCGACGGGCCGGATCTCGCCGAGCTCGGCGACGGTGCGCTCGACGAGCGCGTCGAGCAGCGACTCGCGGTTGCCGACGTGCCAGTAGATCGAGGTCACCGCCGTGCCCAGCTCGGCGGCGAGCTTCCGCATCGTCAGTGTCTCCGGACCGTGCTGCCTCACCAGGTCCGCGGCGGCGGCCAGGACCTCCTCGCGGGTCAGTGCCGGTCTTGCCATGACGCCCCCAAGTCCCTGTGGCGCACGAGTATTTACCCTTCGCGAGGTCTGCTGTAACTGTGTTACAGGTGACGGCCCATCAGAGAAGGGCGGTACGACATGGCACGCGTACGGTACGGCGCGCGGACCGAGGCGGAGATCGGCGCCGCGCGCACCGCGAGCTCCCGGCTCCCCGACATCTGGTCCACCGGTGTGGTGGCAGTCTGGGAGAGCGATCCGGACGCGGTCGCGGCGGTCCTGCCGCCGCCGCTCAAACCCACCGGGCGGCCCCTGGTCCGGGTGAACATCAGCAAGGTCGACCTGCCCGGATACCCCCTGGGCGCGGGCTCGTTCGCGGTCGCCGCGGCGCACGAGGGGGTCGAGGGCTGGTATCCGCTCGTCATGCCGATGACCCACGAGCGGGCCCTCATCGGTGGCCGCGAGGTCTTCGGGGAGCCCAAGAAGCTCGGCGAGGTGACGGTCGAGCGCGACGGTCTCGTCGTACGTGCCGCCCTAGCCCGGCACGGCATCGAGTTCGTGGAGGTGCGCGGCGCGGTCAGCGGGGCACTGCCCCTGCCGGAGCCGGCGCGGAAGACCGACTTCTACTTCAAGTTCCTTCCGGCGGTGGACGGTTCGGGCTTCGACGCCGACCCCGTGCTCGTGCACTGCGTGCGCAACGAGAAGGTGCGCAAGCTGGAGCGGATCACCGGTGACGTCGTCCTCCGGGAGTCCATGTACGACCCGGTCGCCGACCTCCCCGTGCGGGAACTCGTCGAGATCACCCTCGGCGAGAAGACG
The DNA here is from genome assembly GCF_055577685.1 of Streptomyces sp. NPDC033178. NCBI lineage: Bacteria > Bacillati > Actinomycetota > Actinomycetes > Kitasatosporales > Streptomycetaceae > Streptomyces > Streptomyces sp. NPDC033178. The sequence continues at coordinate 477,757 of NZ_JBVIPT010000005.1, forward strand.
ACTGACCAGAAGGGCAGGGTCGTCGAACGGGTCAGCGGGCAGGCCCTGTTGCCGTACATCCACCAGCGCTACGACGACCCGCAGCAGATTCTCGACGGGCCGCCCGAGGGGAGCACCTGAATGGAGCTCGGGGCGGGACAGGTCGCCGTCGTCACCGGAGCCGCGAGCGGCATCGGGCTGGCCATGGCACGGCGGTTCGCGGCCGAGGGGCTGAAGGTCGTCCTCGCCGACGTCGAGGAGGGCGCTCTGGAGAAGGCCGCCGCGGGGCTGCGCGAGGACGGGGCCGTGGTGCACGCGCGCGTGGTCGACGTCGGGGAGCGAGAGGAGGTCTTCGCGCTCGCGGAGGAGACGTACGAGAGGTTCGGTGCCGTGCACGTCCTGTGCAACAACGCCGGAGTCGGCTCGGGCGCCGAGGGCCGCATGTGGGAGCACGACCCGAACGACTGGAAGTGGGCGTTCGCGGTCAACGTCTGGGGCGTCTTCCACGGTGTCCAGGCCTTCGTGCCGCGGATGCTGGCCGGCGGCGAGCCGGGCCATGTCGTCAACACCTCGTCCGGCGACGGCGGCATCGCGCCCCTGCCCACCGCCTCCGTGTACGCCGTCACCAAGGCGGCCGTCGTGACGATGACCGAGTCCCTGTACGCGCACCTGAGGGCCGAGCACGCGCGCGTGGGGGCCTCCGTGCTCTTCCCGGGGCCCCACATGCTCCGTACGGGCCTGTGGGAGTCGCACCGCAACAGGCCGGTCCGGTATGCGAAGCAGAAGCCCCGCAGGACCCCGTACCGCAGCCTCGGCCAGTGGGAGGCCGCGATGAAGGAGGCGGGGAAGGACGTGCGGTTCACGCCGGTCGAGGTGGTCGCCGACTTCGTGGCGGACGGCATCCGGGCGGGCCGCTTCTGGCTGCTGCCCGACAGCGAGCACAGCGACGCGCAGATCCGGGCGCGCTCGCGGTCGATGCTCGACCGCGCCGATCCGGCGTACCTGGAGAACTTCATTCTCGACTGAGGACTGGACGGACCACTGAGGACCGGACCGAGGAGCCGCAACATGGCCTCTACGACAGAGCCCTACCTGATCATCTCCTCCGACTGCCACGCCGGGCTGCCCACCGAGGAGTACCGGCCCTATCTGGACGCCCGTTTCCACCGGGACTTCGACGAGTTCCTCGCGGGCCGCGACCGCCGCCGCGAGGAGATGACGCGGCTCGGCATCCGCAACGAGGCGTTCGCGAGTAAGTGGTTCCAGGACAACGAGGAGGGTCTGCGCGGCGGTTGGGACTCCGCGCAGCGGCTCAAGGAGCTGGACGGCGACGGCGTGGCGGCGGAGGTCGTCTTCCCCGACGCCGACGCGGTCGACAGCCAGACGGCCGCGCCCTTCGGGGTGGGCCTCGGCCTCTCCGGCGACCAGGACCCGGAGCTGGGCATGGCGGGCGCGCAGGCGCACAACCGCTGGCTGGCCGACTTCGTGGGCGAGAACCCCGAACGGCACTGCGGAGTCGCCCTGTTGCCCGTCACGGCCCCCACCGAGCGGGTCGTCGCCGAGGTGTACCGGGCCAAGGAGTCGGGCCTCGGCGCCCTGATGATCCCCTCCATGTGGGTCGACAAGGAGCCGTACCACGACCGCCGTTACGACCCCGTGTGGGCCGCGGCGGCGGAGTGCGCCATGCCGGTGCTGACGCACTCGGGGGCGGCACCCCGCCACGAGTACGGCGACCACCTCGGGATCTACGTGAGCGAGGTGACCTGGTGGCCGGCCAGGCCGCTGTGGTTCCTGCTCTGGTCCGGTGTCTTCGAGCGCCACCCGGGGCTCAGGTTCGGTGTGGCGGAGTCCGGTTGCTGGTGGCTGCCGAACCTCCTGTGGTTCATGGACCGCCTGTACCTGGGCGCGCACGGCGGCAAGAAGCTGTCCCCCTTCGCGGAGCTGACGCGTCCGCCGCACGAGTACCTGGACCGCCAGGTCTTCATCTGCGCGACCAACACCAAGCGGCGCGAACTCGCCCAGCGCTACGAGATCGGCGTCGACAACATCCTCTGGGGCAGCGACTTCCCGCACCCCGAGGGCACTTGGCCCGACACGCGCGCGTGGCTGTCGCGCACGTTCCACGACATCCCGGTGGCGGAGACGCGCCGCATGCTGGGCCTGGCGGCGGCCGAGGTCTTCGGCTTCGACACCGGGAAACTGGCCCCGCTCGCGCGGCGCATCGGCCCGACCCCGGCCGAACTCGGCCAGTCCGAGGACCAGTCGGCCGTCGAGGCGTCCTGGGCGCGCTCCCGCGAGGTGGGCCGGCACTGGCTGACGGACCACGACTTCCCGGTCCTGGGGGTGGCTCCGTGAACGCGAGCCCCGTGAACGCGAACGCCGTGGGCGGGAACCTCGTAAGTGACGACCGCTACACCGTCATCTCGGCCGACTGTCACGCGGGAGCCGATCTCCTCGACTACAGGCCGTACTTGGCGGCTCGGTTCCACGAGGAGTTCGACGCCTGGGCGGCCACGTACGTCAATCCGTACGAGGACCTGATGGCCGACACCGCCGACAAGAACTGGAACTCGGAGCGGCGGCTCGCGGAGCTGGAGCAGGACGGGATCGTCGCCGAGGTCGTCTTCCCGAACACCATCCCGCCGTTCTTCCCCTCGGGTTCGCTGATGGCGCCCGCGCCGACGGCCGAGGAGTTCGAGCGGCGCTGGGCGGGGCTGCGGGCCCACAACCGCTGGCTGGCTGACTTCTGCGCGGCCGCCCCGGGCCGGCGGGCGGGTGTCTTCCAGATCCTCCTGAACGACGTCGAGGAGGCGGTGAAGGAGATCAGGTGGGCGGTCGGCGCGGGACTGCGGGGCGGCCTGCTGCTGCCCGGTACGCCACCGGGCAGCGGGCTGCCCGAGCTCTACTCGTCGGCGTACGACCCGATCTGGACGGTCTGCGAGGAACTGGGCGTGCCCGTGAACCACCACGCGGGCTCGGCCTCCCCGCCGCTCGGCGACGAGCCCGCCGCCCGGGCCGTCTTCATGGTGGAGACGACGTGGTTCTCGCACCGCGCGCTCTGGCACCTGATCTTCGGAGGCGCCTTCCGCCGCCATCCCGGCCTGAAACTCGTGCTGACCGAGCAGGGTTCTGGCTGGATACCCGGGGTGCTCGACATGCTGGACTACTACCACGGGCGGCTGGTCGCGGCGGCGACGAAGGCGTCCACGGCCGAGTCCAAGTTCGGCGCCGGGCTCGCCGCCTCGATGGGCAAGGGCCCCTCGGAGGTCTGGCGGGACAACTGCTTCGTCGGCGCCAGCTTCATGCGCCCGCACGAGGTGCCGCTCCGCGACCGCATCGGCCTCGACAAGATCATGTGGGGCAGCGACTACCCGCACGACGAGGGCACGTACCCGTACTCCCGCGAGGGACTGCGGATCGCGTACGCGGGCCTCTCGCGCGAGGAGATCGCGGCGATGGTCGGAGGCAACGCGGCCCGTGTGTACGGCTTTGACCTCGACCTCCTCGACCCCATCGCGGCGAAGGCCGGCCCGACGGCACAGGAGATCGCCGAACCACTGGGGGAGCCTCCGGCCGACGCGACGAGTCCGGTCTTCGCGCGGGGAGGGTCGGTACGGGTCTGGTGACGTCCCGGGTGCGATGCTCCCGCATGTGACGGAACAGACGCATGACGAGGCCCACGGCGGGGCGCTGGGCGAGCGGCTGAACTGGCTGCGGGCGGCCGTTCTCGGTGCCAACGACGGCATCGTGTCCACCGCGGGCCTCGTCGTCGGCGTGGCCGGCGCGACGGACGCCCGCTCGGCCCTGCTGACGGCCGGACTCGCGGGTCTCCTCGCCGGCTCCATGTCGATGGCCGCGGGGGAGTACGTGTCCGTCTCCACCCAGCGGGACTCGGAGAAGGCCGCCATCGCCGAGGAGAGGCGGGAGCTGCGGGACCAGCCGGAGGCGGAACTGGAGGAACTCACCGAGCTGCTGGAGGACCGGGGTCTTTCGCGGGACGTGGCCCTGGAGGCGGCACAGCAGCTCACCGAACGGGACGCGCTGAGGGCCCACGCGCGCGTGGAGCTCGGCATCGACCCGGACGAACTGGCGAACCCGTGGCACGCGGCCTGGGCGAGCTTCCTGGCGTTCACCGCCGGGGCACTGCTTCCGCTGCTGGCGATGGTGCTGCCTCCCGCCGGCTGGCGCCTGGCGGTCACCGTGGTCTCGGTGCTCGCCGCCCTCGTCCTGACCGGCTGGACCAGCGCCCGCCTGGGCGCCGCGGACCCGGGCCGGGCGGTGCTGCGGAACGTGGCGGGCGGGGCGTTGGCCATGGCGGTCACGTATGGGGCGGGCGCGCTGCTGGGGGCGGCCGGGGTGTGACGGTCACGACCTGGCGTCGAGGCGCTCGCGCGGTGGGCCGAGCCACTCGGCCCCTTGGCGGAGATCACCAAGAAGCAAGCGCATACCGCCGGTAATACTTGTGGGTAACAACGTCTAGCCGCGGTCCACCAGCGGTTCTACGGTGCTTGCATGCCGAACCTGCCCGATGTCGTGCTGTGGTCGATACCTGCGTTTGTGCTGCTCACCGTGATCGAGGTGGTGAGTGTCCGGATCCATCCGGACGACGATGCCGCGGGGTACGAGACGAAGGACGCCGCCACGAGTGTCGGCATGGGTCTGGGGAGTCTGGCCTTCGACCTTCTGTGGAAGATCCCGATCGTCGCCGTCTACACGGCGATATATGAGCTGACACCACTGCGGGTGCCGGTCCTGTGGTGGACCGTGCCACTGATGTTGCTGGCGCAGGACTTCTTCTACTACTGGTCGCACCGCGGGCACCACGTGATCCGGATCCTCTGGGCCTGTCATGTCGTGCACCACTCCAGCCGGAAGTTCAACCTCACCACCGCGCTGCGCCAGCCCTGGACGACGTGGACCGTGTGGCCGTTCTACGTGCCGCTCATCGTGCTCGGCGTCCATCCGGCCGCGCTCGCGTTCTGCTCGTCGGTGAACCTCGTGTACCAGTTCTGGATCCACACCGAGCGCATCGACAAGCTGCCCCGGGCCTTCGAGTTCGTGTTCAACACGCCCTCGCACCACCGCGTCCACCACGCCTCCCAGGGCGGCTACCTGGACCGTAACTTCGGCGGGATCCTGATCGTCTGGGACCGGCTCTTCGGGTCGTTCGTCCCGGAGACCGAGCGGCCGGTGTACGGGCTGACCAAGAACATCGACACGTACAACCCGATCCGGGTCGCCACCCACGAGTACGCCGCCATAGCCAGGGACCTGCGGGCCGCGGCGAGTTGGCGGGAGCGGGCCGGGCGGATGTTCGGTGGGCCGGGGTGGCAGCCGGCGCCGTCGCCCGCGGCCGCTTCGGAGCGGGCCACCTCTTCGGACAGGGCCGTCACGTCCCAGCAGCAGCCCCTCACGTCTCACGAGGAGCCCCTCACGTCCCAGGAGAAGCCCGTCACGGAGCCGGAGCCCGCCGCGTGAACGCGCGCCACGCGCGCGTGCTGCTCGTCGTCCTCGGCCTGGTGACGGTCGTGGATCTCGTCTCCCTGGCCGCCGGGTACGAGACCGGCCACACGGCGGCCAAGCCCCTCCTGATGCCCCTGCTCGCCCTCTACGCGCGCGTGTGCGGCGGACCCCGGCTCCTCGTCGCCGCGCTGCTCTTCGGATGGGGTGGAGACGTCCTGCTCCTCTTCGACGCCGAGTCGGCCTTCCTCGCCGGGATGGCGTCCTTCGCGGCGGGCCATGTCTGCTACCTGCTGCTCTTCCGGCAGGCCACCGCACTCGCCGGGAAACGGCCTGCACGCGCGCGTGGCACCTGGCCGACGGCAGCCGCGTACGCCCTCGCCCTCGTCACCACCGTCGCCCTCCTGTGGCCCGGTCTCCCCGCCGACCTCCGCGTCCCCGTCGCCGGCTACAGCCTGCTGCTGACCGCGATGGCGTACGGGGCCGCACGGCTCGGGCTTCTCGCGGGCGTCGGCGGTGCGTTGTTCATGCTTTCGGACACCCTCATCGCGACCGGCGTCGCCGACTGGCCACAGCTTCCGCGGCCCGACCTCTGGATCATGATCACGTACATCGCGGCACAGTATCTGCTGGCCAGAGGGGTACTGAGGGCTGTCGGCGCGCAGCCGGCACCCCCGGCGACGTACCGTGAGAGGCGCACCCTCACCACCTGAGCAGGAAGCAGGATCCAGCCATGCGCGCCACCACCATCCACGCCCCGTTCGACATGCGTGTGGAGGACGTGCCCGACCCGGTGGTGCGGAATCCGGGCGACGCCGTGGTGCGGGTGCTGCGCTCCTGCATCTGCGGCAGCGACCTGTGGGCGTACCGGGGCGAGTCGGCGCGGCAGTCGGGTCAGCGGATCGGGCACGAGTTCCTCGGGATCGTCGAGGAGACCGGTGCGGAGGTGAGCGGGGTCAGGCGCGGTGACCTCGTGGTCGCGCCCTTCATGTGGTCCGACGGGGTGTGCGACCACTGCCGCGAAGGGCTCACCACGTCCTGCGAGCACGGCGGGTTCTGGGGATCCGTCGGGTCCGACGGCGGGCAGGGCGAGGCCGTGCGCGTCCCGTTCGCCGACGGCACGCTCGTCGCACTGCCCGCCGAGGCCGCCTCCGACGACCATCTGCTGGCCGCCCTCCTGACGCTCTCCGACGTCATGGGGACCGGCCACCACGCGGCCCTCGGCGCGGGCGCCCGCGCGGGAGCCACGGTCGCCGTCGTCGGTGACGGCGCCGTCGGCCTGTGCGCCGTGCTGGCGGCCAAGCGGCTCGGTGCCGACCGGATCATCGCGCTGGGCCGCCACGAGGCCCGTACGGACATCGCACGGCGTTTCGGAGCCACCGACGTCGTCGCCGAGCGCGGGGACGCGGCCGTCGAGGCGGTACGCGAACTCACCCGCGGCCACGGCGCGCACGCCGTCGTCGAGGCCGTCGGGACGGAGCAGTCCATGCGGACGGCCGTGAACATCACCCGTGACGGCGGTGCGATCGGTTTCGTCGGCGTTCCGCACGGCAGTGGTACCGGCCTCGACCTGAGCGTCATGTTCGACCGGAACATCGCCCTGCGCGGCGGGGTCGCGCCCGTCCGCACGTACATCCCGGAGCTGCTGCCCGACGTCCTCGACGGGACCATCGACCCGTCGCCCGTCTTCGACCTGACCGTCGGTCTGGAAGGCGTGCCGGACGGCTACAAGGCGATGGACGAGCGCACCGCGCTCAAGGTCATGGTCGCCAACTGACCGCCGACCGACCCACCCGGCCGACCGCGGAGGTCACCAGCGGATCGGCACCGGCACCGCCGTGAGCACCGCCGAGACCGCGACCACCACGCCCAGGACCACGACCTCCGCGCGCGCGGGGGAGTAGGCGGTGAGCGGGTCGGCCGCCCGGTGCAGCCGGTGGCGGGCCCACAGGGCGAGGACGGCGACGGCGACCACGAGGAGCACCTTGGCGAGCAGGGTGCGCCCGTACGCCGTCGTCGTCAGCTGCTCCAGGACCGTGCCGGGCGGCATCCGGCGCAGCGTGCTGCACACGCCCGTCGCGGTGATCGCGGCGAGCAGAACGGCCGCCACGCGCGCGTAGAGGCCCAACAACGCGACGCCCTCCCCGGGGGCCGTGTTCCGCCAGCGGTGGAGCGTGCGCAGGACGTACAGCAGCCCGCCCGCCCACAGGGCCGCGCACGTCACATGAACGAGTGTCAGGCCCGAGCCGATCATCGGGCTCTGCTCCGTGGTGGGGTGGGCGCGCAGCGCCTCCGCGACGGCCACCGCCGCCAGCGGCCACACCTGGTTGCCCGGGCGGCGCGACAGGGCGCACAGGCCCATCACGACGAACGCGTTGACCTCCAGCAGCGCGAGCGCGCCGTCCCGGGTCTGGTACAGACCGCCGATGTCCATGTCGGAGAGACTGCGCGGCACCAGGTTGCCGGTGGCCACCACCGAGGCGAGACCGAGCGCGGCGACGAAACCGGCCCCGGCCGCGGCCGGGGCCCAGCTGCGGGGCGCGTCCTGCAGCGGCGCGCCCGGCACTCTGCGGGCCAGCCGGGCGACGAACAGCTCACCCGCCGAGACGCACACCGCGGCGAACAGGACCGTCCGCAGGAGTGCTATCCCGCGTATGCCGGGAGCGGAGGCCTCTCCTGTGCCGCGCAGCGCGGCGGGCGGCCCGAGGAACGGGATCAGCGCGGCCAGGGCCACCAGGACGAGGACGGCGACGGAACGCCGCACGACGGCCGCGCTCACCCGGGGCGCGCCCGCCTCGCCACCCGCGTCGGCAGTCGGTCTTATCGAACTCACCTCAAGATCTTCACCAGTCGTCCAGGTCCGGGCAAGTCCTGGCAAACAACTGGCGGAACGGGATTCCGCTCACGCACACGACATTCCGCCCATCCATACGTGCCCGACCGCCCTCCCGACTCAGACCCAGCGTGGCGAATCCGCACCCCAGGGCCCCGGCGGCCGCGACCAGTCGCTCGGCCCGCCCACGAAGGAGACCGGCGGCAGGGCGTACCGCAGCCGCCCGAGAGTGCTGTCCGCCTCCGCGAGCCAGGGCGCCGGATCGCCGTACGAGGCCTCGGCCGAGCGGGAATCGCTGGATGCAGGTGAGCCGGAATCGCCGGACGAACCCTCGGACGAGCCGGAATCGCCGTACGAGTCCTTACGCGAGCCGGAGGCGTCCGCCGTCGCCCCACCCCGCTCGGCCCCGGCCGTCAGCCAGGCCGCCGTCCGCGCCAACGCCGGCCGTATGAACCGTGTCCCGCCCCCGTCAAGCCCCTCCGTGACCGCGCGCAGCACCCCGGCCGCCAGCAGATACCCCGTGCCGTGGTCGAGGGCCTGCGCGGGCAGCGCGCCGGGCTTCTCCCCGGATCCCTCAAGGGCCGCGATGCCGGTGGCAACCTGCACCAGGCTGTCGAAGCCCCGCCGCCCGCCCCACGGCCCGTACGCTCCCCACGCCGACAACTGCCCCACCACGACCCCGGGCCGCCGCTCGGCCAGCGCCTCCGCGGAGAGCCCGAGCCGGTCCAGGGCGCCCGGGCGGTAACCGGTCACGACCACGTCCGCCGAGGCGAGCAGTTCCTCGAAGGCCTGCCGGTCGTGGCGGCCCGCCGTCAGGTCCAGCGTGGCGGACCGCTTCCCGAAGCCGGTGTCCGTGTGCTGGTCGGCGAGTTCGGGAAGCCCCGGCGGGTCGACGCGCAGGACGTCCGCGCCGAGCAGCGCGAGGGTCCGGGTCGCGACGGGCCCGGCGATGACACGGGTGAGGTCGAGCACGCGCAGCCCCGCGGCGGGCAACAACGGGTCGCCCGCGAGCGGCGGAAGGCTCCGCGAGCCGGCGGAGCCCAGTCGTCCGCGCTCGACGAGCGGCTGCCCCGCGACCGCCGCTCCCTGCTCGTGCCGTGCCCATTCCTCCGGTGTGCGCAGCGCGACGGCGAGGCCACCGGCCGCGTACACCGTGCTCTCCACCTCCACGGCCGACCGCTCCGCCAGGCACCCGGCCACGGCCTCCACCGAGGCGTCGTCCGGCAGCCCCAGGGCGCCCAGCAGTCGCGCCCGGTGGTGCGGATAGTTCGCATGCGTGCGCACCCACCCGTCCGCCGTACGCCAGAACCGCGACAGGGGCGCGAAGGTGACCGGCGCCCGCCCGTCGACGAGGAGATGCCGCTCGCTCACGAACGCCGTGGCGACGGCCCCGTCGTCGACGCGCACCTCCGGCACGTCGGCAAGCCCCGCCCGCCGCGCGCCCAGCTCGGCGGCGGCCAGCGCGCACGCCCCCACGCAGGCCCGCGCCAACTCCCGTACGGGCAGCCGTGCTTCCAGGGCGCCGGACCGTACGACGGTCGACAACCGTGGGACCAGCGCGGGATCCCCGCCCAGCGCGGTCCACGCGAATTCCGTGGCCGGTGCATCGGAATGCGTCATACAGGCACTATGCAGGGTGTACGCGATCAACATGGGACGCGGTGTCCGGCACGGGACGCGGTGCCCCCGGACGCGCGAGAGCCGGGCGGCCCGCAGGCCACCCGGCTCGACTTCCTGAGGGAAGCTCAACTCCCCTCAGGGAGGCGGTACTTCCCTCAGGGATGTGCTACTTCGTCACCGCGTCCAGCGCGTCGGCGGTGCCCCAGCCGTAGAAGCCGTTGTAGTTCTTCGGCCCCTCGCAGACCGCGTCGACCTTGCCGTCGCCGTCGATGTCGTACGGCTTGGTGCACGGCGTGGCGTCGGCCTCCGCGTACAGCAGGGCCTTCACCTTGGCCGCCGAGGCGTGCGGGTGCGTCGACTTGATGAGTGCGGCGACGCCCGCGACGTGCGGGGACGCCATCGACGTACCGGCCATGTAACCCCACGAGCCGCCCGGGAGCGGGCCGAGGATCAGGCCGCTGGTGGCAGGCGGGGCCGGGGTCTGGAAGCGTGTCGAGTCGCCGCCCGGGGCCGCGATGTCGATGACGCCCAGGCCGTGGTTGGAGAAGGACGACTTGATGCCCTTCGCACCGGTCGCCGCGACCGTGACGACACCCGGCAACTGGGTCGGGATGTCAAGGCATTCCGACGGGTCGATGACGCGCTCCGAAGGAGTCGAGTCGTTCGGCGAGACCGGGTCGGTGATCTCGTCCGCGGAGAGGTCGTAGTTCTCGTTACCCGCCGCCGCGACGTTGACCGTGCCCTTCTTCTCCGCGTACTTCGTCGCCCGGCTGATGGCCTCGACGAGCGCCTTCTGGTCCGGGTCGTTCTTGCAGTTGAAGTACCACGGGTCGGTGTAATAGCTGTTGTTCGTGACGTCCACGCCGTGCGTGGCCGCCCACATGAAGCCGCAGACGACGGCCTCCGTGTAGAAGAAGCCGGCGGTCGTGGAGACCTTGATGCCGGAGACCTTCACGCCCGGCGCGACACCCGTGACACCGACGCCGTTCTTGGCGGCCGCGATCTCGCCCGCGACATGCGTGCCGTGCGGGCTCTCGGCGGCGCTCGGCCGCCAGGCCCCGTCGGTCGTGTCCGGCTTGCCCGACACGCAGTTGACCGACGCGTCGCGGTCGAAGTTCGGCGCGATGTCGGGGTGCGTGTCGTCGACGCCGGTGTCGATCACGGCGACGGTGACCTTCTTGCTGCCGAGCGTCTTCTCGTGCGCCTTGTCCGCCTTGATGGCGGGCAGATCCCACTGCAGCGGCTCCAGCGGGTCCTGCCCGGCCGCCGCCTCGACGTCCGCGACCTGCTCCGAGGTGAGCACCTTGGGGGTGCCGACGTCGGTCGTGGACTGCGCGGGCAGCGGCGCCGTGCGCGTCGAGCCCGCCGATTCCACTCCGCGCACCTTGCGGATGGTCTTGGCGAAGTCGGCGTTCGACGAGTGGACGACGATCACGCCGATCCTGTCGTACGACGTCACGATCGTGCCGCCGGCCCGGGCGATGGCCTTCTTCACCTGGGAGGAAGGACCGTGCCCGGCGCGGACGTTGACGACGTAGCTCAGCGGGGTGGCCTCCGCCGAGATCTTCGCCGCCGCGTCGGCGACACCGGCCGTGTCGGGCGCCGGGGCAGCCGAGGCACTGACGTTCGGCAGGAAGGCGAGAGCCGTCGCCAGGGCCATTCCCAGCGGGATGGCTATGACGCGGCGGGAGCGCGTCTGAGGCGCTGTCATGCTGTCTCCAGTTCGTTTCGCGAGTACGTGCGGGCCGTGCGGGAAGTCCCGGGAAACGCGGGCTACTTGACCGCCTTCAGCGCGTTCACGATGCCGAAGCCGTAGAAGCCGTTGACACGCTTGCCGCCCTCACAGTTGGCGTCCTGCGTGCCGTTGCCGTCCTGGTCGTACGAGTCCGGGCAGCCCGGGTTGTCCGCCTGGGCCTTCAGCAGCGCCTGCAGTTGGGCGGGGCTCGCCCACGGGTGCTCGGACTTCAGCAGCGCGGCGACACCCGCGGCGTGCGGCGAGGCCATCGAGGTGCCCTGCAGGAAGCCGTACTGGTTGTTCGGCATCGTGGAGAGGATGCGGCCGTTCTTCGACGGGGTGTCCGGGATCTGGTAGAGCCGGTCACCACCGGGCGCGGCGATGTCGATGACACCCTTGCCGTACGTCGAGTAGTACGACTTGAGGTTCTGCACGCCCGTCGCGCTCACCGTCACGATGCCCGGCAGCTGGGTCGGTACGTCGAAGCACTCGTGCGGGTCGATCGTGCGCGTGACCGGGGTCGAGTCGTCGGGGCTCGTGTCGTCGACGATCGCGTCCGAGTCCAGGTCGTGGTTGGAGTTGCCGGCCGACGCGAGGTGCAGGGTGCCCTTCTTCGTGGCGTACTGCTGGGCCCGGTTGACCGCGTCGACGATCGCCTTCTGGTCGGGGTCGTCCATGCAGTTGTAGAGCCACGGGTCCACGTAGTAGCTGTTGTTCGTGATCTCCACGCCGTGGTCGGCGGCGAACACGAAGGCGCAGACGACGCTCTCCGGGTAGAAGAGTCCGTTGTCCGGGTCGCTGACCTTGATGCCGGAGACCTTCACGCCGGGCGCGACACCGGCCACACCGATGCCGTTGCGGGCGGCCGCGATCTCACCGGCGACATGCGTGCCGTGGTAGTCCTCGGCGGTGTACGGACGCCAGGCGCCCTCACTCGTGTCGGCCACGCCGCCCACGCAGTTGGCGGACTGCTTGGCGGAGAAGTTCGGGGCCAGGTCCGGGTGTGTGTCGTCGACACCCGTGTCGATCACGGCGACGGTGACCTTCTTGCTGCCCGGGTTGATCTTGGCGGCCTTGTCGGCGCCTATCGCGCGCAGGTCCCACTGGTCGGCCTCAAGGGGCTCGCTCTCCGGGGTGGCCGCGGCCTTCACCTTGGTGGCCTCGGCGGCCGACAGATAGTCGGCGGCGCCCTCGTCCGTCGTCCCCGCCGCGGTCAGCGGCGTCGTGCGCGTGGCACCGGCGGACTGCACCCCGCGCGCGGTGCGTATCTGCGGGCCGAACTCCGGGTTGGCGGAGTGGACGACTATGACGCCGATCCTGTCGTACGTGGTGACGACCGTGCCGCCGGCCTTGGCTATTGCCTTCTTCACCGACTCGATCGTGCGGCGGTCGGTCTTCGTGTTGACCACGTACGCGAGGTTCGGGCCGTCCGCCGCCGTGGCGGCGGGAGCCGACTGCGGGGCAGCCGCCGTGGCAACGCCCGGAATGAAGCCGAGCGAGGCGGTGAGGGACAGCACAACGGGCACGGCGAGGGCGAGACGGCGTCTGGAACGCAGATGAGCCATGGGATCTCCACATCATCCGGAAACGGAACCGGCCCGAACACAGGTGGTGCCCGGGCAGGTACATGACGGGGTGGTGCAGGCCCGAAGCTATCTCCCGTCGTCCCTGGCCAGCAATGACTTACGGGGATGTCTTCCGAAACGTCGGCCACGACTTCCGAAAGAAGTGACCGGAGTTGAACCGCTCCTCACGCGGCTCCGTGACGTTGAGCAGGGAGCACGAGCACGATCGAGCCCCCTGTCGGATCACGCCCAGGGCACCTAACATCGCCACCCGGCCCACGTGATCCACATCACCGTGAGGTCAGAAATCAGCCATGTCCGTACCCAGCCCGTCCCCCGATCCCCAAAGACCCCCGTCCAACGTCGCAACCGCACCCGCAACGCGAGGAGACTCCGTGGCCACCGACGCACCGCCCCCCTCGAAGGCCGAACCTCATCTCCCCACCACCGAGGAGTTCGTAGAGGTACAGGAGAGCGCCGAGTTCGGTGAACTGCGCCGCGCCCACCGCTCCTTCGCCTTCCCGCTGACCATCGGCTTCATCAGCTGGTACCTGCTGTACGTCCTGCTGTCGATCTACGCGGACGACTTCATGGGCACCAAGCTCTTCGGCAACATCAACGTCGCCTTCGTCCTGGGCCTCGCCCAGTTCCTCACCACGTTCCTCATCGCCTGGTGGTACGAGCGGCACTCCTCCCGCCAGCTCGACCCCAAGGCCGAAGCGATCAAGTCCCGGATGGAGGGCGGCGCATGAGCCCCGCGATCACTCAGGTCCAGCTCGCGCAGGCGCAGCTCGCGGCGGGGGAGGCCAGCGAGCACCGGCCGCTGATCATCTCCCTGTTCGCGGTCTTCGTCGTCGCCACCCTCGTCATCACCGTCTGGGCGGGCCGGCAGACCAAGGACGCCGCCGACTTCTACGCGGGCGGCCGTCAGTTCAGCGCCTTCCAGAACGGCCTCGCGGTCTCCGGCGACTACATGTCCGCCGCCTCGTTCCTCGGCATCGCCGGCGCCATCGCCCTCTTCGGGTACGACGGCTTCCTGTACTCCATCGGCTTCCTGGTCGCCTGGCTGGTGGCGCTGCTCCTGGTCGCCGAGCCACTGCGCAACTCCGGCCGGTACACGATGGGCGACGTCCTCGCGTACCGCATGCGCCAGCGCCCGGTGCGTACGGCGGCCGGCACCTCCACGATCGTCGTCTCGATCTTCTACCTGCTGGCCCAGATGGCGGGCGCGGGCGTCCTGGTCTCGCTGCTGCTCGGCATCACCAGCGACGCCGGGAAGGTCGGCATCGTCGCCCTGGTCGGCGTCCTGATGATCGTGTACGTCACCATCGGCGGCATGAAGGGCACCACCTGGGTCCAGATGGTCAAGGCCGTGCTGCTCATCAGCGGCACCCTGCTCATCACCTTCCTGGTGCTGCTCAAGTTCGACTTCAACATCTCCGACCTGCTCGGCAAGGCGGCCGAGAACAGCGGCGGCGGCGCGGCCTTCCTGGAGCCGGGCCTGAAGTACGGCCTCACCACCACGTCCAGCATCGACTTCATCTCGCTGGGCATCGCCCTGGTGCTGGGCACCGCGGGCCTGCCGCACATCCTGATCCGCTTCTACACGGTGCCCAACGCCAAGGCCGCGCGTAAGTCCGTGAACTGGGCGATCGGCATCATCGGCGGCTTCTACCTGATGACCATCGCGCTCGGCTTCGGCGCGGCGGCCCTCATCTCCAAGGAAGAGATCGTCGCGTCCAACCCCGCGGGCAACACGGCCGCGCCGCTGCTGGCCCTGCATCTGGGCGGCGTCGACTCGGCCTGGGGCGCGATCCTGCTCGCCACGATCTCCGCGGTGGCCTTCGCCACGATCCTCGCGGTGGTCGCCGGTCTGACCCTGGCCTCGTCCTCGTCGTTCGCCCACGACATCTACGCGAACGTCATCAGGAAGGGCAAGGCCACCGAGAAGGAGGAGATCAACGCCGCCCGGTACGCGACCATCGGTATCGGTGTCGTCTCCATCGGCCTCGGCGCCCTGGCCCGTGACCTCAACGTCGCCGGTCTGGTCGCCCTCGCCTTCGCGGTCGCGGCCTCCGCCAACCTGCCGACGATCCTCTACAGCCTCTTCTGGAAGCGGTTCACCACCCAGGGCGCGCTGTGGTCGATCTACGGAGGCCTCACCACGGCGGTCGGCCTGGTGCTGTTCTCGCCGGTCGTCTCGGGCAAGGCCACCTCGATGTTCCCGGACGTCGACTTCCACTGGTTCCCGCTGGAGAACCCGGGCATCATCTCCATCCCGGCCGGCTTCCTGCTCGGCTGGCTCGGCACGGTCCTGTCCAAGGAGGAGCCGGACACCGGCAAGTACGCCGAACTGGAGGTCCGCTCCCTCACCGGTACCGGAGCGCACTGACCGTCCCGCCCGGCGGCCGCGTCGTAGATCCCTACGACGCGGCCGCGGTGCGTCTCGTGGGATCAGGGCCCGACTCGTTGTCGGTCCCGTCACGTAGGCTCGCTGGTATCGGATCGACTGATCGACCGGATGTCTCTGCCGAGGTCCGTACGGAAAGAGCTAGAGGGAGGGGGCCCACGTGCTCATCGACACCTACGGCCGAGTGGCCACCGATCTGCGTGTCTCGCTGACCGACCGGTGCAACCTCCGGTGCACGTACTGCATGCCCGAGGAGGGCCTGCAGTGGCTGGCCAAGCCCGACCTGCTCTCGGACGACGAGATAGTCCGCCTCATCGACATAGCCGTCACCCGGCTGGGCATCACCGAGGTCCGCTTCACCGGTGGCGAGCCCCTGCTGCGCCCCGGCCTCGTCGGCATAGTGGAGCGCGTGGCGGCGCTCGATCCCCGCCCCCAGATGTCCCTGACGACGAACGGCATCGGTCTCAAGCGCACCGCGACCGCGCTGAAGGCGGCCGGCCTGGATCGGGTCAACGTCTCGCTGGACACCCTCCGCCCCGATGTCTTCAAGACCCTCACCCGCCGTGACCGCCACAAGGACGTCATCGAGGGCCTCGAAGCCGCCCGCGCCGCGGAGCTGACCCCGGTCAAGGTCAATTCCGTCCTGATGCCGGGACTGAACGAGAATGAGGCGCCCGACCTGCTCGCCTGGGCCGTGGAGCACGACTACGAACTGCGGTTCATCGAGCAGATGCCCCTCGACGCCCAGCACGGCTGGAAGCGCGACGGCATGGTCACCGCCGGTGACATCCTCGCCTCACTGCGTACGCGCTTCGAGCTCACCGAGGAGGGGTCCGAGGAGCGGGGTTCGGCACCCGCCGAGCGGTGGGTCGTGGACGGGGGGCCGCACCGCGTCGGAGTGATCGCCTCCGTGACGCGCCCGTTCTGCTCGGCCTGCGACCGTACGCGGCTGACGGCCGACGGCCAGGTCCGCACCTGCCTGTTCGCGCGCGAGGAGACCGACCTGCGGGCCGCGCTGCGCTCGGACGCGCCGGACGAGGAGATAGCCCGTATCTGGCGGCTCGCCATGTGGGGCAAGAAGGCGGGGGCGGGCCTGGACGACCCGACGTTCGTCCAGCCGGACCGGCCGATGTCGGCGATCGGGGGCTGACCGCTCAGCCCTCTAAGGGGACTCCGGGGACTCCCAGTCCTCCAGGAGCACGACGTCCTTCAGGAAGCCCCGTACGCCCAGGAACTGGGACAGGTGCTCCCGGTGTTCCTCGCACGCGAGCCAGGTCTTGCGGCGCTCCGGCGTGTGCAGTTTGGGGTTGTTCCAGGCGAGGACCCAGACCGCGTCGGCCCGGCAGCCCTTCGCCGAACAGATGGGGGAGGAGGGCGAGGACGGGTCGGAGCCGGGAACGTTCAGAATCACGCCTCGACCCTACGTGAGAGGTGTCGGCCGACCGCTCCGGGTGCTGTCGAGGGGGCCGCGAACCCGGCTCCACAAAAGGCGACGCCGAGCAGCCACGGGGGGAGCTGCCCGGCGTCGGTCTGTCGCTCCGACGGGGGATGCGGAGCGCGTACGAAGTATGTCACGGGTAACCCGCTGCCCGGCACCGGAACAACATGATTGATCTGAGCTTTTCTTGAGCTTGGTACGGTCCTGAACTACGGCCCCGAAGGATCGCTCGTGGTCAGGTCCGCTCGTGCGGCTCGTCCCGCAGGCGGGCGCCCGCATCGGTCACGAGGTCTTCCGGGACGGATTCCGCGGCGTCGCCCGCACGGGGCGCCGCGAGCATCGGACGGGTCGGCGCGGTCACGAACGTGGACGGCAGCGAGGGCGCGTTCTCCCGGCCCGCGTTGGCGATCACCACGGCGACGTAGGGGAGCAGGATGCCGAGCGCCAGGGCAACGACGGCGACGTGCCGTTCGACGTTCCAGAGGGTGGCCGCGAGGATCACCGAGAGCGTGCGGACGGACATCGAGATGATGTAGCGGCGCTGCCTGCCACGCACATCGTCGGCGAGGCCCTGCCTGGCTCCGGTGATCCGGAAGACCTCGACCTCGCTCTGCTTCCGCATCACGTTCCACCACCCGCCTGTGTCGGACGCTCCCCTGGCCCGTACAGCCTCCACGTTACGCCGCGGCTGCGTCGCCCACGAGACCGGGGCAGGTCCGGTTTCGGCGGGGGAGCGCTGCGCCGTACCGCGTATGGCGGTGCCCGACATGCGCCGTATGGCGGACAGGCCGAGACTGGGCGTAATGCTCACGTAGAGCCGTATAGGAGGCAGCCATGGGCTGGTTGTGGGCGATCATCGTGGGATTCGTGCTTGGCCTGCTGGCCAAGGCGATCATTCCGGGCAAGCAGCACAGCCCGCTCTGGCTCACCACGATCTTCGGGATCATCGGCGCGATCGTCGGCAACGCGATCGCCCGCGGCTTCGGCATCGACGAGACCCGCGGCATCGACTGGGGCCGCCACGCTCTCCAACTCGGCGCCGCGATCGTCATCGTCTTCCTCGGCGACATGCTCTACACAGCAATGCGAGGCAACAAACAGAGAGCCTGAACGTACGGGGAGGAGGGCGGGGATCCACCAGGGTCCCCGCCCCTCCATTTGTCCCTAGCGGAGCTCAACGGCGGCGAGGTTCTTCTTGCCCCGCCGCAGTACCAGCCACCGCCCGTGCAACAGATCCTCCTTGCCGGGAACGGCGTCCTCGGAGGCCACCTTCACGTTGTTCACGTAGGCACCCCCCTCCTTCACCGTCCGCCGCGCGGCGGACTTGCTGGCCACCAGGCCCACCTCGGCGAAGAGGTCCACCACCGGACCGAGCTCGGCGACCTGGATGTGCGGCACCTCGGAGAGCGCCGCACTCAGCGTCGCCGCGTCGAGGTCACCCAGCTCACCCTGGCCGAACAGCGCCCGCGACGCGGCGACAACGGCGGCCGTCTGCTCGCCGCCGTGTACCAGCGTCGTCAGCTCCTCGGCGAGGGCGCGCTGCGCGGCCCGGGCCTGAGGACGCTCCTCGGTGAGCTTCTCCAGCTCCTCGATCTCCTCGTGGGACCTGAAGCTGAAGATGCGCAGGAACTTGGAGACGTCCCGGTCGTCCGCGTTCAGCCAGAACTGGTAGAACGCGTACGGCGTCGTCATCTCCGGGTCCAGCCAGATGGTGCCGGACTCCGTCTTGCCGAACTTCGTGCCGTCCGCCTTGGTGATCAGCGGCGTGCCCAGCGCGTGCACCACGGCCTGCGGATCCACCCGGTGGATCAGGTCGGTGCCCGAGGTGAGGTTGCCCCACTGGTCGCTGCCGCCGGTCTGCAGCGTGCAGCCGTACCTCCGGTAGAGCTCCAGGAAGTCCATGCCCTGCAGGATCTGGTAGCTGAACTCCGTGTAGCTGATGCCCGCGTCGGAGTTGAGCCGCCGGGAGACGGCCTCCTTCGCGATCATCTTGTTGACCCGGAAGTGCTTGCCCACATCACGCAGGAACTCGATGGCCGACAGGCCCTGGGTCCAGTCCAGGTTGTTGACCATCACCGCGGCGTTCGGACCCTCGAAGTCCAGCAGCGGCTGGATCTGGGCGCGCAGCCGCTCGACCCACTGGGCCACCACGTCCGGCGCGTTCAGCGTGCGCTCCGAGTTCGGCTTCGGGTCGCCGATCAGGCCCGTGGCGCCCCCGACCAGGCCCAGCGGGCGGTTGCCCGCCTGCTGGATCCGGCGCATCGTGAGGATCTGCACGAGGTTGCCGAGGTGCAGGCTGGGCGCGGTCGGGTCGAAGCCGCAATAGAACGTGACGGGACCGTCCGCGAACGCCTTGCGCAATGCGTCCTCGTCAGTGGAGAGGGCGAGCAGCCCGCGCCACTTCAGCTCGTCGACGATGTCCGTCACGGTTCTCGTGTCTCCTTGGATGATCTTCAGGCAGTCGGGGATGGTCTTCGGGCAGCCGGGATGGCAGCCGACTGCGAGGCTATCGAGGTTATACGCCCTGACTGACAGAGCTCATATTGAAGTCGGGCACCCGCAGGGCAGGCATCGCGGCCCTGGTGAACCAGTCGCTCCACTCGCGCGGCAGCGTCTTCTCCGTGCGCCCGGCCTCGGTCGCCCGCCCCAGCAGGTCCACCGGCGACTCGTTGAACCGGAAGTTGTTCACCTCGCCGACGACCTGGCCGTTCTCGACGAGGTACACGCCGTCCCGGGTCAGCCCGGTCAGCAGCAGCGTCGCCGGATCGACCTCCCGGATGTACCAGAGGCAGGTCAGCAGCAGGCCCCTCTCGGTCGCGGCGACCATGTCCTCCAGGGACTTGTCCTCGCCGCCGTCGAGGATGATGTTGCCGATGCCGGGGGCCACCGGGAGACCGGTCAGGCCGGCGCTGTGCCGGGTGCTCGTCAGATGCCTCAGCTCGCCCTCGTGGACCCACTCCGTGGGCCGCAGCGGCAGCCCGTTGTCGAAGACGGAGGCGTCGTCGCCGGAGGAGTGCGTGAGCACGAAGGGCGCGGACTCCAGGCCCGGCTCGTTCGGGTCGCTGCGCAGGGTCAGCGGCAGGTCGGTGAGCTTCTCACCGACGCGCGTTCCGCCGCCGGGCTTGCTGAACACCGTCCGGCCCTCGGCCGCGTCCCGGGCCGCCGCCGACCACATCTGGTAGATCAGCAGGTCCGCGACCGCGGTCGGCGGCAGCAGCGTCTCGTACCGGCCGGCGGGCAGCTCGACGCGCCGCTCGGCCCAGCCCAGCCGCGTGGCCAGCTCCGCGTCGAGCGCCGCCGGGTCCACGTCCTTGAAGTCCCGCGTGGAGCGGCCGGCCCACGCCGAGCGCGTACGGTCCGGCGACTTGGCGTTCAACTCCAGCGTCCCGTTGGGCTGGTCGTGCCGCAGGCGCAGACCCGTGGACGTACCGAGATAGCTGGAGACGAGCTCGTGGTTGGCGAAGCCGTACAGCTCGCGGCCGCCCGCACGCGCGCGTGCGAACGATTCGCCGAGGGCCGGGGCGAAGTCCGCGAAGACCGCCGACGAGGTCTCGGCGGGCGCGTCCGTGAAGTCGGGGGACGTGGGCACGCCCTCGACGAGCGGCTGCGCGTCCTCCGCCGGACCCGCACCGCGCGCCGCCGCCTCGGCGGCCCGCACCAGCGGCTCCAGCTCGTCCGCGGTCACGGCCGCACGCGAGACGACCCCGGATGCCGTGCCCTCACGGCCGTCGACGGTCGCGACGACGGTCAGCGTGCGCCCGCGCGTCACGCCGTTCGTGGTCAGCGCGTTGCCCGCCCAGCGCAGGTTCGCCGTCGAGTGCTCGTCGGCGATGACGACACAGCCGTCGGCCCGGGACAGTTCGAGTGCACGCTCGACGATCTCGTGCGGCTTGTTCGTCCGAGGGCTCATCGACCGGCCTCCTGCGTGGTGTTGAGACTGTGCTTTCCCGGGGAGTAACCCCCGGACCCCCAGCCGATTCCAGTGCTGACGCTCATCGACCGGCCTCCTGGGTCGTGTTGAGGATGTTGACGCCCTTGAAGAGGGCCGACGGGCAGCCGTGCGAGACCGCCGCGACCTGGCCCGGCTGGGCCTTGCCGCAGTTGAAGGCACCGCCCAGGACGTAGGTTTGCGGGCCGCCGACCGACGCCATCGAGCCCCAGAAGTCCGTGGTCGTCGCCTGGTAGGCCACGTCCCGCAGCTGACCGGTGATCCGCCCGTTCTCGATCCTGAAGAACCGCTGGCCGGTGAACTGGAAGTTGTAGCGCTGCATGTCGATCGACCACGACCGGTCGCCGACGACGTAGATCCCGCGGTCGACGCTCCCGATCAGATCCTCCGTGGACATCCCGGCGGGATCGGGCTGCAGCGACACGTTCGCCATGCGCTGTACGGGCACATGGCCCGGGGAGTCGGCGTACGCGCACCCGTTGGACCGCTCGAAGCCGGTCAGCTTCGCGATCCTGCGGTCCAGTTGGTAGCCGACGAGCGTCCCGTCCTTCACCAGGTCCCAGGACTGCCCGGCCACGCCCTCGTCGTCGTACCCGATCGTCGCGAGCCCGTGCTCGGCGGTGCGGTCCCCGGTGACGTTCATCAGCTCGGAGCCGTACCGCAGCTTGCCCAGCTGGTCGAAGGTGGCGAAGGAGGTCCCGGCGTACGCCGCCTCGTAACCGAGCGCGCGGTCCAGCTCGGTGGCGTGGCCGATGGACTCGTGGATGGTCAGCCACAGGTTGGACGGGTCGACGACCAGGTCGTACACCCCCGCCTCGACGCTCGGCGCCCGCATCTTCTCGGCGAGCAGCTCCGGGATCCGCGCGAGCTCCGACTCCCAGTCCCAGCCGGTGCCCGTGAGGTACTCCCAGCCGCGCCCGACGGGCGGCGCGATCGTGCGCATCGAGTCGAACTCGCCGCTCGACTCGTCGACGGCGACGGCGGTCAGCTGGGGGTGCAGCCGGACCCGCTGCTGCGTCGTCACCGTCCCCGCCGTGTCCGCGTAGAACTTGTTCTCGTGCACCGTCAGCAGCGAGGCGTCCACATGACTGACGCCGTCCGCCGCGAGCAGCCGCGCGCTCCACTCGGCGAGCAGCCCGGACTTCTCCTCGTCCGGCACGGAGAAGGGATCGATCTCGTACGAGGAGATCCAGGTCTTCTCCGCGTGCACCGGCTCGTCCGCGAGCTCCACGCGCTCGTCCGAACCCGCCGCCTTGATCACCTGGGCCGACAGCTTCGCCATCGCCACGGCCTGCGACGCCACCTTCGCGGCGCTGTCCATCGTCAGGTCCACACCGGACGCGAACCCCCAGGTCCCGCCGTGCACCACACGCACCGCGTAGCCCAGATCCGTGGTGTCCGAGGACCCGGCGGGCTTCGCGTCCCGCAGCCGCCAGGCCGCGCTGCGCACCCGCTCGAACCGGAAGTCCGCGTGGTCGGCGCCCAGCGCCCTGGCCCGCGCCAGCGCCGCGTCGGCCAGGGCCCTCAGCGGCAGTGCCGTGAAGGCTTCGTCGATGGAATGAGGCACGGAGGTCTCCCTGCTGTCGTCGCCTGTCGGTCCGATCATGTCGCGCGGGCGCGCCGGGGGCCACAACTTTCTGTAGGGATCCGACAGCGAGTCCGGTACGTCACTGTCGGCGCCCGATTCTCCGTACGGGGGACGGTGCCGATAGGTTTTCGAGGTACCAGACCGGCTATCGAAAGGGTGATCCGTTGAGCCGCTCGGTTCTCGTCACCGGAGGAAACCGGGGCATCGGCCTCGCCATCGCCCGCGCTTTCGCCGACGCGGGCGACAAGGTCGCGATCACGTACCGCTCGGGCGAGCCCCCGGAGGGTTTCCTCGCCGTCAAGTGCGACATCACCGACAGCGAGCAGGTGGATCAGGCCTACAAGGAGATCGAGGCCGAGCACGGCCCGGTCGAGGTGCTCGTGGCCAACGCCGGCGTCACCAAGGACCAGCTGCTGATGCGGATGTCCGAGGACGACTTCACCTCCGTCCTGGACACCAACCTGACGGGCGCCTTCCGGGTCGTGAAGCGCGCCAACCGCGCCATGCTGCGCGCCAGGAAGGGCCGTGTCGTCCTGATCTCGTCGGTCGTCGGGCTGTACGGCGGTCCGGGCCAGGCCAACTACGCCGCCTCCAAGGCCGGCCTCGTCGGCTTCGCGCGCTCGCTCGCCCGTGAGCTGGGCTCGCGCAACATCACCTTCAACGTCGTCGCGCCCGGCTTCGTCGACACCGACATGACCAAGGTGCTCACCGACGAGCAGCGCGAGGGCATCGTGAAGCAGGTGCCGCTCGGCCGGTACGCGAAGCCCGAGGAGATCGCCGCAACGGTGCGGTTCCTCGCCTCGGACGACGCCTCGTACATCACTGGAGCCGTCATCCCCGTAGACGGCGGACTGGGAATGGGTCACTGATCACCATGAGTGGAATTCTCGAGGGCAAGCGCGTCCTGATCACCGGTGTGCTGATGGAGTCCTCCATCGCCTTCCACGCCGCGAAGCTGGCCCAGGAGCAGGGCGCCGAGATCATCCTGACCGCGTTCCCGCGGCCCACGCTGACCGAGCGCATCGCCAGGAAGCTTCCCAAGCCCACCAAGGTCATTGAGCTCGACGTCAGCAACGACGAGCACCTGGCGCGGCTGGCCGACCTGGTCGCCGAGGAGCTGGGCGGCCTGGACGGCGTCGTGCACTCCATCGGCTTCGCCCCGCAGGACGCCCTCGGCGGCAACTTCCTCAACACGCCGTTCGAGTCCGTGGCCACCGCCATGCACGTCTCGGCGTTCTCCCTGAAGTCGCTGACCATGGCCTGTCTGCCGCTGATGCAGAACGGCGGCTCGGTCGTCGGCCTCACCTTCGACGCGCAGTACGCCTGGCCGCAGTACGACTGGATGGGCCCGGCCAAGGCCGCCCTGGAGGCCACCAGCCGCTACATGGCGCGTGACCTGGGCAAGCAGAACATCCGCTGCAACCTCATCTCCGCGGGCCCCATCGGTTCCATGGCCGCCAAGTCCATCCCGGGCTTCAGCGACCTGGCCGCCGTGTGGGACAGCCGTTCGCCCCTGGAGTGGGACCTCAAGGACCCCGACCCGGCCGGCCGCGGCATCGTCGCCCTGCTCAGCGACTGGTTCCCGAAGACCACCGGCGAGATCATCCACGTCGACGGCGGTCTGCACGCGATCGGCGCGTAAGCGTTTACGCGAGCGTTTGCGTACCTGCCTTCGCACGGCTCTTCGCACGGCTCTTCGCACGGCTTCGACGCCCCGTTTCCCGCATCGCGCGGGGAGCGGGGCGTCACCCGTTCGGCCCTACCGGCCGGGCGTGCGGACCGGTAACTGCGCACCCTGGAGTAGGAGTTCCCCCCTCCCGAGATGCCCTCCCGAGCCCCGCCGAGGAGGTCCCTTTGTGCGCCTGTCCCAGCGCTTCGCCCCGCTGCTCGCTGCCCTGACCCTCCTGCTCGCGCTGCCCTGCGGCGCCGCCTCGCACACCACGAAAACAGCGCCCCACGCGCGCGTGCCCGTGGAAGAGAGGCCCTTCGGGGCGGCGTGCCGGACCGCCGTCGACGGTTCGTATGTGACGGCGTACTGCCACAACCCGTACCCGGAGCCCGATCACGTCCGTCTGCACATCGAGTGCGACCCGTGGTGGGACATCGACTCCGACGGCGCCTCGGTCGAGGCCGGACCCGCGCAGACCGTACGGCTGACCGGCCGCTGCTGGAAGGAAGTCCGCTCGGCGTGGGTCAGCCACCAGCGATGACGACGGGCCTCGTCATGCGGCGCTGACGGCAGATTTGCTCAGGCCGAGGCGGCGTCCGGTTGTTCCACGGCGGGGCGGCCCGGGCGGCACAGGAAGGGATAGCCCGCCGCCTCGGCGGCAGCCGTCTCCGCGTCGCCGGCGCGGATGGCGTCGACCAGACGCGTGTGGTCCATGTACGTCTCGGGCGTCAGCTCCTCGCCCACGTCCTCGCGCAGCCAGTCGCGCACGACCTCGCCCAGGTCCGCGTACATCGCTGTCATGACGTCGTTGTGGGACGCGGCGACCACGGCCAGGTGGAAGGTCGTGTCGGCGGTCACGAAGGCCTCCGCGTCGCCCGACTCCCAGGCCTCCTCCCGGCGTACAAGGAGGGCGTCCAGCTGCTTCAGATCGCGCTCCGTGCGGCGCTCGGCGGCCAGCTTCGCGGCGCTCGACTCCAGCGTGGAGCGCAGCTCGGCGATGTGCCGGGGATCGGCGTCCGCGAAGCGGCGGTGCATCACGCCCGCCAGCTCACTGGTCGCCACGACGTACGTGCCCGAGCCCTGGCGGATGTCGAGCAGGCCGTTGTGCGCGAGCGCGCGGACGGCCTCGCGGACCGTGTTCCGGGCGACCCCCAGCTGCTCGACCAGCTCCGGCTCGGTGGGGATGCGGGAGCCCACCGGCCACTCGCCCGATGTGATCTGGTTCCGCAGCTCGGCGATGACCTGTTCGGACAGTGCCGATCGGCGGGGGTGGCTCAACGGCATGACGGTCCTTCGCGCCAGGGGTGCACCGGGAGGACGCACCGGGATGCGTGTCAGGGGATTGTGCCCCAGGTGTGCACCAGGGATTGGACAACCAATCATCCCATGATTCTATGATGGCTGGCATGACTGGCGAGGAAACCCGGACGGCGATGTCCCCACCGATACGCAGCTCCGCACAGGACGCGGAACTCCGACCGCCCGCCACGCGCGCGTGGATGACGCGTGTGGTGATCATCGGCATCGTCCTCACCGCCCTCAACCTGCGCCCCGCCATCACCAGCCTCGGCGCCCTCCTCGAAGAGGTGCGCGACGGGCTCGGCATGAGCGGCAGCTTCGCCGGGCTCCTCACCTCCGTACCGCCGCTGTGCTTCGCCGTCTTCGGCGTCATGGCACCGCGTCTCGCCCGCCGCTTCGGACCCGCCGCCGTGGTCTGCGCCGGCATGGTCGCGATCGCCGCGGGACTGGCGATCCGGCCCTTCGCCGGGAACACGGCCGGCTTCCTGGTCGCCAGCGCCCTCGCGCTCATGGGCATCGCGGTCAGCAACGTCCTGATGCCGGTGATCGTCAAGCGCTGGTTCCCTGACCGGGTCGGCTCCATGACAGGCCTCTACTCCATGGCCCTCGCCCTCGGCACCGCCGCCGCGGCCGCCGTCACCGTGCCCATGACCCGCGCCCTGGGCGGCAGTTGGCATGCGGGGCTCGCCGTCTGGGCGGGGCTCGCGGCCGTCGCCGTACTGCCGTGGATTCCACTCGTACGGGCCCGGGGCACGGCCCTGTCCGCGGACGCCGGCCCGGCCTCGGCTTCGGCTTCGGCTCTGGCTCCGGCTCCGGCTCGTGACGCTTCCTCAGCCTCCGCGGCCGGTCAGGAACCCTCCCCGCTGCGGATCACCCGGAGCCGTACCGCCTGGGCGCTGGCCGTCTTCTTCGGGCTCCAGGCCACCGCCGCGTACATCACGATGGGCTGGATGGCGCAGATCTTCCGGGACGCGGGTGTCCCGGCGGGCACGGCCGGACTGCTGCTCGCCGTCACGATGGTGATGGGCGTGCCGCTGGCCTTCGTCATCCCGCGGCTTGCCACGCGCCTGCCCCACCAGGGGCCGATCGTGGTCGCCCTCGGGGTCTGCGGCCTCGTCGGCTACGCGGGCCTGTACCTCGCCCCTGCGGGCGGTGCCTGGGCGTGGGCGCTGCTGCTCGGCATCGCCAACTGCGCGTTCCCGCTGGCCCTCACCATGGTCGGCATGCGGGCCAGGACCGGGGCGGGGGTCGCGCAGCTCTCCGCCTTCGCACAGAGCACCGGGTACCTCATCTCGATCCCCGGTCCGCTCCTGGTGGGCGTGCTCTACCAGCACAGCGGCGGCTGGGGGCTGCCGATCGCGCTCATGGCGGGCCTGATGATCCCGCAGATCGTGGTGGGCATCCTGGCCGGCCGCGACCGCACGGTGGAGGACGAGGCCGCGCGTCGGCCGTGACCTCGCCGCGCCACCATCCGCGTACGGATCCGACCTGCGCGCCACCACCGGCGTGCGCACCCCACCCGCGCGCGGACGCCCGTGACCGGACCCCACCCCTGACCGGACCCCACCCCTGACCGGACCCCACCCGTGAGCGGTCGGCCGAGGGGTGCGAAACTGGTCGCATGCCCGTGCTCGATCCGAACCCCCAGAACGGCCAGAAGAAGATGCTGCTCGTCTTCGGCGCGTTTCTCCTCATCTTCGTGATCATCGGCGTCATCGCGTCGATCGCCTCGCCCTGACCCGTCGGAAGCCCGCCCGGGCCCTCCGGCGTGACACCTCCGCGAGGCGATGGTGGGGGTAGCCCCACCATCCCCTAGGGGGTGAGTGTCAGGGTCAAGTGGGTGGATCTCCGGATGGGTTGAGGGCTCCGGAGTCCGTAACTTCGAGATGTGACCGCGAGGACGCGGACCACGGACCACTCGAAGCCCCACGGAGGCGGCATGTCGGCCCCAACGCACATCCCGCCCCACCCGGCGACCAGGCGTGGCGTCGAGACCCGGCTCCCCTGGTGGGCCCTCGTCCTCCCCGCGCTCGCCTTCGTCGCGCTGCTCCTGGTGATACTGAACCCCGCCGACGCCCAGGCGGCAGGCGGCGACCCGGCGGTCGGCCGGCTCTTCGAGCAGGTCCAGCAGATCGTGCTGCACCAGGGCTCCTGAGCTCCCCGCACACCACGCCGGGGCAGCGAGTCAACTCCCTGCGCCCCATGGCGTGTTTCGTGCGAAGCTGGGAACCATGAGCGTCGCAGAACCCCGCAGGATTGTCCTTTTCCGGCATGCGAAAGCCGACTGGCCCGAGGTCTCCGATCATGAGCGGCCGCTCGCTGAGCGGGGCCGCAAGGACGCCGCCGTCGCCGGACGCAGGCTGGCCGACACCGGCATCCCCTTCGATCTGGCCCTCTGCTCCACAGCGACCCGGACCCGCGAGACATGGAAACTCGCCGTCCACGAGCTCCCCCACCGGCCGAAAACGGTCTATGAGGAGCGGCTCTACGAGGTCTCCCCCGGCGAGCTGATCGCCGTCCTCAACGAAACCCCCGACGATGTGCAGAACGCACTCCTGATCGGCCACAACCCCGGCGTGCAGGGCCTCGCCGACATCCTGGCCGGCCGGTCCGAGGGCGACGCGCAGGAGCGGATGAGCCGCCTGGGCTTCCCCGCGGCCGCCTTCGCCGTGCTCTCCTTCACCGGTTCCTGGAAGGCCCTGGAGCCGGGTGTGGCCACGCTGCTCGACTACTGGGCGCCGTCCGAGTAGACCCGGTCGTTCCCGCCCCTCACACCTCACGCCTCACTTCTCACGCGGACGGGGCCCGGCACCATCACGGTGCCGGGCCCCGTTCACGTCGTGGGCGCGGGAGAACTCAGTCCACGTGCATGTCCGCCGCCTCGACCTCTTCCCGTGTCACGCCCAGCAGGTACAGGACCGTGTCCAGGAAGGGGAAGTTCACCGCGGTGTGCGCGGCCTGGCGCACCACCGGCTTGGCGTTGAAGGCGACCCCGAGGCCGGCCGCGTTGAGCATGTCCAGGTCGTTGGCGCCGTCGCCGATCGCCACGGTCTGGGCGAGCGGCACCCCCGCCTCCGCGGCGAACCGGCGCAGCAGCCGCGCCTTGCCCGCCCGGTCCACGATCTCGCCGGTGACCCTGCCCGTCAGCTTCCCGTCGACGATCTCCAGGGTGTTGGCCTGGGCGAAGTCCAGCCCAAGACGCTCCTTGAGGTCGTCCGTGACCTGCGTGAACCCGCCCGAGACGACACCGACCTGGAAGCCGAGCCGCTTCAGCGTACGGATCAGCGTGCGCGCCCCCGGGGTGAGCCGTACCTCGCTGCGCACCTTGTCCACCACGGAGGCGTCGAGTCCCTTGAGCAGGGCCACGCGCGCGTGCAGTGACTGCTCGAAGTCCAGTTCCCCGCGCATCGCGGCCGCCGTCACCTCGGCGACCTCGTCCTCACAGCCGGCGTGCGCGGCGAAGAGCTCGATGACCTCGTCCTGGATGAGCGTGGAGTCCACGTCCATGACCACCA
Source organism: Streptomyces sp. NPDC033178 (assembly GCF_055577685.1). NCBI lineage: Bacteria > Bacillati > Actinomycetota > Actinomycetes > Kitasatosporales > Streptomycetaceae > Streptomyces > Streptomyces sp. NPDC033178. The sequence continues at coordinate 506,817 of NZ_JBVIPT010000005.1, forward strand.
GACGCTGGGCCCGCCGGTGCAGCCCCGCCGCGACCACCGCGATGTCGACGCCCAGGGCAGCCGCCTCGGTCACCAGGGCGGTCCGCAGCTCCTCCGGCTCCGTACCGGACACGGCGAACTCGACGGCCGTCACCGGGTACTTGGCCAGCCGGAAGATTCGGTCGATGTTGCCGCCGGTCCCGGTGATCCGGGCGGCGATCGCGGCCGCCGACTCAGCGGTGAGCGGGTGTCCGAGCACGGTCACCAACGACCGGCCGTGCCCGCGCGGCCGGTTGTCGCCGAGGCCGGAGATGATCTCGGCCTGCAGCCTCATCGAGTCCGCCCAGCTGTGCACCGTGGCCCGCAGGTCGCCCTCCAGGCCGGCCGGCGGATGCGTCACGAGCGCGCACAGCACAATCCGGCCACGGGTGACGACCTGCTCGATGTCGACCACGTCGACCGAGTAGGCGGCGAGGGTGTCGAAGAGCCCGGCCGTGATTCCGGGCCGGTCCTTGCCGAAGATCTTGACAAGGAGAGTGGGGACTTCAGCGGTTTGTGATGCGCTCATGGTGTTTCCACCGTATCCGGCACCCCGTGCCGCACGCTGCTGAGGTCCGCCTGACGGACAGGGAACAGTGGGTGTCGCCGAGGTGTCCGCGGTCTTCACGAGCCGTGGCGCCCACACGCCACGGCCCGGGTCTGCATCGTCAGGGCCGCCGGTCAGCGCCGTCCTGGCGGCCTCCCGGACGGAGGCGGCGGCTCGTCCGGCGGGGGAGGCGGCGGCCCGTCCTGCGACGACCGGGGCCGGCGTCGCGGCCCCGGTGCGGGCGGCGGTGTGAACGGCCCGGCCACCGTGGGAGCGCCGTACACGTCGTTCGGCGGCCGCGCGCCAGGCGGTCGGGCACCCGGTGGCCACCCGCCCGGATCCTGCCCGCCCTGATCCCGTCCGTCCGGATTCCGCCCCCCGGGAGGTTGCCCGCCGGAGGGTTGGGCCCCGGGCGACCGTCGGCCGGGGGGCTGCGAGCCAGGGGGCCGGGGCCCGGAAGGCGGCGGCCCCGAGGACCGGTTCCGGTTGCCGGGGGACTGTGGTCCGGGCGGCGGCACACCGGGCCGTCGCCCGGACCCGGGCTCCCGCAACTCGTCGGGCAGCCGCAGGTACGGGTTCGTGTCGGGGTTCGCCGGCCGGTACGGCATACCGGGGTTGTAGGGCCCGCTCTCCCCGGCGACCTCGGCGAACGGCGGAGCGGAGGCGGGGGCCCCCTCGTCGGCGCCCACGTCACCCAGTGCCGGCGGTGCCGCGCGCCGCCCGGCGGCCCCGGTGGCGCACGCGAGCAGCGCCCCCACCGTCCCGGCGCCCGCACCCCACAGCGCCCCGAGCAGCAGCGCCATGCCGAGGTGCCCGTGCAGCTCTATCCCCGCGTCGAACGCGTCGATGCCCAGCACGGCCATCGAGGCGTCCACGGACACGTCCGTCAGCCAGACGAGCAGGGGCATCGCGAGCGCGGTCACGATCCCCAGCCGCAGCGCGCAGCGCCCGGCGAAACCGAGGACACCGACACCCCGGTCACCCGGGACGCCCCGCTCCCGTACGAACGGAGTGCGCACCGCGGTCAGCACGCCCGCGTAGAGCATCATCAGCGCCGCCGCGACCCCCAACAGCCAGACCCGGCTGTCCAGTTCGGCCAGCCGCCCCAGCGAGACGGACTGGTCGTCGGAAGCGCTCAGCAACTTGTCCAGGGGGTCGGGCAGGAACTGGACGAGCGGTCCCGACGCGCTGCCGTCCCACGGCACGAAGAGCCCGATCGGGATGCCCAGCCACACCCCGTTGGGCGCCCCGACCAGCGCGGCACCCGCGATGCGCTTCGGATTGTCGTCGCCGATGGCCGCGTACGCAGCCGCCGCGAGCCCGGCGAGGACCGCCACCAGCAACACCGTGACCAGCGCGGACGCGGCAGGACGCACCAGGCGGTGCATCGCGGTCAGGCCCCGCGGCAGCGGTGTCCGGCGTGAAGCCAGCAGTGCGATCGCCAGGACGCCGAGCACCCAGCCCAGGCCGCCCAGCAGCGTCGGCACGGTCTCGACGGTGAAGCCCACCTTGGCGTTCGCGTCCGCGAGATCCCCGAGCCGGTCGGGCAGCAGTCCGCCGATGTCACCGAGCCCGGGCACGTCCACCTCGTCGGGCAGCCCACCGCCCGGCAGCGAATCGAGCCCGAGCGAGCCGCCGTCGATGGTGATGACGTCGTGCCCCGCCCAGGCCAGACCGCCGAGCATCGCCACGAAGAGCGCCGCCACGGCGCCCGCGCGCGCGAACAGTTCGGCCGGTTCGATCACCGCTCCGGCCCCGCGCAGTGACCGTAAGAAGAACCAGGACAGCAGCAGCGCGCCCACCAGGCTCACGCCCAGTGGCGTGATCTGGAGGGCGGTGTCGGCCTGCGCGCCCTCAAGACCGAAGGCGGACACGTCGCCGGACGGTGTCACCGACCCACCCGCCCCGAGCGCCACAACCGCCGCGGTCATCGTCCCGAGCGAGCCCGCCGCGTCCGCGCCGAGCAGATGCAAGCCCAGCGCCGCCACGCCGGCCATGCCGATCAAGGCCCAGCTCACGGCTGCGATCGAGGTCAGCAGCACATCACCCCACGGCACACGCCTGCCGCGTCCCACGGTTCCGTCGCTCATCGTCAGCCCCCCGACTCCGCGCCGCGATGGTTCCACCGCGGTGTCCCTCTCGCGTGGGATTACCACTCTCCGGGCCGGTTTCAACCCAGTCAACGGAAACGGACAAGCCGCCCGTACGCGGTCTTCACAAGGCCCGACTTTCGGTCAGAGGGGTCCTACTGAAATAGTTCCCCACGATGTTCGACATCCCTAGACTCCCTGTGATGGGGGAACTTCGGGGGACAACTCAGTGGGGCATGGAGTGCCGGAACTCGTACTGGAATTGAACGGACGGACCTGGACGCTCGATGCGTCCAGGCCATACACCCTCGGACGTGATCCGCAGGGGGACATCGTGCTCGACGACGCCAGGGTTTCCTGGCGTCACGCCACGATCAGCTGGAGCGGCCGCAGTTGGGTCATCGAGGACCACGGCAGCACCAACGGCACATTCGTGCAGGGGCAGCGGATCCATCAGATGGAGATCGGCCCCGGCTCGGCCGTGCACCTCGGCAACGCTACCGACGGCCCGCGGCTGAGCCTGGGGGGCAACGCGGCCGCCGCCGCACCGCAGGCACAGCCCCAGCAGCAGCCGTACGCCGCGCAGGGCGCGCCCGCGGCCGGCTGGGCACAGCAGGCGCCGCAGCCGCAGCAGCACGCGCCGGAGCAGGGCTGGCAGCAGCCGCAGCAGGGCGCGCACATTCCGCCGCAGCAAGGACCCGGTGGGGGCGCGGGGGCGCCGCCGGTCTACGGCGACCGCAGCCCCACCACGTTCCACCAGTTCTCGCTCGGCCGTGTGATGCGCATCGGCCGTGCCCTGGAGAACGAGCTGGTCGTCTCCGACCTGCAGGTCTCGCGTCACCACGCGGAGTTCCACGCGACGCCGGACGGCCGCCAGGAGATCCGCGACCTCGGCTCGCACAACGGCACGTACGTCAACGGTATGCCGATCGCCAAGGGCGGCTCCGCGCTGCTCGGCCCGAACGACATCGTCGGCGTCGGCCACTCGACGTTCCGCCTGGTCGGCGACCGGCTCGAGGAGTTCGTCGACACCGGTGAGGTCTCGTTCTCGGCCCGCCATCTGACGGTCACGGTCGACGGCGGCAAGCAGATCCTCAAGGACGTCTCCTTCGGCGTACCGGAGAAGTCGCTCATCGCGGTCATCGGCCCGTCCGGGTCCGGCAAGTCGACGCTCCTGAAGGCGCTCACGGGCTACCGCCCCGCCAACCAGGGTGACGTCCTCTACGACAACCGGAACCTCTACAAGCAGTTCGCCGAGCTGCGTCAGCGCATCGGTCTGGTCCCGCAGGACGACATCCTGCACAAGGAGCTGACCGTCAAGAAGGCCCTCAAGTACGCGGCCAAACTGCGCTTCCCCGCGGACACCACGACGCAGGAGCGCGACGCCCGTATCGACGAGGTGCTGCGCGAGCTCAAGCTCGACATCCACAAGGAGAAGAAGGTCACCTCCCTCTCCGGTGGTCAGCGCAAGCGCGTCTCGGTGGCCCTGGAGCTGCTGACCAAGCCGTCGCTGATCTTCCTGGACGAGCCGACCTCCGGCCTCGACCCGGGCATGGACCGCGACGTCATGCAGCTGCTGCGCGGCCTCGCCGACGACGGCCGTACGGTCCTCGTCGTCACGCACTCGGTGGCCGAGCTGGCCATCTGCGACAAGCTTCTGGTCATGGCTCCCGGCGGCTCGGTGGCCTATTTCGGTCCGCCCGAGGAGGCCCTGAACTTCTTCGGCTACGACACCTGGGCCGATGTCTTCTCCGCCTTCGAGAACTACCGCGACTACGACTGGGCGGGCCGCTGGAAGGGCTCGCAGCACTACCAGATGTACGCCGCGGACATCGACGCGGTGGCTCCGCAGTCCGTAGACATGCCGTCGGCCCAGTCGATGCGCCCGCCCAAGCCACAGGGCTGGGGCTCGCAGCTGATGACCCTGATCCGCCGCTACACGTCGGTGATCGCGTCCGACAAGGGCTTCCTGGCGCTGACGGTGATCCTGCCGGCGGTGCTCGGCGCGGTGAGCCTGCTCATCGAGCCCGACAAGACGCTGCTGGTGAACAAGCAGCTGGGGCCGAACGGCCTGCCCATCCCGAACAGCACGGCCGCCACGGTGCTGCTGATCCTCGCGGTCGGCGCCTGCTTCGCGGGCGCCGCCAACTCGGTCCGTGAGCTGATCAAGGAACGGGTCATCTACGAGCGGGAGCGCGCGACCGGCCTGTCGCGCTCCGCGTATCTGATGTCCAAGGTGATCGTCCTGGGCGTGATCACCATGCTCCAGGGTGCGCTGGTCGGCGCGATCGGCTTCATGAGCCGGACGATCCCCGACGAGGGCCTGATCCTCGGTGGCGCGGTCGCGATCGAGCTCTCCCTGCCGATCATGGCGCTGGGCTTCACCTCGATGATGTTCGGCCTGGTCATCTCCTCGCTGGTGAAGACCGCCGAGAAGACCATGCCGCTGCTGGTCATGTTCGCGATCATCCAGGTCGTCTTCACCGGCTGTCTGTTCCCCCTGGCAGGGGCCCTGGGCGTCAACGAGTTCTCGTATCTGATGCCGTCGCGCTGGGCGGTCGGCGCCGCCGGCACCACGCTCGACTTCAACAAGATCAACCCGCACAACACGACCGACTCGGACCCGCTCTGGGACCATGAGGCGCTGACCTGGGCACTGGACATGGCCGCGCTGTTCGCGCTCGCCGCCGTCTGTGCCTTCCTCGTGGCGCGCTTCCTGCGCCGCCACGAGCCCGAGGTCATGCGCAAGTAGCCGGACCGTCCGGAGCCGGACCGTTCAAGCCGGACCGCTCAGGTGGACACACGCGAAGGGCGGCGCCCCGTTGGGGGTGCCGCCCTTTTCGGCGTACTCGTCAGAGGTCCGCGCAAACCTCAGTACGCGCTGTTGACGTTGTCGATCGAGCCGTACCGGTCGGCCGCGTAGTTGGCGGCGGCGGTGATGTTGGCGACCGGGTCGTACTGGCTCTTGGGCGTGCCGGCGACGTGGTACGCGTCGAAGGTCGGCTTGATGACCTGCAGCAGACCGATGGACGGGACACCGTTGATCGCGTTGATGTCCCAGTTGTTGATGGCGTTCGGGTCGCCCGCGGACTCCCGGATGATGTTGCGGTGCAGGCCGTCGTACGTACCCGGGATGCCGCGCTTCTTCATGATGTCCAGCGACTCGCGGATCCAGCCGTCCAGGTTGTTCGGGTAGGTCTTCGCGGCGGCCGGCTTGACGGCGGCACGCTTGGCGGACCGGCTCGCGGCCTCCTTCGCCTTGCGGGCGTCCTCGGCCTTCTTCTTCGCGGCGGCCTCCGCGGCCTTCTTGGCGGCCGCGGCGTCGGCGGCCTTCTTCTTCGCGGCGGCGGCCTGGGCGTCGGCCAGCTGTCCGCTGAGACCGGCCGTGGCGGGCTTGAGCTGCTCGGCGGAGAAGGCGACCGGAGCGGCGGAGACCGAGTCGGCGCTGGCCTGCTGGGTGTTCCCCGGCACGAGCGAGAACGCGAGGGCCGCGGCGCCGAGCGTGGCGACACCGGCGATGGAGAGCTTGTGGGTCTTGGTCAGCGCGGGGCTATGACCAGGAGTGATGTTCTGCTTGGGCATGGCTGATGGACCTCTTCGAATAGCGCGGAGGTCGCTCTCGGCCCGATGGGGACAAAGTGTTTCCGGGACAAGCGCCGTGGGTAGTGGCCCGCGGCGCCGAGCGACCGGTGGCCATTCTTAGCGGTCGCAATTTTCTGTGGCAAAGGTGTGACGTACGACCCCGGGTAGTGGAGCCGGGAAGGGCAAATCGGGGCAGACTGACACGTCTGCCCCGCTCACCAGGAGTCCCTTTGTCTCCTAGGTCCCTTCGTACGTGATGTGCGTCCTATGTGCGGGCTCACACCCGCCCCGGTCCTGTCTCACCGGTAGTTGCTGGAGCAATGCTCTGTGTGAGGAGCCTCCTCCGAGAGGATGAGGTGCACGTCGCCGAACTCGTGCCACAGGTAGCGCCCCCGCAGCGCCGCCTCGTACCCACGGTCGATCGCGGCCCGCCCCGCGACCGCCTCCAGCATCAGCAGATGCGAGGCCTCGGGCTCGTGCAGCCCGGTCAGCAGCCCGTCGACGACCCCCACCCCGCGCTCCGGGGTCACCACGAGGTCGGTCCAGCCCTCCGCGGCCCGCACCACCCCGTCGGCACCGGTCGCCGACTCCACCGCCCGTACGGCCGTCGTACCGACGGCGACGACCCTGCCGTCTCCCGCCCGGGCCGCGTTGATCAGCCGCGCCGAGGTCTCCGGCACCGCGAAACGCTCCGGGTACGGCGGTTCGTGCGCCTCGGCCGAGGCGACCCCGGTGTGCAGCGTGACGGGCGCGAACTGCACACCCCGGCTCACCAGCGCCGCCACCAGCCGCGCGGTGAAGGGCCGAGCCGCGCTCGGCATCTCCGCACTGCCTGATCCGTCGGCGGCCGGCAGCGCGAACACCGTCTGGTACGCGGACAGCGGCTGGTCCCGCTCCGTATAGGAGTAACGAATGGGCCTCCCGTGCCGGCCCAGCAACCCCAGGACGTCGGCCTCCGGCATCGGGCCTTCCGGCCTCGGGCCCTCCGGCTCCGGCACCTGTCCGCCCGGTTCCGACGCCCGCCCCCACCACAACCGCGGACTCCGCCCCGTGAGGGGCTCCTCAAGGACGAGCCGTACGCCCCCGGGGAGACGCACCTCTGTCCCCGCGGGCCCACCCGCACGCGCGCGCGTGGTGCCCCTTCCGTCGGGATCCCGCACCTCCACGGCCCAGCGCCCGTCGTCCCCGCGCGTGGAGAAATGCACCACCACGCGCGCGTGCCCGATCCTCCCGTCCACCGCGGCCGCCAGCGTCGGCGACGTGTTCACGATGAGCAGGTCCCCGGCTCTCAGCAGACACGGCAGCTCCGCGAACCCGTGATGCGACACTTCCGTACCGCGCGAGACGAGCAGCCGCACCGCGTCGCGGTCGAGCCCCCGGCCCCGCTGCTCGGCGGGCACCCGGGCCGACAACTCCTCCGGCACCCGAAGGGCCGTCGTCATCGCTGCTCCAGCAGCGCCGGCGCCCCGAAGCGCCCGCTCGCCGGACGCTGGTCGATCAGCCGCAGAAAGGAGGGCACGACACGGGCCGGCTCGGGCCGCGGATCCTCGTCGTCCGGCACGGCCGCCGCGTACAGATCGGTGCCCATGTCGCCGGGATCGACCGCCCAGACCCGCAGCCCGGGCTCCTCCTCCCCGAGCACCGCCGACAGATGGTCCAGCGCAGCCTTCGAGGCCCCGTAGCCGCCCCAGGTCTCGTACGCCTCGGCAGCGGCGTCCGAGCTGACATCGATCACCGCGCCCGTGGGGGACTCCCGCAGCAGCGGCAGCGCCTCCTGGATCAGCCCGAGCGCCGCGACCACGTTCACCTCCAGGGCCCGCCGCAGCCCGTCCAGGGCCAGCGCGTCGAGACGTACGAGCGGTTCGGCGCCCAGCGCGCTCGCGTTGTTCACCAGGAGATCGACGCCGCCGAGCCCCCGCGCCGCCGCCACCAGGCCGGCGCGATGAGCACCGTCCGTGACATCCCCCGGCAGTGCCTCCACCCGTGTCCCGTACTTGGCGAGGGCGGCAGCCGTCTCCTGGAGGACTCCCGCCGTTCTGGCGTCGAGCACCAGATCCCAGCCGCGCTCCGCCAGGGCCTCGGCGAGTGCGCGCCCCAACCCCTTCGAAGCCCCCGTGATGATCGCTACCGGCATGACTTCCGTCCCCTCGTCCCATGGCCGCCGCTCCCGGCGAGTGCCTCCAACGTAGGAACTGGACCGCCCTCGCCGCCTCGTGCGCGGGCCGCAGAGCGGAGGGGTCCTTCGGCCTAGGCCCAGCGGCCCAGGGAGGGCAAGCCACTGGTCGGATACGCGCTGTCACACCCCGCCGGTACCGTGAGGGTCATGAGCAAAGGACCCCGGTCGGGCCTGTCCGCGGTGAGTACCGCGCTGCTGGCCATGAGCCGACACCTCGAGGTGCGCGACGTCCTCAAGACGATCGTCGCCTCGGCCCGCGAACTGCTCGACGCGCAGTACGCGGCACTGGGGGTCCCCGACGACCACGGAGGCTTCGCCCAGTTCGTCGTCGACGGCGTCAGCGACGCCCAGTGGAAGGCCATCGGCCCGCTCCCGCGCCAGCACGGCATCCTCGCCGCGATGCTGCACGAGGCCCGCCCCGAGCGCCTCGCCGACGTGCGCGAGGACCCCCGCTTCGAGGGCTGGCCCTCCGCCCACCCCGACATGTCCGACTTCCTGGGCCTGCCCATCCGCGACGGCGACGAGGTCATGGGCGCCCTGTTCCTCGCGAACAAGAACTGCCCGAAACCGGAAGGCGGTTGCGGCTTCACCGAAGACGACGAGGAACTCCTGACGATCCTCGCCCAGCACGCCGCGATCGCCCTCACGAACGCCCGGCTGTATGAGCGCAGCCGCGAACTCACCATCGCCGAGGAGCGCTCCCGCCTCGCCCACGAACTGCACGACGCCGTCAGCCAGAAGCTGTTCTCCCTGCGCCTCACCGCCCAGGCCGCCGCTGCCCTGGTCGACCGCGACCCGGCCCGCGCCAAGGGTGAACTCCAGCAGGTGGCCGCCCTCGCCGCCGAGGCCGCCGACGAACTGCGCGCGGCCGTCGTCGAGTTGCGCCCCGCCGCACTCGACGAGGACGGACTGGTCGCCACGTTGCGCACCCAGATACAGGTCCTCGACCGTGCCCACTCCGCGCGCGTGACCTTCGACAGCTGCGGTGTCCGCGCGCTGCCCGCGTCCCAGGAGGAGGCCATGCTGCGCGTCGCCCAGGAGGCGCTGCACAACGCGCTGCGGCACTCCGGCGCCGCCCGCGTCGACGTCACCCTGGAGAGGCACGGGCCGGGCGCCGTCCTGCGCGTCGTCGACGACGGCGGCGGATTCGAACCCAGGGCGACGCGCCGCGCGGGCCGCCACCTGGGCCTCGTGTCCATGCGCGACCGGACCAACGGCGTCGGGGGCACGCTCACCGTGGAATCGGCGCCCGGAAAGGGCACCACCATCGAGATGGAGGTCCCTGGTGGCTGACGCAATCAAGGTGCTGCTCGTCGACGACCACCAAGTGGTCCGCCGGGGCCTGCGCACCTTCCTCGAAGTACAGGACGACATCGAGGTCGTGGGAGAGGCGCCCGACGGCGCCGAAGGAGTCGCCCGCGCCGAGGAGTTGAAACCCGACGTCGTCCTCATGGACGTCAAGATGCCGGGCATGGACGGCGTGGAGGCCCTGCGCAAGCTCCGCGAACTCGACAACCCCGCGCGCGTGCTCATCGTCACCAGCTTCACCGAGCAGCGCACGGTGATCCCGGCCCTGCGCGCGGGCGCCGCCGGGTACGTCTACAAGGACGTGGACCCCGACGCCCTCGCCGGAGCCATCCGCTCGGTCCACGCCGGACACATCCTGCTCCAGCCCGAGGTGGCGGGCGCGCTGCTGTCCCAGGAGGAGACCAACTACGGGCAGGGGAGGGGCAGCTCACTCACCGAGCGGGAGCGTGAGGTACTCAGCCTGATCGCCGACGGCCGCTCCAACCGCGAGATCGCCCGCGCCCTCGTCCTCTCCGAGAAGACCGTCAAGACGCACGTCTCGAACATCCTGATGAAACTCGACCTCGCCGACCGAACACAGGCCGCGCTGTGGGCCGTACGCCATGGTGTGACCGGCTGATGACCTGCTGATCCACCCGGCGGCGGCCTTTCCGGACAGCACTACGGACGGCAACACGGAGGGTTCCGTTCCGGACTGAGATTCATACCGTCGTGGGAATGTCCCCCGGATGGCGCATCCTTCCTGGATCTCCGCCGTTCTCCAGTGCGTGCTGCGGCGCTTTGCCGCAGTGGTTCACAAGGAGAGGGCTCAAGAAGTGAAGAACCTGAAGAAGGCCGCAGCCGTCACGATGGTGGCCGGTGGCCTGGTTGCCGCCGGTGCCGGTTTCGCCTCCGCCACCGATGGTGCGCACGCGGGCGGCAAGGCCGTTGGCTCGCCGGGCGTCGCCTCGGGCAACCTCGTCCAGGTCCCCGTCGCCATCCCGGTGAACGCGGTCGGCAACACGGTGAACGTTGTCGGCATCCTGAACCCGGCGTTCGGCAACGACGGCTTCAACGGCTGACGTTCGCGCCTCGGGTCACCAGTGACCACCGGCCTTCCAGGTACGCCTGGGGGGCCGGTCTGGTTTTCGGCCCGTCCGAACATCGCCCCGAACGGCATCGAGCCGTCCGACCGACTCACGACTGCGGGTACGCGGGGGCCGATCGCGCAGTTCCCCGCGCCCCCAAGAAAGCCGGGCCGGCTCTTTTCAGGGGCGCGGGGAACTGCGCAATCTTTTAAGGGGCGCGGGGAACGGCGCGACCAGCCACGACCCACCCGCAGCCGCTCGACAACACTCCCGCCGAGTCAGCGGGCGCAGCTCAGCGCGCCCCCCGCTCCCGCTCCTCCACAAACGCGTTGTACGCCGCCACCTGAGCCCGGCGAGCCGTCCGCTCGACCGGCCGCAGCGCTTCGGAGCGCGCGGCCATCTCGGACGCGCTCACGGCCCCGCCGTGCCCGTTCTCGTAGGCGACGGAGATGAGCAGCCCGACACGCTGGGCCAGCTCCAACACCCGTACCGCACGCGGCGGATAACCGGGGGCGAGTACCTCACGACCCCGCTCGGCCCGAGCCCGGTACGCGTCGATCGCCGCCTCGGCGACCGGACCCGACCCGGCGACATCGAGCCGCGACAGCATCTCCGTGGCGTCGCGCAGCGCCTCGGCGAGCTCCCGCTCCGCCTCGCCGAGGGACGGCACATCGGCCGGCGGCGCCTCCCGCACGGGCAAGCAGTGCCAGACGACCTCCACGTGGACATCGCCGTCGGGACCGGCCTCGTACACCTCCGGCACGAGCCCCAGCGCGGCCCCGTGACAGACCACCGCCTCCTCGGCATCCAAGGCACGGGCGTTGAAGTCGGGCGGCCCGCTCAGCCCGAGCGGATGCCCCGGCGCGGGCAGCGCGACCCGCAGACCGGTCACCCCGAGCGCGCGCAGCCGCCCCAGGGCGAGAGTGAGTCCGACGGGCGCGGTCTCACCGGGCAGCCCCTCGACCCGGTGCACCGCGTCCTCGCCGACGATGGCGACGACCGCGTCGTCCGGAGAGGCAAATCCGGCCAACAGGGCATTTCCCCATGATGCCAGCCGTCCTGAGCGTGGTTCCGAATGCATGGCTCCCACCCTAAGGACCGGCCGATGGATTGGACGGGTGGACCGGTGGCGTAGGTTTTCCCTGGGGGCTGCGTCCACAGACGTCAGCGACGGCCGAGACTGCAATGGGAGACAGCGCGCTCATGAGCGATGTTCTGGAGCTTGAGGACGTATCCGTGGTCCGAGAGGGCCGGGCTCTGGTGGACCAGGTCTCCTGGTCGGTCAAGGAAGGCGAGCGCTGGGTCATCCTCGGTCCCAACGGCGCCGGAAAAACGACCCTTCTGAACCTCGCCTCCAGCTACCTCTACCCCAGCCAGGGCACCGCCACCATCCTCGGCGAGACCCTCGGCAAGGTCGACGTCTTCGAGCTGCGCCCGCGCATCGGCATGGCCGGCATCGCCATGGCGGAGAAGCTCCCCAAGCGCCAGACCGTCCTGCAGACGGTCCTCACCGCCGCCTACGGCATGACGGCCGGCTGGCACGAGGACTACGAGGACGTCGACGAGCAGCGCGCCCGTGCCTTCCTCGACCGCCTCGGCATGACCGAGTTCGTGGACCGCAAGTTCGGCACGCTCTCCGAGGGCGAGCGCAAGCGCACCCTCATCGCCCGCGCGCTGATGACCGACCCCGAGCTCCTCCTCCTCGACGAGCCCGCCGCCGGTCTCGACCTCGGTGGCCGCGAGGACCTCGTACGCCGCCTCGGCCGCCTTGCCCGCGACCCGATCGCCCCCTCCATGCTCATGGTCACGCACCACGTCGAGGAGATCGCGCCGGGCTTCACCCACGTCCTGATGATCCGTCAGGGCAAGGTGCTCGCCGCCGGCCCCCTGGAGCTCGAACTCACCTCGCGCAACCTGTCGTTGTGCTTCGGCCTCCCCCTCGTCGTCGAACAGGTCGGTGAGCGCTGGACCGCGCAGGGCCTGCCCCTGTCCTGACAACCAGGAACACCTGCCCCAACTTGATCGGCGCCCTGTCGGGGACAGGACCCGCGGACCTACCATGACCACGTGGACGACATCGACGCATGGGTGTGGTGGCTGATCGGCGCGGTCGGGCTAGGAATCCCGCTCGTCGTGACCGCGATGCCGGAGTTCGGAATGCTCGCCGTCGGCGCCGTCGCGGGCGCCGTGACCGCAGGGCTCGGAGGCGGTGTGGTCCTCCAGGTGGTGGTCTTCGCCGCCGTCTCGGTGGCGCTCATCGCGGTCGTCCGCCCCGTCGCCGCCCGACATCGTTCCCAACGGCCCCAACTCGCCACAGGCATCGACGCCTTGAAGGGCAAACAGGCCGTCGTCCTGGAGAGAGTCGACGGTTCGGGTGGCCGGATCAAACTCGCCGGAGAGGTCTGGTCCGCACGCGCCCTCGACACCGGACGCGCCTACGAAGTAGGCCAAGAAGTGGACGTCGTGGAGATCGAAGGGGCCACAGCGATCGTCATGTGACTCCCGCGACGTCCAGTGAACGGAACGTCGCACGTGGCGAGTTGTGGTCTGACACACTCGTCGAGCAAGATCTTCGACAATCACAAGATCTTCCGGAAGCACCTAGGCGGAGAAGGGTACGGGGACCACGATGGAACCGATCATCATCGTCCTGATCATTCTGGTGGTGTTGGTCTTCATCGCATTGATCAAGACCATCCAGGTGATCCCACAGGCCAGCGCGGCCATCGTCGAGCGGTTCGGCCGCTACACGCGCACGCTCAACGCCGGCCTCAACATCGTCGTCCCGTTCATCGACTCGATCCGCAACCGCATCGACCTCCGTGAACAGGTCGTTCCGTTCCCGCCCCAGCCGGTGATCACCCAGGACAACCTGGTCGTGAACATCGACACCGTCATCTACTACCAGGTGACCGACGCCCGGGCCGCCACGTACGAGGTCGCCAGCTACATCCAGGCGATCGAGCAGCTCACCGTCACCACGCTCCGCAACATCATCGGTGGCATGGACCTGGAGCGGACCCTGACCTCCCGCGAGGAGATCAACGCGGCCCTGCGCGGAGTCCTCGACGAGGCCACCGGCAAGTGGGGCATCCGCGTCAACCGCGTCGAGCTCAAGGCGATCGAGCCGCCCACCTCCATCCAGGACTCGATGGAGAAGCAGATGCGCGCCGACCGTGACAAGCGCGCCGCGATCCTCACCGCCGAAGGTATCCGCCAGTCGCAGATCCTCACCGCCGAGGGCGAGAAGCAGTCCGCGATCCTGCGCGCCGAGGGTGAGGCCAGGGCCGCCGCACTGCGCGCCGAGGGCGAGGCCCAGGCCATCCGTACGGTCTTCGAGTCCATCCACGCCGGAGACGCGGACCAGAAGCTCCTCGCCTACCAGTACCTCCAGATGCTCCCGAAGATCGCCGAAGGCGACGCCAACAAGCTCTGGATCGTCCCCAGCGAGATCGGCGACGCCCTCAAGGGCCTCAGCGGCGCCATGGGCAACTTCGGCCCGATGGGCGGCATGGGCGGCGGAGGCGGCCAGTCCACCCCGCCCACAGAACGCCGAGAAAAGCCGTCGGTCACCGACTGACCCCGACTATGGAAAGCGGCTCCTCGTGTCCCTGATCAGGGACACGAGGAGCCGCTTCTTGCTTTTTGGGGGCGCGGGGAACGGCGCAATCTTCTGGCTTTTAGGGGCGCGGGGAACTGCGCGCCCAGCCACGACCCACCCGCACCCGACAACGCACCCGCACCTCGGCCAGAGCGAAGCGCCTACGCCGCCGGCTGCGCAAGCCACTCAGGCAAGGCCTCAAGATCCTCGCGCCCCAGCGCGAGCAACATCGCATCGGCCGGTGTCGGCTCGAACGGCTGCCGCAACAGCGGCATCCCCGCCTGCTCCGGCGTCCGCGCGGCCTTGCGGTGGTTGTCCTCCGCGCACGAGGCAACCGTGTTCAGCCAGGAGTCCTGACCACCCTGCGCCCGAGGCACGACGTGGTCCACGGTCGTCGCCCGACGACCGCAGTACGCGCACCTGTGCCGGTCGCGCACCAGCACACCCCGCCTCGACCACGGCGCTTGTCTTCGGAACGGCACCCGTACATAGCGGCAGAGCCTGATCACGCGGGGCGCGGGTATATCGAGCGCGGCTCCGCGCATACGCAGTTCGGGGTGGGCCTGCTCGACAACGGCCTTGTCCTGCAGCACCAGAACGACGGCTCGATTCAACGTCACCGTCGACAGCGGCTCAAAGCTCGCATTCAGCACCAGCGTGTCCCGCATCAAGCCCACCTCCCATGCGCACCGGCCCACCGCCTGGCGGGCTTGGATCAACTCTGGCCGGGCACGCCGAGATGGACAACGCAATAAAAACTGCCCGCCCCTGATCAATTCCAAGACCAGAGGCGGGCAAACGTTCAGTGAACGCTCAGCTGTCCGCGGGAGCCGCGTACTCGGCGACGATCTGCGCCCTTGCCAGCGTGTGGAACCGGAGATTGAAGCCCACGACGGCCGGGGAGGCGTCCGAGTCGGGGCCGAGATTCTCCTGGTCCACCGCGTACACCGTGAACACGTACCGGTGCGCCGGGTCCCCGGCGGGCGGCGCGGCGCCGCCGAAGTCCTTCGACCCGTAGTCGTTGCGCACCTGCACAGCGCCCTCGGGCAGGCCCTCGAACTTCCCCGTGCCGGCGCCCGTCGGCAGTTCCGCCACCGAGGCCGGAATGTCGAACACGACCCAGTGCCAGAAACCGCTCCCCGTAGGGGCGTCCGGGTCGAAGCACGTCACGGCGAAACTCTTGGTCTCCGGCGGGAAGCCTTCCCAGCGCAGCTGCGGCGAGGTGTTCCCGGCCGCGTAGACCTGAGCGTCCTTCAGCGTCGCGCCCGGCTCGACGTCCTCACTCGTGACCGTGAACGACGGCACGACGGGATGGAAGTCATGGGGAAGCGGCGGCCTCTTGGGCTCGGACACCTCGGCACCTCCTGATCGGTTCCTGATCCTTGGAAACTCTCGCCCCGAGCCTAGAACCAGTTGCGCTTACTACCGACCTCGGACAGCCACTGGTTGAGATACGCGGTCCAGTCGGTCCCCTGGAAGTCGTTGAGCCCCACCTTGAAGGAGCGGAACGTGTCGCTGCCCTCACTGAAGAGACCCGGCTTCTTGTCCATCTCCAGTACGACGTCCATCTCACGGTCGTCCGCGACGAAGCTGAGCTCGACCTGGTTGAGACCGCGGTACTGCTGCGGCGGGAAGAACTCGATCTCCTGGTAGAACGGCAGCTTCTGCCGCGTACCCCGGATGTGGCCGCGCTCCAGGTCCGCGTTCTTGAAGCGGAAGCCCAGCTGGATGAACGCGTCCAGCAGCGCCTGCTGCGCCGGCAGCGGATGCACGCTGATCGGGTCCAGGTCACCGGAGTCCACCGCGCGCGCGATCTCCAGCTCCGTGGTCACACCGACGTTCATCCCGCGCAGCGGCTGCCCGGCGATGGTGGTGATCGGCGTCTCCCACGGGATCTCGAGCCCGAATGGCACCGCGTGCACCCCGCCCGCCTGCAGCTCGAAGGCACCGCCGAGCCGCAGCTTCGTGAACTCGACGTCCTGCTTGTACTCCTGGTCGTCATGGCCCTCGACCTCGACCCGGGCCTGGAGACCGACCGACAGACCCTCGATCGCCTGGTTCACGGACCCGCCCTGGATCCGCACCTCACCCTGGACGACGCCGCCGGGAACGACGTTGACCTCGGTCAGCACCGTCTCGACCGAAGCCCCACCGGCCCCCAGGCTCGCGAGCAGCCGCTTGAACCCCATGTCTTTTCCTCCTCGGGCAACGCCCCGTTGTTGTTCTGTCCGGATCGGATCCTTGATCCATACAAACGCGATCCAGCCGTGTCCGGTTCCGCGCACTCACCCTGGCAAGACGCACGCTCCCTGACCACCCCGCACGCAGTCACACCTCTGCACTACGCTCGTACGCCATGATCGCGGCCCCTGACCGTACGCCCCTCACCCGGGAGTTCTTCGACCGACCCGTACTGGAGGTCGCACCGGACCTCCTGGGGCGCGTGCTCGTGCGCACCACCCCGGACGGCCCGATCGAACTCCGTCTCACGGAGGTCGAGGCCTACGACGGCCCGAACGATCCGGGCTCCCACGCCTATCGCGGCCGCACGGCCCGCAACGGCGTGATGTTCGGTCCGCCCGGGTACGTGTACGTCTACTTCACCTACGGCATGTGGCACTGCATGAACCTGGTGTGCGGCCCGGAGGGCAGGGCGAGCGCGGTCCTGCTCCGCGCCGGAGAGATCACCGAAGGCGCTGAACTGGCTCGCAAACGTCGACTTTCGGCCCGATATGACAGAGAACTGGCCAAAGGCCCCGCCCGCCTGGCCACGGCTCTCGGGATCGACCGGGCTTTCGACGGTACGGACGCATGCGCCACCGAGGGTTCACCCCTGAGCCTGCTCACGGGCACTCCGGTGCCCTCCGACCAGGTACGCAACGGTCCACGCACCGGTGTGTCCGGCGACGGAGGCGTCCACCCGTGGCGCTTCTGGGCCGACAACGACCCGACGGTGAGCCCTTATCGGGCCCACACCCCCCGCCGCCGCCGAACTTGACTCTCCCCTGGGGGGTCCGTAATGTAGCCCGAGCCGCTGAACCGGGTACGGCGTTCAGTCAGCAGTCGGAAGCGGCCAACCCACTACCTACGACTTCCTCTGAGCGAGGGCGAATTCGGCGTGCCTGCATGCCTGAATTCAAGCTTGCGGAACTCGATTATGAGTTGCTGAGGGAATCGGCTAACGTAGTGAATGTCGAAAGGCCGCGAGGCCAAAAGGCAAATCCCACCGACTGGGAATCACGGCCCGAAAGGGTCTGATAGAGTCGGAAACGCAAGACCGAAGGGAAGCGCCCGGAGGAAAGCCGCGAGAGAGTCTCTCGGGTGAGTACGAAGGAAGCGTCCGTTC
>NZ_JBVIPT010000006.1:0-84562 GCF_055577685.1 Streptomyces sp. NPDC033178
GAACGGCCTCGTCCTCAAACGCCGGACGGGCTGAAAATCAGCCCCTCCGGCGTTTGAGGAGCGGGGGTTCGGGGGCGGAGCCCCCGAAAGGGACGATGGGGGTCCCCCCGCTCGAGCGAAGCCGAGAGTGGGGGAGGGTAGGGGCGGCGGGGGCGAGAAACTCCCCGGCTCACCCTCCCTGAGTTTGGATTACGTCCCTCAGCCAGCCGTACGACGCTTTCGGCGTTCGCTTCAGCGTGTCGAAGTCCACGTGGACGAGGCCGAAGCGGCGCGCGTACCCCTCCGCCCACTCGAAGTTGTCGAGGAGCGACCACACGAAGTAGCCGCGGACGTCCACGCCCTGCTCCGACGCCCGGTGCAGCGCCCGCAGATGACCGTCCAGGTACGTGATCCGGTCCTGGTCGTCGAGTCCCTCGTACGAGCAGCCGTTCTCCGTGATGACGATGGGCGGAAGCCGGTCGCCGTACCGCCTGTGGAAGTCCACCAGCAGCTCCGCGAGCGCCTGAGGGACCACCGGCCAGCCGAAGTCCGTGACCGGGTAGCCCTCGATCTCCCTTACGGAGAAGGGGAGTTCGGCGGGCATCGTCAGTCCGCCGAACTCGATCTCCGAGCCCTGGGGCGCGCCCACCCTCGTCGGGGCGTAGTAGTTGATCCCGTACCAGTCGATCGGCTCCGAGACGACCTTCAGGTCGGCCTCGACGTCGCCGGGCATCAACTCGCCGAGGCCCTCCGGGTACTGGCCCGTCAGCACCGGGTCCGCGAACAGCCGGTTGAGGAGGATGTCGTAGAAGGCCGCCGCCTCCAGGTCCTCCGGTTCCTGGGACGCGGGCCAGGTCGGTCCGTGCGAGTTGGCGATGCCGATGTCCGCGACTCCGGCCGCGCGCAGGGCCCGTACGGCAAGGCCGTGGCCCAACAGCTGGTGGTGGGCGACGGGCAGTGAGTCGAAGAGGAGCTGCTTGCCCGGCGCGTGGGCACCCAGGGCGTGGCCCAACAGGGTGTGTTCGGCAGGCTCGTTGAGGGTGATCCACTTGCTGATACGGTCACCGAGCCGGTCGGCCACCAGGGCGGCGTACTCGGCGAAGCGCTCGGCCGTGTCCCGGTTCAGCCAGCCGCCCGCCTCCTCGACCGACACCGGCAGATCCCAGTGGAAGAGGGTCGGGACGGGGCGGACGCCCGCCGCGGTCAGCTCGTCCACCAGGCGGTCGTAGAAGTCCAGGCCGCCGGGGGAGTTCACCCGCGGCCAGGAGATCGAGAAGCGGTACGCGTCCACGCCGAGGCCGCGCAGGAGCGCGACGTCCTCCGGGTAGCGGTGGTAGTGGTCGCAGGCCACCGCCGCGGTGGAGTTGTCCTTGATGTGCCCCGGTTCGGCCGTGAAGGCGTCCCAGACCGAGGGGTCGCGCTTGTCCGCAGCGCCCTCGATCTGGTGGGCCGAGGTGGACACGCCCCAGAGGAAGCCGGCCGGGAACTGGGGTATCGGGTTCGTCGCCGTGTTCGCCATGCGCGCGATCATCTGTAGCGGCCGTGAGCGAAGTCAACGGGGTTGGGTGAAGTGGCCGTTACTTGTTCCGGCGGGGCGCCCCCCGCGGCCTTCTTTTTTACACGCCCCTATTACGCGCCCTCCTTCAGGACTCTTGAGATCAGCTTTCGCTGTTCCTCCGTCAAGCGGGGGTCCGCGCAGTACACCGTCCTGCCGTTGACGGTGATCTGGTAGCTGAAGCCGTCCGGAACCCCGATGGGAGGCGTGCCCCGGCCGGACGTGATCGCCTGTTCGGCCAGGGCGTGCCACTCCTGGGCGTCGACGCGTCCCGAGGTCTCCACCTCGGCGTACCGCTCGATGCCCGCGAATCCGCCCGTGCGCCTCACCTGAATACGCATGGGTCCTGTCTAGTACGAAACGGCTCCACTACGAAACGGAGGCCCGGGCCACGGTCACACGGTCCGTACCCCGACCTGCTCCCACGCCTTCGTCACGGCCTGCAGCTCGTCGCCCTCGCCGAACGAAGCGCGGGCCTTGGCCACGGTCAGCGTCGCGAAGTCCGTGAAGTCGGCCTTCGAGCCCATCTCGCCGCCGGTCAGCACGTCGTACCAGATCCGTCCCGCGCGCTCCCACGCGTGCCCGCCGAGCGCGGTCGCGGCGAGGTAGAAGGCGTGGTTGGGGATGCCGGAGTTGATGTGGACGCCGCCGTTGTCGCGGCCCGTCTGGACGTAGTCGTCCATGGTGGCGGGCTGCGGGTCCTTGCCGAGCACGTCGTCGTCGTACGCCGTGCCGGGGGCCTTCATCGAGCGCAGGGCCGTGCCCGTGACGCGCGGGGCCAGCAGGCCCGCGCCGATCAGCCAGTCGGCCTCGGCGGCGGTCTGGCCGAGCGTGTACTGCTTGATGAGCGCGCCGAAGACGTCCGAGAAGTGCTCGTTCAGGGCACCCGGCTGGCCGAAGTACGTGAGGTTCGCCGTGTACTGCGTGACGCCGTGGGCCAGCTCGTGGCCGATGACGTCGACCGGGATGGTGAAGTCGAGGAAGATCTCGCCGTCACCGTCGCCGAAGACCATCTGCTCGCCGTTCCAGAAGGCGTTGTTGTAGTCCTCGCCGAAGTGCACGGTCGCGTTGAGCGGCAGCCCCTCGGCGTTGATCGAGTTCCGTTCGTACGCCTTCTGGAACAGCTCGAAGGTCGCGCCCAGGCCCGCGTACGCGCGGTTGACCGTGGCGTCCTTGCCGGGCTTGTCGCCCTCGCCGCGGACCTTTTTGCCGGGCAGGTCCTGCTTGTGCTTCGCGTCGTGGATCGTGCGGTTCGGCTTGTCCTCGGCGGCGCCCTTCGGCGGGGCCAGGGTGGGCGCGCCGATGACCGTGGTCAGGCGGCGGTGGGTGCGCTCGAAGGCGTCGCGCTCCAGGGTGCGGCGCGCCTTGCCCGCGAGGGCGGGGTCCTCGGCCTGGGCCAGGGTGTCGAGGACGTGGGGCGGAACGATGGTGCAGAAGACGGGCTCGTAGCCCCCGTTTGTCGTCATGACCCGCACCATTGCACTGTGTGATTTACGTGTCACCAGCCGCAACCATGATTGGTGAAATGCGGGGATACGGGCGCCGTGGGGGTGACTCTTTGTGGTACGGCTGCGGGCTGTGTGTGGCTACTCGCACAGTTCCCCGCGCCCCTGAAGGGGCGCGCAACCGTGGGTCTGTGTGACCTTCTGCACCTTTTGTGCAGTAATTCCCTCGCGTCCCGCATACTGATACGAACCCTCGCGTGGGGCTTGGCTCGGCTAACATGCGGAGCATCATGCGTTTCGGGCTGCTTCTCCTTAGCTGCCGCGGCGAGGGCCTGTAGTCGAGGCCGACCCCCTCCCCGCGGAGTTCGGCGTTGCGCCGTCGGCCGTCCCTCGGATTCTCTCCGAGGATCAAGCGGACCAAGAGGAGCCCCTCGCATCATGGCGAACCGCCAGCAGCCCACCTCCATGCCGATCCACAAGTACCGCCCGTACGACCAGGTCGACATCGCCGACCGTACGTGGCCGGACAACCGGGTCACCGTCGCCCCCCGCTGGCTCTCCACCGACCTGCGTGACGGCAACCAGGCCCTGATCGACCCCATGTCGCCCGCGCGCAAGCGCGAGATGTTCGACCTGCTGGTGAAGATGGGCTACAAGGAGATCGAGGTCGGATTCCCCGCCTCCGGCGAGACCGACTTCGCGTTCGTGCGCTCGATCATCGAGGACGAGGGCGCGATCCCGGACGACGTCACGATCTCCGTACTGACCCAGGCCCGCGAGGACCTGATCGAGCGGACCGTCGAGTCGCTGAAGGGCGCCAAGCGCGCCACCGTCCACCTGTACAACGCCACGGCCCCGGTCTTCCGCCGGGTCGTCTTCCGTGGCTCCAGGGACGACATCAAGCAGATCGCCGTCGACGGCACGCGGCTGGTCGTGGAGTACGCGGAGAAGCTGCTGGGCCCGGAGACGACCTTCGGTTACCAGTACAGCCCCGAGATCTTCACGGACACCGAGCTGGACTTCGCCCTGGAGGTCTGCGAGGCGGTCATGGACGTCTGGCAGCCGGGTCCGGGCCGCGAGATCATCCTCAACCTGCCTGCCACGGTGGAGCGTTCGACCCCGTCGACGCACGCGGACCGCTTCGAGTGGATGAGCCGCAACCTGTCCCGCCGTGAGTACGTCTGCCTGTCCGTCCACCCGCACAACGACCGGGGTACGGCCGTCGCGGCGGCCGAGCTGGCGCTGATGGCCGGGGCCGACCGTATCGAGGGCTGTCTGTTCGGGCAGGGCGAGCGGACCGGCAACGTCGACCTGGTCACGCTGGGCATGAACCTGTTCTCCCAGGGTGTGGACCCGCAGATCGACTTCTCGGACATCGACGAGGTGCGGCGCACCGCCGAGTACTGCAACCAGATGGAGGTCCACCCGCGCCACCCGTACGTGGGCGACCTGGTCTACACCTCCTTCTCCGGCTCCCACCAGGACGCCATCAAGAAGGGCTTCGACGCCATGGAGGCCGACGCGGTTGCGAAGGGCGTCACCGTCGACGACATCGAGTGGGCCGTTCCGTATCTGCCGATCGACCCGAAGGACGTCGGGCGCTCGTACGAGGCCGTCATCCGGGTCAACTCGCAGTCCGGCAAGGGCGGTATCGCGTACGTCCTGAAGAACGACCACAAGCTGGACCTGCCGCGGCGGATGCAGATCGAGTTCTCGAAGATCATCCAGGCGAAGACCGACGCCGAGGGCGGCGAGGTCACCGGCAAGGACATCTGGGCGGTCTTCCAGGACGAGTACCTGCCGAACGCCCAGAACCCCTGGGGCCGTATCCAGGTCAGCAACGGCCAGTCCACGACCGACCGTGACGGCGTCGACACGCTCACCGTCGAGGCCGAGGTGGACGGCACCGAGACCGTTCTGGTCGGTACCGGAAACGGCCCGATCTCGGCGTTCTTCCATGCCCTGCAGGGCATCGGGATCGACGCCCGGCTGCTCGACTACCAGGAGCACACGATGAGCGAGGGCGCGTCCGCGCAGGCCGCCTCGTACATCGAGGTCGCGATCGGCGACAAGGTGCTGTGGGGAATCGGCATCGACGCGAATACGACACGCGCCTCACTGAAGGCCGTGGTCTCCGCGGTCAACCGCGCGACCCGATAAGGCCGTTCACCTGCGTTTCTCCGGTCCCGTCCGCCTCACAGGCGGGCGGGACCGCGGCGTGTATCAAGCCATGTCACAGAGTGGTCTCGCCCTGGGTACTGACTCTTCCTCAACAATGTGGCTAACATCACGCCAACGCGGCGATGTTGCCGCGGCGTTACGGAGGTGCGACGTGCTGCCAGGACGGGGACGAAACGGCCGGTTTGTCCGCGCCGGCTCCATGGGCGTTTCGCGCATCCTCGGAACCCGCACGGCGTGGACCACCGTCGGCGACGGCGAGTTCTTCTGCCCCGGCTGCGGAGGCGACCGCAACTACCAGCGCCTCACCGGCCGCCGCCGCTTCACCTGCCTCGGCGTCCCGGTCCTCCCGCGCGGCGAGACGGGTCCCGTCGTCGAGTGCGCGGCCTGCGGTCAGCACTACAGCGCGGACGTCCTCGACCACCCCACCACGACCCGCTTCTCGGCGATGCTCCGCGACGCCGTCCACACCGTCGCCCTCGCCGTCCTGGCCGCCGGCGGCACCTGCGCCCGTACGTCCCTGGAGACCGCCGCGAGCGCCGTCCGCTCGGCCGGTTTCGACGACTGCACCGAGGAGCAGCTCGCGGCCCTCGTCGAGGCGCTCGCCGCCGACACCGGCCGGATCTTCGGCGAACCCTGCGGGCCCGGTCTGGCCATAGAGCTCCACGAGGCCCTGGACCCGCTGGCTCCCCACCTTGCCCCCGGCGGCCGGGAGGCCATCCTCCTCCAGGGCGCCCGTATCGCTCTCGCCGACGGGCCGTACACACCTGCCGAACGCGAGACCCTCGCGACGGTGGGCGCCGCGCTGACGATCCCCGCGGATGATGTGACGCGGTTGCTCACGGCGGCGCGTACGCCGTCGTGAGCCCCGGGTGGAGCCCGGGCCCCTCGCGCCCTTCCGGCGGGCGCCGTGCCCTCCGGGCGGGGGGTGAGTGATTCCTGCGGGTCGGTAGGGGCTGGGTGCGCAGTTCCCCGCGCCCCTTGAGGGGCGCGCCCTGGGCTACTCCCGGGGGAGTAGTCCGTCCTCGTCGCCGCCCCCGGCAGTACAACCCGCCTCGCCCTCCCGCCCGACGAAAGCCGTGGTCTTCGACGGAAGTCTGGGGACCGAAGCAGACGTCACCCGGAGGGAGATCGGTCAATGGGGGCCGGAGAGACAACCGCTACGACGAGGCTGGGGTCGGGACGCAGGCGAGCCGTTCCATGGGCGGTGCTCGGGCTGTGGATTGCCGTGCTCGCGCTCGTCGGACCGTTCGCGGCGAAGCTCGCCGACGTGCAGCACGACCGCGTCACCGACTACCTGCCGGCGAGCGCCGACTCGACGCAAGTGGCGGAGATCCAGGAGAAGTTGCCCGGCGGCGAGACCACCGAGATGGTGCTCGTCTACCACCGGGACGGCGGGCTCAGCGCCGCCGACCGGGAGACCGCCGCCGGGCAGGTCGCGGAGATCGCCCGGCAGCACGAGCTGATCGGCGGTGCTCCGAAGGGGGTTCCGTCCAAGGACGGCACGACCCTGATGTACCCGGTCGCCAGCAACGAGCCCGGGACGAACGAGGAACTGCGGGACGAACTCGTCAACGACGTCCGCGAAGTCGCCCAGGGCGAAGGCGGGTTGAGCGTCGAGGTGGGCGGCACCGGCGCGCTGGCCACCGACGCCGCCGAGGTCTACAACTCGCTCGGCGGACCGCTGCTCTACACCACCGTCGCCGTCGTCGCGATCCTGCTGATCCTGATCTACCGCAGCCCCGTGCTGTGGCTCGTGCCCCTCGTCGTCGCCGGGATCGCCGACTACATGTCGATGGGTGTCGCCTACGGCCTCAACCAGGCCTTCGGCACGACCGTCTCGGGGCAGAGCTCGGGCGTGATGACGATCCTCGTGTTCGGGGCGGGCACGGACTACGCGCTGCTGCTCGTCTCACGCTACCGGGAGGAACTGCGGCGCATCGAGCGACCGTACGACGCCATGGTCGCCGCCCTGCGCGGCTGCGGGCCCGCCGTGCTCGCCTCCTCCGGCACCGTCGCCGTCGGACTGCTGTGCCTGCTCGCCGCCGATCTCAACAGCAGCCGGGGCATGGGCCCGCTCGGTACGGTCGGCGTGCTGTGCGCGCTGATCGCGATGCTGACCCTGCTCCCCGCCATCCTCGTACTGGTCGGACGCCGGGTGTTCTGGCCGCTCGTGCCGGCCTTCGGGAGCGAGCCCAAGCAGCGCCGGAGCCTGTTCTCGGCGATGGGCAGCTCGGCCGGACGCAGGCCGCTGACCGTGCTCGCGAGCGGTGCCGTACTGCTCGGCGCCCTCGCCCTGGGCTCGCTCAACCTGCCGGGACCCGTCAAGCAGGAGGACTCCTTCGTCGACAAGCCGGAGGCCGTCGTCGCGATGGAGACCCTGGCCAAGTCCTATCCCGAGAGCGGCAGCCAGCCCATCGACGTGGTCACCCCGCAGGGCCGCGCCGACGAGACCCTCGCGGCCGTACGCGGCACTCCGGGAGTCGACAGCGCGGAGAAGGGGCGTACGGGAGACGGCTGGACCGAGATCTCCGTCTTCGCCAAGAGCGCACCCCAGTCGGCGGGTGAGACCGCAACCATCAAGTCCCTGCGGGACGAACTGAAGGGCTCCTACGTCGGCGGGGCCAGCGCCCAGCAGATCGACCTGGAGGACACCAACGCCCGGGACACGAAGATCGTCGTGCCGCTCGTCCTCGTCTCCGTGATGCTCATCCTGATCGGGCTGCTGCGGAGTCTGGTCGCACCGCTGCTCCTGGTGGTCGCGGTCGTCGCGGTGTGGGGCGCCTCCCTCGGGATCGGCGGGCTGGTCTTCGGACCGCTCCTCGGCTTCGAGGGCACCGATCCGGGGCTCGGCCTGCTGTCCTTCGTGTTCCTCGTCGCCCTGGGCGTCGACTACGGCATCTTCCTCATGCACCGGATGAGGGAGGAGTCCCTGGCGGGAGTGGAACCGGCCGCAGCGGCGCTCACCGCGCTGCGCACCACCGGCGGCGTCATCGCCTCCGCCGGACTCGTCCTCGCCGCGACCTTCGCCGTGCTGACGAACATGGGCCTGGTGCAGCTGGTCCAGCTCGGCTTCGTGATCGCCGTCGGCGTCCTGCTCGACACCTTCCTCGTACGGACGTACCTGGTGACCAGCGCCAGTGTCGCCCTGGGCCGGAAGGTGTGGTGGCCGGGCGTGCTCTCGCGGGAGCCCGAGCCGGCCGAACCGGCCGGGCCGCCACGGCAGGCGGAACCCGTCGGTGCGCCCTGACACGACGGGCTCACCCGGGCGCCTCTCCTCCCGGAGAGGCGCCCGGGTGCCCGCACGAGTACCGGAAGATGGAGCCGTGGAAGAACGGGGAACGACCACAGGGGTACGCGACCGGTCGGCAGCGGAGACGGCGGTCGGCGGCGGGCGGTCCCGTCGTGTCGAGCGCGTCATGTCCGCCATCAACCGCGAACCGCTGACCGCGCCGCACCGCACCCGCAACGACGCGGTCCTCGCGATGGGCGTCGCCGTGCTCGCCGTCGCCATCGCCCTGATGGGCGGCGAAGGGACCTGGCCCGACCCGCTCGGCTGGACGCTGCTGCTCGCCGGGCACGTGCCCCTCGTGTGGCGGCGGCGCAGTCCGGTGGTGGCCCTGCTCGGGGTGGCGGCCTGCGTGGCTCCGTACCACGCCCTCGACAACAACCACGCCCTGCCCATCCCCGCGACCCTCCTGGCGCTCTACACGGTCGCGGCGACCGGCACCGTACGCCGCACGCTGCTCACCGGTGTCGCCGTCCTCGGCCCGACAGTGATCATCAACGGCCTCACCAATCCGAAGGGGGCGCTGGAGTTCCTGCGGATCTCCGGCTGGATCATCGCGATCCTGTTCATCGGAATCGACGTCCGGTTCTACCGCCGGTACGTCGCCTCCATCGTCGACCGGGCCGAGCGCGCCGAACGCACCCGCGAGGAGGAGGCCAGGCGCCGCGTCGCCGAGGAACGGCTGCGGATCGCCCGGGACCTGCACGACCTGCTCGCCCACAGCATCACGCTCATCGGCGTGCAGACGTCCGTGGCGGCCCACGTCCTCACCGCCGACCCCGAGCGCCTCGACCGCAAGGCCGTCGCCCAGGCGCTGGACGACATCGCGGGGACCTGCCGGACCGCCCGGGGTGAGCTGCGTACGACCCTGGAGGTGCTGCGGGCGCACGACGCGGTCGTGGGAATGGGCGGAGACCTGGGAACGGGAGCCGGTTCCGGGTCCGTTTCCGGGGCCGAGGACATGCGGGGGCCGCTGCCCGGGATCGACGGACTGGCCGGTCTCGCGGAGTCCGGCCGGGTGTCCGGGGCCAAGGTCGAACTGTCCGTCCGCGCGGACGGCATACCGCCCTCCGTGGGCGCCGCCGCGTACCGGATCGTGCAGGAGGCGCTCACCAACGCCGTACGCCACGGTGGCCGCGAGGACCTCACCGTGCGGGTGGGCCTGTGGACCGCGGACGGCGCCCTGCGGGTGAGTGTCACGGACGACGGGACGGGCGGGGACGCGGACACGGGCGGCGGGGCGGATCCGTCCGACGGCACGCCGGGGTTCGGGCTCGTCGGAATGCGGGAGCGGGCCCGTAGCGTGGGCGGCACACTGGACGCCGGACCGGGGCCCGCCGAGGGCTTCGAGGTGACCGCCACACTGCCGCTGTCCCGGAAGGACGAGGCTCGATGACGATCCGCGTACTGCTCGCCGACGACCAGAACCTCGTACGGGCCTCCTTCGCGATGCTCGTCTCGTCGGCCGGGGACATGGAGGTCGTCGCCGAGGCGGGGACCGGGCGGGAGGCCGTGGCGCTGGCCCGGTCGGCGCGGGCCGATCTCATCGTGATGGACATCCGCATGCCCGACCTGGACGGGATCGAGGCGACCCGGCTCATCGCCGCCGACGAGGATCTCGCGGGTGTGAAGGTGCTCGTCCTGACGACGTACGACACCGACGAGCACATCGTCGAGGCACTGCGGGCCGGGGCGTCCGGCTTCCTCGTGAAGGACATCAGGCCGGCCGAACTCCTCGACGCCATCCGGACGGTGGCCGCGGGGGAGTCCCTCCTCTCGCCCGGTCCCACCTCGCGGCTCATCGCCCGCTTCCTGCGCGCGCCGGACACCGCGACGACGTCCGCGGTCGGCGGGCCGAGCGGGCTGTCCGAGCGGGAACGGCAGGTGCTCGCACTGGTCGCGCGCGGTCTCAACAACTCCGAGATCGCCGACGCGCTGGGGCTCAGTCCGCTGACCGCGAAGACCCATGTCAGCCGGATCATGGGCAAGTTGGGGGCGCGGGACCGGGCGCAGCTGGTGATCGTGGCGTACGAGTCGGGGCTTGTGATACCCGGGACTGTCTGAGTTCGTCCGAGTTCGGGCGCCCCTCAACTGCCTTTGG
This sequence comes from Streptomyces sp. NPDC033178, assembly GCF_055577685.1. Classification (NCBI taxonomy): domain Bacteria; kingdom Bacillati; phylum Actinomycetota; class Actinomycetes; order Kitasatosporales; family Streptomycetaceae; genus Streptomyces; species Streptomyces sp. NPDC033178. The sequence continues at coordinate 10,548 of NZ_JBVIPT010000006.1, forward strand.
TTGCACGGGCATTGCTCTGTCCCGTGGTGCGCACTAGTTTCACCCTTCACGGGGACATCCCACGTCCTATGTTCCCCCCACGTCCTGTGTCCCGTGTCCGCTGTCTCACGTCCGCTGTCTCACGTCCGTCTCTGTGCGTTCTCAGGAGAAACCGTGGCTTCCACGCGTCGTCGTCTTCGTCCGATCGCCCTTGCCGGTGTCGCGGGGCTCACCGTCGGACTCGCCTCCGGATTCGTGTCCACCGGTACCGCGTTCGCCGCGGAACGACCGTCGCGGGGGTGTGTCTCCTCCGTTCCGTACGCGGCCGGGCAGAACGGGTACGACACCTACCGCATCCCCGCCACCGTCACGACCCGGACGGGTGCCGTGCTCGCCTTCGCCGAGGGCAGACGCGACGGTGCCGGGGACACCGGGAACATCGACGTCGTCCTCAGACGGTCCTTCGACGGTGGCTGCACCTGGGGGCCGCTGTCCGTCGTCGCGGCCGGGAAGGGGGACACACGCGGCAATCCGGCGCCCGTCGTCGACCCCCGGACCGGGAAGGTCGTCCTCCTCACGTCCTACAACAGCGGTGCTGTGACCGAGGCGCAGATCATGCGCGGGGAGGTCACCGCCGAGCAGAGCCGACGGGTCTTCGTGCAGACGAGCCGGGACGACGGGCGTCGCTTCAGCGCGCCCCGGGACATCACCGGGGCGGTGAAGCTGCCGGGGTGGCGGTGGTATGCCACCGGGCCCGGGCACGCGGTGGCTCTGACCCGGGGGCCGTACGCCGGGCGGCTCGTCGTGCCCTCCAACCACTCGGCCTCGCCGGCGGCCGGCTCCGCCGACACCGGGCAGGAGGCCAAGTACTACGGGGCGCACGCGATCTACAGCGATGACGGTGGGGTGACGTGGCGGGTCGGGTTCGTGGACGAGTCGTACGACGGGGTCGACAACGCGAACGAGAACGCCGTGGCCCAACTGCCCGACGGGCGGCTGTACTTCAGTGCGCGGGATCAGCACGGGAGTAGTGTGGGGAACCGGCTCGACAGCTACTCCAGTGACGGGGGGGTGACGCTCGACCGGCCCTATCTGGTTCAGCCGACGCTCAATGACGTGCCGGTGGTTCAGGGCAGTGTTCTGCAGTTGACGGGCGGTGGCCGGGGGGTGGGGGCTCCGTTGCTCTTCTCCGGGCCGTCCGTGCCCACGGTCCGACAGTCCATGGCGGTCTGGCGCAGCGCGGACGCCGGGCACTCCTTCACCAAGGCGAGGACCCTGTCCACGCGGCCGGCCGCGTACTCCGACCTCGTGCAACTGGGTTCCGACCGGGTCGGGGTCCTGTACGAGACAGGGGCCACGGGGATGTACGAGTCGATCGAGTTCCGGCGGGTGCCGGTGAGCGAGCTGAGGGGGTAGGGGGCTTCTTCGCCCCCGCCGCCCCTGCCCTCCACCACGGCCGCGCCGTACGGGGCGGGCCGCTGCTCGCGCAGTTGTGGGATCAGGGGGCTGCCGGTGCTGCCCACTCGACGAACTGGACGATCACGCCGTTGGGGTCGGTGATCTGGAAGAGGCGTTCGCCCCAGGGCTCTTCGCGCAGCGGCATGGTGATGTCGACGCCCTCGGCCCGCAGGCGCTTCTCCTCGTCCTGGATGTCGGAGGCGGTGAAGGCGATGATCAGGCCGGAGGCGTGCTGGTCGCGCTGGTCGGCCGGCAGGATCTCGTTGCCCCGGGCGAGCAGGACGATGTCGACCGCGGCGTCCTGGCGGGTCAGGGAGGCGAAGCCGTCGGCGGCGGCCTGTTCGGTGTAGCCCAGGTGGGTCGTGAAGAACCGCTGGGAGGCGGCGACGTCGTCGACGGTGAGCGACACGGTGGAAACGGTGATCTGCAAGGTGGTTCCCCTCAGTTCTTAGCTCCGTGGAAAACTTGCGACGGACGTAAAGTTAGCCCAGTGCACACGAGGGTGTCAACATAAAAATGCTACGAGTGTAAGATTGCCCCATGACTACCGACGCCAGCTCGTTCGCGCCCCCTGTCGGCCTGCGGGAATCGAAGAAGCAGGAGACCCGGCAGCTCATCTCCGACCACGCCACCCGCCTGTTCATGGCCCAGGGCTTCGAGCAGACCACCATCGCCGAGATCGCCGCCGCCGCACGGGTCGCCAAGAAGACGGTGACCAACTACTTCCCGCGCAAGGAAGACCTGGCCATGGATCACCAGGACGCCTTCATCGCCTCGTTGGCGGGCACCGTGGCCGATCGCCGGACCGGCGAGTCCGCCCTGGCGGCACTGCGGCGCGCCTTCACCGACGCGGCGACGGCCGCCGAACCGGTCGCCGGGTTCTCCGGCCCCGACTTCGCCCGCATGATCGCCGACAGCCCCACCCTCTCCGCCCGCCTGCGCGACCTGCACGACCTGCGCGAGGCGGCCCTGGTCGACGCCCTGGCCGAGGCCACCGGCGCGACCCGCGACGACATCACCCCCCGCACCGCCGCCGCCCTGCTCGGCGCCGTGCACCGCACCCTGTTCCGGCGCATCCAGGAACTCACGCTCGCCGGCCAGGACAACGCCCGGATCTCCGCCGCCGTCATCGCGGAGGCGGACAGCGCCTTCGGCCTCCTGGAGCCCTCACTCGCCGACTACGCCGCGGCGTGACCCGGGCGAAGCGCCCGGTGCTTGTCCTACAACAAGCCCGCCCCCGCCAAGAACTTCCCCACCCCTTCGGTCTCCTCCGGGGACAGGGGGACCTGTGGCTCGGCGGTGGCGGGGCAGGCGATGATGCCCCTCAGGTGCAGGGCCGCCTTGAAGGCGCCGAGGGCGGACGAGCTGCCACCCATCCGCCCCGCATCCCCCACCCGCACCATCCCGAACAACGAGCACAACCGCTCCTGCTCGGCCCTGGCCCGCTCCCAGTCCCCCTCACGGCAGAGGCGGTACAGGCGTACGTACGCGTGCGGGTCGACGTTCGCGAGCCCCGGCACCGCCCCGTCCGCGCCCATCGCCAACGCACTGTCCACGACGAGCTCGGACCCGGTGAGCACCGAGAACCCGGAGATTCCGGGATGGGCACGGGCCCCGGTCACGACGGCCCGGAAGCCTCCCTCGTCCCCGCTGGAGTCCTTGAGCCCGGCCAGCACCCCCTCCGCCGCCAGCTCCAGCACCGACTCGGTGCCCAGCTTGGAGTGGACGGCGACCGGGAGGTCGTACGCGAAGACCGGTACCGGGGAGTGGGCGGCGATCAACCGGAAGTGGCGGGCGATCTCCGCCGGGTGCGTGCGGGTGTAGAAGGGGGCCGTCGCGACCACCGCGTCGGCGCCCGCCTCCGTCACGTACCGGACGTGGCCGAGGACGCGCGGGGTCGTCATGTCGATGACCCCGGCGAGTACGGGGAGTTGGCCGGACACATGGCTCACCACCGACTCGACGACCAGCCGACGGTGACGGTCCGTCAAGTACGCCGCCTCCGACGAGGAACCCAGGACGAACAGGCCGTCCACCCCGCCCCCCACCAAGTGGTCCACCAGCCTCAGCAACGACGGGACGTCCACCTCACGGTCCGGTGTCAGGGGCGTGCAGACGGGCGGGACGACACCGGTCAGCGGGGCGGGCATGGGCATTAGGGCTCCCTGGGCATCTCGGCCATGGCGGTGGCCTCCGGAACGGTGGTGACGGCCTGTGCGACCAGGTCGCGTGTCGACTGGCCGTCCTCCACAGGATGGTGGCACCGAAACCGGTGCCCGGGACTCGAAGCGGCCGCGAAGTCCGGCATCGTCCCGGCGCAGACCGAGTCCGCCTTCCAGCAGCGGGTGCGGAAGGGGCAGCCGCTGGGCGGGCGGGTGGCCGACGGTACGGGGCCCACCAGCGGGATCGGGTCGATCGGGTCCAGCAGCCCCGGTGTCGCCGAGAAGAGGGCTCGTGTGTACGGGTGCCGGGACCCGTCCGTCACCTCGTCGGCCGGGGACTCCTCGACGATCCGGCCGAGGTACATCGTGATGACCCGGTCGCTCATCCTCCGTACGGTCTGGATGTCGTGGGAGACGAAGACCAGGGCCAGGCCCAGCCGTTCCTTCAGGTCGAGGAGGAGGTTGAGGATCTGGGCGCGGACCGACACGTCCAGCGCGCTCGTCGGCTCGTCCGCCACCACCAGGTCCGGGTCGAGGGCCAACGCGCGTGCGATGGCGACCCGTTGGCGCTGGCCGCCCGACAGCTGTCCGGGCAGTCCGTCCGCCAGTGCCTTGGGCAGGCCCACCAGGGACATCAACTCCCTTACCCGCTCCTCCCGTTGCGGGGCCGTTCCCCGCCTGTGCACGTCGAGGGGGTCGCGCAGGATCTGCCGTACCGTCAGCCGGCGGTTCAGGGCGGTCGACGGGTCCTGGAAGATCATGCCGGTGCCGGCGCCCACCGTGACCCGCCGTTCGGCCGGCGGCATCGTCCACAGGTCGCTGCCCCGGAAGGACACCGTGCCGGACGTCGGTTTCTGCACCCCCACCAGGACCTTGGCGAGCGTCGACTTGCCGCAGCCGGACTCGCCGACGACGCCCACCGTCTCGCCGGGCGCGATGGTGAGATCGGCGCCGGTGAGGGCGTACACCCGGTCGCGTGAGAACAGGCCGCCGGTGCGCGCCTTGTGGACGACGTGCGCGTCGGACACCACCACGAGTGGGCTCTCGGGGCGGCTCACTTCATGGCCATCGACAAGCTGGATCACCTCACGGCCTCGCTTCCGTCGGCTCGGTCGGTCCGGCTGATCCGGTCGGTCCCGTTGCTTCGGCCGGTCCGGTCGGGGTCGCCGTCAGGGCGATCGCCGGGTGGTGGCAGGCCACCTCGTGGCGGCGGGGCGGGCCCGTCAGCCGGGGAGCCGTCGTACGGCACACGTCCGTCACCATCGGGCAGCGGTCGGCGAACCGGCAGCCCGCGGGGAAGTCGGCGGGCGACGGTACGACGCCCTTGATCTGCGTCATCCGCTCGGCCGCCGACTCAAGGGACAGGACGCTGCCCAGCAGCCCGCGGGTGTAGTGGTGGGAGGGGGATTCGACGAGGTCCGCCGTCACGCCCGACTCCACGATCTGGCCGCCGTACATCACGACCACCCGGTCGGTGACGTCCGCGATGAGGGCCAGGTCGTGCGAGACGAGGATCAGCGCGAAGTCGAGTTCGGCGCGCAGCCGCAGCAGCAGCTCTATGATCTGCGCCTGCACGGTGACGTCGAGGGCGGTCGTCGGTTCGTCGGCGACGATCAGCTTCGGGTCGCGGGAGAGCGCCATGGCGATGAGGACGCGCTGGCGCTGGCCGCCGGACAGTTCGTGCGGGTAGCTGCGCAGGGTGCGTTCCGGGTCCAGGCCGACCAGTTCGAGGAGTTCGGTGCCCGTGCGCGTGCCGCCCCTCCTCACAACTTGCTTGAGCTGGGCGCGGATTGTCATCGCCGGGTTCAGGGAGGAGAGGGCGTCCTGGTAGATCATCGCCATCTCGTGGCCCAGGAGCTTGCGGCGTACGCTCATCGGCTCGCCCACCAACTGCCGCTGGTTGAACCGCACATGGCCGCGCACCCGGGCGCCCTTCGGCTCCAGGCCCATCACGGCGAGCGCGGTCAGCGACTTGCCGCAGCCCGACTCGCCCACCAGGCCCAGGACTTCACCGGGCTGTACGTCGAAACTGATGCCGTCGACGATGTCCACACCCCCGTGGCGGGCATCGAATCCGATGGCCAGGTTCTCCACGCTCAGCACCGGTTGCCCCTCGGGAAGAGGCCGTGCCCGGGTGCGCAGCCGCTGGGCCGCCTCCATCAGTCCCGGCAGTTCGAGGACCTTGCCGCTGCCGGGCTCGGGCGCCTCAAGCCGGTCCTCCTCCTCGCGCGCCTCGACGTCCCGCGCGGCCGGCGCCGCCCACGCGTCCGAGACGCCCTCGGAGAGGATGTTCAGCGACAGCACGGTGACCAGCATCAGCAGCCCCGGGAAGACGGTCGCCCACCAGCCGCCGGTCAGCACCATGTTCTTGCCGTCCGCGATGACACTGCCCCAGGACGGGTCCGGCGGCCGCACACCCGCGCCGATGAAGGACAGCGACGCCTCGAAGACGATCGCCTCGGCGACCTGCACGGTGCAGAACACGAGGACCGGAGCGGCACAGTTGATGGCCACGTGCCGCCACACGATGTGCGGGGTACGCGCTCCTATCACCCGCTCGGCCGTCACATAGTCCTCGCCGTACTGGTCCATCACGTTGGCCCGTACGACCCGTGCCATCGGCGGCATGTAGAGGAAGGCGATCGCGCCGATGAGGATCGGGATGCTGCCGCCGAACACGGCGACGAAGACGGCCGCGAGCGCGATGCCCGGGAAGGCCATCACGATGTCGAGGCAGCGCATCAGCGTCTCGTCGACCGCCTTGCGCGAGGTCGCCGCGATCGCGCCGATCAGCGCGCCCACGACGAGCGCGAGTCCGGTGGCGCCGAGCCCGATCGCCAGGGACCAACGGGCCCCGTACATCAGCCTGCTGAGGATGTCGCGGCCCAGGCTGTCCTGCCCCATCCAGTGCTCGCCGGACGGCGCGCCCTCACCGTGGCCGTTGTCGACCAGGGGCACCTGGTCGAGCGGGTCGTGCGGGGCGATCAGCGGGGCGAGCAGGGCGGTGAGGACGACGACCCCGATGACCACCACCGCGATCCGCGAGATCAGGGGGAGGCGCTTGAAGCCCCTGAGGCGGATGCCGGGCAGGGAGAGCTTCTCCGCCAGCCGCTTCCGGTACATCAGCATCATGCTTCGGCACTCCTCAGGCGCGGGTTGACCAGCAGATAGAGGATGTCGATGACGAGGTTCACGACCACGAACCCGAAGGCGATCGTGAGCACACCGCCCTGCACGACGGCCGGATCACCGTTCTTCACGGCGTCGATCATGAGCTTTCCCATCCCCGGCAGATTGAAGATCGTCTCGATGACGACCGCACCGCCGAGCAGATAGCCGACCCGCAGACCCAGGACGGTCAGCGGGTTCATCAGGGCGTTGCGCAGCACGTTCCGCCCGACCACGACCACCGGCGGCAGCCCGCTGCCGATCGCCGTCCGTACGTAGTCCTTGTCCAGCTCCTCCACCACCGCCGTGCGCACGATCCGGGTGAGCTGGGCGGCGACCGGCAGCGAGAGCGCCAGCGCGGGCAGCGTCATCGTCTTCAGCCACCCGGTGAACGAGTCCGCGGGATTGACGTATCCGCTGGTCGGGAACCAGCCCAGGTCCACGGCCAGGTACTGGATCATCAGCAGCGCCAGCCAGAAACCGGGCGCCGCGACACCGGTCAGCGAGACGACCCGGATCAGCTGGTCCGGGAACCGGTCCCGGTAGATCGCCGCGGTGACCCCGCCGATCAGCGACAGCACCACCGCGATGCCGAGGCCCAGGAAGGTCAGCTGCATCGTGAGCGGCAGCGCGGTGGTGACCTGGTCGACGACCGGGGCCCGCGTCAGCGCGCTGACTCCCATGTCACCCCGGATCAGGTCCCCGACGAAGTCGAAGTACCGCACCGGGAACGGATCCAGCAGCCCGTTGCGCTCCCTGAAGTCGTGCAGTTGCTGCTCGGTCGGGTTCGCGCCCTGGAAGTACGCGGACGCCGGATCACTGTCCGAGAACCGCATCACGACGAACACGAACAGGATGATCCCGAGCATCAACGGCACGAGCAGGACGATCCGCCGCCCCACAATTCTGACGATCGCGATCACGGGTGAATTCTCTCCTCGCGTCCAAACCGGCCGACCCCTTCAGGGGTCCTTACACCCACTTCGCCTGGAGTACGTTTATCCCCGGGTACGGCTGGGGCCGAATACCCGAAAGGTCCTTCGCGTCCCACGCGGTGATCAACTCGTTGTGCACCACCGGATAAATCACGGCGTTCTCCGCGACGATGTCGATGTACTCCTGCGTCATCGTCTTCTTCTTCTCGACATCCGGCTCCTGCGTGGCCTGGTCCATCCGCTTGAACAGATCCTTCGCCACGGAGTTGTTCTCCCAGCGGGCATACCGCATCCAGGTGTTGCCGGGCCCGTAGTTGTAATGCATGATCAGATCCGCGTCGAGACCGAACTGGTTCGGATTGGACGCGGCGGCGACGACCTGGAAGTCCTTCTTCTGGTCGAGCTTCGTGAACAGCGCGGCGGTTTCCTGCGGTTCGAGGGTCGTCTTGACGCCGATGGCGTCCCAGGAGGCCTTGATGGTCGGCAGGCAGTCCACGATCCAGCTCACGTTGACCGCCATCAGACTGACCGTGAGCCCGCTGACCCCGGCCTCCTTCAGGAGCGCCTTGGCCTTGTCCGGGTCGTAGTCGTAGACGGTCTTCGCCTTCCGGTACGTCGGATTCCCCTCGTTGAGATACGACGACGCGGCCTTTCCGTGACCGCGCAGCGCGGCCTGGATCATCTTCTCCTTGTCGATGGCGTAGTGCAGCGCCTGCCGCACCCGTACGTCGTCGAAGGGTTTGTGGGCGGTGTTGAAGAGGAGGAAGATGTGGTTCATCCCCGCCCCGCCCTCGACCTTCAGGCCGCCCTTTTCGAGCTGGGAGATATTGGCGTACGGAATGTTGTCGGAGATCTGCGCGCCCGCGCTCGAACCCGAGATCTTCGCGACGCGCGGCGCGGCGTCCACGATCGTCAGCCAGTTCATCTTCTTGAACGCGGCCTTGCGGGGGCCGTTGTAGTCCGCGAACGCCTCGAAGGTGGTATTGGACTTCGGGTGGTGGGCGGCCTGCCGGTACGGGCCGGAGCCGACCGCCTTTCCCGTCGTGGCCTCGTCCAGCGCACCCGCCTTCGAGAACACGTGCTTCGGCATGATCTTGGCGAGGGTGAGCCGCTGGGCCCCGTCGGGGAAGGGGAACTTGAGAACGAGTTCCACCGACTTCTCGTCGACCTTCCTCACCTCCTTCAGCCAGGACGCGAAGAAGTTCTTGGCGAGCGTCGTCGTCTTCGGATCCAGTACGCGCTCATAGGTGAAGACCACGTCGTCGGCGGTGACGGGCTGTCCGTCGTGCCACTTCGCGCCCTCGCGCAGCGTGAACTTCCAGGTCGTCGCCTGGAGATCCGCCGGAACGGCCGTCGCGAGCGCCGCGTACGGCTCACGGCTGATCGGGTCGGTGTCCAGCAGCCCCTCGTAGATGTGGTGGTTGCCGGCCATCGCGAAGGCGGAGGCCGTCATCAGCGGGTCCCAGCTCTGGTCGTTGCCGTAGCCGATGACCGCGGTGAGCGTCCGGTCGGCGCCCTCGCCCCCGCCTCCCGTCTCGTTCGTGGACTCCGGTCCCGACGAGCAGGCGGAGAGCGTCGAACTGATCGCGGCGGCGGCGCCCAGCGCGCCGGAGTACTTCAGGAACGACCGGCGGTGCAGCGCCGGTGCGTGGGTCGCGTCGCGCACGGTTCCTCCAGCAAGGGGTGGGAGATACGACGTCCTACGTCATAGGTGCAGCGTGACCATAAGAGGGCGCGTGGGGGTGGTCAAGGGAGCGCGCACGAATGCCGTTTCTTCCAGAGGTGCAACCAATGTCGCCCTGGAACGCGCGGAGTTGACGGACGGTCAATCGCTGATTGACGGCCGATCCTGTCGGGAGGTGGGACGTGGGATGTCCGGCGCGCGTACGATGCGGCGCATGTCTGAGCGGCGCGTATCCGACGACTCCAGGAACGACAGCCCACGCAAGGACGGCCCCGGGAACGGCGGCCCTCGCATGGACGGCCCGAGCGATGCCGGCCCCAAGACCACCGGCACCAGGAACTCCGTCCCCCGGGCGCGCTCGGTCCGTGAGCCGCGGGTGAGCAGTCAGATCCAGCGCGAGGTCATGCAGCTGATCCTCGACCGCAGGCTCCGGGCCGGCGCGCCCCTGCCCACCGAGGCCGAACTGATGGAGTCCCTCGGCGTCAGCCGCAACTCGGTCCGTGAGGCCCTCAAGGCGCTCCAGGCCCTCGACATCGTGGAGATCAGGCACGGCTACGGCACCTATGTCGGCGAGGCGTCACTGACCCCGCTCGTCGACGGGCTCACCTTCCGCACGCTGGCCCAACAGGGCGACGACACGGGCGCGTTGGCCGAGATACTCCAGATCAGGGAGGTGCTGGAGGAGGGGCTCGTCCGGCGGGTCGCGGGCAGGCTCTCGGACGCGGAGCTGGCGCGGCTGGAGGCCGTGGTGGAACGGATGGAGGACGCGGGCCGGGCGGGCCGTCCGTTCCCCGAACTCGACCGGGAATTCCATGAGTTGTTGTACGCGTCACTCGGAAACGCCCTGGTGCCCCAGCTGTTGGGCGCCTTCTGGACCGTGTTCCGGCGGGTCGCAGGTGTGCGGGGCTGGACGGACGATCCGACGCCCGACGTGACCGTCCGCCGCCATCGTGACATCGTCGTCGCCTTGAGAGCGGGAGACGTGGAGGGGGCCCAGAAGGCGATGGCGGATCATTTCCGCGGTATCGAGGCCAGGGCCGCGCAGGAGTCGCGGGGGGTCGGATGAGCGGGGGATGGGACGAGGGGGCGGCCGGTGTCCTGCGGCTGCCGTCCGGGCGGCTGGTGCGGGGCCGGGGGCTGCGGCACGGGGTCGACCCCTCGGCGGTCCCGCCGACGTACGGCCTCTATCTCCTCGGCAAACGGCCGCCCGAAGTCCCTTGGGACACACGGTGGTTGAGGTGGCCGGACTTCTGGCTGCCCCGGGATCGGGTGGACGCTCGGAAGGTCCTCACGGAGACCTGGGGGCGGGCCGCGGACTCCGGCGAGCGTGTCGAGGTTGCCTGCGGGGGAGGCCGCGGCCGGACCGGCACGGCACTGGCCTGCCTCGCCGTCCTGGACGGCGTGCCGCCCGAGGAGGCCGTGGAGTTCGTACGACGGAACTACGACCGCCACGCCGTGGAGACGCCGTGGCAGCGGACGTACGTACGTCGGTTCGAGGAGGGAGCGGGGCCCGGTTCATGACGGGAACGGGCCGCTCTGCTTGAGGGGTGGGACGGCTCAGGGCCACTTCCGGCGGTGGACACTCATCCCTTGGTAGGGGCGCCGTAGACCATCGGCCGACAGCCGGAAGTGCCCCGGCTCAACAGACTGGCGGCATGGAGAACACGGGGAACGGCAAGGCCGGGAACGTGGGGAACGGCAAGGGCAAGAGCGCAGGGATCAGCAGGGCGCGGTTCATGGCGGCAGCGGCGGTCATGGGGGTCGGAGCGGCGGCGGTGCTGCCGGCCGCCGGGACGTCGGCCTCGACGCCCCCGTCCCGGTCACCCTCTCCGGCGCCGCGAGCAGCGGGCGGCGGCAGCTCGCGCGGGCTCACGCACCGAGGCGTCGTCTACACCGTCGGGGCGGGGGAGACCCCGGGGACGGCGTGGAGCGAGCGGAGGATGCGCGGCGACGTCCGGGCGATCGCGGACGACCTGCACGCCGACACCGTCGAGGTCACCGGGGACGGGGTCGAGCGGCTGAACGCCACGGCGAGCGAGGTCGCCGAGCGCGGGCTGCACGTCTGGCTGCAGCCGACGCTGGGGGACGTGCCGGAGCGGGAGATCCTGGAACACCTGGCGGAGACGGGCCGGCACGGGGAACGGCTGCGGAAGCAGGGCGCCCGGGTCACCCTCGCCGTGGGCTGCGAGTTCTGGCTGTTCGTGCCGGGGATCGTGCCGGGGGCCGACGTCTTCGAGCGGATCGACAACCTGGAGAAGGGCAACTTCGATCTGGCGAAGCTGCAGAAGCGGCTGGCCGCGTTCACCGCGAAGGCGGCGGCGGTGGGGCGTTCCGTGTTCCGCGGCAGGCTCAGTTACGCCGCCATGCAGGACCCGACCTTCGAGAACGTCGACTGGAACCTCTTCGACATCGTGGGGATCGACTACTACTCGTACTTCCCGCAACGAGCCAGCTACGTACGTGAGTTGAGGAAGTTCCTGCGCTGGGGCAAGCCGCTCGCCATCACCGAGTTCGGTACCTGTACGTTCGTCGGCGCCCCGGAACAGGGCGGGATGGGCTGGAACATCGTCGACTACGGCAAGACACCCCCGGAGATCAAGGGGAACGTGGTCCGCAGTGAACGCGTACAGGCCGCGTACCTCACCGATCTCCTCGACGTCTTCGAGTCGATGAACCTGCACGCGGCGATGACGTTCGAGTTCATCACGGCCGATGCTCCGCACCGCCCCGACAAGCCGCTCTACGACCTCGACATGGCCTCGTACGCCATCGTCAAGCCCATCAAGGACCGCCCCGACGACCCGAGTTCGGACTGGCACTGGGAGCCGAAGGAGGCCTTCCACGCGGTGGCCCGGCACTACGGCCGGGCGGGCTGCTGAGCGGTCCGTGGCCGGCCGGGTTCACGGGCGGGGGGTTCACGGGCGGGTGGCGCGGAAGCGGACGGCACCGGAGTCGGGGTGCCGGTCCACCGACACGTCCGCGAAGCCCGCCTTCGCGAGACGGTCCGGAAGGCCGGCCGGATCCACCGTGTTCATCGTGTCCCGGAAGTGCAGCACCCGGAACCGGAGGCTCGGCTGGCTGTCGCACCCGGCGAAGACACCGCCGGGGCGCAGCACGCGGTGTGCCTCCGCGAAGATCCGGTCCTGCTGGGCGGCCGTCGGCACATGGTGGAGCATCACGAAGCAGACGACGGAGGAGAAGCTCTCGTCCGGCAGCGGCATCGCGGCTCCGTCGGCGTGCAGGATCGTGGCCCGGTCGCCCCACTTCCCTTCCAGCAGGGCGGCGGTGCCCTCGTCGATCTCGACGGCGGTGACACGGGGGACCTGTTCGATCAGGACGCGCAGATTCGCGCCGTAGCCCGGACCGATCTCCAGTACGTCGTCACCGAGGGGCACGTCCTTCAGGGTCCAGGGGAGGATGTGGTCCCTGGTCGTCAGGGCCCACTTCTCGGAGCTGCACAGTCGGCGGTGTGCTCGGTTCATCGGCATGAGACGACGGTACGAGCGGGGCGGCGGTGTCCGACACGGGCTACGCTGCCGTCTCATGTCGCCAGACGGACAGCCGGACGGGCAGCCGTTCGGGCGGTCGGGTGGACAGTCGTTCGGGCAGCCGGCCGCCACCGCGATCTTCATCGGGCACTTCGCGATGCCGAGGGGCAGCGCGTTCGGCCGGCACTGGCACACGTTCCACCAACTGGCCTGGGCCGCAAAGGGGTTGCTGCGGGTGACCAGCGAGCGCGGCGCCTGGCTGCTGCCGCCGTCGCTGGCGCTGTGGATCCCCGCCGGGCTGGCCCATACGACCGAGGCGGAGGGCGACGCCGTCATGCGGAGTCCGTACGTGAACCCGGCGGCGTGTCCGGAGATCACGTGGACCGAGCCCACGGTGGTGGGCGTGGACCCGCTGCTCAGGGCACTCGTCGACCACCTCGTGCGCAGGGACCTCGCCCCGGACGCCCGTTCGCGGGCCGAGGCCGTACTCCTCGACGTACTGCGTCCCGTACCGGTGACGAGCGTGTCCGTGACCGAGCCCCGGGATCCCCGGACACGGGCGGTGGCCCGGGCACTCGCCCAACACCCCGCCGACGGGCGCGCGTTGGAGGCCTGGGGCAGGGAGGTCGGCGCGAGCGCCCGTACGCTGGCCCGGCTCTTCGTCGCCGAGACGGGCCTCGCCTTCGGCCAGTGGCGCGAACGCCTGCGCATGCAGATCGCGATGCCGCTCCTCGCCGAGGGCCTGACGACGGAGACGGTGGCCCGGCGCGTGGGATACGCCTCCGCCAGTTCGTTCGTGGCGGCGTTCCGACGGATCGTGGGGGTCACGCCCCGGCGGTACTTTCCGGTCTGCGACTGAAGGCCCGCGTACTACGAGCTACCGGAACCGGTCTCCGTCGTCCGCTGTCCCCGGCGGTGGGCCGCGACGCGTTCACGTGTGGCGCAGCGGCGAGAGCAGTAACGGCGGGCGGGGCCCTGGCCCGAGGTGATGTAGACGTTCCGGCAGGCGGGGGAGGCGCAGAGGCCGCCTGGCGGGCGCTGGTGGTCCCAGAGGAGGACGGTCAGCGCCAGACAGGACGACGTCAGGAACCACTCGTCCCAGGGGGCGTCGTCGTGGCTGTCGAGGTGGGGGTGCCACGGAGTGCTGCCGCCGTGCGAGGTGAGTCGCAGCGGTCCGGTCTGTTCCGCCAGCAGGCGGTTGAGGGCCGCCGCGGCGGCGTCGACGTCCTCGGCGGCGAAGACCTCACGGAGGAGGAGAGCGGCCGCACGCATCCGTACGACATCGTCCGCGGCGAGTTCGACGGGCTCCGACTCGCCGTACTCCCGCAGCACTTCGGCGACCGCATCGGCTGCTGCTTTGGGCTGTGGCTGCCGGTCGCCTGTACCGGACAGGACGTTGATCAGGGCCGCGGTGCGCCGGGCGTTGGCCAGGACGGAGTGCCGGGTCGACCAGTCGTCGGAGAGGGTTGCCATGGGCCGAATGTAACGCATATTGCGCATGTTTGAGTTACGTACGTAACGTCGTTCCGATGAAGAGGCGTTACGCGATGGGGTCATTCCTTGCCGGGGCGGCAGCGGCGCGGGCGGGGGACGAGATGTCCGGTCCCGCGCTGTTGCTGGCGGGCTACGAGGTCGGAGGGTCGGCCACGGAGGCGTCGGCGCTGCTCGCGGGCGTCACGGTCTCGGCGGCGGTCGGCGGCCCGCTGCTCGGAGTGCTCCTCGACAGGTCACCGAGGCCGGGCCGCCTGCTGGCCCGGGCCCTCGCCCTCTACGGGACGGGCCTGGTGGCTATCCTTCTGAGCCTCGGCCGTCTTCCCTTCGAACTCACGGTCCTGATCGCGGTGTTCACGGGGCTCCTCGGGCCGGCCCTCTCCGGCGGCTGGACCGCCCAACTCCCCGGGGTCGTACCCCGCGAGCGGCTGCCGCGTGCGAACGCGCTCGACGCGATGACGTTCAGCCTGGCGGGTCTGGTCGGCCCGGCGCTTGCGGGAGCGCTCGCGCATCTCCTCGGGGCACCGGCTGCTGTGGTGGCTTCGGTGGCGCTGATCGCCTTGGCTCTGCCTGCGGCGTGGACGCTGCCGGGGGGTCGCGGCCGGGGCCGGGATCGGCACGGCGACCGGGACCGCGAGCTGGACCGCGACCGGGGCCGCGACCGGGGCCGCGACCGGGGCCGCGACCGGGGCCGCGTCCGGGGCCGCGTCCGGGGCCGGGATCGGCACCGCGACCCGGGCTGGGATCGGGGCAAGGTCCCGCAGTCCGAATCCGAATCCGAATCCGAATCCGAATCCGAATCCGAATCCGAATCCGAATCCGAATCCGAATCCGAATCCGAATCCGAGTCCCCGTCTGCCTCCGCCTCCGCCTCCGCCTCCGCCTCCGCGTCCCCGTCCTTGTCCGTGACCGGCGACCTCGTCGCCGGTATCCGCTGTATCACCCGCTCCCGACCGCTGGCCCGGGCCACCCTCGCCTCGGTCGTCTCCTGCACGGGCCTGGGCATGCTGATCACCTGCACCCCGCTGCTCGGTGAGAGGGCCTTCGGGTCGGCCGCCGACGGCACGCTGTTCCTGTCCTGCACGGCGGTCGCGGCCCTCGCCGCCAACGCCGTACTGGCACGCCGTCCCCGTGCCATCGCGCCGGACACGATCATCTGGGGCAGCACGCTGCTCCTGGCGGTCGCGCTCGTGGTGTCCGCGACGGGCCACCCGATGCTGGTCATCGCGGCGGCCCTGACGGCGGGCGCGGGTGAAGGCCCGCAACTCGCCGCGTTGTTGGCGATCCGGCACCGGGAGTCACCGGAACGCCTGCGCAGCCAGGTCTTCACGACAGGCGCCAGCCTCAAGATCACCGGCTTCGCGCTCGGCGCGGCGGTCGCGGGCCCGCTCGCCACGCACTCACTGCCGACCGCGCTCCTGACAGCCGCGGGGGTTCAACTCGTCGCGGTCCTGAGCTTCCACGCGTTCGCTTTCGGCCGGGGAAGCAGAGCCTTTCCCTCGTGATCGTGAGCTCCGACCTGCGTTGTGTCAGCAGGCTTGTATGAGCATGACAGCGACGGCGAGGGTCCGGGAACATGGGTTCGTACCAGTCGGAAATCCGAAAAGGGGGAAACACATGCGGACCTTGACGAGAACGTTAGTCGGCGCCACCGCGGTCGCCGGGATCCTCGCCGGCAGCCTTGCGGGGGCGAGCAGCGGTTTCGCGGCTACCGAGGTGGCCACGAAGCCGACCACGGAGGCGGCTGCGAGCGCCGAGGCCGTCAGCCCGCTCGCGGTGGACAACCACGGTCTGTCCACGGGGGAGGCCAGGAACGTCCAGTGCTGGCTGATGGACAACTGGGGCTATCCCGGCCCGCTCAACGGCCAGTTGGGCACCGAGAGCTGGAAGGCGATACAGCGCTTCCTCCAGGCGGACTGGGGGTACCCCGGCCCGATCAACGGAATCCCCGGCGGCAGCACCGACCGGGCCTTGCTGCTGTTCCTGGAGGCGGACTACGGCTACCCCGGCCCGTACGACGGAGTGTGGGGCCCCAGCGCCACGGTCGCCTTCAAGAGGTTCGCTGCCTGGTGCGCCGCGTCGTGCTGAGCTAGTCGCACCCAAACAGGTGCGGGCAGTAGGGGCGATCCCGGTGACGGTGAACCCCGACTGCCCGCACTTCGTCGTGTCGGTCGGCCGACTGGTCGGCCGGCCGCCCGCCCGGTTCAGAAGGCGTGTGCCATCAGCTCCGCGAACAGCGCGTGCTCGTCGACGTCGAGGCCCCGTGAGCGGAACCAGCCGCAGATGTTGGCGCAGTCGCGCTGGAGGAAGGTCATCCCGTTGAGGTTGCCGACCAGGTCGACGATCTGGGGCAGGTCGATGACGACCAGCCGCTCGCCCGCGGCCAGGATGTTGTACGCCGAGAGGTCGCCGTGCACGAGGCCGTTCTGCACCATCGTCGCCAGCGCATCGGTGAGCTGCTCGAAGTACGACGCCAGCAGTTCGGGTGAGGGCCGGGTCTGGGCGAGCCGGGGCGCGGTCTGGACGGCCCCGTCCTCGTCGACGACGGTGATCCACTCCATCAGGATCTCCGTGCCGTCGATCTGGACCGGGTAGGGCACGGGCAGTCCGAGGTTCCAGAGGCGCACCAGCGCACCCCACTCGGACACCGCCCACTCGCCGGCCGCGACCTGCCGGCCGAAGGTGCTCTTCCGCTTGATGGCCCGCTCGTCACGTGAGCGCTTCATCGAGCGGCCCTCGGTGTAGGACGCGGAGCGGTGGAAGGTCCGGTGCTCGGGAGAGCGGTACCGCTTGGCCGCCATGACCACGCCGCCGCCGGCGGGGTCTCGCGGGTCGGCGCGCTCGACGAGGTGGACGTCGGCTTCCTTGCCGGTCTTGAGGACGCCGAGCTCGGTGTCGATCGCGCCCTGCGAGGTCACCACCCAGTCAGGGAGCGGCTCGGGGCCTCGGCAGAGAGGTTCCACGCTGAGCCAGGTCGACCAGCGCTGGCCGTCCCCGAGGTCGTCGTAGGAACGGAACTCGAAGACGAACCGGTCGTCGACGTCGCCCAGGTCGTCGGGCGGCGGGATGCGCCGGTAGGGGTCGGTGACGAAGCCGTCGGGAAATGCCGGGTCGTCAGGAAGTGCCGGGTGCTGAGGGTGCTGCGAGAGATCGTCGTGAGACATCGCTGGAGGTGCTCCATGAGGCGAGAGAGAGGCGGTCTGCGGACAGGCCGACGACAGTCGTGGTCACAGTCGTGCCTCCTCTCGTGGAGCACCGGGCAGCTCCCGGTGTCCCGCCCATGGTGAGGTTCGGACGCGCGAAGCGGCAACCGAATAAAACCGGCCCGCGCCGAGCGGCCCCAGCGGTAACGGAGTCCTGCTAGGTCAGGAGCTCGACGAGCGCCTCGCCGCGTGGGGTGAGGCTCATTCTGACGGACTGGCCTCGGCGTTCGCGGACGAGGAGGCCGGCGTCCTCCAGTTGGTGGCAGTGGTAAGTGACGGTTGCGGGAGCGCAGTTGAGGTGGGCGGCCGTTTCGCTCACGGTCGGGCCGTGGGCCAGGTAGCGGAGGATCCTCGCCCGGACCCGGCCGGCGACGTGGCTCAGCGCGTCGCGGGACTCCGCCGGGGGCTCCTGCCCGTTCCAGGCGAGCGCCAGGCCTCGGGCCGGGTAGCCGAGCGAGACGCTGTCCTGGGTGTCGAGGCTGAAGATGGAGGCGTTGGTGCCGGACAGCAGGGGGACCAGGAGGAAGCGCCGGTCGCCGAGGACATGGTCGCCGATCCGGCCGCCGTTGTAGACGAGATCGTCGCCGTCCAGCCTCCACAGCGCATTGAGCTGGGACAGGACGACCTCGATCTGCCCCGTCACCGCGGCGATCCCCACGCGCTCGGCCTCCCGTTCGTAGACGGCCCGCGTCCGCCGCAGCGCCGGCGCGCACGTCGTCCGGACGGCGTCCAGCGCGTCCGCGAAGGCCGCCGCGAGTCGACGGGGGTCGCGCAGCGCCGGCTCCCACCGGGCCGGTATCCGCCCGCCGAACGTGAAGTCGATCCCCTCCAGCACGGTGTCGGCCGACAGGTCACGCATCCGCGCCAGCGCTTCGCGGATCTCCTGGTCCGAGCCGGCCGTGTCCATCGACAGCCAGTCCGGGATGGGCGACACCCCGGGGACGAACAGCGGGGGCAGCAACTGGGCTGCGTCCCGTGGCAGTCCGGCGCGGACGGTTCGCCGTACGTGCGGGAGTACACCCTGCGGGCGGCCGCCCAGGGCATCGACCAGCAGGGAGACGATCGTGGTCCCCGGCCGGTACGCGACCTCGACCCTCAGCTGATCGACCCGACCCAGCCGAACCCTCGACTCCACCACAGCTCCCTTCCCGGGCCACGTGGTCCCACCGTCATGTCACCACGCTCGGTGCTGTTGGCGCGCCTGTGCTTTTAGACGAGATTCGAAAGCGTTGTCCCGCACTCGTCCACCCCGCACTCTGGGTGGTGACAGCGCCGGGCGGTCCGAGTCCGGCACCGGCGCGGCCCCGCGCGGGGGAGGGGGCCGCGACGCCGCCACCGACACGTGCCCGGCGCTGTCCAGCCCCGCCAGGTTCTGGCGGGGCGAAGCGCTGTTCGCTCCCGATCGAACTGGCTCGGACGGGTGAACTCCCGGAGTTCCGCTTGCAGCTCCTTCTCCAGCAAGTTCAGTAAATGCTAATCAGGCGATCTGGATCCTCGCCTGTCACGGACCCGCCGAGGGCAGGCCATTGGCCGACCGGATCAAGGGTTCGGCCTTGCACAGTCTCAATGGCTGGGGGCAAGTCCGGTAACTGGAACGCCTGGTACGACGAAGCGGTCCCGTTGGCCGAGGCCCGGTATGCGGAATACGTGGCTGACCGAAAGAAGGAGTCGGAGAAGTGAGCGGAGACGTCAGGTGGTCGGCCAGCGGACATCGTGAGCGGGCGGAGGAGCTGTCGGGCGGTCGGGACGCGTTCTTGGAAGGCGCTCAGCGGATGCTCGCCGAGGCCCGGGCCTGGCGACTGGTCGACATGCGGCAGGAGCGCGGGTTCACCCAGGCTCAGGTGGCCGAGCGTATGGGCGTGAGCAAGGGGCGGATCTCGCAGATCGAGAGTGGCTAGGTGTCCGGGACGGACGTCATGGCTCGGTACGTCGAGGCGTTGGGGGCAGCCTGGTCCTGGTTGCGGTCTTTGACGACGGGGAGCTGCGCAAGGTCGGCTGACGTGTCCTGAGCTACCCCGGCGACCCGTCTCCCACAGGAACTCCGTACAGGAACGCGGACGTACCGCCCGCTCTTCGGGCGGTACGCGTCACACCGCGACGGTTCCGATGAAGTGCCTCCAGGCCGTGGCGCCGACCAGCAGAACGGGCCCGTCCACGACCTTGCTGTCTCGCACGGGCACGACACCGGGGACTCCGTCGGCGACTTCGAGGCAGTCCTCCCCGCCGTCACCGCCGCTGTAGGTGCTCTTGCGCCAGTGGGCGGCGCCTATGAAGTCGTAGGCGACTTCCACGCAGTTGCCGCCCTCGCCGTTGCTGTAGGTGCTCTTGCGCCAGCAGGCGTTGCTCAGGTCGTACTCGCGCATCGTCTGTAGTCCTCAGCCGCCGATTCGACCAGGGCCAGGGACGCCTTCGGCGACAGAGCGGCGGCCCTGAGCAGATCGTATGCGCGCTGTACTCGCTTCACCACCGCCGGGTCGTCCAGCAAGTCTCCCGAAAACGACGTCTCTGTATAGGCGGTTGGCGGCGCGTCCTCGAACTCCATGAGCCTCAAGTCCCCGGCCATGGAGGCGCACGCTCCCTCAGCGCGCGGCAGCACCAGCACCGGAACCTTCCGCTCGCCTGCCAGCGTGGTGATGTGCGCCAGCTGTTCAGCCATGACAGCGGGACCACCCACCGGTACCTGCAGCGCGTTCTCATGCAGGATCACCCAATACTCGGGCCTTGTAGCGTCCTTGAGGATGAGGGCCCGCTCCAACCGAGCAGCGACCTTTTCCTCCACGTACTCGTCCGTGACGAACGGGTTGGCGGCAACGGTGACCGCTCGTGCGTACGCGGCCGTCTGCAGCAAGCCCGGGATCACCATGGGCGCGAACTCGCAGATCCTCGTGGCCAGCCGCTCCAACTCCACAACCGTCGCGAAATACTCCGCATACCGCCGGTCATCGATGAGCTTTCGCCACGTGCGCTCGAAAAAGCCATCGGTTTGTAGGACCTCGTCGATCCGCTTCGCCACATCCAACTGTGGTTTCCGAATGGCCTGTTCGAATTGCCCGATGTAGCCGCCCGACACAAAAACGCGATGACCCAAGTCCACTTGGGTTAACCCGGCATCCTCGCGACGCCTCTTCAGCTCCGTGCCGAAGAACTCCCAAGCAGCCTGCCGCGAACCGTTGGCCATGGCCAAGCCCCCTCGTACTGCCGTGTACTGCACCGACGTTGCTGAGCGTAGAGGTCTTCCAAAGTCTAAGCGGCAGGCGTCACCGTGGAGATGAAAAGCGTGAAACCCAATTGGAAAGGGGAACACCGTGAAGGCTGACGGGATCGGCCACGGCGCACAGCACTCGGCGGCGTGTGTCGAACAAGCGGAGGAAACGGTGAAGGAATTGCGCGCGGCACTGGCAACGGCAGGAATTAAGTTGCCGACACTGGGGATCGACCCGGCAAGTTTGGCGCGGGAGGCCCCTTGTCCGCTCGTCGAATTGGGGCGGTGTTCCGTCGAGACGGCGGCGCGACTCGCGGCGGTGCTGGGATGAAGCCGAAGGTCGGGACGTACGTCGTCGACACGAGGACGGGAAGGGTGGGCGTGGTGATGGGGCACGAGGGACCCTACGTACAGCTGAGGCCGTACGGCGGCGGCAAGGAGTGGGACTGCGCACCGGACACCGTCCGGGGAGCCACCGCGGCGGAACGTCTCAGCGCGGCGACCGCGTACGCCAACGCACGCAGCCGCGGCGAGGTCCCCTGAAACGCCCGGAGGAGCCTGTCATAGGGTGCTGCGCCATGGCGCTATGGATATGGAAACGTCGCAGGCGGAAGGCCGTGCGCAAGTACCCCGTCCCGCTCACCATGCACCAGCTGTGGATGGTGTCGCTCAGCGCGCCGGTGAACCGTGACCGGGATGCCTCGCGGACGACCCTGTACCCGTTCACCCGCATCGACGACGACAAGGCCGGGCGCTGGCTGGCCGACCAGTGGGAGATCACCTCACGCGCGGAACTGGTCGGCCGGCTCGACGGCCTCGCCCGGACCGGCTACCGCGCAGGCGCCCGGCTGCGGCTCGGCGTCGAGCCCCTGGCGTGGGACGCGGGTCTGTACGTCGACATCACCCGCCGGGGCTTCGCGTGCGGGATGCTCGGCGAGGCCGACGCGTGGACCGCGCTGAAGAACATCGTGCCGGCGGTGGTGAGGTCGTACGCCTCCTGGAACGAGTACGCCGAGCACTATCTGCTCGGCAGGATGGTCTGGCGGGACAATCTGCGGGGCACCCCGGACGCAGCCGCCCCGCAGGCCGTCTCGGACGCCCATCTGAAGTCCCTGCTGGACCCCGCGAACCGGGCCAGCCCGTGGAACATGGCGCCCTGGCACGCGATCAGCCACCCCGACCACACCCGCTGACTCCGTACGCGAGAATGGGCCCATGAGCCTGTTCCGCGACGACGGCGTTGTCCTGCGCACCCAGAAGCTGGGTGAGGCGGACCGCATCATCACGTTGCTCACTCGCGGTCACGGGCGTGTGCGGGCCGTCGCGCGGGGTGTCCGGCGGACCAAGTCGAAGTTCGGGGCGCGGCTCGAACCCTTCTCCCATGTCGACGTGCAGTTCTTCGCACGCGGGAGCGAGCTGATCGGCCGCGGGCTGCCGCTGTGCACGCAGAGCGAGACGATCGCTCCGTACGGTGGCGGGATCGTCGCCGACTACGCGCGGTACACCGCCGGGACGGCCATGCTGGAGACCGCCGAGCGGTTCACCGACCACGAGGGCGAGCCGGCCGTGCAGCAGTATCTGCTGCTGGTGGGCGGGCTGCGGACGCTCGCGCAGGGCGAGCACGAGCCGCACCTCATCCTCGACGCCTTCCTGCTGCGCTCCCTCGCCGTGAACGGCTACGCGCCGAGCTTCGGCGACTGCGCGAAGTGCGGCATGCCGGGACCGAATCGGTTCTTCTCGGTCGCCGCGGGAGGTTCCGTCTGCGTCGACTGCCGGGTGCCCGGCAGCGTCGTACCCTCGGCGGGGGCCCTCGAACTGCTCGCCGCGCTGCTGACGGGGGACTGGGCGACCGCGGACGCGTGCGAGTCGCGGTACGTCCGGGAGGGCAGCGGTCTGGTGTCGGCCTATCTGCACTGGCACCTGGAGCGCGGACTGCGCTCACTGCGTTACGTAGAGAAATAGGCAAGCAGAGAAGTACCCATAGGCACGTCACGCAAGACACGTCACGCGAGACACGTCACGTAAGAGGAGACGAGAAGCACATGGTGGTACGCGGGATCCTGGGGCGCCAGCGCCGCGAGTACAAGACGCCGGAGCCGCACCCGTCCGGCGCCCGCTCGCCCAAGCTGCCCGGCGAGCTGATCCCGAACCACGTGGCGTGCGTGATGGACGGGAACGGCCGCTGGGCCAAGGAGCGCGGGCTGCCGCGCACCGAGGGGCACCGGGTCGGCGAGGGCGTCGTCATGGACGTCCTCAAGGGCTGTCTGGAGCTGGGCGTCAAGAACCTCTCGCTGTACGCGTTCTCGACGGAGAACTGGAAGCGGTCGCCCGAGGAGGTCCGCTTCCTGATGAACTTCAACAAGGACGTCATCCGGCGCCGCCGTGACGAGATGGACGAGCTCGGCATCCGGATCCGCTGGGTCGGCCGCATGCCCAAGCTGTGGAAGTCGGTCGTCCAGGAGCTCCAGGTCGCCCAGGAGCAGACGCAGAAGAACGACGCGATGACGTTGTACTTCTGCGTCAACTACGGCGGTCGCGCCGAACTCGCCGACGCGGCGAAGGCGCTGGCCGCGGATGTCGCCGCCGGGAAGCTCGATCCGGCCAAGGTCACCGAGAAGACCATCCAGAAGTACCTCTACTACCCGGACATGCCGGACGTCGACCTGTTCCTGCGCCCCAGCGGCGAGCAGCGCACCTCCAACTACCTGATCTGGCAGTCCAGTTACGCCGAGATGGTCTTCCAGGACGTCCTGTGGCCCGACTTCGACCGCCGCGACCTGTGGCGTGCGTGCGTGGAGTACGCCTCCCGCGACCGCCGCTTCGGCGGAGCGGTCCCGAACGAGGACCTGCTGGCGATGGAAGAGGGCATGCGGGGCCGCCCCGAAGGGGCCTGAGCGGCCTGAGCGATCCATTGAAGCTGCGGCCCGGTGTGGGCTGATCGCGCAGTTCCCCGCGCCCCCAAAAGATTGCGCAGTTCCCCGCGCCCCTGAAGTCCGCGCCGTCCCTGCCGGGCTAAAAGATTGCGCAGTTCCCCGCGCCCCTTTAAGGGGCGCGGGGAACTGCGCGAACAACCCCCACCGGCCCGCACCCGGAAACGAACCCCCGCCGTACTACCCCTTGGCGCGCGCAGCGCACTCCGCGCAGGTGCCGAAGATCTCCACCGTGTGGGCCACGCTCACATAGCCGTGCTCCGCCGCGATGGCCTCCGCCCACTTCTCCACGGCCGGCCCCTCCACCTCGACGGCCTTGCCACAGACGCGGCACACGAGGTGGTGATGGTGGTCGCCGCTCTCACAGCGGCGGTACACGGACTCACCGTCCGATGTGCGCAGGACATCGACCTCGCCGGCGTCGGCAAGGGACTGCAGCGTGCGGTACACCGTGGTCAGCCCGACGGAGTCGCCCTTGTGCTTGAGCATGTCGTGCAGGTCCTGGGCGCTGCGGAACTCGTCCACCTCGTCGAGCGCCGCCGCCACGGCGGCACGCTGCCGGGTGGAACGGCCCCGAACGGGCGGTCCAGCGGTCGTCACCGTTGCCTCCAAACGTCTGCGGCTTGCCGGGCCATTGTGCCAGCCCGGACGGGGCGCAGTCAGACGCCGACCTTTCCGGTGGGGGTGCGCGTGGCCGGAATCGCGCACTCCGCCGGATCGCCGGCCTCCTGGGCCGCGGCCTGCGCGGCGGCCCGTGCCCTGCGCCGGGCCAGTGGTGTGGCCAACGCCGTGAGCAGGATGAACACGCCGATGGTCAGCAGGACGATCGTCGCGCCGGGCGGTACGTCCTGGTAGTACGAGGTCACCGTGCCGCCGATGGTCACGCTCACCCCGATCGCCACCGCGATCGCGAACGTGGCGGCGAAACTGCGGCTGAGCTGCTGCGCGGCGGCCACCGGCACCACCATCAGCGCGGAGACCAGCAGCAGGCCGACGACCCGCATGGCGACCGTGACGGTGACCGCCGCGGTGACCGCCGTGAGCAGGTTCAGGGCGCGCACCGGCAGCCCGGTGACCCGCGCGAACTCCTCGTCCTGGCTCACCGCGAACAGCTGCCGGCGCAGCCCGACCGTGACGAGGACGACGAAGGCCGCGAGCAGACAGATCGCCGTCACGTCCTCCTCGGAGACCGTGGAGAGCGAGCCGAAGAGATACGAGGTCAGGTTGGCGTTGGAGCCGCCGGGCGCGAGGTTGATGAACATCACGCCGCCCGCCATGCCCCCGTAGAAGAGCATCGCCAGCGCGATGTCGCCGCGCGTCTTGCCGTACCAGCGGATCAGTTCCATCAGGATCGCGCCGACCACGGAGACGGCCGTGGCCATCCACACCGGGGACCAGGAGAGCAGGAAGCCGAGGCCGACGCCGGTCATCGCGACATGGCCGATGCCGTCGCCGAGCAGGGCCTGGCGGCGCTGCACGAGGTAGATGCCGACGGCGGGCGCGGTGATGCCGACGAGGACGGCGGCGAGCAGGGCCCGCTGCATGAAGGCGTAGTCGAGGATTTCGAGGTTCATGGCGATCAGCTCAGCAGTCCCGTCCGGATCGGTTCGGCGTCGTGAGCCGCGTGGGGATGTACGTGGTCGTGGCCGGGCAGCGCGTGCTGGCCGAGCGCTTGCGGAGGCGGGCCGTCGTGCATGACGCAGCCGTCGCGCAGCACGACCGCGCGGTTGATCAGCGGCTCCAGCGGGCCCAGTTCGTGCAGGACGAGGAGGACGGAGGCGCCCTGGGCGACCTGCTCGCGCAGGGTCTCCGCGAGGACCTCCTGGCTGGCCAGGTCCACACCCGCCATCGGCTCGTCCATGATCAGCAGCTCGGGCCCGGCGGCGAGGGCACGGGCGATGAGTACGCGCTGGTGCTGCCCGCCGGACAGCGCGTTCACCGAGTCCTTGGCACGGTCCGCGAGGCCGACCAGGGCGATGGCACGCTGGACCGCCTCGCGGTCGGCCCTGCGCAGGACACCGAAGCGGGCACGGGACAGCCGCCCGGAGGACACCACCTCGGTCACCGTCGCGGGCACCCCGCCGGCGGCGGTCGTGCGCTGCGGTACGTAACCCACGCGCGACCAGTCGCGGAAGCGGCGCCGCGGGGTGCCGAACAGCTCGATCTCGCCGCTGGAGACCGGCACCTGGCCGATGACAGTACGGACGGCCGTCGACTTGCCGGAGCCGTTGGCGCCGAGCAGCGCGACGACCTCACCGCGGTTCACGGTGAGGTCGATACCGCGCAGGACGGGGCGTGAGCCGAGCTCGGCCGTCACACCGCGCAGGGATATGACGGCCGATGCGCCGGGCTCGTCCCTCATGCCGCCGTCCTTCATGCCGCCACCCTCCGGGGGTTGGTCATTTCGCGCCCAGTGCCGACTGCAGCGCCTTGAGGTTGGACTCCATCACCTGGAAGTAGTCGTCACCGCGGGACTTCTCCGTGATGCCCTCGATCGGGTCGAGCACATCGGTCTTGAGGTTCGCGTCCGCGGCGATGGTCTTCGCGGTCTTGTCACTGACGAGGGTCTCGTAGAAGACCGTGGAGACGCCGTCGGCCTTGGCCATCTTCTCAAGGTCCTTGACGCGGTTGGCGCTGGGCTCGTTCTCCGGGTCCAGGCCGTTGATGGCCTCCTCGGTGAGGCCGTAGCGCTCGGCGAGATAGCCGAAGGCGGCGTGCGTGGTGATGAAGACCTTCGTCCTCGTGTTCTTGAGGCCGTCCTCGAACTGCGTGTTGAGGGCGTCCAGCTTCTTCACCAGGGCGGTGGTGTTCTTCTTGTAGTCCGCCGCGTTGTCCGGGTCGGCCTTCTCGAAGGCCTTGCCCACACCCTCGGCGACCTCGGCGTACTTCACGGGGTCGAGCCAGATGTGCGGGTCCTCGCCGGTGCCTTCCTCGCCCTCGTGGTCGTCGTGCTCGGCCGCGTGGCCGCCGACCTCGTTGCCGTGCTTCTCCAGGCTGGTGAGGCCGGCCGCGTCGATCTTCGTCTTGATCTCGGACTGGGCGATCGCGTCGTCGACGGAGGGCTGGAGGTTCTTCAGGTAGAGGGCCACGTCCGACTCCTGGAGCTGCGCGGTCTGCTTGGCGCTGATCTCCAGGTCGTGCGGCTCCTGGCCGGGCTCGGTCAGCGTGCTCACGCTGACGTGGTCGCCGCCTATTCGCTCGGCTATGAACTGCAACGGGTAGAACGACGCCACGACGTCGAGCTTCCCGCTGTTGCCGTCGGCCGCGTCGGACTCGGACGAGCAGGCGGAGAGGAGCCCGAGACCCAGGGCGGTGGCCGCGGCGACCGCGGTGCCGGTTACAAGACGTCGTCGTACGTTCATGACACCCATTTTCAACAAGTCTGGAAACGATTGTCAATAACGCGTCTTGTGATCTGGGCTTCATCCCGGTATGGGAGGGGTGCGACGGCACTCCGGGGAACGGTGTCCGGCCAGGACCCCAACCGATTTGATCCGGGGGCAGGGGCCGCCGGTAATCTGAAGCATTCGCTCTGAAGCAATCGCTGTGAAGCAACCGCTTCGTCGCCCGTCGTCGTAATGAAGAGAGCACCGTGGCCGCCGACAAGATCGACACCATCGTCAGCCTGAGCAAGCGCCGTGGCTTCGTCTACCCGTGCAGTGAGATCTACGGCGGCCAGCGAGCCGCCTGGGACTACGGGCCGCTGGGTGTCGAGCTCAAGGAGAACATCAAGCGTCAGTGGTGGCGCTACATGGTGACGTCGCGCGAGGACGTCGTCGGTATCGACTCGTCCGTGATCCTGGCGACGGAGGTCTGGGTGGCCTCCGGTCACGTCGCCACCTTCACCGACCCGCTCACCGAGTGCACCTCGTGTCACAAGCGCTTCCGCGCCGACCACCTTGAAGAGGCGTACGAGGCCAAGCACGGCAAGCAGCCCGAGAACGGCCTCGCGGACGTCAACTGCCCGCACTGCGGCAACAAGGGCCAGTTCACCGAGCCCAAGCAGTTCTCCGGCCTGCTCTCCACGCACCTGGGCCCCACTCAGGACAGTGGCTCCGTCGCCTACCTGCGCCCCGAGACCGCGCAGGGTATTTTCACCAACTTCGCCCAGGTCCAGCAGACCTCGCGCAAGAAGCCGCCGTTCGGCATCGCGCAGATGGGCAAGTCCTTCCGCAACGAGATCACGCCCGGCAACTTCATCTTCCGCACCCGCGAGTTCGAGCAGATGGAGATGGAGTTCTTCGTCAAGCCGGGCGAGGACGAGAAGTGGCAGGAGTTCTGGATGCAGGAGCGCTGGAACTGGTACACCGGCCTGGGCCTCCGCGAGGAGAACATGCGCTGGTACGACCACCCGGCCGAGAAGCTCTCGCACTACTCCAAGCGCACCGCCGACATCGAGTACCGCTTCCAGTTCGGCGGCAACGAGTGGGGTGAGCTGGAGGGCGTCGCCAACCGCACGGACTACGACCTCTCCGCCCACTCCAAGGCCTCCGGCCAGGACCTCTCCTACTTCGACCAGGAGGCCGGCGAGCGCTGGACTCCGTACGTCATCGAGCCCGCGGCCGGTGTCGGCCGCGCGATGCTGGCGTTCCTCCTGGACGCCTACGTCGAGGACGAGGCGCCCAACGCCAAGGGGAAGATGGAGAAGCGGACCGTTCTGCGGCTCGACCCCCGTCTTTCGCCGGTGAAGGTCGCGGTGCTCCCGCTGTCGCGGAACCCCGAGCTGTCGCCGAAGGCGAAGGGGCTCGCCTCCGCGCTTCGTCAGAACTGGAACATCGACTTCGATGACGCCGGGGCCATCGGTCGTCGTTACCGGCGGCAGGACGAGATCGGTACGCCGTTCTGTGTGACCGTGGACTTCGACACGCTCGACGACAACGCTGTGACTGTTCGTGAGCGGGACTCGATGAAGCAGGAACGCGTGTCGCTGGACCAGATCGAGGGGTACCTGGCCAGCCGCCTCATCGGCTGCTAGCTGCCGGCTGCTTTGCGGGTGGGCGTCTGCGTGGCTGGTGTTCGCTGCCGACTGCGGGTTCGTCGTGGCTGGTTGCGCAGTTCCCCGCGCCCCTAAAAGCAGTAGGTTGCCGCGGCCCTGAAGCGGAGGGGTCCGCGCCCCTGAGGAAGAAGGGGCGCGGGCTCCATTCAAATGCCCCGGTTCTGTCACGTCCGTAACGGATGTAATGGAACCGGGGTTTTTGCAATCCAGGGGGCCGGGGGTTCCGAAGGAGGGGCAGACGGTCCGCAGGGGGCGGGCCGGCACCTTCACGGGGGTACGGATGCGCAAGCAAGCAGTCATGGGCGTACTGGCGATGGCGGTGGCGCTCGGGACGGTCGGTGCCGTCGGCGCCGGGGCGCTCGGCGGGTCGGCGGAGAAGGGGACCTCCGGGGCCGGGATCGAGGCCAAGGGTGGTGGGGGCGCTCTGCCGGAGGCACTCGCGCCCAGTGGGCTGCGGGCCGTCGGGCTCACGGCGGACCAGCGGCTCGTCCTCTTCCGCGTCGACCGGCCCGGAGCCGCGGTGCCGCTCGGCAAGATCGACGGACTCAAGGGCGACCGGACGCTGGTCGGCATCGACTACCGCGTCCAGAACCGAAAGCTGTACGCAGTCGGGGACCAGGGTGGCATCTACACGATCCGTGAGGCGGGCGCCCGCGCCACCAAGGTCTCGCAGCTCAGCGTGGCCCTCCAGGGCAAGGCCTTCGGCGTCGACTTCAACCCGGCCGCCAACCGGCTCCGGGTCATCAGCGACACCGGCCAGAACCTCCGCCACAACCTCGACGACCCGGCGGGCGCACCGGCTCCCGGCACCACCGCCGTCGACGGCACCCTCACCAACCCGCCGGTGCCTCCGAACCCGGGTGCCACCGCACTCGGTGTGACCGGGGCCGCGTACACGAACAACGACCTCGACGCGACGACGGCCACCACCCTGTTCGACCTCGACACAGCGCTGGACCAGGTGTCGGTGCAGTCGCCCGCCAACGCGGGCAACCTCGCGCCGACGGGCAAGCTGGGTGTGGACGCGCCCCTGAACTCCGGGTTCGACATCTACAGTTCGGCGCGGAACGGGACCAACACCGGGTACGCCGTGACGGGCAACAAGTCGTTCCGGGTCAACCTGCTGACGGGGAAGCTGAGTTCGCTGGGCTCGTTCCCGCACGGGCGGCAGGTGGTGGATGTCGCGCTGCCGCTGAACCAGGGCTGAGACCAGAGCTTGGATGTTGCCCCGAACAGACGGGAGCGCGGCGC
This sequence comes from Streptomyces sp. NPDC033178, assembly GCF_055577685.1. NCBI lineage: Bacteria > Bacillati > Actinomycetota > Actinomycetes > Kitasatosporales > Streptomycetaceae > Streptomyces > Streptomyces sp. NPDC033178. The sequence continues at coordinate 40,495 of NZ_JBVIPT010000006.1, forward strand.
GGCGGGGGTCTTGGTAAGACCCCCGCCGCGCCGCGCTGTGACCGTGCCCGGTCGGTGCTCCCTCAGGCCTCCGACGGATCCACTGTCGCCTGATGCGCTTCCGCGAGATGCTCCTCGGCCTTGAGCCAGGGCAGGAACTGGGCGGCCTTCCGCCAGCCGCAGGTGTCGCATCTGATCGTCCGCTGCACGCCCGAGCGTTGGACTCGGACGATGTGCTCGCGGCCGTGCTGGTCCCAGCGGCTCACCTTGCTGGTGTTGATCTGCAGCATGACGCCTCCTGGTGGTCGCGCTCCGCTTGCGGGCCCTAAGGAGTGTGCAGCAAGAACAACATCAACAGGGACACAACAGTGGTGAGTTGTGTGCGAATTCCGCGCACTGTTCCGTGCACTGCTCCGTGGTCCTATGCGATGGCGCGAGGCAGTCGCAGGCTCAGCGCCGTGGTCAGTACGACCCCGGCGAGCTGGACGAGAAGCGTCGTGACCAGGGCGTCCCGCATGCCGTGACCCGGGGTGAGGGTGAGGAAGAGGGTGCCGAGGGTGGCCACACCCAGGGCCAGGGCGGACTGCTGGGCGGTGATCATGACGCCGCTGCCCACGCCGGCGCGGGCCGGGGGCACCTCGGAGAGGATCACGCGGAAGAGGATGGGCAGTTGGAGGGCCTGACCGGCGCCCGCGATGATCACGCCGGGCCAGAGTTCGAGACCGCCGACGTGGGGCCAGGAGCTCCACACCGTGAGGGCGAGGACGGCCACACCGACCGCCTGGACCAGGCCGCCCGCGGTCACCACCCGCGTGCCCCACCTGGCCACCAGCCGCGGGCCCAGGAGCGAGACCACGAAGAAGGACACCGCCATCGGGGCCAGGGTGAGGCCCGCGCGGACCGGGCTCAGGGCGACTCCCTGCTGCAGCGCCACCGCGATGACGAACATGAAGCCGCTGAAGCCGATCGAGAAGGGGAGGATCATCACCAGACCCCGGCGCAGGGGGAGGTTCGAGAACAGGCTCGGCGGGACCAGCGGGGTGCGGCCCAGACGCTCCGCCCGCCGCTCGACGAGATAGAAGGCCGTCGCCGCGACCGGGAACACCGCCAGGGACAGCCACGTCCACAGGGGCCAGCCCGCCGCCCGGCCCTCGGTCAGCGGGGCGAGCAGGGACACCAGGGCGATGGCCAGCAGGGCCGTTCCGGGGCCGTCCACCGGCGCCGGGTGTTGCGAGCGGGTCTCGGGCACGGCCTTGGCGGCCAGGAAGAGGCCCACCAGTACGACCGGCACGTTCACCAGGAAGACCGCGCGCCAGCCGGTGCCCGCGATGTCCGCCGCGACGAGGACGCCGCCGAGGATCTGCCCGGCCACCATGGAGAGCCCGGCCGTGGCGCCGTACAGGCCCATCGCCTTGGCGCGGCGCGGGCCCGCGGTCGCCGACTGGATGGTGGCGAGGACCTGCGGGAGCATCGCCGCCGAGGCCGCGCCCTGTGCGACGCGCGCCGCGACGAGCGTCCAGGCGCTCGGCGCCAGGCCGCAGGCCAGCGAGGTCAGCCCGAAGGCGATCATTCCGCCGAGGAAGAGCCGGCGCCGGCCGAACATGTCGCCGAGCCGGCCGCCGAGGACGAGGAGCACGGCGTACGCGACTCCGTAACCGGCGACGACGAGTTCCAGGACCGCGTCGCCCGCGGCCAGGTCGTGGCCGATCGTGGGCAGGGCGACGTTCACGATGAAGAAGTCGATGAGGGGCAGGGCCGCGCCGAGCAGCACGGTGAACAGCCCGAGCCCACCGAGTACGGGCGGGGCGACGGGCGAGCGAGCGGTACGGGAAGCGAGGGTTTCGGTCACGCTGTCGAGAGTGCTCCCCCTCTCAGACTGGTACCAGAGTCTCTTTATCCTGTTACAAGGAGTACCTGGAAACAGGGTCCGGGCGGCGGCACGCTGGAGGCATGACGACCATGGCCGAGGAAACGGCGGTACGGGAGAACGGGGCGACCGGGGTGCGGGGGCGCGAGGCCCAGGCTCCGGGGACCTCGGGTGCGCCCGCGCGTGAGCCGGAGGGCGCGCGTGAGTCGGAGAGCCGGGCCTCGCGCGAGTCCGACATCCGGCGCCACGAGCTCGCCGCCTTCCTGCGGCACCGTCGCGAGCACCTCACGCCCGAGCAGGTGGGCCTGCCCCGCGGCCGCCGCAGGCGCACGCCCGGTCTGCGCCGGGAGGAGGTCGCGCACCTCTCCGCGGTCGGCGTCACCTGGTACACGTGGCTCGAACAGGCCCGCGACATCCAGGTCTCCGTCCAGGTCCTCGACGCCCTCGCCCGCACGCTGATGCTCGACCAGAACGAGCGCGCCCACCTCTTCCAGCTGGCCGGTGCCGTCGACCCCACCCCGGCCTCGCGCTGCCCGACGATCACTCCGGCGCTGTTGCAGACGCTGGAGCAGCTGGAACCTCTGCCTGCCTGCATCCAGAACAGCCGGTACGACGTCCTCGCGTACAACCGCACGTACGGCCGTCTGCTCTGCGACCTCGACGAGGTTCCGGCCGAGGACCGCAACTGCATGCTCCTCATCACCACGAACGAGCAGTGGCGTTCGTCGATCGTGATGCTCGACGAGTCGATCCGGCTGATGGCCGCCAAGTTCCGCGCCTCGATGGCCGGGCATCTCGCCGACCCCGCCTGGAAGATGCTGCTCAAGCGGCTGCGGGCGGAGTCGGAGCAGTTCCGCGAGGTGTGGGAGCGGCACGAGGTCGTCGGCTCGCGCAGCAAGACCAAGTTCTTCGACAACCAGTACGTCGGGCGGTTGACCCTGGTCCACACCGACCTGTGGCTCGGTCCCGGCGAGGGGCCACGGATGGTCACGTACGCACCGGCGGACGAGGAGTCGCGGGAGCGGCTGGAGAAGCTGCACGCGATTGCTGTGGAGCGGGGTTGAGATTTTGGTGCAGGTGGGTGGGGGCTGAGTGCGCAGTTCCCCGCGCCCCTAAAAGAGCGGCCCGCACCCTCAAACAACCCCCGCCGACTCCTTGATCTCGGGCGACTCCAGTCGTCGGGCTGTGCGCTCGGCCGTTCGTCGGGCCCAGGGCCCACTGGTGAGGGCACCGAGGACCAGCACCGCCAGACCGCACGCGGCGATGATCCACCAGGCGGGGCGGGCCGCCGAGACGAAGGTGTCCCGGTAGGAGGAGGAACCGACGCCGGAGGCGAGGACCGCGCCGATCACGGCGACGCCCAGCGTCTGGCCGATCTGGCGGCTCGTGGAGGCGACCGCGGCGGCCACCCCGGCCTGGGCGCGGGGCATGCCGGAGACGGCGGTGTTGGTGATGGGGGCGTTGACGAAACCGAAGCCGAGGCCGAAGAGGAAGTACCCGATGACGAGGGTCACGTTCTCCGTCTCGGCCTCGAAACCGGCGAAGAGCACACCGCTCGCGGTCATCGCCGTCCCCGCGATGAGCAGCGGCAGCCGGGGACCGCGGTTCCCGACCAGCCGGCCCGACAGGGGCGCGCAGACGAAGGTCATGACCGCCATGGGCAGCATCCACAGGCCCGCGTGGAGGGCGTCCAGGCCGCGCACGTTCTGGAGGTAGAGCGTCGAGAGGAAGAGGAAGCCGCCGAGCGCCGCGAACGCGCTGATCGCCACGACCGTGGCCCCGCTGAACGGAGCCGAGCGGAAGAAGCGCAGGTCGATGAGGGGTTCGTCGCGGCGGGGCTCGTACCGGAGAAGGGTGACGAGCGCGGCCAGCGCGATACCGCCGAAGGCGAGGGTCTGGCCGATGGCGGAGGAGGGCGCCTCGATGATCGCGTACGTGAGGGAGGCGAGCAGCGCGATCACCAGGAACTGGCCGACCGGGTCCGGGCGGCGGGCCTTCGGGGCGCGGGACTCGGGCACGTACCGGAGTGTGAGCAGGAGCGCGGTCAGGCCCACCGGCAGGTTGATCCAGAAGATCGAGCGCCAGCCGACCGAGTCCACGAGGAGGCCGCCGACCAGCGGGCCCGCGGCCATCGATATGCCGACGACACCGCCCCAGACCCCGATCGCGCGGGCACGCTCGCGCGGGTCCGTGAAGGTGTTGGTGATGATCGACATCGCGACCGGGTTGAGCATCGAGCCGCCGACCGCCTGGATCATGCGGAAGACGACGAGCGATTCGAGGTTGGGCGCCAGCGAGCAGAGGACCGAGCCGATCGTGAAGACGACCAGGCCCGCCATGAAGACCCGCTTGCGGCCGATACGGTCCGCCGTCGAACCGGCGAGCATCAGGAGCGAGGCGAGCACCAGGGTGTACGCGTCGATCGTCCACTGCATGCCCGCCAGGCTCGCGTCCAGGTCCTTCTGCATGGCGGGCAGGGCGACATTGAGGATGGTGACGTCGAGGCTCACGATCAGCAGGCTCATACAGCAGATCGCGAGCACCAGCATGCGACGACGGTGGCTGAGCTCGGGCATGCCGACCAGGGTACGCCCGTTTCGGTAGTGTGCCTAACTAATGAACGGGGTTGGCGGGCCGAGGGCCTGCCGACCGCAGTCACGGGCGACTTTCGTGGCACCGGTCGGCGTACGCGACAATGGGGGAATGTCCACGCCCACATCCACGGTGAACTCCGCCCTGCGGATCGGTCCGCACACCGTCCAGCCGCCCGTCGTCCTCGCGCCCATGGCCGGGATCACGAACGCGCCGTTCCGCACGCTGTGCAGGGAGTTCAGCGGGGGCAAGGGCCTGTTCGTCAGCGAGATGATCACGACTCGGGCGCTGGTCGAGCGCAACGAGAAGACGATGCAGCTGATCCACTTCGACGCGTCGGAGACCCCGCGGTCGATCCAGTTGTACGGGGTCGACCCCGCGACCGTCGGCAAGGCCGTCCGCATGATCGCGGAGGAGGGTCTCGCCGACCACATCGACCTGAACTTCGGCTGCCCGGTCCCGAAGGTCACGCGGAAGGGCGGCGGGTCCGCGCTGCCGTACAAGCGGCACCTGCTGCGGGCGATCCTCCGCGAGGCGGTGTCCGGGGCGGGTGACCTCCCCGTCACGATGAAGATGCGCAAGGGCATCGACGACGACCACATCACGTACCTCGACGCCGGGCGTATCGCCGTCGAGGAGGGCGTGACGTCGATCGCGCTGCACGGCCGTACAGCCGCCCAGCACTACGGCGGTACCGCCGACTGGGAGGCCATCGCCCGGCTCAAGGAGCATGTGCCGGAGATTCCCGTTCTCGGCAACGGTGACATCTGGTCCGCCGACGACGCGCTGCGGATGGTCCGGGAGACGGGCTGCGACGGCGTGGTCGTCGGCCGTGGCTGCCTGGGGCGGCCGTGGCTCTTCGGCGATCTGGTGGCGGCGTTCGAGGGGCGCGGGGGTGACTACGCCCGGCCGACTCTTCGTGAGGTCGCGGGCGTCATGGTCCGCCACGCGACCCTCCTCGGGGAGTGGATCGGTGACGAGGCGCGCGGAGTCATCGACTTCCGCAAGCACGTGGCCTGGTACCTGAAGGGTTTCGCGGTCGGCTCCGAGATGCGCAAGCGCCTTGCGATCACCTCGTCACTGGCCGAACTCTCCGAGGGGCTGGAGGAGTTGGAGCTGGACCAGCCGTGGCCGGCCGGCGCCGATGGGCCCCGCGGGCGTACGTCCGGCAACAACAGGGTTGTCCTGCCGGACGGTTGGCTCAAGGACCCGTACGACTGCGCGGGCATCAGCGAGGACGCGGAGCTGGATACCTCCGGGGGTTGAGGGATTGGCGCGGGTGGGTTGGGGTTGCTCGCGCAGTTCCCCGCGCCCCGGTTTTCAGGGGCGCGGGGAACTGCGCAACCAGCACCCCACCCACCCGCACTCGCCCACCGACCTCACGCGCCTCCTACCGCCGTGAGCAACGCCAACGGCGCCGCAGCCGACCGCGATTCACGGACGCACGCGTGCGGGTACGGCACCGGCTCCGCGTGGGTGTCGCGGCCGTACCCCGCGAGCACCTCCGGCAGCCGGTGCCCCGCCGCCGTCGCCGCGTCCACCAGTGCGTGGGCGACCGTGCGGGCCTCGTCGTGGAGCCCGTACCGCGCCAGCCCCAGCGTGATCAGTGCGTTGTCGTGGGGCCACACCGAACCCCGGTGGTAGGACAGCGGATGGTACGCGGGCTGGCCCGAGGCGACCGTGCGGACACCCCACCCGGAGAAGAAGTCCGGCTCCAGCAACCGCCGCCCCACCAACTCCCCGTACTCCTTGTCCAGCAGCCCGGACCAGAGCAGATGCCCCGCGTCGGACGCGAGCGCGTCGACGTGGTTGCCGTCGCCGTCGAGGGCGAGCGCCGGGAAGGAGTGGTCCGGCATCCAGAAGTCCCGCTGGAACCGGTCGCGGAGATCCGCCGCGGCCTGCTCCAGCAGCGCCGCGTACACCTCGTCGTCCCATACCGTCCGGGCCAGGTGCGCGGTCCGGCGCAACGCGTCGTACGCGTACCCCTGCGCGCCCGCGGCCATCACGGGGCCGGTCGGCCGCGAGCCGTCGCCGGAGCAGATGGCGCCGGGGGAGTCCTTCCAGTTCTGGTTGGCGAGGCCGCCCTCGTCCGCGCGGTAGACGAGATACCCGCGCGAGGTCAGCCCGCCGTGGTCCAGCATCCAGCCGATCGCCGCCCGGGCGTTGGACTCAAGGCGGCGGGCCAGCGCCACATCCCCCGTCTGCTCGACGTACGCGCCGAGGAGGACCAGGAAGAGCGGGGTCGCGTCGACCGAACCGTAATAACGCCCGTACGGCACCTGCCCGAAGTGGGCCAGCTCGCCGTGCCGCATCTCGTGCACGATCTTGCCGGGCTGGGCGACCGTGCCCACGCCGACCTCGGTCGCCTGGGCGGCGGCGAGCGCGGGCAGGGTGGCGGCGGCCAGTTGGGGGCGGTAGGGGAGCGCGAAGAGGGAGGTGAGGAGGGCGTCGCGGCCCAACAGGGTCAGGAACCACGGCACTCCGGCCGCCGGGACGCGAAGTTCCTCTCCGTCGGGGCCCGTTGCGGGCACCTGGAGCACGGCCAGGTCGGACAGGCCCCGCGCACAGGCCGCGGCCAGCTCGGGCCAGCCCGTCGGGAAGGGCACGCCCTCCGCGAACTCCCCTTCCAGCGCGAGGAGTCGGGCGTTGGCGGCAGCCGGGGAGGAGGGCACCTCCGGGTGCGGCATACCGTGCGGGCGCGCCGCCACCCGGAGGGCCAGTTCGGCCGATTCGTGCGGCTGGAGTTCGAGGGTCCACACCAGGCGACGCGCGCCCGTGCCGGTCTCCTCCACGCCGTCCGGCGCGGGCTCGGAGGTCACGGTCGTACTGGACCGCCACTCCCCGCGCTGGTAGGTGAACTCCACGCCGTCGTCGAGGACCTGGCGGGAGCGGACCACGCCGATCTTCGTGTACGTACGGTGGTCCGAGCGCAGCTCGAACTGGTCCGTGAAGTCGGCGTCCGCGGTGACCGCGATCCGGACCGTCGTCGGCGCCGGACGGTTGCTGGTGACGCGCAGGGACTCGACGAACGCGCCGTCCGCCACGGCCTGTTCACGGAAGATCGTGTACGCGGGCGGTTCCTGCCGGCCGCCGCGCGGTACGAGCACACAGCGGGCCGTGTCGCCGTCCGCGACGGGCGTCAGCGCCTCGGGCACCGCCCCGTCGACGGTCAGCTGCCAGCGGCTCAGATGCCGGGCGTCGCGCACGAACAGCCCGTGGGGCGAACTGGCGCCGCGCACTCCGTTGATGTCCCCGCCGTCGCCCACGGCCGCGAACGTCCCACCGTGCACGAGCAGATGATGCCGGTCCGTCATCGCCGGTCCCCTCCCTTGGCGCCCTTGCCGAACTCTTCCGTCGTGCTGTGCACCGCTTCGGGTGCCTCGTGCAGCAGGTCCAGCGTCAGCGCCGCGGTCCAGCTGAAACCGAGCGCTCCGCAGGCCTCGCCGGTGTACGGATCCACGTACTCCGCGAACCCGGACGTGTCCGCCGTCTCCAGCAGCGCGCCCCGCAGCTTCTGCGCGCGCGCGTGCTCCCCGTGCAGCCTGAGCCCGCGCTCCACCAGCCAGTTGGTGTTGAACCAGGCCGGACCGCGCCAGTACCGGTGCGGATCGAAGGCGTGCCCGGTCAGGTCGTAGCTCGGGACGAGCCGGGTCGATCCGCCGAGCCCGAAGTGCGGCCCGTACAGCGTCCGTACGAGCGTGGCGGCCGTGTCGCGGGGGAGCGAGGGGAGCAGCAGCGGGACGAGGCCGGAGACGCCGCGCTCGGGGATCAGCTCGTCCGTGCGCACGTCCCGGCAGAAGAACATGCCCTCGGCCGGGTCCCACAGCCGGTCGACGAGCGCCGCGGTCAGCCGCTCCGCGCGCGCGTGCCGGGCCGTGCCCGTCGCGCCCAGCTCCCGCGCGATCCGCGCCAGGGCGTGCTCGGAGGCGATCAGCAGCGCGTTGAAGGCCGGGTCCTCCACCGCGAAGCCGTCGGTGCCGGCGGTGCCGTCCGCGTACTCCCCGTCCCGGTAGTCCGTCGCCAGCCGTACGTACCGTCCGTAGTCCAGGTCCGTCGGCCGGTCCTCCGCGGCGCCGTGGTCGAGGTCCGCGCGGCGGAAGGAGCGGGCCGGGGCGGGCGTCACACGGGACAGCGGGGCGTCCCAGCTCGGCGCGTTGTCCATGCCCTGCTCCCAGGGGTGGACCACCGAGGCGAGGCCCCCGCCGCCCAGGTCCCGGCGGTGCAGCAGATAGCGGTGCCAGGCCGCCAGCCGCGGGTAGATCCGGGACAGGAAGGACCGCGCCCGGGACAGACCCGGGTCGGAGACGTGCACCAGCCAGGCCGCGAGCGCGTGCACCGGTGGCTGCACGATGCCCGACGTCTGTACGGTGCGCGGGGCGCCCGCAGCGCGCCCCGCGGTCGAGGAGCGCCAGAAGTCGGGGCTCGGGAAGTACGCGTCGAGGGGGACGGAGGGGTTGAACACGATGTGCGGAATCCGGCCGTCGCCCCACTGCGCGTCGAGCAGCGTCTCCAGCTCGACCTGCGCCCGCAGCGGCGACAGATGGCGCAGGCCGATCGCGATGAACGCGGAGTCCCAGGACCACTGGTGCGGGTACAGACCGCGGGAGGGCACCGTGGACGTGCCGGTCCAGTTGCCGTGCAGTACCTCGGCCGCCCTGAGATGCAGTGATCCCGCCGGGCGGACCGGATCGTATACGGCCACCCTGGAAGGGTCGATCTCACCATGGCCGGAAAACGGCGGTGAGGTCGCGGTGCGTACGGGATCCACGATCCCGGTGCGACGGGCGGTGAGCTGGGTTGTGCGGTCCACTCAGGTCTCCCCGAAGACATGCGGCCGACCAGTTCGGCAGTAGCTACCGTAGGGTTACGTCTATTTAACACGCAAAACTCAATATGTAATGCAGAGTTGGTGAGCGCAAGGGGTCCGTATGACCGGAACCACAGGGAGTAGCGGGATGGCGACACGAGCCGGGAGGACCGGGAGCCAGGCGAGTTCCGGCGACCTGCTGGAGCTGGTGCGCAGCGGGCGCGCGACCACGCGCGGGGCCTTGCAGCAGGTCACCGGGCTGTCGCGGGCCACGGTCGGGCAGCGGCTCGACCGGCTGTTCCGGGCCGGCTGGCTCCGTGAGGGCGCCGCGGGCCCGGTGGACTCACCGCTCGGCGGCCGCCCCTCGGTCAGCCTGGAGTTCGACGACTCACACGCCGTCGTCCTCACCGCCGACCTCGACACCCGGCACGCCCGCGCCGCCGTGCTGTCCCTGACCGGTGAGCTGCTGGCCGAGCACACGGGGTCGCTGCTGATCGAGGAGGGCCCGGACGCCGTCCTCGGCGAGCTCGGCCGCTGGTTCGCCGAGCTCCTGGAGAAGGCCGGGCATCAGGCGCACGAGGTGTGCGGCATCGGGCTCGCCGTGCCGGGGCCCGTGGACAGCGAGACCGGCCGTGTCGTCCAGCCGCCGATCATGCCCGGCTGGGACGGCTACGACATACGGGGCCGTCTCACCCGCGCCTTCACCGAGCACACGGGCGCCGGCGCCGTCCCGGTCCTCGTCGACAACGACGCCAACCTCATGGCGTACGGGGAACAGCGCACCGGCCACCCCGACTGCTCGGCGTTCGTGCTGGTGAAGGTCTCCACCGGTATCGGCGCCGGTGTGGTCGTCGGCGGTTCGATCTACCGGGGCATCGACGGCGGCGCCGGGGACATCGGGCACATCCGGGTCCCGGAGGGCGCCGACGCGCTGTGCAGATGCGGGTCGTTCGGGTGCCTCGCCGCCGTCGCGAGCGGTGGCGCGGTCGCGCGCCGGCTGGCGGAGACGGGCGTTCCGGCCGCGTCGGGCTCAGATGTGCGCGACCTGCTGGCCTCCGGGCATCCCGGCGCGGCCGCGCTCGCGAGGGAGGCCGGCCGGCATGTCGGTGACGTACTGGCGACCGTGGTGACGCTGCTCAACCCCGGCGTCCTGATGATCGCCGGAGACCTGGCCGGGACGGCGTTCCTGACCGGCGTCCGCGAGCTCCTCTACCAGCGGGCCCTGCCCCGCTCCACCGCCCACCTGGACGTCGTCACCTCGCGGCTCGGCGAGCGGGCGGGTCTGGTCGGGGCCGGTGCGATGGTCGTGGAGCATCTGTACGCGCCCGAACGGGTCGAGGAGCGGCTGCTGGCCATGGGCGTGTGACGGTGACTCGCTGGTCACCCGCCGGTCACTCGCCATGAGCGTGTGACGGTCACGTTTCCGTCTCCGTACCGGTCCGCATGGTGAAATCCGGGCGCCGGAAACTGCGTGATTCTCGCCACGCCTGATCGGGGTTTCGCTCAGATGAGCGGATCTTGAGCGGCTGCACTTCTCAAAGGGTGGCACTGAGTGCCACCCTTTGATCATTTACGGCGTGAACTCAGGCGTGCCGAGTGTCGCTCATGTGAGCGATATTCCGGGTCTGGGGGCGCTGGCGCGTTCAAGAGGTGAACGCTGTCGGGTCGCCCGGCTTACCTCTCCTTGACTTTCGATCTGCTGGCGGACGAGTGGTTACGGCCGTATGACGCGCAAGTGGACGTACCCAGGCGCCTTCGATCTGGGTATGTTCCCCGACGTCAGGGCAGCCACCGCGTCCTCGAGGAGTCGAGACCCGTGTCGGAAAACAAAGATCCCCACGTAGCTGAGACCGGCGACAGCGGCGTCGCGGGCGTGAAGTTCGTTTACGACTTCACCGAGGGCAACAAGGACCTCAAGGATCTCCTTGGTGGCAAGGGTGCCAACCTCGCTGAGATGACCAACCTCGGCCTCCCCGTCCCTCCCGGCTTCACCATCACCACCGAGGCCTGCAAGACCTACCTCGACAGTGGCGACGAGCCGGCGGCACTGCGTGACGAGGTGAGTGCACACCTCGACGCCCTCGAAGCGAAGATGGGCAAGAAGCTCGGTCAGGCCGACGACCCGCTCCTCGTCTCGGTCCGTTCCGGGGCGAAGTTCTCCATGCCGGGCATGATGGACACCGTCCTGAACATCGGCCTCTCCGACAAGTCCGTGCAGGGCCTCGCCAAGCAGGCCGGGGACGACCGCTTCGCGTGGGACTCGTACCGCAGGCTGATCCAGATGTTCGGCAAGACGGTCCTCGGCGTCGAGGGAGAGCTCTTCGAGGACGCGCTGGAGGCGGCCAAGGACGCCAAGAAGGTCACCGTCGACACGGACCTCGAAGCGGCCGACCTCAAGAAGCTCGTCACCAAGTTCAAGAAGATCGTCAAGACCGAGGCCGGGCGGGACTTCCCGCAGGACCCGCGCGAGCAGATGGACCTCGCCATCCACGCGGTCTTCGACTCCTGGAACACCGACCGGGCCAAGCTCTACCGCCGCCAGGAGCGCATCCCGGGCGACCTCGGCACGGCGGTCAACGTCTGCTCGATGGTCTTCGGCAACCTCGGCCCCGACTCCGGCACGGGTGTCGCCTTCACCCGCGACCCGGCCAGCGGCCACCAGGGCGTCTACGGCGACTACCTGCAGAACGCGCAGGGCGAGGACGTGGTCGCGGGCATCCGCAACACGGTCCCGCTCGCCGAGCTGGAGCAGATCGACAAGAAGTCGTACGACCAGCTCATGAAGATCATGGCGACGCTGGAGAACCACTACAAGGACCTCTGCGACATCGAGTTCACCATCGAGCGCGGGCAGCTGTGGATGCTCCAGACGCGGGTGGGCAAGAGGACGGCGGGCGCGGCCTTCCGTATCGCCACGCAGCTGGTGGACCAGGGGCTCATCGACGAGGCCGAGGCGCTCCAGCGCGTCAACGGCGCCCAGCTCGCCCAGCTGATGTTCCCGCGCTTCGACGACGAGGCGAAGGTGTCGCAGGTCGGCCGGGGCATCGCCGCCTCGCCGGGTGCGGCGGTCGGCAAGGCGGTCTTCGACTCGTACACGGCCGTGAAGTGGTCGCGTTCGGGCGAGAAGGTCATCCTGGTCCGCCGGGAGACGAATCCCGACGACCTGGACGGCATGATCGCGGCCGAGGGCATCCTCACCTCCCGCGGCGGCAAGACCTCCCACGCGGCCGTGGTCGCACGCGGCATGGGCAAGACCTGTGTGTGCGGCGCGGAGGAGCTGGAGGTCGACACCAAGCGGCGCCGGATGACGGTGCCGGGCGGACACGTGGTCGAAGAGGGCGACGTGATCTCGATCGACGGTTCGAGTGGCAAGGTGTACCTGGGCGAGGTCCCGGTCGTCCCGTCTCCCGTCGTGGAGTACTTCGAGGGCCGGATGCACGCGGGCGCCAACGACGCCGACGAACTGGTCGAGGCCGTGCACCGGATCATGGCGTTCGCCGACCGCAAGCGCCGCCTGCGGGTGCGCGCCAACGCGGACAACGCCGAGGACGCGCTGCGCGCCCGCCGCTTCGGCGCCCAGGGCATCGGTCTGTGCCGTACGGAGCACATGTTCCTCGGCGACCGTCGGGAGCTGGTCGAGCGCCTGATCCTCGCGGACACGGAGGCCGAGCGCGAGGAGTCGCTGAAGGCACTCCTGCCGCTCCAGAAGCAGGACTTCGTGGAGCTGTTCTCGGCCATGGACGGCCTTCCGGTCACCGTCCGCCTCCTGGACCCGCCGCTGCACGAGTTCCTGCCGGACATCACCGAGCTGTCGGTCCGCGTCGCGCTCGCCGAGTCCCGCAAGGACTCCAACGAGAACGACCTGCGGCTCCTCCAGGCCGTGCACCGCCTGCACGAGCAGAACCCGATGCTGGGTCTGCGCGGTGTACGCCTGGGTCTGGTGATCCCCGGTCTCTTCACCATGCAGGTACGGGCGATCGCCGAGGCCGTCGCCGAGCGGAAGGCCGCCAAGGCCGACCCGCGCGCGGAGATCATGATCCCGCTGGTGGGCACGGTCCAGGAGCTGGAGATCGTGCGCGAGGAGGCCGACCAGGTCATCGCGGAGGTCCAGGCCGCGACCGGTACGGACCTGAAGCTGTCCATCGGCACGATGATCGAGCTGCCGCGAGCCGCGCTGACCGCCGGTCAGATCGCGGAGGCGGCGGAGTTCTTCTCCTTCGGCACGAACGACCTGACCCAGACGGTGTGGGGCTTCAGCCGGGACGACGTGGAGGCCTCGTTCTTCACCGCCTACCTGGAGAAGGGCATCTTCGGCGTCAGCCCCTTCGAGACGATCGACCGCGACGGCGTGGGCTCCCTGGTCAAGTCCGCGGTGAAGGCCGGCCGCGAGACCCGGCCCGACCTGAAGCTCGGCGTCTGCGGCGAGCACGGCGGCGACCCGGAGTCGGTCCACTTCTTCCACGAGGTGGGACTCGACTACGTGTCCTGTTCCCCGTTCCGGATTCCGGTGGCACGGCTGGAGGCGGGGCGGGCGGCGTCGTCTTCGCAGGGGAGTGACCACCGGTAGGGCGGGGCTGAATGGCTCCGGCCCACCTGCGGGCCGGACTGTAGAACTCCGGGGCTGTAGTCCGCCATCCCACCCTCACCGGTGGATCGCGGCCCCGGCGCACGAAAGACGAAGGGGCGGCACCTTGTGCGGAGGTGCCGCCCCTTCGGGCATCATCTGCGGAGACTGTCAAGCAATGCTGCTGACCAGGAAAAATGCCGTTTGCTGGCGTTGGTTGCTGCTGAACGCGCGGGAAGGTGTTGTGCCCTCCAGGTGCGGCCCGGTCCCGTCGCGCTCCGTCATCAGAAAGGCCTCCGCCCTGATTCGGAACCTTCCAGGGAGGGTCCATGGTTTTGCGAGGTCAGGCGGTGGAGGTGCGAGATTCGAACTCGTGAGGGGTTGCCCCCAACACGCTTTCCAACTCTGCTGGTTTCTGTTCCTGGTGGTTCAGGCCCGTTCAGATCCTGAGTGTCGCCTTCTGCCGACACGGCCCTGAACGGGCGTGAACTTCTACGGATGAGACTGATCGGCGGTGTCAGGGGCGCCATCACAGTCACGCCAGAGGCTCATACGCGAGCTCCTTCGACTCATGTCAGCAGCTGTCGGTTGCGCCCCTCGATGCGAACTATGGGCAGTGCGGTCGCTGAGGTCTGCTGGGCTGGTCAGCCAAGCTGCGGAGAACGCCAATGGCTGCTAACCGTCGGGGAGGTTGCTGTACTTCGCTGCGGTACAGCAGTCACCACTTCCGAGAGGTATTAACGTTCGGGTCCGGTGATCTTCCTGCTGCCCGGAACTGATGCCAGGCACCGGCACCGTCCACGAAGACGCCGATCCCAAGTGCCTCGCAGATGTTGAGAGCACTCTCAAAGCACTGTTCTCCGCTCAACCCGTCCGCCCCTTCGTCGACGACGCGGCGGATCTCTGCGCAAAGCTTGTCGAACTGATTGACATCGATGGTCGGCCGCTGCTCGCTCATAGTTGCCTCACATGTTCTGTCCTCTGTTCCCCGTGGCGCCCCCTACGGTCCCACGTATGCGGACACGTAGGGGGCCCGTGGGCTATCCCTCGTTACGCTCGATGAGGTGTGCTCGCTCCTTACGGATACTCATCACCTTGCGCTTCGCCTCATCGAGGAAGTGCACATACTCGCCCTCGACTACGTAGGAGTGGGCATGGACCTGATGCTCTTGGCCGCCAGGCACATCATGGTTGATCCAGAAGTGAGCCACCGAGATCAGCCCTTCGGGGGGTGCGGGTCGTTGCCCGGGCTGATGGTGCGCTGATCCCGGACGCGACCGTCCGTGCCATGGATGCGGAGCTCCCCGCCCCCGTCGTTCGTGAGGATCTGAGATCCGCGCTGGACGGCCTCGGCCTGGGTGCCGGTTACCGCGCTGGCACGCTCAGATCCCGGCTTGGTGACGGCCCACGTTCCGTCGTCGCGACGTACCACATCGCGGGAGTTCGCCTGTCCGGACATTAAATTTCCGTTTCCGAGGCGGACTGCCTGACCCCCCACCTTGGAGTCAAGGAGGGGAAGTTGTAGGGTCCCAGAGCGCGACCAACGCACTAGGCCTCACGCGGCAGCCCGACCTCAAGTCGAGCCCCGAGTGGGGCCTGCTTGGGTTTGACGATCTAAGTGAAGCACCTCAGACGGACCATCAGCAACTGTCGAAGTTGACGGCGCACCACTACCAGTTGTGCTACTCGCAGGTAGCAACCCCTATATGTAGTAGTGGAGTTGGCTCTAAGGCGAATCTCTCAGGATACCCGGCACCACTGACAGTCGGGCGCCCTGAGCCATGTCGAGGTCGGCGGAGCGACTTTGGCCGGGAGCTGCTTTGGGGCGAGTGATCATGGCCCCGTAAGCTCATCGCGAGTCGGGCAGTCTGTGGACCTGCCCGTAAAGCACGACGTTGGGGCCATGATCTTCGAGGCTCGCCCCAAAGTGGCTGGCTAAAGTCGTGGAGCCGACCGCCCCAGCCACGGGGCAACGGCCACGGTAGCGAGGTAGCCCGCGGGGAACCGCCGCCGCGATCCGGCCTCTTCGGTAACACAAAGCGTCTGTGGCCTGCTGTGCGGCAATCCCCTGTACCTGATGGCCCGGTGCTGGGTTCTTGGCCGCTGAGTGGTGGCGACGGGCGACGGTGCGCGGCCGGTGGCGGAGACATGGAGGCGGCGCGGCGGCGACCGGCCGGCGCCGCCGCGCGTGCGCGGCCCTCGGTCCTTGGATCGATCCCTACTTCGTTGGGCGGCGCGGGTCTAATGGTCTTGATGGGGTGTCTCGTGCTTCGTGCGCCTTGTGGTCCTACGGTTGCTGACGGGTTCTCCATCTCTAGGTCGGATCGCGGCGGCGGTTCCCCGCAGCACTTCCGCGTCACCGGGGCAAGAGTCCCAGGTAGTTGGGCGGTTGGCGCTCGCGGCCGAGCAGTCGGCCGCGAGCGGAGCGAGCCTTGATGGCGTAGGGAAAGCCTGATCGACCAGGGCGGTGACGGTTTCAAGACCGCCGTGCATGGACATCCCTCGCGGGCTCTGATCTGGCAAAACGCTGAATCGACTCGCCCTTCACTGTCCCATGACCCACTGGCACCTGATCCGTAGGCGGGTGCCCCGCGCTTCTGGGAGAAGGTTGGCAGTCACTGCGACGCGGCCCCGGCACCTTCGCCAGGCCGCCGTCCGTCGACGTCAGCCGGTGTACGCCAGGGTTGATGTCAGTCGTTGGCGTCACCCGCTGAGCCGGCCAACATCTGCACTCGGGACTCAGCCTTTGAGAGCCGTGATCATCGCAGCTACCGCAGCCAGTAGCCCAGCCACCGCTGCGATCCCGGCAAGCCAGAGGTCAATCCGCCCACGCCTAGCTTCGGTAGGCTCCACGTCTAGGGTCCCGTCAATCTTCGCCACGGCGGTACTCCATCCTTTCTGCCAGGCCATCCTTGCCTGGCAGTACGAGGTGAGCCCCGCCCCCACCGGTGAAGCGGAGGGGACGGGGCGGCGTTCCATCTGAGTGAAGCTGTCCGGATGGCACGGCACCAACTCGGTGGACAGTCCCGGCATTTCCCGGACAGCAGTTACCCCTTTGACCTAGGCTTCTCCACCGTCGCACGGACACTGACGGACAGCCCCGGACACCATCGGACGCTTCCGGACGATCACGGACGCAGGCCTGGGGGGGGGCAGTGACTAATAGTTTGGCCAGACAGCTACGCGACTTGCGACTGCGGGCAGGAAACCCATCCTTTAGGGAAATCGAGCGCCTAATGGAAGGGCAAGGAAGACGTCACCGCATGGCTCGCTCAACAATCCAGGAGAAGCTTTCCGGGAAAAGTCCAGCAAAGCTCCAACAGATACTTTCCCTGGTAGCAGCAATTGCTGAGTATGGAAGAGCCAACGGAACTCCTCTATCCCCCCAGGAGATAGATGAAAACTCATGGCGCGCGAAATTTGTTGCTACGAGTGGAAAGCACACATCATCACCCCAAGGGGTCTCCGCCCTCGCAGAGTCACCGGATAAAATTGATGTGCAAAAGTGGGACCTGGAACCACTCCAGCGCGCTGGCATGACAGATCTGGTCGACCTGATTGCGCAATCTGAGGGTGCTCCGACACACACCTGGCTCCCGCACGTCGCAAGTGAAATGCGCCAGGCGGAGATGTCATGTGAAGGTCTCATGAAATGGGCTGCGCAGAACCATCCACTAGATGTGGTGCAATGCGTTAGTGCTCTCGATGAGATCTTCCCACTACCAGAATCTGGTACAAGCCCTTGGGGAGTTTGGTCTGCAGACAATTCTGCGACCATCATGACGCTACTGAGGTACACCGCCAGACATCATGGCACTCGCTCCGCACCAATTGTCGTTGTCGGATTACGGCGATCCAAGGTCGGAGAATACGTTGAAAGATTCCTCAGGCAGGTTGCCTGGTGGCATCTTGCTCCAAATATCCAAGTGGCGGTCGAAAACCTAAAAGCCGCCGAGCTGACTACAGATGCCATGAGTATGTTGAGGCAACTCGGCAGCTCTCGCCAAGAGGACCGCATCATGGAGGTGGTGAGACATTTCGATGAAATTGGAGAGATTCAAGAAAGAGACGCCATCCTGAGGGGTATGGCGACGGATACCATTCGCTTCATGGCAGGAATTCGCGCAACACTCCACGAATCGATGCAGGAAATACTAATCGACGCAGTGCCCTCGGATAAAAGATCCCAGTATGCGGAAAAGCTAAACGCCGCAGGGCACGAAAGTATCGCTCTGCAGATCCCGCCACCACCACCGCCGCCGCCCTCGTCTGGTTTCAGTGATGAGCCGCCCTTTTAGCCAAAAGCCTGCGAATGCCTCAACCTCCCGAACTTGCCGGATCAACTCGCTTGTGCCCCCTCTGAAGGGTTGAGAAGACTTCAGACCATTCGCCATCTCGTATTCCGTGACAAGGCGGGTGCAGCCAGATGTCAGCTCTCGCCGGCCAGGCGGCACACGAGTGTTCCACCCGCTCGCGGACCCAGTTGGAGCGTGGGGTTGTACGCCGGTGTGCATGCTCGTTGCTGTCAGGCGCTGATGTCTTTCAGCGTTGCCGCTCCAGAGTGAGGACCGCTGCTGCGATTGACGTCATTCGATTCGGGCTGCACCGCGCTCTGCGGAAGATCCGCCAGGACTTCAGACGGGCGACTCCACTCTCGACCGGGCCCGCGCCCTCGACAGCGCCCGGTTGACGGTCTGTTGGGTGAGCGTCAGCTCGCCTCCCGCAGGCCGTCTGGCCGGTGTGGTCACCCACGCGCCGGCACCGATGTAAGCGCGATCGGCCAGGATCGGAACCCCCTGGCGCTCGCAGATCCTGATGATCCGATGGGCCCGGGCCGCGGTCAGGTCATGGCAGCGCCCCGGCAGGGCCGGCGACAACCACAGCACCTCGCCGTGAGGGTCCGTGACCACCTGCACGTTCACCCCATGCCGACGGTGCTTGGCCGAGTAGTCGGCGCGGCCGTCGCCGAGGCGGTCGCACTCAGCCAGGGTGCCGTCGAGCAGAACGAACTCGGGATCCGCCTCGCGCAGAGCGCGCAGCAGACCGGGCGCGCGGGCGGCCAGGAGATCGATGACCGCGGTGGTGTAGGCGTGCGCGGTGCCGACCGAGATGCCGAACCCGGCGGCGATCTGCGCAAAGGACTCGTGCTTGCGTAGGTACACCAGAGCGACCAGGGCACGCCGGTGCGGCGGGAGCTTGCAACGGCGATCACCCTCGCGGGTGACGATGAGCATCGTGACCCACTCGACCAGCGCATGGGGCAGGTCGAGTGCGGCAGGATGAGGGACCAACAGGGCTCCTGCGCCGATGGGTTGAGAATTCGAACACCTCCCTCAACGGCACGGGAGCCTTGTGCGTTGTGGCCACGGTTCCGGTCACCCGATCGGTGGCCATGCTGAAAGACCTCACTGAATAGCCCTGAGCAGCGCCGAAGGCAATGGGTGAGTCTGCGAGAACCAGATGGTCAAGGACCCCTTGTCCATGCCGCAGGATCGCGACTGTGGCCGACGGCGTGCCAGGGTTGCTGAGATCGCACTCGGGGTGAATCATCGCCACGTGTTCGAGGACGTCCGCCAAGCAGTTTGTGAGCGGCAGATCTGGATCTGCCAGAGTGGAAACGAGCTGACTCCCAATGTGTGCGACGTACCACGGGATGCCGTGGAGGCACCCTGTAGCCAGGCCCTTGGTACTGAGGCCGTCGAGCACGACAGCAAGCGCAGGTGTGCCGGCCACCCAATCTTCGTTCGGGTTGGCTCTCCCGGGGTGTGTATCAATGGAGACGCGCATGATCAGCCCTCGTGTCGGTACAGCGGGGTGCCACGTCGACTCTCCAGCACATCGAGCGTCTCGGGGTCGTAACGGCACGAAATGACTGTCGAGAAGTGGCGAGTGTGGACCTCTCTGTACAGCTCGGCAAGGTTGTTCTCCAGGAAGTGAACGACTCCATTCGCACCTATGGCATGGATTCCGGCGACGTACAGGAACGTCCCACGACCGTCCAGGTGAGGGAGTCGCCCGAGATAGCCGAAGTCATCCGCTGAACCGTCCTCATCCATCGGTGACCGGTACTCCTTCCCGGCTTGCTGATTCACCAAGTGCCAGGCTCGATCCTTCTCGAACCGCAGGGAGTTTGTTGGCCAAGCCACAGGCATGGAGAGGCTCAAACACGCGGGGGTGCAGAGCGATCGGTCCAGTGTTCCTTCTGTGGCACGGACACCCGCACGTCGCCGGACGACCGCCCTCATTCCTAACCGGATTGGGGATTCAGCGCCGGGTGCGGGGCCCGCTGCGGCAAGTCCCGCCACGCGTCCCAGATCTCCTGGGCCACCGGGCACCGCCTATTGCCGTAGTCGCAGTCCTCGCAATCCATGGAGTGGTCCATGTAGGCGCGGAACTTCCTCTGCTTGGGGGTGAATTCGGCGCGGTTCATGACGTGCCGCTGTGGTCGGGGTGGTTGCGCATCTCGACTTCGCAGGTCGTCGCGGCCTTCGTGTTCCCGCGCCGTTCGTACCCCGCGCGCTGCTCCTCTAGGGCAGCACACACGTCGCAGCCAGCAGCTGGCCTTGGCGGCCGGGTGGGATCCGGCAGTGTGATGGGTGGCTCCTGCGTCGTCTGCTGTAAGGCGTTCACCTTGGGGTTCCCTTCGTCGTTCCCTCTCACTTCGAGGAAACTCCGGCATCGCTGCCAAGGGCGGACGTGCGCGCGGACGTTCCGCCGGACTTTCCGAGGGCGGACGGACTTTCCGTACGTGGCTCAGCCGCTACGGTTGGATTCGGAGGCAACCGGGGGTGCGAAGTGGACCAGGAGCAGACGCCGTTCGCGCGCGAGTGCGCGTCGCGCGGGTGGGACAGGCCTGCTGCCTTCCTCCGTGCGTTCGATTCGACGGCCGGTCTGGTGGGCGAGCAGGTGGCGGTCACTGACCGGCAGTTCCGGCGCTGGCGGCTCCCGAACCCTCCTCGGCCCCGGCCGCGGGCATGGCGCGTGCTGCACGCGATGTTCGGCATGAGCCCGCTGGACCTGGGATTCCCCGGGCCGGAACCCGGTGCGACGGTGGAGGCGTCACTGGAATACGTGGAGGGGGTGAGCGTGGATCGCCGCGCCTTCGTCGCTGACACATTCGGCGCCGCCGTCGGCCTCGCCCTGGGATCGGCCGAGGCTGTCGGTACCACGCACATCATGGAGCTCCGCGAGGGCCTGCGCTCCCTCTACACCCTCGACGACGCGTACGGCGGCGGCGATGTCCGGTCCCTCGCCGTACGACATCTCAGACGCGTCCGGAGGGTCATCAACACCGGCAGCTACCCGGACACCATCGGCCGTCAACTCCAGCTCCTCGCAGGGGAAACCGCCGAGCACTGCGCGTGGCTGTACTACGACGCCGACGAGCAGGACACCGCTCGCCGCTACTGAGGTGAGGCGCTGACGACCGCGACCATGCTCCGGGATGAAGGTCTCGAAGTGCTCGTACTCGCGGCCTTGAGCATGCAGGCCAGTTTCGAGGGCCGCCCGCGCGACGGGTACGACCTGGCCCGCGCGGCGCACCAGCGTGCGGTGAGCCTCGGTTCGCCCACGCTGCTGTCACTGATCGCTTCTCGTGAGGCCCGTGCCCTGACCCTGATGAAGGACCAGGGAAGCGCCCGCAAGCGACTCGCCGACTCCATGCGCATGGTGGAGCGCACCGACCGCGGACGGCCGGCCCCTGAGTGGGCCGCGTTCCACGGACACGCCGAACTCGACTACGCCCACGGGCTCCTTTACACGGAGAGCGGGCACCCCAAGGCAGCCGTGCCGTTCCTGCATGCGGCCCTTGCCCACCAGCACCGCACGTACGGCCGCAACCGCGCCCTGTACCGGCTCACCCTCGCCCGCGGCCTGGTGCAGGCCGGCGAGGTCGACGAAGGGGCCGCCGAAGCGGTGGGCAGTCTGGAGCACCTGGAGGAGGTGGAGTCCGGCCGCGTGATGCGGAAGCTGACCGAAGTGCACCGCCTCCTTGCCACGGTGGACGCCACCAGCGCCCGCGCGGCGGCCGGGGAACTGACCGAGTACACCCAGCAGAAGGGAAGCGGCGGATGGCCGAGGTGACGTACGAGCTGTACGAGGGGCCGGACGCGGCGGGGCAGCTCGATGTGTTCCTCCCGGCGTACGAGGAGGTGTACGCCGATCCTCCGTACAACGAAGGGCCGCGAGACGTCGCCGAGTTCATCGAGAGGTACCCGCAGCAGATCCGTACGCGGCCGGGCTTCCGGCTCCTCCTCGCCCGTGACGGCAGCGAGGTGGTCGGGTTCACGTACGGCTACCGGCTTCCGGCGGATACCAGTTGGTGGGGCAACCTGCTTGAGCCAGTGCCTCAGGACTTCACCGGCGAGACAGGTGAGCGGACGTTCGCGGTCATCGAGATGGCCGTGCGCAAGCCGTGGCGCCGTCAGGGGATCGCGGCCGGACTGCATGCGCGGCTCATCGAGGGCCTGGCGGTGGAAAGGGTGACGCTGACGGTGCGCCCGGAGCCCGAAGCAGCGCCGGCGCGGTCGGCGTATGTGGCGTGGGGGTACCGGGAGGTGGGGCGGTCCCACCCGGGGGAGGAGGGCCCGTTCTACGACGCCATGGTGTTGGACCTGCGCTGAACAACGGCAGCGCCCGGCTGCCCTGGGGGACGGCCGGGCGCTCGCCCCGTCGTTGTCCTGCCGTGACGGGCCGCCTTCCCCTGTGCGGTCAGCGGGAGTTGGCGCGCCTGCGCACCGTGAACAGCACACCGCCTCCCGCGAGGAGGACGGCCGCTCCGCCGCCCGCGATGTACGCCGTGGCGGCGCTGCCGCCGGTCTCCGCCAGGTCGGTGTTCTTCTCCCCGGTGTCGGAGGCAGTGTTCTCGGTGCCCTCGTCGTCCTTGCCCTGGTCCTCCGCGGGGACGAAGTCCGAGGGAGGCTGGTCGCAGCCGATGCCGTCCTGGTCGCGGTCCAGGTCGTTGGCGTAGTGCTGCGTGTCGCTCCTGGGGATGTCGGAGAACCCGTTCTCGTACGCCTCGGTGCAGTTCTTGAACGGGTGGTTGCCGTCGTGGGCCTGGGCGGTGGTGGCCGACAGGGCGGTGAGCGCCAGTGCGGCGACGGCAACGGCGGCGGGCTTGCGGAGCAACTTCACGAGAGCACCTCAGATTTGGGTCGTTATCCGTACGCATGATCACGGAGGACGATCAGTCGGATTTGAGGTGACGAAAGTATTAGGGGGCTGGTGGTGCGGTGGCGGAATGACGGACCCGTGATGCGAACGTGACGTGACCGGACGGTAGCTCTCCGCTCATGGGTCCGTCATCTGTAAACCCGGTCCGCGTGTGCGTTCGGACCGGGCTCGCGTGCTTGCCGGTGTCGCGGAGGGGCGGCTACGAGCGGAACGGCCCTCTCACCTCGTACGTGATGCCGCCCGACGAGCTGCCGCTGGTGCCGCGCTGGCTGGAGAAGTAGAGGCGGGTTCCGTCGGGGGAGAAGGCGGGCCCGGTGATCTCCGAGCCGGACTGGCCGTCGATGCGCAGGAACGGGGCGATCACGTCGTTCGGTGTGATGACGCAGATCTCCATGTTGCCGCCGTCCTCCGCGACGAACAGGTCGCCCGAGGAACTGCCGGTGATGTTGTCGACGCCGGTCAGCGGTGCCGTACCGGAGATCACGAGCGAGTCGTCGTACGCCAACTCGTATGTGTTGGTGGTGAGGTTGAGCTGCCAGACGCGGTTGTCGCCCTTGGTGGTGAACCAGACCGTGTCGTCGGCGTAGTGGCAGCCCTCGCCGCCGTTGAACTTCTTCGAGCCGGAGACCTGCGTACGGGTCGTGGTGGGGGAGCCGTCCGGGTCGGGCACGTTCGCCCAGGTGAAGGAGCCGGAGGTGGCCGTCCCGGCGACGAGGACCTGGAGCGTGCCGGCCGACAGGTTGCCCCAACTCGTGGGCACGAAGCGGTAGAAGCAGCCGTTCGTCTCGTCCTCCGTCAGGTAGACGACCTTGCGCACCGGGTCGGCCGCCGCCGCCTCGTGCTTGAAGCGGCCCATCGCGTCCCGGCGCACGGCCGCGTTCACGCCCCACGGGTCCGTCTCGTAGACGTAGCCGAGGGACACCTCCTCGCAGGAGAGCCACGTGTTCCACGGGGTCTTGCCGCCCGCGCAGTTCTGCCGGGTGCCGGACAGCACGCGGTATGCGCCCGTGACCGCGCCCGCCGACGAGAA
This sequence comes from Streptomyces sp. NPDC033178, assembly GCF_055577685.1. Classification (NCBI taxonomy): domain Bacteria; kingdom Bacillati; phylum Actinomycetota; class Actinomycetes; order Kitasatosporales; family Streptomycetaceae; genus Streptomyces; species Streptomyces sp. NPDC033178. The sequence continues at coordinate 64,505 of NZ_JBVIPT010000006.1, forward strand.
CTTCACCGCGCTCGCGCCGCCGGAGGGGTTGATCTCCGAGTTGGATACGTAGATCCAGCCGCTGCCGTCGGCGTAACAGGCCCCGCCGTCAGGGGCGTTGTGCCAGGTGTAGGAGGTGCCGGCGACCGTCTGGCCGGACCTGGCTATCACCCGGCTGGTGAAGCCGCTCGGCAGCCTGACGCCGTTCGCGTCCGCCGCGCCGAGTGCCCCGTACGGGCCGACGCCGGGCTGGGCGGGTGCGGCGTACGCGGCGCCGCGCCACAGAGTTCCGCCGAAGACGGCGGACGAACCGCCGAGGACGGCCGCGCGCAGGAGGGTACGACGTTCCACTGTCGCTCCAAGGGGGTGCTGTGACCGCCCCGTCCGCCGGTCGGCGACGGGGTCGCGCACCGCCGGAGCCTAGGAGTGCGGGGTGGACGCGCCATGGCCAGGCGGTGACGTGTACGCGTCACTGACTGTTGTGCCCCGTGTGCCCGAGCGTCATGCCTTCTTGCGCGGGCCGCGCGTCGTACGCATCCCCCACATCCGCATCCCTGCGTCCGCACCCCCACGTCCGCATTCCCCGCGTCACACCTTCAGCGCGTCGTACGTGACGCCTGTCAGCCGCTCCGACTCCTCCCAAAGCCGTTGCCCCGCCCGGTCGTTGAGGGTCCACTTGGTGCGCCTGGACTTCGCCGGGGAGCCGCGGAAGCCGAGGATCGAAGGGCCGGTGAAGGAGTCCGGGCGTACGCCGGGTGCCGTCGCCGCGTACAGGGTGGGGAGGGCACCGGCCTCCGCGGACTGGGCGACGAAGCGGCTGCCGATCTCCATGAACCGTTCGGAGTTCTTGCGGCCCTCCATCCTCGGGGCCACGGTCATGAGGTTGGTGGCGGCGTAGCCGGGGTGCGCGGCCGCCGCCACGACATCGGAGCCGATGGCGGCGAGCCGGCGCGCCAACTCGTGCACGAACAGCAGGTTGGCCGTCTTCGAGCGCCCGTACGCGGTCCAACGCCCGTACTTCCGCTCGCTGTTGAGGTCGTTGATGTCGATGTTGGCCAGCGCGTGCATGAAGCTGGACACGGTCACCACGCGAGCGCCGGGCGTGGTGAGCAGAGTCGGCAGCAACAGCCCGGTGAGCGCGAAGTGTCCGAGGTGGTTGACCCCGAACTGCGTCTCGAACCCGTCTGCCGTGCGGCCCTGCGGCAACGCCATCACGCCCGCGTTGTTGACGAGCAGGTCCAGACGGCCGTACTTCCGCCCGTACGCCGCCGCGAACTCCCGTACGGAGTCCAGGTCCCCGAGGTCGAGCGGTGCGAACTCCGCCTCCGCATCCGGCACTTCGACGGCCAGCCGGTCGGCGGCCTCGGTGCCACGGCTCTCACTGCGGCACGCGAGGACCACCCGGGCGCCCCGCCGGGCCAGTTCACGGGCGGTGATATACCCGATCCCACTGTTCGCCCCGGTGACGACGATCGTATGGCCGCTCTGTTCGGGAATGTCGTGCGTGTTCCAGCCACTCATGGCCCTTGCTCCCTCCGCGGGTGGGGTTCCCAGCCTGGTACTCCCGTTGCGGATCTTGATCTTGCTGGTTGGTGCCAAGTCTCGATCGTGCAGGTCTCTCTGTCGATTGGTGCGGCTTGATGCGTGTCGTCTCGGCCGGACTGGAATTCGCGTCCCGCGGATCGATCGAGTGCCGGATCGGCCTGCTGAAACAAGCCCGCGGCGTCGCGACCCGGTTCGACAGACTGGTCGTCCGCTACGAGGCCACCGTCCAACTCGCCCTGATATGCCATGCGTTGTGAGCCCCATCTCAAACGCGGCCGAGGTCAGAATGCGTCGCCGCCGGCGCCGCGTTCTACGACGCCGTTCTCGCTCCGCTCGGCGGGGAGCGATTGATGGATCTCGGTGAGGTCATCGGCTATGACGCCGCTGAGCCGGCGGCGGGGCGGGCGAGGTGCACATGCCGTTCGCGGCCGACGAAGGAGTGATCGTAGTGCCACACCGGGTGCGACGCGCGTTCGTGCTCGACCTAACGGCAGCAATGTGCTGCCGGGAAAGTACTTGCCGGTTGGGAAACCCAATGCTACTTTCCTTGCAGGAAAGTACTGCGAGGAGGGCAAATGGCTGACCAGGTACGGCCGGAAGAGGCGGCGCGCGCGCTCACCGAGATCGAGCAGCGGCAGGAGCAGATCATCCGGATGGTCAGCCTTCCCCGCTGGTTCTGGGGGGCCATCGCCTTCCTGATGGTCGCGTTCGCAGCGGTCGTCGACATCACCCAAGGTGGTCTCGTCCAGGGGATGGCCACCGCCTTGTTCGTGGCCGGTGTGCTCGCCACTGTCGGGTTGGTGGCGTTCCGCTCGGTCCGTAGCGCCCAGCCGCACAACGACCTGTTCGGCCCCCGGATCATGGCCGCGGACGGAGCCTCCGCGGCGGTCATCGTCGGCGTATCGCTGGCGGCCACGCTCATCCTGAAGGCGTCCGGGGTTTCGTACGCCGCGACCATTGGTGCCTCGATCACCGCCGTGATCCTTGTCGTCGGTGGACCGATGTACACGCGGTACCGTCAGGGCCTCATGCTCGCGAACCGGTCCGGGAGCCGACGGTGATCACGCCCAAGTTCGACGAGCTGATCCACGCACCCACCCGGCTCTCGCTCGTCTCCCTGCTCGCGGCCACCGAGTGGGCGGACTTCCGGTTCCTGCGCGACAGCGCCGGCCTGTCGGACTCCGCCCTGTCGAAACAGCTCACGACGCTTGAGGGCGCCGGCTACATCGAGATCCGTAAGGGTTTCGTCGGAAAGCGGCCGCGCACGTCGGCGAGGCTCACCAGCGTCGGCCGGGCGGCCTTCGACCAGCACGTCGCGGCTCTGCAGGAGATCGTCGCCAAGGCGGGCGCGTCGGTGCTCCCCTCGACCTGAGAGGCGCAAGGAAGGCGCCCTTGACGGCAACGGTGTCGGCAACAGCGACTCCAGCCACTGCCATTGGCCGTCCGTCAGATCACCCCGAGGCATTCCATGATCGCTTCACGGCCTTGATCAACATCTCAGACATGGCCTAGTACCCAAGCGACGAGGCAGCGCCGGTCAGTAGCCGGTCGAGGCCAAGCTTGAAGCTCGCTTCCGGGTCGTCGTTGTACAGCAATTCGGTGAAACCCGTGGCGGCCAGGTGGGGCAGCTTGCCGGTGTCGATCTGCGTCTGGACGAATTCAGTGGTGGCGTCGCGGCGCGCGGTGTTTGCTTCGGCTCTGGCTCGGCGACGAATCCCGCCGGACCGTTCGGCCATGACGTGGCCGAGCGTGAAGGTGTCGACGGTGAGGATGAGCGCGCGGCGAACGGCGTTGTTGGCGTCGAGTTCGCGAACCGCAGCGGCGGACTCGTCCATGCGCTTGAGAGGGGCGGGGCAGATCGGGCAGGCGGTGCCACGCGTCGCAATCAGCCAGGGATGACGCAGGACGGTGGCTCCAGTTGCTTCACATGCCCGTGGGTGAAGGAACGCAGGAACGACCCCAGCGTGGACGGGGCCCGCACTCCGGAGAACAGGCGGCCCATCGCACCGTGCCGCAGCCGGTCCATGTCGTCGATGCTGTCGGCGCCCGCGGCCATGCCGCCCACCAGCGACATCAGTTTCGCCGCAGGGAAGGCACCGGTGCCGTCCTTCGAGTCGGGCAGCCGGACGTGCTCTCTGACCAGCGCGGGCAGACCGCACTGCTCGGCCAGCCGCACCACCGGCTCCAGCCCGCCGTACGCGATCAGGTTCGGATCATCGAACGCGGATGAGACCGCCGCCGCGGCACGGGAAGACTGCATCTCGGAAGTGCCTTGCCGATCGTGCCTGATGTGGTCCTAGAAAAACCCCATCATCGCAGGTCGCAAGGCACTTTTTCGTTTCTGGGTGAACCATCCACCGGCATCAAGCCGGGGTGATCCGGACTCAGCGCACCAGGCAAGCAGGCAAGGGAGGTTCTGACAGTACCTGTATCACCAGGGTCTCCCCGACGTCCAAAACGCCTGTCAACCTGGTTGAGCCGAAAGTGCCGACAACACTCCATGGAAACGCACTGCAGCTTTACCCCCATCAGTTCAATTCAGCTGCCCCGAATATGCGACCGTGTCGGCGCATTCTTTTACGACAGAAGGGACGGAGACCAATGGCGGACAACCAGTTCACCACTCACGCAGAACTTTTCGATCTGAGGGGAAAGTACGCCCTTGTCACTGGCGGCACCAGAGGCATTGGGATGATGATAACGCGCGGCCTTCTCCAGGCGGGCGCCCGCGTCGTCATCAGCTCACGCAACGCAGACACGTGCGCGGAGGCACAGCGTCTACTGTCCGAATTCGGCGACGTTCGAGCAATCCCCGCCGACCTGTCCAGGCACGACGAGTGTCAGCGCCTCGCTGATCTTGTCCAGGCCGACTCGGAACGCCTGGACATCCTTGTCAACAACGCGGGAGCGATGTGGCGCGAGCCGCTGGAGACGTTCCCGGACGAGGCCTGGGATGCAGTGCTCGACCTCAACCTCAAGTCACCGTTCTGGCTGGTGCAGGCGCTGCTCCCGGCACTTCGTAAGGCGGGCACCGCCGATGATCCCGCACGGATCATCAACATCGGCAGCATCGCCGCCATCCACGTCGCCCCGTCGCCCAACTACTCGTACGCCAGCAGCAAAGCGGCACTCCATCAGCTCACCAGGGTACTTGCCAGAGAGCTGGGCCCACAGCACATCACGGTGAACGCGGTAGCGCCGGGAGTGTTCCCGTCGCAGATGATGGCGACCACTCTCGATGCCATCGGCGACACGATCGCGGCGGCGGCCCCTCTGCGCCGGGTCGGCCGCGACGACGACATGGCGGGTGCCGCCGTGTTTCTCGCCAGCCGGGCTGGGTCCTACCTCACGGGCGCCATCATCCCGGTGGATGGCGGCACCGCAACGACCGCAACAAATATCCATTAGGCTGCGGGACGGGCTTACGGTGAGGAGATAACCGCGATGGATCTACGCACCGAGATCCGGGAGTTTCTCAGCTCACGTCGCGCCCGCATCGCACCCGAGCAGGCGGGCCTGCCCGCTTACGGCGGCAACCGCCGGGTCAAAGGTCTGCGCCGCGAGGAGGTAGCGCTACTGGCGGGGGTATCCGTCGACTACTACGTGCGCATGGAGCGCGGCAGCCTCGCCGGTGCCTCCGACGGCGTGCTCGACGGGTTGGCCTCTGCCTTGCAACTCGACGAAGCCGAGCGCGACCACCTGTTCCACCTCGCGCGCCAATCCAGGGCGCCCCGCATCCCACGCCGGCGCAGGCCTGCCGTGACGGTGCGCTCGACACTGCAGCAGGTGCTCAACGCGATCTCCGATGCGCCGGCCTGGATCGGTAACGGCCGTTATGACGTGCTCGCCATGAATCAACTCGCTCGCGCGCTGTATTCACCGGTGCTGGCCGACCCGCGACGGCCCGCGAACACAGCGCGGTTCGTCTATCTAAACCCCGAGGCGGCCAGAGATCTCTTTGTCGACTACGACCAGGTTGCCGGTGACGCGGCCGCGAAGCTGCGCATGGCAGCCGGCCGCAATCCGCACGACGAGGAACTGATCGCCCTAGTCGGCGAACTGTCAACGTGCAGTGAACTATTCCGGCAGCGGTGGGCATCTCAGGACGTGCGGCTGCACCGGTCCGGCCGCAAGCGGGTGCACCACCCGATCGTGGGCCAGCTCGACTTGGACGTCGAGTCCATGGAACTGCCCGCCGAACCCGGCCTGCACCTCAACGTCTACACCGCACCCGCGGGCACACCAACCGCCGACAATTTGGCGCTCCTGGCGTCGTGGGCGGCCACCCAACAGGCACTGGCGACCGAGCTCGAACCACACAACGGATAGTCCAACCCCTTCAGCCGTACTAGGGTCCGTCTCCCCGACCAGCGCGGGCAGACCGCACCGCTCGGCCAGCCGCACCACCGGCTCCAGCCCGCCGAGAGGTCCCATTGCCGTTGCTGTGCGCCCACACCTCGCATGGGGTGTGGGCGCACAGCAACGGCCGACCGGCAGGTATCGAGCCACCCGGCGGAGCAGCCCCTACCGCGACGCGTACTCCTCCGGACGGGTCGGGTACTCCTCGGGCATGGGGCGGGTGTCGAGGTAGAACCACTCGGCGGTGGGGCTCGGGCCGCGACTCTGGGTCGGATACGTGGCACCGGCGGCCGTCGGGGACGCGTGCCCGCGGCGGGGGAGCACGCTGCCGGCCGGGCGAGCGGTCGAGGGGAAACCCTCGTCGGCCGCTGTGTCCGCACCGCCCGTCGGTGTGCTCGTCGGCTTCGCCGGCCCCGGCATCAGCAGCTCCACCCGCAGGCCGAACCCCCGCTGCTGGGCGACGAACTCCTCCACCTGGTTGCGGCAGGCGTGATCCAGGTGGGTCACACCGGTCAGGTCGAGCCGGATGCGCGGCTTGCCCGCCTCCGCGGCGGCCTCCAGGGCCTCGATCAGCTGCGGCAGCCGCAGGAACGTGGCGTTGCCCGCCATGACGACCTTCGCGGTGTCCTCCTCCAGGTGCTGTTTGATGACGGTCTGTGACATGCGAAGGGCCGCGAGGACGATGCCGGCGGCCAGGCCGAAGAGGACGCCTTCGAGGAGCGCGGTCGCCACGATGACCAGCGTGGTGAGGGTCATCACCGCGAACTCCCCCCGGTCCTGGCGCCACATCTTCGGGAACTCCTCGGGGGCGAAGAGCTTCCAGCCGCTGTGCACGAGGACGCCCGCGAGGACGGCGATCGGGATCAGGGCGAGGACCTGGGGCAGGAGCAGCGCGAAGGCCAGCAGCCACAGGCCGTGCAGCGTGCGGGACAGCCGGGTCTTGGCGCCGGCCTGGACGTTCGCGGAGCTGCGGGCCACGACCGCCGTGATGGGGAGCGCGCCGAGGATGCCCGCCACGGTGTTTCCGGCGCCCTGGGCGATGAGTTCGGGGTTGTAGCGGGTGCGCGGGCCGCTGTGCATACGGTCCACCGCGGCGGCCGTGAAGAGGCTCTCCGCCGAGGCGATCACCGTGAAGGTGAGGATCGCGGTGATGATCCCGACGTCGGCGAGTCCCGCGAACTCGTTCGGGCCGGGGACGTTCACGGACGCGAGCAGATTGCCCACCTGGAGCGTCTTCACGTCCACGCCCGGCAGCGAGGCGACCCCGATACCGATCCCGACGGCCACGAGCGCGGCCGGGATCTTCTTGACCGGGCCCGGCATCTTCTTCCACAGGAAGCTGAGCACGATGGTGACGACGCCGAGTCCGGCGGCGATCAGTGCCTGCGGGTTGGCCACGGTGTCCGCGATCAGACCGGGGATGCCCGCCATGTTCTCGATCGGGGCGCCCGGGGCCTTGGAGTCGGACATCGGGTACAACTGGCTGAACATCAGCGGCAGTCCGATGCCCGCGAGCATGCCCTGGACGACGGCCAGGGAGATCGCCTGGAAGATCCGGCCGAGACGGACCAGGCCCAGGACGATCTGCAGGATGCCCGAGCCGAGGACGATCACACCGAGCATGGCGACGCCGTGTTCGAGGACCGTCTCCGCCACGAGGGCCGCCAACCCGGCCGCCGGACCGCTGACTTGGAGGGTGCTGCCGCGCGCCGCGCCGACCACCAGGCCGCCGATGACACCGGAGATGATGCCCAGCTCGGCGGGGACACCCGAGGCGACGGCCACGCCGATGCACAGGGGGAGCGCGACGAGGAAGACGACGAGGGAGGCGGTGATCTCGGTGGCGAGGTCGGCCTTCGGTCCCTTGGAGTTCTTGTCCGTCCTGGCCGTGCTGGCTGTCCTGGCGGTCCTGTCCGTCCTGTTCGCCTTGTCCGTCCTGGCCGTCGCGGCCGCCTTGTCCATCCGGGAGGTGGCCGGCGGTGTGATGTCCGGGGCGTGCGTGGGGGCGTAGGCGGGGAAGTCGTGGGCGGGGAAGTCCGGGACGGGCGGGGCGTCCGGGATCCTGGCGTGCGCCGGTACGCGTCCGCGTGCGTGCATCCCGCTCATACGGCGTGCACCCGGAAGCGGCCGTCCTCGTCCAGCTCGTGGACCTGGCCGGTGTCGACCTCGTAGTACCAGCCGTGCAGGCGCAGCCGTCCCGAGTCGAGCCGTGGCTTGGTCACCGGGTAACTCCGCAGTGCCGCAAGCTGGTTGACGACGTTGAGCTGGGCCACGGCCGGCATCGACGGGTCCTCGAAGGCACCGTCGAGCAGCGGTGCGAGCTCCGGGCGGGCCAGGTCCAGCCAGGCGTCCACGCCGGGCAGCGCGGACAGGTCGTCGCCGGACTTCAGGGCGCCCATCGCGCCGCAGTGGGAATGGCCACACACGACGATGTCCTGAACGCCGAGCACCTCCAGTGCGTACTCGATGGTGGCGGCCTCGCCGGACGCACCCTGCCGTCCGTGCGGTGGCACGATATTGCCTGCGTTCCGCAGCTCGAATATCTCTCCGGGCCGCGCGCCCGTGATCAGGGCGGGTATGACCCGCGAGTCCGAGCAGGTAATGAACAATGCCTCCGGATATTGGCCTTCGGCCAGCTTCCGGTATTCGCCGCTCTCGAAATCGACGCGCCTCTTGAACGAGCGGGCGCGGTCCAGCAGTGCCTTCACGGTTCCTCCCGGCAGGGGGTTCGACCAGGGCTTTCCCGTCGTGCTCTCACCGTAGAGGGGCGACTGCCAGGCGAAGGTTAAGGGAACACTAGAGCGCGACCAGGAATGGCACATATTTCGTCCCCGGCAGCCCTCCGCGGGCTCTGAATCATCGTCAACGAGCCATCCAGGGACGGTTTTTGAGCAGCCGGTCACATTACCTCGGGTATAGGCGACGTGCCCATGACGGCTCTTGTAGCGTGTCCCCTCCACGGCACGGAATTCGTGCTGTCCTGATTCATGGGGAGACAGGACCTATGGGCGTACGAGTGCTGCTCATCGAGGACGACGAGACGATCGCCGAGCCGCTCGCCGAGGGTCTGGGTCACTTCGGGCTGACGGTCGGCCACGTCTCGACCGGGGCCGCCGGACTGAGAGGGCCGTACGGCGATGTCGTCCTGCTCGACCTGGGGCTGCCCGACATGGACGGCATCGACGTCTGCCGGGGGATCAGGCAGTACTCCGACGTGCCCGTCATCATCCTCAGCGCGCGCGGCGAGGAGGCCGACCGCGTTCTGGGTCTGGAACTCGGCGCGGACGACTATCTGGCGAAACCTTTCAGCCTGCGCGAGCTGGTGGCCCGGATACGGGCGGTGACGCGACGCACCCAGCAGGGCCGTGGCCTCCAACAGGGCCTGACTGAGGGCGAGTTCATGGCGACCCCGCCGGGCGGGACGCCCGTGGTGGGCCCGTTCGGTACGGGTCCGCTCGGTGCGAGCCCGCTCGGTACGGGTCCGCTCGGGTCGGGGACTCTGGGGGCGGGCGTGCGGGTGACCGGCCTGCTCGGCGACGGGGCGCCCGCCGCCGGAGGGACGCTTGGTTCGGGGGCTCCGAGTTCCACCTCTCCGGATGCCGGGTCTTCGGATGCCGGGTACTCGGGTGCCGGCTCGTCCGACTGGCGGTCCCGCTCCGAGGGGCCGTACGAGTCTGGGTCCTCTCCGAGTGCCGGGTCCTCCGGTGCCTGGCCCCGGGACGCGGAACCTCGGGACGAACCCCGGGCTGCGGAAATCCGGGCCTCGGAACCCCGGGAGGAGAAGCCGTTCAGGGGCGAGTCGTTCGGCGGCGAACCGTTCGCGGGTGAGTCGTTCTCGGCGGGGTCGGACATGCCTGGGCGGGACACCCACGGGCGGGACATCCCCGGGCGGGACAGCGTGCGTCGGGACACCGCGGGGTGGGGCGGCTCGGGGCGTGGCGGCTCTGAGACGGGCAACGCCGGGCGAGACTTTGCCGGTTCGGGCGAACCGGGGCCGGCCGGCTCGGGGGCGGATGCCCCATCGGCCGCGCGGTCCTCGTACGACCGGACCGATGGCACCGGCACGCGCTCCTCGTACGACCCGTCCGACGGCACCGGCACGCGGTCCTCGTACGACCAGACCAACGGCACCGGCGCGCGGTCCTCGTACGGCCCGTCCGGAGGCACCCGGGGCCCGGACCCGTACGACCTGTCGTCCGGCGCCACCCGGTCCTCCGAGGCGTACGACCCCCACGATCCGTACGACCAGTCGTCGCGCTCCTTCGAAGCCGGGCCGGCCTTCGAGTTCGCGCCGCCGGTCCCGGCCGGGCGGCCGCGGCGGGAGGCGTCGGCGGGGCCCGCCGAAGGGGCACTCGATGGCGAGCCGGAGCCGGTCGCCGAGACGCCGCCCGCGCCCGGGCCCCTCGTCGTCGACCGCCGCACCCGGCAGGTCTGGGTCGGGGACTCGCCGGTCTCGCTGACGCCGAAGGAGTTCGAACTGCTGGCGCTGCTCACCGAGGACCCGGGAGCGGTCTACTCGCGGCAGCAGATCCTGGACCGGGTGTGGGACCCGCACTACCAGGGCCCGACCAAGACGCTGGACGTCCATGTGGCCACGCTGCGAAGGAAGTTGGGCAACTCGGCGTGGATCCAGACCCTGCGCGGGGTCGGCTTCAGACTCGCCGTGCAGAACCGGCCGCCCTCGGCGGGCGGGGCCTCGGGCGGAACCCTGGGCGGGGCGACGGGCGGCTCGTACGGGGAGCAGCCCGGCAGACCGAACAGCTCGTACGGCTCGTACGGCGCTTCCGGTTCGACCGGCTCGTTCGGTTCGACCGGCTCGTACGGATCGTTCGAGTCGTTCGGGGCGAGCGGCGCGTACGACGACCTCCCGGACGGCGGATCCCACGAAGCCCGGCCGGCGGCCTTCCGGTGACGCGTCGCCTGCTGCTCAGCTATCTGAGTCTCGCCGTGCTGCTCCTGCTCTGCCTGGAGATCCCGCTGGGCTTCGTCTACTCCAGGGGAGAGCGGGAGCGGGTCACCAACATGGCGAAGGACGAGGCGGAGTCGGTCTCCGCGTACGCCTCGCTGGCCCTCTCGATGGGCGGCCGCGCGGAGCAGGACCTGCCCGGCAGGGTGAGCCGCTGCGCCGAGCGGATCGGCGGCAAGGTGGTGATCGTCGACCGGTCCGGCGCGCTGGTCACCAGCTCGTACACGCTGTCGGCGACGGAGACCCAGGGCCTCGCCGCCCGTCCCGGGATCGCGGCGGCGCTGCGGGGAACCGCCACGCAGGACGTCCGCACCTCCACCATCGGAGGCGTCCAGTACCTCTCCGTCGCGGCGCCGATCGCGCACGGCTCGTACAAACAGGGCGCCGTGTGGATCACGCTGCCCACGCAGATGGTGCACGCGCGGGTGCACCACGTCTGGCTGCTGCTGGCCCTCGGCGGGCTCGCGGCCCTCACCGCCGTCGCGGTCATCGGCTTCGCCATCGCCCGCTGGACCGGCCGCCCCATCCGTGAACTGGAGCGCGCCACGCACGAGTTGGCCGAGGGCGGCCCGTCCACACCGGTGGCGATCACCAAGGGACCGCCGGAGGTACGGAGTCTCGCGGCCACCTTCAACCGTACGGCCGCCCGTCTGGAGCACCTCCTCGCCTCCCAGCGCGCCTTCGCGGGCGAGGCCTCGCACCAGCTCAAGACGCCCCTCGCCGCGCTGCGGCTGCGCCTGGAGAACCTGGAGTCCGACATCGCCCTGCACGCCCGGGGCAACCTGACCGCCGCGATGACCGAGACCGACCGGCTCGCCAGGATGGTCGAGGGGCTGCTGGCGATGGCCCGGCTCGACGAGAGCGCCGCCGTGCGCGAGCAGGTGGACCTGGACCGGGTCTGCGCGGAGCGGCACCGGGCCTGGGCGCCGATGTTCGAGCAGCACGGGGTGCAGCTCGTGCTGCTCGGCGACTACGGCGGGCCGGTCCTCGCCCTGTCCGGCGCGGTCGAGCAGATCCTGGACAACCTGCTGTCCAACTCCCTGCGGGTGGCGCCCCGTCACTCCACCGTCTCCATCGACCTGCGCAGGCCCGAGACCCACGAACGCCGCTTCGGCCACCGCCCGGCGGGCCCGGCCCGTGTCGAACTCCACGTCATGGACGAGGGCCCCGGGATGACCGAGGAACAGCGCCGCCGTGCCTTCGACCGCTTCTGGCGCGCCCCCGACGCGCCGAAGGGCGGTACGGGACTGGGGCTGGCCCTCGTCCAGCGCCTGGCGCACGCGAGCGGCGGGGACGTGCTTCTGCGCCCCGGCGCGCGGGGCGGCCTCGACGCGGTGGTCCGGCTGCCGTCGGCCGGGGCACCGACGGCTGCGGCGGCCAGACCGTTGGAGAGTGTTCCTCAGCGGGTGTCCTGAATGTGCAGGGCCCGGTGAGGGCCGGCCGCGCAGTTCCCCGCGCCCCTGAGAGCCAACCCCCACCGCCCCCCACTCGGCGTCATCGCGTCTCGCCCACTACAGCGAGGCGCCCCCGTCGATCACCAGGTCGGTGCCGACGACGGATCCCGCGGCGTCGGAGGCCAGGTAGAGAACGGCCTCGGCCACCTCCTCCGTCGACGAGACACGGCCGAGCGGCGACTCCTCCTTCATCCGCGCGGCACGGTCGGTCTCGGTCTCACCGGGCCGCAGCGACATGGTGGTCGCTGAGGCGCCGGGGCTCACGGCGTTGATACGGATGCCGTCGGAGACGTGGTCGAGGGCTGCGCCGGCGGTGAGCGCGGACACGGCGGCCTTGGAGGCGGCGTACGCCGTGGTGTCGGGCCACTGCTTGTGCGCGCCCAGGTTGGAGGAGACGTTGACGATCGCCCCGCCGCCCGGCTGGGTCCGCATCTGCCGGACCTCGGCCTGCAGGGCGAGGAGCACACCGGTGACGTTGATGTCGAGCAGGGTCCGCCAGTCCTCCTCGGGGAGGTCGGCGACGGGCTGTCCGCCGCGGAAGACGCCCGCGTTGTTCACGGCGATGTCGAGGGAACCGAAGCGGTCGACGGCCGTGCGGACGAGTGCCTCGACGTCCGCTGAGCGTGCCACGTCGGCGACCTGCGCGACCGCCGTGCCACCGGCCCGTTCGGCGAGGGCGACGGTCTCGTCGAGCGCCGCCCGGGTACGGCCCGCCACGACGACGGAGGCTCCCTCGGCGGCGAACGCGAGCGCGACGGCCCGCCCGATCCCGGTTCCGCCCCCGGTGACGAGGACGGTGCGGTGCGAGAAGCGGGTGCGGTTCATGAGTGACTCCCTTTCGGACACGGTGAGTTGAGGAACGCGGGTGTGAGGATCAGAGGTGCACGAGCAATTCAGCGGCCGACGGGGGAACGGGGACGGGGAATAGGGCAGAACGAGGGATCAGACGCGGGCGAGCCGCAGGGCCAGGGCGGCGGTGCCGAAGAGGGCCGCGGTCACCGCGAGACTCGCCGCGTCGCCGCCCACGCCGAGTACCAGGGCGAAGACGACGGTCGGCCCCGTCTCCATCGCCGTGTTGTGCACTCCGCCCGCGAGCCCGGTCCGTTCCGCCGGTACCCGGTCGGTGGCCAGCACGGCGGCCCCGGCGAAGGAGGCGGCGACCCCGGTCGCCAGCAGGACGAACCCGGGGAGCAGCCCGTACGCGTACGGGACCGTGTCGTTCATTCCGAGCAGCGCGAGGAGTACGAGTCCCACGGCGCCGACGGCCAGCCCGGCACCGGTGACGACGGGCGCCCCCCGCCGGCCGATGAGCCGCCCCGCCACCCGGCTCGACGCGAGGAGCGCCACGGCGAACGGCACGAACGCGGTCGACGTCCGCAGCGCCGACCAGCCGCGTTCGTCCTGGAGATGGAGCGAGAACAGTACGAAGACGGTGGCGGTCCCGGCCGCGGTCAGTGCGGTTGCGGCGAGCCCGAGCGCGCGCCGCCGGTCGAGCAGGAAGCGGGGCGGCAGCAGCGGATCGGGCGCCCGCCGCTCGACCCCGACGAACAGGGCCAGCAGTACGACCCCGGCGACCAGCGGCCCCAGCACCCGGCCGGACGTCCAGGACCACGCGTCGGTGAGCACGAGCCCATAGCTGGCGGAGGCCAGCCCGGCCGTGGCCAGGAGAGCGCCGGGCAGATCGAGACGTGGACGGGCGGGGTGCCCGGGCCCGCTCGTCCCGGAGTGCGGCCCGGTCGCCGCGGGCAGCACCCGGGGTGCCAGCGCGAGCGCCGCCACCGTCACGGCGAGCGGTACGGCGAAGGCCCAACGCCAGGACAGGAGCGCGGAGATGACCCCTGAGAGCAGGTTGCCCGCCGTGGCGCCGAGTATGGACAGACCTCCCCAGGTGGCCATCGCACCGCCGTACGCGGCGGGAGAGGGGAACACCGTCCGCAGCACCGCCATCGCGGCCGGTGCGATCAGGGCCGCGCCGGCACCCTGGGCGAACCGGGCCGCGAGCAGCGCGTCGTACCCGGGAGCGAGTGGGGCGGCGACCGACGCGGCCCCGAAGACCAACAGCCCCGCGGTGAGCGCCCGACGCCCGCCGTACCGGTCGGCGAGCCGTCCCCCGAACAGCAACAGCCCGGCGAACGTCAGCCCGTACGCCGCACTGAGCAGAATCAACTCCTCGCGCCGCACCCCGAACTCCACCCCGATCCCCGGCAACGGCACAGCCACCGCGGCCAAGGTGAAGATCAGAGTGACCTGCACCCCACCGAGCAACACGAACGCACCTCGACCGGCCCGAGGAGGCGCCACTGTCACGGTCATGGTTCCCCCTATCTAGACCGATCGTTTCAGTATGAGGGCAAGCGAACAGCGCCCCTTCAGGGGCACGGGGAACTGCGCAGTCTTTTAGGGGTGCGAGGAACCGCGCGACCAGCCCCCAGCCACCCGCACACCACACCGATCCGGGCCGAATCGAATCAATTCAATCCAGCAAGGTCAGAGCCTGCTCGGCCGCGTCCCGAACCCGACCGGGCTCCGCCGAAGCCTTGCCGACCACCCGCAACCCCTGCATCAACACCAGCAACATGCGAGCCAACGCCCGAGGGTCCCGGTCCTCCGCAAGCTCCCCCTGTGCCTGCGCCCGCACGAGCGCCGAGTGCATCAGCGTCTCGATGTGGTCCCAGCTGAGCTCGACCCGCCGTGCCGCCGCGGCATCGTGAGGCGCCAGCTCGGCCGCCGTGTTGGTGACGAAACAGCCCGCCGCCCGGCGGGCGTCATCCGCGGCCTCGGCGGCGAACCGCCGCACCAGCGCCCGTACGGCGGGCAACGCGGCCCCCGCCTGCGACAAGTCGCGCAGCATCAGTGCATCGCGCGACTCCCCGTACCGGTCCAGCGCCTTCAGATACAGCGCGTGCTTGTTGCCGAAGGTCGCGTAGATGCTGGCGCGCCCGATGCCGAGATGCTCGACGAGGTCCGCCATCGACGTCGCCTCGTAGCCGCGCCGCCAGAACAGCTCAAGGGCCGACTGCAGCGCGGCGTCCGGATCGAACTCCTTGGTCCTGGCCACGTCCCGCAGCTTAGGCCTTTCTGAAACGATCGGTCAAGATGAATTCGGCATGGCCTAGATGGATCCAGCATGAGCAGGATGGATCCGGCATGAGCAGGATGGATGCGGTGTGAGCCGGACGGATCAGGGGTGAGCGGGACGGAACCGGTGCCAGGGCGACCGCCTACCGCGTCCGCACCTCGTACGTGGCCACCCTCACCGTCTCGTCGTCCAGGCACTGGCCCGACTCCAGGTCGAAGCGTTGCTTGAGGAGGGGCGAGGCCACGAACGGGCGGCCCTGGTGGGTGCCGGTGAGCCCGCGGGAGAGGACGGCCGCGCCGGAGAACGGGTCGCGGTTGTCGATCGCGTACATGCGGCCCGTGCGGTCCAGGAAGAGCGCGACCTGGTGGCCGTCCGGGAGCAGCGCCGCCACTCCGCGGCCGGGCATCAGTATGGACAGGTCGCAGACCGTGAACCAGCCGTCCGTCAGCTGGAGTTGGACCGTGGTGGCGGTCGCCGTGGTCGTCTCGGGTGCGAGGGTCATCGCTGGGCGCTTCCTTCCAGGGGGCGCGTGCCGATGGTCAGCAGCGGCAGGTCGGGCTTGATCTGGTCGCGCTCGGGGACGAAGCCGACGACCGGGTCGGGGGTGTCCGGCGCGTTCACGAAGGAGACGAAGCGGGAGAGCTTCTCCGGGTCGTTGATGGTCTCGGCCCACTCGTCGCGGTAGGCCGCGACATGCGCCGTCATCAGCGACTCCAGCTCCTCGCAGATGCCCAGCGAGTCCTCCACGACCACCTCGCGGATGTGGTCGAGGCCGCCCGGGATCCGCTCCAGCCAGGTCGAGGTGCGCTCAAGACGGTCGGCCGTGCGGATGTAGAACATCAGGAAACGGTCGATCAGGCGGATCAGTTCGGCGTCCGAGAGGTCCTGGGCGAGCAGGTCGGCGTGGCGCGGGGTCGCGCCGCCGTTGCCGCCGACGTACAGGTTCCAGCCGTTCGCGGTGGCGATGATCCCGAAGTCCTTCGACTGGGCCTCGGCGCACTCGCGGGCGCAGCCGGAGACCGCCGACTTGAGCTTGTGCGGGGAGCGCAGACCCCGGTAGCGCAGCTCCAGGTCGATCGCCATGCGTACCGAGTCCTGGACGCCGTACCGGCACCAGGTCTGCCCGACGCACGACTTGACCGTCCGCAGCGACTTTCCGTACGCGTGCCCGGACTCGAAGCCCGCGTCCACCAACCGGGCCCAGATCAGCGGCAGTTGCTCGACGCGCGCGCCGAACATGTCGATCCGCTGACCTCCGGTGATCTTCGTGTAGAGGCCGAAGTCCCGGGCCACCTCGCCGATCACGATGAGCTTCTCGGGGGTGATCTCGCCGCCGGGGATGCGCGGCACGATCGAGTACGAGCCGTTCTTCTGGAGGTTGGCGAGGAAGTGGTCGTTGGTGTCCTGGAGCGAGGCCTGCTCGCCGTCCAGGACATAGCCGTCGGCGCCGATCGTGGGCGCGAGCGAGGCGATGATCGAGCCGACCGCGGGCTTGCAGACCTCGCAGCCGTCGCCGTCCCGGGCGCCCTCACGCCCGTACCGGTCCAGGAGCTGCCGGTACGAGGTGATGCGCAGGGCGAGGACGATCTCGTACAGCTCCTCGCGGGTCTGGGAGAAGCAGCCGCACAGGCCCTTGTCGACCTCGACGCCGCTCGCCTCCAGTTCGGAGGTGACCAGCTGGCCGAGGACCTTGACGCAACTGCCGCAGCCCGTACCGGCCTTGGTGCACTTCTTCACCTCGGGCACGGTCGTGCACTGGTGGTCGGTGACCGCGCCGCGGATCGCGCCCTTGGTGACGTTGTGGCAGGAGCAGATGATCGCCTCGTCCGGCAGCGCGGACGGGCCGAGCTGGACGGGCGCGCCGGCGCCGGCCGGGAGGACGAGCTGTTCCGGGGAGATCGGCGGGACCGAACCGGTGAACGCGCGCAGCGTGCCGTACGCCTCCGCGTCGCCGACCAGGATGCCGCCGAGCAGTTCGCCGTTCCGGCCGATGACCAGCTTCTTGTACGTGCCGGAGCGGGAGTCGGAGTAGACGACGTCGAGGCAGTCCTCGGCCGTGCCGTGCGCGTCGCCGAAGGACGCCACGTCCACGCCGAGCAGCTTCAGCTTGGTGGACAGGTCGGCGCCGGTGAAGGACGCCTCGTCCGTGGCGATGGTCGCGGCGGCCGTCTCCGCCTGCTCGTAGCCGGGTGCGACCAGGCCGTACACCCGGCCGTCCGCCGCGAGCGCGCACTCGCCGATCGCGAACACGTGCGGGTCGTTCACGGTCCGGCACTGCTCGTCGACCGAGATGCCGCCGCGCTCGCCGACCGTCAGACCGCAGTCGCGGGCGAGCTGGTCGCGGGGGCGGACGCCGGCCGAGAAGACCACCAGGTCGGTGGCGAGTTCGGAGCCGTCGGACAGCTTCATGCCGGTCACGGCGCCCGAGGCGTCCGTGACGATCTCCTGGGTGCCCACACCGGTGTGGACGCTCAGGCCCATGTCCTCGATGGTGCGCAGCAGGGCCGCGCCACCGCCGTCGTCGACCTGCACCGGCATCAGGCGCGGCGCGAACTCCACGATGTGGGAGGTGAGTCCGAGCCCCTTGAGGGCGCCCGCCGCCTCCAGGCCGAGCAGTCCGCCGCCGACCACGGCACCGGTCGTCGCCCTCGACTTCGCGTACTCCTCGATCGCGAGGAGGTCCTCGATCGTGCGGTAGACGAAGCAGCCCTCGGCGTCCTTGTTCGGGACCGGCGGCACGAAGGGGTACGAGCCGGTGGCGAGGACGAGGGTGTCGTAGTCGACTGTCAGGCCGGAGCGGGCCGTTACCCGCTTCGCGTCCCGGTCGACCGTCTCGGCCGGATCGCCGATGTGCAGCTCGATCCCGTGGTCCTTGATGAACTCCATGTCCGTCATGGACAGTTCCTCGGGCGTGGTCCCCGAGAAGTACGAGGTCAGCTGCACGCGGTCGTACGCGGGGCGTGGCTCCTCGCACAGCACGACCACGCGGTGCGTGGCGGTCAGGCCGCGCTCGGCGAGCGCTTCGAGGAAGCGCTGGCCGACCATGCCATGGCCGACGAGCACGATCGTGGGGGTGCCCCCCAGGGTGGCGGTCATTCAGGAGCCTCCATCGTTGGTGAGCAGGTGGAGCAGAGGGCCGCCGTCGGAGGGCAGCGGCTCTGCTCCCTCCCAGGCGCGGGCGAGCGCGCCGACGGTGCCGAGCTCGCCGACGAGCACCCCGCCGACCAGGCGGTCGTCGCGGACGACGACCTTGCGGTAGGTGCCGCGGGTGGCGTCGGTGAGCTGGATGACGTCGTCGCCGGGAAGCGGGGTGTGCTCCCCGAAGGCGGCGAGGTCGAGAGGGGTGCCGGAGGCGAGGGTGAGACGGGTGAGGGCGCGGGTGCCGGTGTAGCCCGCGGGGGCCCCGGCCGGGTCGGCGCCCGAATCCGCACCCGGGTCCGCCGTGGCCAGCAACCCGGCCAGGACATCCGCCTGTTCGAGGGCGGGCGCGGCGAGACCGTAGACGTTTCCGTCGTGCTGGGCGCAGTCGCCGATCGCCCGGATGTGCGGGTCGGAGGTGCGCAGCTCGTCGTCGACGATGACGCCCTTGTGCACGGCGAGCCCCGCGTCCTGGGCGAGGCCCACCCGCGGGTGCACCCCGCAGGCCAGTACCACCAGGTCGGCGTCGAGCGCGTACCCGTCGGCCAGCTCGACCGAGCGGACCGCGCCGCCGACACAGCGCACATCGCGCACCCGGCACTCGGTGTGCACCTCGACGCCGAGGTCCTTGAGGTGCCGCAGCACCAACTTGGACGCGGAAGGGTCGAGCTGACGCTCCATCAGCCGCTCGGACTGCTGGGCCAGCACCACCTGCGCACCGCGTTCGGCGAGCGCGCGGGCCGCCGAGACACCGAGCAGTCCGCCGCCGATGACGACGGCCCGGGTGTCTGGCCGTACGGCCTTGGACAGGCCCAGGCAGTCGTCCATCGTGCGGAACGCGTGGACGCCTTCGGGCAGTTCGTGCCGGTCAGGACCGAACAGGCCTCGCAGGGGCGGAAGGACCGGGTTCGAACCGGTGGCCAGGACCAGCGTGTCGTATGCGATCACCGAGCCGTCGGCGAAATGCACCAGTCGCTCGGCGCGGTCGATGTGAACCGCCCGGCCGCGGGTCAGCCGCTCGGGCGTCGGCAGCGCGATGACCTCGGGGGCGTACCGCCCTGCCAGGACCTCCGCGAGCAGGACCCGGTTGTACGGGGTGTGCTCCTCGTCGCCGACGAGCACGGCGGACATGCCGAGCTCTCCGAGCCTGCGGGCGAGCCGTACGCCCGCGAGGCCGGCGCCGATCACCACCACACGCGTATTCGAGGTCATGTATCGCAGCGTGCGGTGCCGGTGTTACCCGGTCGCATCACCACTGTTTCCCGCGGGGAACGCTGCCCTCAGCGGGGCCGGGGCGCGGATGTGAGGGTTTTCGGCGGGCGGGGCGGGGGCGCGGTGAGGTCGCCCGGAACGGGCCCGGGGTGTGGCTGTCCCCACCTCCGGGTTCCGTGCGAGCACCATCGACCGTGGGCCCGGAGCAGGGAAGTCTTGAGGTGCCGGGGGAGGGGGGGGGGGGGGGGGGGGGGGGGGGGGGGTGAGGGGGGGGGGGGGGGGAGAAGACAAAAGGCGACGCGCCTACAGTGCTTCCACCTAAACGG